>NZ_SELO01000018.1 GCF_004146235.1 Tropicimonas sp. IMCC6043 | reverse complement strand
TATGGGAGAGACCGTTTCTTGACGGCGAAACCCGTCTGGGCAACCATATCAGGGCATCCGGAATACCGGATGCTCCAAGACCTGATGCTTCAAGCCGCCAAAGCTTCCCGACATAGGACGTTGTCGGTCAGGATCGTGTGGATTCGGTACGGAACCACCTCCAGCAGGTGTTCCAGGAACTCCCACGCGGTTCGTCGGTCGGCTTTCTCGATAAGCTGGGCGACCGCGAACTTGCTGGTTCGATCGATGGCAACGAAGAGATAGAGCTTGCCCTCGGCGGTCTGCACCTCGGCAATGTCGATGTGAAAGAACCCGATGGGATAGCGTTTGAACCGCTGCCGCTTGGGTTTGTCCCCTTCGACATCCGGCAGCCGCGAGATCCCATGCCGCTGAAGACAGCGATGCAGCGACGATCGTGTCAGGTGCGGGATCGACGGCTGGAGGGCATAGAGACAGTCATCCAGCGGCAGCAGCGTGTGCCTTCGGAAAGCGACAACCATCGCCTCCTCGGTATCGCTGAGAACAGTGGAGCGAGGATCCCTCGGCCCCGTCTTGCGATCTTCCACCGTCTCGCGCTTTCGCCACTTCGCGACGGTCTTCGGATTGATGCCAAGCTCCCGGCTTAGCGCCGCGGTCGAAGCTTGCGATCGCTGTATTGCTGCTCGGATGGCGTGCGTGGTCGTGGCGCTGCCGTGACGTACCTGTCCCATAGGGCTTCCTTCCATTCCAGCGAATGGATCGCACCATCAAACCGTGGGATCAAACACCTAGGGCCCGACGAGATATTTCTTGAGCGGTGGGGTCTGGGACCCGTCCCTGGCAGTGAATGTCAGGTTCTCGAGATCCTGATTGATCGCCCGCTCGAGCGGCCGTGGTTCCATCACTGGCGGGGTGAGACCGCAATTGAAGAACTCGGGAATGTTCAGGTTGTAGTAGACGGAATCGTCACCGCCGGCCTGCCAGTTGGGAAAGCTGAAGAGTTCACGCGCTGCACGGACGAGCTCAATGGGAAATGGCTCCTTCGCCTTCGAAAGCGGCATGGTCATCTCCGTAATAGGCGTGATTACCGGGGCACTTGCGGCCTGTGCCGAGGCGCGCCCCGGTGCCGTCCCGAGGATTCCTGCCGCCGTGACCGCGGCGCCTGCGGCGGCCGTGCCCGCGAAGAATCCACGGCGGCTCATCTGGTGATCGAATTTCGGGGTCGTGGTACGGTCTTTCATGTCTGACAGCCCTTTGGTTTGTGGCGTAGGAGGCAGTCATGGCGAATTGGCAGATGTCGGTGCGGCGGCCGGATCCAACGACCTGCGTAGCAAGTTGCCTCCTCGACCAGTTCAAAATCTTCGTTGGAATCCGGACCGACCATCGCAACGATTTTGATCTCGCGAGAAAACGGATCATCTTGCACATGGTTTCTCACCCGGCTCACGTGCCGTGCTATGCGAAACGCGCCTCCGACTCTACCACATCGCGGAATGCGTTAATGTGCCGTGTGCGCCGCGTCGTATCGAAATTTGGCGTGTTGGGCACAGCCTGAAACCACTTGGCCGGCACAGGAGGAGATATCATGGCAGCAGGCTCCGGGCCGAGGTTCACGCGCGCGGTGCTTCTGCAGCAACTCGCCAACCCCTTTGTCGAGCGCGGTGGCGACATCTACGCCATCCTTGAACGGAACAGAATCCCGCCGGATGCCCTCTTCGACCCAGCGTGGCCCGTCGAGGCGTCGGCCTGTTACGCGGCATTCGAAGACATGGCGTTCGCCCTGAACGATCCATTCTTCGCGTCAAAAGTGGCCAAAGAAGCCGCCCGGAGGGGCGAGCCGATCCTGCGCACCTCCGCCCGCACCGCAATCACGCTGGGCGATTTCCTGACCGGTTCAATCCTCGAAACCGCGAACCAATTCGACAACGTCGTCTATGGCCTCCGGGTCGGCCCCACGGCCGCCGTCTGCGAGGTCAGGCGGATGTTGGATCCCGAGCGACCAACGCCTCTAGCCGATGCCATTGGCGTCGTCTTCTACACGACAGTTCTCTCGGAGTGTCTCGGCCCGGCCCTTGATGCGGACAGACTGCTCGTTGCTGCTCCCTCCTTCGACGGAGTTCCGCGCGATTTCCTTCCTTCCAGTGCGATGCTCCGGTCAAAGCAACCCGCGCTGTCCCTGACTTTCCCCCCATCCTGGCTGAGGGTCCAGTTCCGGTCCTGCGGGCGGAGAGACGTCTCCGACAAAGAGGGCGACAATACGCCGGAAACAGCCCATGCCCCGCTTTCCTTCATTCGCGAGGCCATTCGCAACGGCATGTCTTCTCCTGATTTCGGCCTCGAACAACTGGCCGCGTCCAGCAACACCACCCCCCGGCGCCTCCAGCGGTTTCTGTCGGCCAGCCGCAGTGATCGCATCCGGGACAGCGCTGCTTTCGCCCGCTCGCGCGAAGGGCCTGGCTCCGACGAAATCGATGCGCGGTGGGTCGAACAACTACCTCCCTGGCGCGCCCATCGTGGACCGGATCGGTGGCGGCGGTTTCTTTATGACTGGTACTGTGTGCCGCGCCGGTGATGGTACGCCTCTAGAGGGCATTCGCATCCAGATCTGGGCGCACACGACAGAAGGCTACGAGCGCGACCCGCGGAGCCATGGCGCAACGCTGACCGACAGAGATGGTGCATTCCAACTTGAGATGCCCCAGATCGTGCCGGCTTTCGGACAGCCGCACGGGCATCTTGCCTATGATAGTGGTGAATTCGAGACGGTGTTTCTACGCCCGGTTATGTCGAGTTCTCGTGACAAGAGCCTGAGAGCGGATTTTGTGCTGCAACCCGTGTGACCGTGGCCATCATTGGGGCGATCCTAATCTGGGGTGCGCTTGCTTGCGTAATCGTCGTGCCTTTGGTCGCGGCGGCGGGTAGCGAGTTCCTGCAATACCGTGGAGCTGTCTATATAGCGGCAGGATTCATAGCGGCAGGATTCGCCGGTGTAATCGCGCTGGCGCTCTTGCTGGTGCAGCCATTGCTGGCCTCAGGGCTCCTTCCCGGACTACCAATGTCAGTCGGGCGAAGGATCCATCGCTGGATAGGGGCGGGCCTGTTGCTCGCAATTTGTGTGCATGTTGCCGGCCTCTGGGTCACGAGTCCGCCTGACATGATCGACGCGCTGACTTTCACTGCGCCGACGGCGTTCTCGATGTTCGGCGTCGTGGCGATGTGGGCTTTGATCGCTTTGGCACTATTGGCTGCATTTCGGAAGAGACTGCGTTTGCGCCCGCAAGTCTGGCGGCTAGCTCATACTTCAGCTGCCGTCGTGGTAGTCATCGGAAGTGTGGCGCACGCGATCTTGATCGAGGGCACGATGGGCATCGTTTACAAAACCCTGATGTGCGCAGTTTTGGTCGGTGCACTCGCGCAGACGGTTCGACGGCTAAAGCCCTGGGTAGGGGTATGGAAAGTGCGGGCGACACGGGCGCGGCAGTGATCGTTCTGTCCGTTCAGCAGCCTTTACCAAAAATCGACTAATTTCCGCTCCGCGCAGGCTGCGGGCGCTTGTTTTGTAAGCCTCCGAAGAGGGCCGCGGTCAGGCGGCCCTGACTTCCGGAGTGGCGGGTTTCCACGCCGAGGGCAGCAATTCCGGCAGCCGCGAGACCGGCAGGTCGGAGATCCGGGCGATGATGTCGGCGAGCTAGGCCTGCGGGTCGATGCCGTTCAGCTTCGCGGTGCCGATCAGGGAGCTCATGAAGGCGGCCCGTTCGTGATGAGATAAATCCAGCCCCAGCCAGGCAATCTCCCTCTTGCGACCCGCAGCACTGCGAACGGCCTGACAAGGGTTGTCCCTGCAAGTGACGGTATCGGCTGACCAGCTTGCCAGTGGCATCCTTTGATGTTCCGGAAGCCTTGTTCATCTGCTCTCCTTGGTGGCTTCGATGAACCAGAACCCTCCGTCGCTCAAACCCTTGATTCTTTCCACAGTGTGCTGACGTCAGACAACGGAAAACCTGTCGGTGGAATCCAGCGCACCCGGCCGATCCTGTGGCCGGTCGCACGCGCCGGCAAAAACACCGATCGCGGAGAAACGGCTTCTCTTGTTCAGCGCCGGCGTTGGATTCTTTGGGGAAGGCGTTGACACTAATTGCGCGTTCTTGCCATTTAGCATCCACGTTCG
Organism: Tropicimonas sp. IMCC6043; assembly: GCF_004146235.1. Taxonomy (GTDB): domain Bacteria; phylum Pseudomonadota; class Alphaproteobacteria; order Rhodobacterales; family Rhodobacteraceae; genus Tropicimonas. The sequence continues at coordinate 92,306 of NZ_SELO01000018.1, read as the reverse complement.
ACATTTCGAATGATGCAGGGAGAAGATCTGAGCCATGGCCGATTTCGACGCGGTCGTGATCGGCGCCGGTGCCGTCGGGCTTGCATGCGCCGCGCGGCTTGCCGATGGTGGTCGTTCGGTTCTCGTTCTGGAGGCCGCGGCACACCCGGGCGAGGGGATCTCCTCACGCAACAGCGAGGTGATTCACGCCGGCCTCTACTACCCTACCGGCAGCCTCAAGCATGAGCTCTGCGTCGCCGGACGGCGGCTCCTCTACGAGTATCTCGGGTCGCGCGGCATCGCCTTCCGAAAATGCGGTAAGATCGTCGTGGCGACCGGCGCGGACGAGGTATCGAAGATCGAGGAGCTGAAGGCGCGCGGGGAGGCCAACGGCGTCGAAGGTCTGCGGCTGTTGTCGGCAGCGGAGGTGACGTTTCTGGAGCCCGCGGTGGCGTCGCATGGCGGCCTGCTTTCGCCCGAGACCGGGATCTTCGACAGCCACCAGTTCTTTCTGGCGCTGATTGCCGGGATTGAAGGGCAGGGGGGGCATGTCGCCCTGCGCACGCCCTTCGAGCGGGCTGAACCGACGGCCGAGGGCTTCGCCATCCGCACCGGCGGATCGGATCCAACGGAGATCTCGGCCACCTGCCTGGTCAATAGCGCCGGTCTTGCCGCCCCGCGCGTTGCCCGTTGCATTGCCGGCGTGCCGCCCGACGCAATCCCCGCCTACCGTCTGGCCAAGGGCAACTACTACCGCCTTATCGGCCGGGCACCATTCTCCCGGCTGATCTATCCCGCACCGGTCGATGGCGGGCTCGGCGTGCACGCCACGATCGACATTGCCGGCAATCTCCGCTTCGGCCCGGATGTTGAATGGCTGCCCGAGGGTCTGCTGGAAACCCACGTCGACTATCATGTCCACCCGGAGCGCGGAACGGGTTTCTACGACGCGGTCCGCCGCTACTGGCCCGGATTGCCGGACAATGCACTTGCCCCGGACTATTCCGGCTGCCGCCCGAAGCTCTCGGGCCCTGGCGCCCCGGCTGCTGATTTCGATATCCGCGTCGAGGCACTTCCGGGCCTCGTGAACCTTTACGGCATCGAAAGTCCCGGGCTAACAGCAGCGCTCGCAATCGCTGAGCTGGTTGCCCGGGATCTGGGTCACAGCCCGTCTTCGATCATTCATTTGCGCAGCGTCTCGCGCGACACCTCCCATCCGTGACGCGCTTCAAGCTGTTCTGCCGAGAGCGTCGGGCCGATTTCCACATAGGTCTCGCGCACCAGATTGAGTGCACGGATCTTAGGGGCATCTTAAAAAGATTGTTCGGCGGCGTACCACGCGCCTTGTGAGGAATGCCGGGTGATATCGATTGAAACCCAGGTGACTCTTTCACACGGCGGTATCGAACCAGACGAGTAAGTGCTCTGCGCCGTTGCGGGACATTGGCAATAACCCTGCATACCCAGCAAACCCGGTCTCGGACTCATCGTCGTTGTGGTACGTCAAGTCGCTCGATTTCGCCAACCAGACCGAATAGCCGTTCGCCGATCTGGCGCCTCTGACTGCCGCAACTTACACAGAAAAAGAGCATGGACGAAGCCGCTCGCGCGGCAGGGGCGCCTGTGGCGGGCGTATCGCGCTGATCTGACCGTCACGCTTCGCTGATGGGTCCATTGGACTGACGATTGGGGTCTTCTCAATCGTCAGACAGGAGGTTCCCACGGCAGAGGAAAAAACCACGCCGCAGCGCGACCGGATGGTCGAGGACATGCGCAGGAAGCGGCCACATTTCTCTTCGACTGATATGGACTTTGCCGTGACGCGAGTCGCTATTCGGATCACGGCCTGTTCGCGCATCTCGGTGCGGGTCCTTTACCCGACGGTAGAGGCGCATAGACGCTCATCCGATTGCTATGAGCAGTGCCATGACAGCGAAGAAGTCGGTGATCGGTCGGTTCATGCAGTATTCCCTCACCGGTGGATCAGATTGGTTGCGGTTTTCGTCATCCCACGACGCAGCGAGTCCACTTTGCCACGTTCAACCAGTTTCCTCTGACCGTGCCACGGCCGAAAAAAGGAAAACGGCCGCACCTTGGGGCCAGGACGCGGCCGTACAACTAAAATGGCCCAACGCCAGCTCGTCGCTGGATTTGCCCGGCGGTGGCCAGTGGGGTCAGAGATTGGTCCGGAAGCGCCAGTTGCTGAAGGTTTCCGCCGCGCCCGCCACTTCAGGAAGGGCAGCGGCGATCCTGTCGAGAAATGTCGACGCATCGGTCTCAGTCAGCACTCGCCGGATCTGTGCCGCTTCATCCTGTATCAAGACGTCGAGAACACTCGCCTCTGCATCGGCAAGCGGCTCAAGCGCCGAGGTGGCTATGGCGAAGAGCGCCGAGAGGCCGGCTTCTGCGAGCAGCAGTTCGCTCGGCCCGTCCGGTTCCGAGGGATCGGCGACGCCGAGCGCGGCTATCGCCTCGGCAACGTCCATGCCTTCCGGGCCAATCACGAGACTCCCGACCGGCTTGTCCTGGATGCCCGTGAAGGTGAGCTTGATAAACCTGGGCATCGCCAGTCTCCTCTGCTTTGCCCCGGCCGGCAGGCCAAGACAGGCCGCGACGACACCGAGGACGAACGCCCGCCGCCGGACCCCAACTGGCCGAGTCATCCGAGCCTGAAGGACCATCCCATATCCTTGAAATCGGCCTTCGTGCCCGGCAGATCCTTGAGCCCGAATCCGTTCTGCATCAGCTTCAGGTGGTTCTTACGCTCGGCCGCGTTCGCCTTGCGCGCGGGGACGTGGGTGAGCTTGTCGTCAGTCCCTTTGTCGAAGCCCCAGACATAGGTGTCGAGCAGCGTCACGCGCTTTTCCGTGTAGACGGCAATGGACAGCATCGCGCGCCATTCAGTCTTGCCGAGCGCAACCGACGGTGCGTTGCGGAATGGCGCATCGACGAATTCCTTGCGGCGCTTAGACTTCGCCGTGAGCTCGGCATCGGTGAAATAAAACGGCAGGTTGTCATCTGGCGGCGAGGCGGGATCAATAACGAATCTGGGCTTGCCGTAGGGCGCCCCTCCGAAGGGCTGGTTGTGGCGATCCACGGTTTGCGCCCAGCGGAGTTGCTTGCCTTCGCGCCCGGTGCGGGAGGCGACGAAGACGATGCCGTTCCGACTCGGGTGCTTGGTCATTGTGGTCTTGAGTATTGTCCAGCCGATGGGGATCTGGATCACGTCGCCGACCTGGATCTTTCGTGGCTCACCGCGCTTTGCCCTCAGAGCGGCGTTCTTCGCGTCGTCCCAGATCTTTGTCCAATCCCCACCCGGGAACCCGTAGGCCTCTGCGTGTCCCCACAAGGTCTCGCCCTTCTTGAAGGCGACGTCCTCGTAATGCATCTCATGCCTCGAAGATTTGCTGAAGTAAGGTATCACTTGCCGAAGACTGCCGCCACGTCAAAAATGGCGCATATCCGAGCAGTCGCGTGATGCGGCTCGCGGACTGCCCGGCCCCAATCGCGTTGATGTCGACGTACGGAGCCTGTGCGATCACGTGCGTCGGCGGGAAACATCGCGATATATCGTTGGCGTCGCGCCAAGGGACGCACCATCTTGACTGCTGCCGATTCATTTGTTACCTGTTCACTAAACAGGGGATAGTTGGGCATGACCGGCGAGGATCTGAAGTTCGGCGCATTCGTCCGCCGCGAACGGGAAGCAAGGGAGATTGGCTTGCGCGAGATGGCCAAGAAGATCGGGGTGAGCCCGACCTACCTCTCGAAGGTCGAGCGCGAGGAGTTCACCCCGCCGACCGAGGAAAAAGTCCGCGCGATCGCGCAGATCATCGAGTGCGACGTCGACGAGCTGCTGGCCCTCGCGGGACGTATGCCGGCCGACCTGGCCGATATCATCAAGCGCGCGCCCGTCGAGGTGTCGGCGCTTCTCCGGACGACCAGAGGCATGACCCGCGACGAGATCGCCCGGTTGGCAGAGGAAGCAAAGAAGGCCAGGGGTGAGTAAACAATCAGGGCGCGACCCCGCTGATGCAGATGAAGGAGAAAAGATGAGTCGACACGTTCCCTACCTTGCCGAAGAGGCCATCGAGCGCGACGCCGCCGCATTGCTTGCCGAGTTTGAGCATGTGCGGAGCGTGGTCCCTGCGCCGCCGATTCCGATCGAGGATATCGTCGAGAAACACCTCAAGCTTCGGATCGAGTTCGGCGACCTTCACGCCCGCCATAACGTGCCGCGACCGGACAATGGGCAGACCGACATTCTCGGCGCAATCTATGGCGACGGCAGCATCTTCATCGACCAAAGCCTCGACCCTGAGGAAAACCCGGCGCTGGATGCCAGCACTCCGCGTGAAATCACGCTGTCGCTTGACGACTTTCCGGAACCGGCGGATCTCTGGACCCGGTTTCGCGCCTGGAAGGGCCTCGATGGCGAAGCGGAGCAGATTATGCTCCAGGATTACTACGACGACGGAAGCGGCAAGACGCCTCGCTACTACCAGGTCAACGCAGTCAATGCCGCGATCGAGGCCATCGCCAAGGGGCAGGATCGCGTCCTGCTGGTCATGGCGACGGGAACCGGCAAGACATACACAGCGTTCCAGATCATCTGGCGCCTCTGGAAGGCTGGCCGGAAGAAACGTATCCTGTTCCTCGCCGACCGCAACGTCCTCATCGACCAGACGATGGTCAACGACTTCCGCCCCTTCGGCGGAACGATGGCCAAGCTGTCGACCAACGCCAAGACCATCGAGCGGCAGGACGGCAGCACCGAGGACCTGACCCCCGCGCTCGACAGGAAGCGCCGCATCGACACCGCCTACGAGGTCTATCTCGGTCTCTATCAGGCCATCACCGGGCCGGAGGAACGGCAAAAGCTGTTCCGCGAGTTTTCGCCCGGTTTCTTCGATCTCATCGTGATCGACGAATGTCACCGGGGCAGCGCCGCCGAGGACTCGGCCTGGCGCGAGATCCTCGAATACTTCTCGTCCGCTACTCAGATTGGCATGACCGCGACGCCGAAGGAGACGAAATACCTCTCCAATATCGCCTATTTCGGCGAGGCGATCGCCCGGCTCCAGGCCGAGCACACCCGACTCGGCGAGAGGATCAGTGCGATGTATGTCGACAAGCTCGACGGGAAGATGAGCAGCGAGTTCTTCGAGGAGATGTCGGGCAAGTGGCGCGAGGAGCAGCGGCGCCTGCAACGTGACATCGAGCGGCACGAGGAAGCCGAGCAGTCTTACATGGAAGAGGGCCTTAGGATTCTCGATCTGGCCCGGAACGCTCAGGCCCTGTTCGAACGCCAGCCCGCTCGCGATAAGCGGCGGCTCCTGAACTTCGTGCTATCGAACTGCACATGGGAGGAGGGCGAGGTGATAGCCACCTTCCGCCAACCATTTGATATGTTGGCGGAAACGACTACAGCCGCGGCACGCATAACGGCAGGCAAGCAGCCGAACTCTGCGAAAAATGACATTTGGCTGGGGTGGTAGGATTCCCTGTAAGCCTATGTTCCCGATAGTTACCCCTCTCCCTCCAGCCGACCTGGGGCATAAACTGGGGCAGTTTGGGGACGAGTGAGCCTGGGACCCGGTCTGGTGGACCCTGGAGGAGGGGAGTGGTGGAGCGGCTTCGTCCATGCGGGAATAGCCGTCGATCATCGTCGGCGCGCAGGTCTCATGCACTCTGCTCGCCTCATGCCGCGACTTGCCCAGAAAGATGGGCAGCAATCCGGTATCGTCTAAGGAAAGTCTGAAGAACCTTCGCCTCTGGGCGTGATCTGATAGGGTCTGTGTATCCGCGAGAGGAGCGCCGACGATGCCGAAACAGCCCGCCTTCCCGAGCATGACGCAGGCGATGAAGAAGAAGCGCACGCGGCGTGAGCAGTTCCTAACGGAGATGGACGCAGTGGTGCCGTGGCGTCGGCTTCTGGCGCTGATAGAACCGCACTATCCCAAGGCTAGGCCGAAGGGCGGGCGTCCGCCGATGCCATTGGAGACGATGCTGCGGGTCTATTTCCTGCAGCAGTGGTATGCGCTGAGCGACCCGAGAGACCTGTTCCTGTCGGCCATCTGCATCGCAGCCATCGTCATCCTCTGGCTGCCTAAGTGAGTCCTGACCCTAAGGACTGGCTTTCGTGGTGCCTTCAGAACGAGGCTGGCAAACCGGTGTGGGCTCCATTTCTTTATTCTCGGAGGAAGGGAACCGGGAAAAGCACCCTATGCCAGCTGGTCAGCCACTTGTTCGGGCAGGCAAACTCAAAAACCCAGAACAGCGTCGAGAAGCTCACCGGAAAGTTCAACTCTACGATGCTGCTTAGCAAGCTGATCATCTCGGAGGAACTGAAGCTCAAGCCGGACTCGTCGCAAGGGAACACGCTGAAGACCTACATTACTGAGGCAGTCACCACCTCAGAAGCCAAGGGGCGGGAGGTGCAGCAAGTTCGGCAATGCTGCTGTTTCCTGTTCACCTCTAACCACCTCCCTCTCTGGATCGAGGCTGACGACCGTCGTTACTATGTCATCGACGTGGATCATGATGGCCACGCCTCTGGCCCCCGAGCGAAGGAGTTCCAGGAGTTGGTCGGTCGGGTTCGTAACCATATGGAGGACGAAGAAAGTCTAGCCGCTCTCTATCACCGGCTCATGGATCGCCGGCAAGCAGGAGACTTCGACGCCACGAGTCTGAACCTCGCCACGGCGTCGAACCCGATCATGATGCGGATCCAGAATTCGTCCCGGCAGGTGGTCTTGGAGCAGCTTGAGGAGCACCTTGCCGAAATCAAGCAGTTCGCCGTTCCTCAGGAAGACCTGATCGAGTTCATCAAGCGGGACCTCGGAGGAAACGCAAACCAGCTACGCCACCTGATGTCTGAGCTTCGATGGCGGAATGAGAAGGTCAAGTGGGACGGGAAGGACTTTGCTCGGGCGATCTGGGTCCACCCCGACTACTGGGTCGATCGTGGTCACGTTCACGGTCCAGAGGGCTACAAGGCGAAGATCGGGGCCATGCCTGGAAGCACTTCCAGCATCGACGTGGAGTTCATCGATGCAGACTGATCGTCCGTATATCGAGCTCCGTGACGATGGCAGAGCATGGTTCGAGGACGTTCTGCAAAACAACTACGAGGAGGCCCTTGCGAGGGCCAACTCACTGCTGGACGAGGCCACCGTGGATGAGAACGGCTGCTACGTCACTCAGACGGTCGGTCCGCAGAAGTTTCGGTTTCTGGGTCGTCAGGAACGGGTGTATCGGTTCATCTTCTGCTTGTTCAACCACTACGCCGCCAACAGCGCTGAGGTGATCCGTCACCGGTGCAATAACCGACGATGTATCAACCCCGACCACATGCAGCTGGGGGACCGGCGGGAGAACCACTGGGACGATGTGGGCTTCCGGGCGAACGGGGTGGACTACGGGCTACTCTGACGGGGCGGTGGCTATACCTCGCCAGACTGCCTAAACCTCGGCACCCGTCGTGCCCGTTCCACTGTAAACGGGTGTCGCGGGTGTCGGGGCATCTTCCGGGGCACTTTCTGCCTCTCCGGTGCTCCCGGTGGTCTTGACCTCTTGTCGCTGGATCTACTGGCTGGGGTGGTAGGATTCGAACCTACGATACACGGTACCAAAAACCGCTGCCTTACCACTTGGCTACACCCCAGCAGCGGAGCGGTTCTTACTTGCTGCCGGTGGTCGCCGCAAGCCCTCCTGCAAAAATTTCCGGGCTCCGGGAAACGCCGGTCAGAGGCGCACGGGGCTGGCCTTCGCGATCCGGTCGATCGATGCGAGAACGCCGAGCAACTCGGGCATCTCGTCCAACGGAATCATGTTCGGACCGTCCGAGGGCGCGGTTTCGGGGGCCTCGTGGGTTTCGATGAAGACCGCGGCAACGCCGAGAGCGGTTGCAGCGCGCGCCATCACCGGGGCGAATTCACGCTGTCCGCCGCTGGCGCCACCCAGGCCGCCGGGCTGCTGGACGGCATGGGTGGCGTCCATAACCACAGGGTACCCGGTCGACATCATCTGCGGCAGGCTGCGCATGTCGGCCACAAGCGCGTTGTAGCCGAAGGAGCTGCCGCGCTCGGTCAGGAGAATGCGGCGATTGCCGGTCGAGGCGATCTTTTCCGCCACGTGCTCCATGTCCCAGGGGGCAAGGAACTGACCTTTCTTGACGTTAATCGCCGCGCCGGTCTCGCCGGCGGCGAGCAGCAAGTCGGTCTGGCGGCAGAGGAAGGCGGGGATCTGCAGGATGTCGACGGCCTCGGCGGCTTGCGCGCACTGCTCGGGGGCATGGACATCGGTCAGCACCGGGCAGCCGGTGCGGGAGCGCACCTCCGCGAGCATCTCGAGCCCGGCCTCGATGCCGGGGCCGCGGCGGCCTTCGAGCGACGTCCGGTTCGCCTTGTCGAAGGACGCCTTGAAGACGAAGCCGAGCCCGGCCTCGTCGCAGGCCGCCGCCAGCGTCGACGCGATCATCAGCGCATGGTTGCGCGTCTGAAGCTGGCAGGGTCCGGCGATCAGGGTGAGCGGACGGTCGTTGCCGATCGTCAGGTTGCCGACGGTCACGTCGATCATGGGGGCCTCCGTCAGGACGTTATCTGTTCGCGTAGCACCGAAGCGGTCTGCGAGATCATGAGATAGATACCTGCAAAGATCAGGAATGCCAGCAGCGTGTTCCCGAAGGCGCGCGGATAGGTCGGCTCGTCGGGCGCCACCGGGCGCACCCCGATGGCCATGTAACGCACCTGCCGGTTCGCCTCGATCCGTACCAGTTCGAGTTGCCGGGCGGCCTGCTGCAACAGCAATTGACGGGTCGCCAGCTCTTCTTCTGCGATCCGGAACTGGCGGGAGATTGGCGCCGGCGAAACTTCGCCGTTGTTGCTCTCGCTCATCGAGGCGCGGAGCTGGGCGATCAGCCTCTGCAGTCGGGCGATGTTTCCCTCCACACCGCGGATCCGATCCATCAGGTTATCCACCAACTCCCCGGCATAGCGGAACAGCGCTTCCGAGACCTCCTGGCTGACCTCAGGGTCGGCATCCACGATCTCCCTCTTCAGGATGCCTTGGGAAGGATCGTAGCCCACCGTCACGTTGCTTTTGTAGTGCCGGTAGGTGTTCTCGTTGCCGGCGTTGGCGGGGAGGCGCTGGACTGCGTCGTCCCACGTCCGGCAACGCCGTCCCGCTCAGGCGATCGCGCCCCAGGCGAGGCCGGCCGCCAGCGCGCCGAACATGGCGAAGCCGAGATAGCCGGCGAAGACCCGCGGCTTGACCAGCGCCCAGACCGCCACCGCCGCGGGGATGCAACTCACGCCACCGGCCAGCGCGAAGGACATCGCGGCGCCGTCCGCCATGCCCTGCTTCAGCAGCGCGTCGATCAGCGGCACAGCGGCATAGCCGTTGAGATAGGCCGGCGCTCCGACGAGGGCGCCGAGCAGGATCGGCTGCAGACCTTCGCCGCCGAGCAGGCCGGCGATCGCCTCGGCGGGGACGTATTCCAGCATCAGCGCCTCGATCAGATAGGCCAGCAACAGCCATTTGAGGAGGAAAGGGCCGTTCTCGCGTATCGACTCCCGGAAGGCTTCACGGCGCTCCGGATCGGGCCAGAACCTCCAGACCGGCGTGCCCGAAAACGGCGCCCGCGTCCCGCAGCCGCAGCCGGACCCGCAGCCGCCGGAGGGCGTCCGCTTGCGTAGCGGGTCGATGAAGACCGGGCTCTGCGAGAACGCCCACACGCCGAAACCACCGAAGAGGCCGAGCCCGACGGCTGCGACGGTCTTGGCTACGGCGAAATCCCATCCGAGCGTGCCGGAGGTAATGAGGAACATCGCCGGATCCATCAGCGGCGACGCGAGCCAGAAGGCCATCACCGCCGAGAGCGGCGCGCCGAGGGCAAGCATTGCGGCGATGAAAGGGATGACCTCGCAGGAGCAGAAGGGCGATAGCCCACCGGCGGCGGCGGCGAGGAAGATCATGCGGATCTCGTTTCCCTCGAAGGCGCGGGCCAGCAGGGATTCCGCGCCAGTCGCCTTCATGAGCGCCACGGCGAGCACGGCAAAGATGATAAAGGGCGCTGTATGGCCGAGCGCGGCGAGGCCGAATGTGAGGACTGGCAGCGCCTGAGGCGGATCGATAACGACAACAGCGAGCGGCAGGAGGGCGATGAACAGCCACACCTTGTCTATCCTGCGCCAGAGGTCCGGCGGCCTTTGCGGGGTTTGGGTGGTATCACTCATGGGCCGGGCTTTCGATCCGGGCTGCGCAGTCGGCGCAGCATTCGGAGAGCAGGAAGTCGCAGAGCGCCTGGATCTCGTCGAAATCCGGAGCGGCGCAGATCACGCTGCGCCCTCTCTTGGTCTGGCGCAAAAGGCCCGCCTGCGACAGGATCCGGACATGATGGGTCAGCGTCGAGCCGCTGACGCCGGCGCGTGCGCCGAGCTCGCCGATGGAGAGCCCGGCATCACCCGCGCGCACCAGCGTGCGGAGCACGGTAAGCCGCTGCTCGGAGCCAAGCGCGGCGAATGTGGAGGCCGCATTCTCGAGCGGCATGGGGCAGGGGGTTTGAGTGTTCATGACAATATGATTCGATATTTCTAGAAATTTCGCAATAATATTTTTTTATTGTTTTGAAATGGCTTGAGAACAAGGAGCTGCGACGATTCCACCGGAGGACCTCACCAACCGCATCGCGGCCTGCCGTCTCTGCGCCAACAGATTCGCCGCGACAGAGACGGCGCACGCCCCTCGGCCGGTGGTCTGGTTCCGCCCCGGCGCGCGGCTCCTGATCGCCGGGCAAGCGCCCGGCGCGCGGGTTCACGCTGCCGGCATCCCGTTCCACGATCCCTCGGGCGACCGGCTCAGGGACTGGCTCGGGCTCGACCGGGATACCTTCTACGACCGTAGCCGCGTTGCGATCATCCCGATGGCCTTCTGCTTTCCGGGCTACTCGAAGGGGGCGGACCTGCCACCGCCGAGGCTCTGCGCCGAAACCTGGCGTGCGGCGGCGCTCGAACATGCCGGACCCTTTCGCCTGACGATCCTGGTCGGCGGCCACGCCCAGAAATACCATCTCGGCCGGGCCGCCGCGGGCGGCGTGACCCGCACCGTCGCCGCCTGGCGCGACACAGCGCCCGCCGTCTTCCCCTTGCCCCACCCGTCCTGGCGCAATACGGCGTGGCTGAAACGCAACCCCTGGTTCGCGGCCGAACTGCTCCCGGCGCTGCGCAGGCGGGTGAAAGAGGTGATGGGATGAGCGACGAGACGACCGCGCTGGACGCGGCCCACGCGGCAATGGCGGCCGCGCCCGAGGACGGCGCGGCGCGGCTTCGGTTCTATGAGCGGCTGGCCGATTGCGAGCTGTTCCTGCTTCTGGAGCGGGACTCTGACGGTAAGAGCATCGAGGCGCAGCTTTTCCCGCTCGAGGGCGGACAGGTTGTGCTGGTCTTCGACCGCGAGGCGCGGCTCGGCGATTTCCTGGGCAGGCCCGCTCCCTATGCCGGCCTCTCCGGGCGCCAGGTGGTCAAGCTCCTCGCTGGACAGGGGATCGGCCTTGGCGTCAATCTCGGCGCCGTGTCCGAGATCGTTCTGCCCGCCGAGGCTGTCGACTGGCTGGCGGGCACGCTGGACCACCGCCCCGAGGAGACCGAGGAGCGCCCCGAGGAACTGAGCGCTCCGGGCGATCTGCCCGAACGGCTGCTGACCGGACTCGATACCAAGCTCGCCACCGCCGCAGGTCTGGCGCGGCTCGTCTACCTAGCGGGCGTGCGCTATGCGGGCGGCCGGCGGAGCCACCTCCTCGCCTTTATCGACGCCGCCCCAGGTGCAGAGCGCGCCCTTGCCGCGGCCGCCGGCGAGGCATTGACATTCTCGGGGCTCGAAGCGGGCGAGATGGACGTGGCCTTCTTCGCCGCCAGCGATCCGATCGCGGCGCGGCTCGCCCGTGTTGGCCTGCGCTTCGAACTCCCGGAGCCGCCGCGCGAGGAGATCACCGAAATCAAAGCGCCGGGGATGGACCCGGATGACCCGCCGATCCTGCGGTAATAGCGCATCGAGCACGCACGGCCGCCACCCCGCTTGACATCCCCGTCCGCAGGCGGTGTATCGGCGCGGACTATCGCATCCGCCGAAAGGGCCCCGATATGCACGCCTATCGCAGCACGACCTGCGCCGCTCTCACCCGCGACAACGTGGGCGACACGATCCGCCTCGCCGGCTGGGTCCACCGGATCCGCGACCATGGCGGCGTGCTGTTCATCGATCTGCGCGACCATTACGGGATCACCCAGCTCATCTGCGACCCCGACAGCCCGGTCTTCACCGCGGTCGAGAAGCTGCGCTCGGAATACTGCATCCGCATCGACGGCGAGGTGAAGGCGCGGGACGAGAGCCTCATCAACCCCAAGCTGCCGACGGGTGAGATCGAGGTCTATGTCCGTGATTTGGAGGTGCTGGGCGCCGCCGAGGAACTGCCGCTACAGGTCTTCGGCGATCAGGAATACCCGGAGGAAACCCGCCTGCGCTACCGCTTCCTCGACCTGCGCCGCGATGCGATGCAGGAGAACATGAAGCTGCGCTCCGACGTCGTCGCTTCGATGCGCCGGCGCATGTGGGACCAGGGATTCCGCGAATACCAGACGCCGATCATCACCGCCTCCTCGCCCGAAGGCGCGCGCGACTTTCTCGTGCCGTCGCGCCTGCATCCGGGCAAGTTCTACGCCCTGCCGCAGGCCCCGCAGCAGTTCAAGCAACTGATGATGGTCGCGGGCTTCGACCGCTACTTCCAGATCGCGCCCTGTTTCCGCGACGAGGACCCGCGCGCAGACCGCTCGCCGACCGATTTCTACCAGCTCGACATGGAGATGTCCTTTGCCACCCAGCAGGACGTCTTCGACACGATCCAGCCGGTGCTGGAGGGCGTGTTCGAGGAGTTCGGCAAGGGGGCGAAGGTCGACAAGCACTGGCCGCAGATCTCCTATCGTGACGCCGCGCTCTGGTACGGAACCGACAAGCCGGACCTGAGGAACCCGATCAAGATGCAGGACGTCTCGGAGCATTTCCGCGGCTCGGGCTTCGCGATCTTCGCCAAGCTGCTGGAGCAGGAGGGCACCCAGATCCGCGCCATCCCCGCCCCCACGGGCGGCAGCCGCAAGTTCTGCGACCGGATGAACAAGTTCGCGCAGGCCGAGGGCCTGCCGGGGATGGGGTATATCTTCTGGCGCGACGGCGAGGACGGCATGGAGGCCGCTGGTCCGCTTGCCAAGAACATCGGTCCAGAGCGCACCGAGGCGATCCGACAGCAGCTCGGCCTCGGCAAGGGCGATGCCGCCTTTTTCCTGGGCGGCAAGCCGCAGGCGTTCCAGCGCGTGGCCGGCAAGGCCCGCGACGTGATCGGCGCCGAACTCGGGCTCACGGACACGGATCGCTTCGCCTTCTGCTGGGTCGTCGACTTCCCGATCTACGAGAAGGACGAGGAGACCGGCGAGATCGATTTCGAGCACAACCCGTTCTCGATGCCGCAGGGCGGGCTTGAGGCGCTCGAGGGCGACCCGCTGGAGGTGCTGGGTTACCAGTATGACTGCTCCTGCAACGGCTACGAGATTCTGTCGGGCGCGATCCGGAACCACCGCCCAGAGATCATGTTCAAGGCGTTCGAGATCGCGGGTTATCCGAAGGAGGAGGTGATCAAGCGCTTCGGCGGCATGGTCAACGCCTTCAAATATGGTGCGCCGCCGCACGGTGGTTGCGCCGCGGGGATCGACCGGATCGTCATGCTGCTGGCCGACGAGGCGAATATCCGCGAGGTCATGCTGTTCCCGATGAACCAGCGCGCCGAGGACCTGATGATGGGGGCGCCAAGCGAACCCACCAACGAGCAGTTGCGCGAGCTGTCGCTCCGAGTGATCCCGCAGGAATAGATTTTCCCTGGTGACGTCAGATCGGGCCGGTACCGGTCAGCCGGGTCTCGACCAGATCGCTGATCGCGCCGATGGCGCGGCGCGGAGGCTTGCGGTCCAGCACCGCCCGGCGGAGCGTCTGCGCGGCCCGGTCGAGATCCGGATCGCCGGCGCTGCGGGCGACGGAGGCGAGGAACTGCGCGAGATATTCCATCTGCTCGTCATCCATCGGCTGCGAGATGACTTCCGCAATGTGGGAGAGATCGTCCTTGAGCGCGAACAGGTCCGGCGAGACGATGTCGCCGCTGACCACATGCGGGGTCCGGGGGCGGGCGTCGGCCGGAAGGTGGACCAGCACAGCCTGCTGAAAGGCGGCGAGGCTGATGATGGGCTTCTCGAGGAAGCCGTCCGCACCGGCCGCAAGCGCCTCGGTCGCAACCGACGGATCGCCGCTGGTCGCCAGGATCACCGGCGCGCGCTGATCGGAGGCGACGAGTTCGCGGATCAGCTCCGCGCCATTGCCGTCCGGCAGGCCCATGTCAACGATCACCGCGCTCGGGCGGTAGACCGCGAGATGCTTGTGCGCCGAAGCCAGGCAATCGGCCCGGCGGATCCGCGCGCCACTGCGCAGGCAGAGCAGCCGCATGGCCTCACAGGCAAACCGGCTGTCTTCGACAACCAGGATCGTCAGGCCCAGGAGCGGACGTTCGGGCGTCGGCTTGCGCGCCATCATACGGGCGGCGAGTTCGTCGGGCATGGTGCTTCCCCTTCTCCGGCTCTGTCCAGAAGAGGTGATTCTAACTAATGGACGGTAAACGGACGCTGGGTCGCAGGCAGCCGGCTTGCGGACCCCGGCCCCGTGGCGCGATAAGGCGCGCGAAACGCCCTCGTAAAGGAGTCGATCATGATCGGACGTCTCAACCACGTCGCCATCGCCGTGCCGGATCTCGAAGCAGCTGCAGAGCAGTATCGCAGCACCCTCGGCGCGAAGGTCGGCGAACCGCAGGATGAGCCCGACCACGGCGTGACCGTGGTCTTCATCGAACTGCCCAACACCAAGGTCGAGCTGCTCTACCCGCTGGGCGAGAAATCCCCGATCCAGGGTTTCCTCGACAAGAACCCGGCCGGCGGCATCCACCACATGTGCTTCGAGGTCGAGGACATCCTCGCAGCCCGCGACCAACTCGTGGAGAAGGGCGCGCGTGTTCTCGGCAACGGCGAGCCGAAGATCGGTGCGCACAAGAACCCGGTTCTTTTCCTGCACCCGAAGGATTTCAACGGCTGCCTGATCGAACTCGAGCAGGTGGGCTGAATGGCCATCACCTCCGCGCTTGTCCTTCTGGCCGTGATCTGGTTCATGGTGCTCTTCATCGTGCTGCCTCTCCGGCTGACCACACAGGGCGAAGCGGGGGATGTGGTTCCGGGAACGCCGGCCTCCGCGCCGACCGACCCGCAGCTGAAACGCAAGGCGAAGATCGTCACGGTCATCGCCTTGCCGCTTTGGGCAATCACCTGCTGGGTGATCCTCAGCGGCACGATCACGGTCGCGGATTTCTCGCTCTACGACAGGTTCGGACCCGGTGCCGAGCGGAGCGCGCCGGCGCAGGACTGAGCGGCGCGCGGCTTCGGCTTCGCTCCCAGAGGTGGGAAAAAGTCACAGCGCCGCGCTTCCGTGCCTTTCGGACGCGACGGCGGCCTGCGGCGCTTGCCTCTCCGGGCCGATGGTCTCTAGATATCGGGACCAGCAATACAGGCAGAAACCCGCCCTGTTGAACCGCTGCGAAGCGATGGGAAGGTTCGGGTCAGCGGCCGAAAATGGAGAGTGCGAAATGAAGACGGCGCGGATCGTTGCAGCAACCACCATGGCTCTGCTTCTGGGGGCCTGCAACATGGCAGTGCCGTCGGAAGGGATGGAAGGGCGGACGCTGTCCGCCGACGAGCTTCCCGAGGGCCTGATTGCCAATGCCGCGCCGAACCAGAACCTGGACACGGTGATCATTCAGCCGGAAAACGGCTGCTACTGGTATCAATACAGGGGACCGGTCGAGACGACCTACTTGCCGCTGCGGGCGAAGAACGGCCAGCCGATCTGCGCCCGGGCGCCGGAGACCTTCTCGCCCAGCATCTGATCACGCCAGACAGGTCGCCGCCGCCGCGGGGCGCCGGCGTCAGTTCGACGCGGTGATGAAGTCGTCCGCCGGGTAGAGGCGCGCCGTCGTTCCGACCGAGACCTGGTCATAGAGGCCGATTATATGGGCCATGACCATGCGGACGCAGCCGGAACTCGCACGGCTTCCGATGGAGCGCGAGAGCGGCGTGCCGTGGATCCTCAGCATCGTGTCGCGGTTGCCGACATAGAGGTAGAGGGCGCGTGAGCCGAGCGGATTCTGCGGGCCGCCCGGTTCGCCGTCGGCGAATTTCGCATAGATCTCCGGCTCGCGCTTGACCATCTGGGCGGTCGGCGTCCAGGAAGGCCATTTCGCCTTGCGGCCCACAGTATAGGTCCCCGGCTCGTAGAGGTTCCCGCGACCGATGGCGACGCCGTATCGCATCGCCGTGCCGCCCTCCTGAATGTGGTAGAGGTAGCGTGCGACGGCATCGACATGGATCTCGCCGGGCGCGAGCCCCGGATTCGCCTCGACAACGCGGGGAAGGAAGCGCGGGTTCAGCCCCCAGGGGTTCGAGACCGAGGGGTTGTAGTTGGCTGGCGTCACCTGGGCGTCCCAAGCCGCCCATTGGTCCTGGGCGGCGAATGCCGGTGCGGCGATCGGGGCCGAGAACAACGCGGCCGTGGTCGTGATGAAATGGCGCCTGGTCAGCATCAATAGTCTCCTTTCGAGGGTCGAAAAGCGGACCTCCCGATTCGCATGTCTCATATCGTTTAGCTATTAAACGAGTCTACAGTGGGACTGTTCCCTCACGAATGCGTGTGCCTTTTCCGGCCGAAAGAAGGCAGTCTCCTGCCGGGCCGGCGCCGGATCAAGCCAAAGTGCGGGCAATCCCGGGTGTTTCAAGCCGGTGATAGAGGTGGGTGAAGGTCGCTGCCCCGAGGATCGGCACGAAGAGATTGACGATCGGAATCGAGAGCGGCGCGGCCATCAGCGTGCCGGCGAGCCAGATCTGCGGCATGTTGCGGCGCCGCGCGGCCCTGGCACCGGCGCGCCCGACCCGGCGCATGGCGACGAGCTGAAAATACTCCCGCCCGAGCAGGAAGCCGTTGACCACCCAGAACATCAGCGGCGCAAACGGGCCGACGAGGAAATAGAGGATCAGCGCCAGCAGGTTCACGACGAGAATGACACCGAGGAAGCTGACAGAGTCCCGGAGTGCCTCCCCAATTTGGACGCGGTCGGCCGGCGGCAGATCCGGGTAATGTCGGGCTTCGACGGCCTCTGCGATATCGTCGAGAAAGAAGCCGGTGAAGGCGGAGGCCACGGGGACCATGAGAAAGACGGAGGCGACGAGCATCAGCCCGATCATGGCAAAGGAGAGGATGTCTCCCGGCACGCCGACGGACAGGCCGAAAAGCGTGAAACTCTCCGGCAGCAGGCCGCCGATCAACCAGACCAGCGCCCAGGTGGCTGCGGCCAGCAGCGCGATTGTGAGCCCGAGCCCGAGCAGGAAAACACGCAGGAACCGGCGGTCGGAGAGCTGTCCGACGGCCTTGGCGAAATCTCCCAGCATCGTCAGGTCCGGACCCATTCGGTAATGGCGTCGAGATCGGGGCGCGGGCGTTCTGGCGGTGTCGCCGTCTCGGTGCCGATATGGAGGAAGCCCGCGACAAA
This sequence comes from Tropicimonas sp. IMCC6043, assembly GCF_004146235.1. Lineage (GTDB taxonomy): Bacteria > Pseudomonadota > Alphaproteobacteria > Rhodobacterales > Rhodobacteraceae > Tropicimonas. Next base: position 74,647 of record NZ_SELO01000018.1, on the reverse strand, counting down.
TTCATTGGGCGCCAGGCCGAGGCCCGACTCGAGGAACGGCCGGTCGAAGGCCGCCCAGCTGGTCAGCCAGTTGGCGCCCCAGCCGGCAGCGAGCGCGGCGGTCAGCAGGTTCTGGCAGGCCGCGCCGGCGGAGAGGATCTGCTCGATCTCCGGCACGGCGTCATTCGGCACGGGACGGGAGATCACCGCGACGACGAGATCGGCGTCGGCAAACTGGCGCACGGTCTTTTCGGCCTGTTCAACGGCGATGCCGAGCGCGGCCGCGCGGTCCGGGATCCTTTCCGCAAGGCGCTGGAGCGCAGGCTTCTCCAGCACGATGAAGCGCCAGGGTTCGAGCTTCTTGTGATCGGGCGTGCGCGCGGCGATGGTCAGCAGCGGCCGCAGCGCCGCGGCGTCCGGCACCGGCGTGGTGAGTGTCTTTGCCGGCCTCGAGCGGCGGGCGGCAAGGAAATCGAGGACGGTCTGGTTCGGTCGGGGCATTCTCTCTCCTGCGAGCTTTGCTCCCTAGGTAAGGCCGGACCCGGCCGAGAACCAGCGCCAAGATGCACTTACCCGCGGTCCACGGCGACGGTGGTCCATCACCGGATCCTGTTCCAGACCTCGTCGATCACATCCGCCGCCATCATCACGTCGTCGCGGGTCGTGTCGAACTGGCCCACCTGGAAGCGGATCACCTTGCGGCCGCCGAAGGTGCCCTGGGTCAGGTAGATGCGCCCGTCATTGTTCAGTGCGTCCACCAGCCGCTGCTGGCACGCGTCGTCACCCGGGGCGCGGAAGGAGAACAGGCTCAAGATCGGTTCGGTGACGATCTCGAACCCGTCGAGTGCGCGGATCGCCTCGCAGACCTCGCCAGCCCACGCGACATGGTTGCGGATGCGGTCGCGCAGCCCCTCGAGCCCGTAAGAGCGGATCAGGAACCAGATCTTCAGCGCGCGGAACCTGCGGCCGAGCGGGATTGTCCATTCGGAATAGTTGGTGACGCCGCCCCCGGTCGTCTTCAGGTATTCGGGCTCGATCTTGAGCGTGTCCAGTTGCGCCGCGGGGTCCTTTAGGAACTGCACCGAGCAGTCGAACTGCGCCCCCAGCCACTTGTGGGAATTGAGGACGATGCTGTCGAACCCTGCGACGCCGTCCCAAAAATCGTCGCGGAATTCCGGGCAGATCATCGCTGACCCCGCCCAGGCAGCGTCCAGGTGGCTGTAGAGCCCCTCGCGCCGCGCCACTTCGAGGACGGGTCCGTGCCTGTCGGAGGCGCCGATGCCGGTTCCGCCGGTAATGGCGATGATCCCCGCCGGAACGTGCCCCGCCGCGCGATCCTCCGCGATGGCGCGTTGAAGGGCTGCCACGTCCACCGCGTGGCGCGGGCCGGTGGTCCCGATCTTGACCAGGTTCTGCTGGCCGATCCCGGCGACCCAGCAGGCCCGATCGATCGAGGAATGCACCTGATCGGAGCAATAGATCCGCATGTTGCCCTTGGCGTTCAGGCCCTCGCGGTTGCCGGAGAACCCGATGGCCAGCTCGCGCATCGTCAGGACCGCCGACAGGGTGGCAGACGAGGCGCTGTCCTGGATCACGCCGGCATATCCCGCGGGAAGGCCCAGGGCCTGCCGCAGCCAGTCCACCATGACCTGCTCGAGCTCGGTCGCGGCCGGCGAGGTCTGCCAGAGCATGCATTGCGCAGCGATCGTGGTCACCAGTATGTCGGCCAGCATCGAGGGCGGGGCGGCATTGGCGGGGAAATAGGCGAAGAAGCGCGGGTGCTGCCAATGCGTCATCCCGGGCATCACGATGGTTTCGAAATCGTCGAGGATGGCCTCCATTGCCTCGCCCGCCTCCGGCGGGACCGGGGCGATCCTGGCCGCGGTGTCGCCCGGCGCCGTCGGGGCACGCACAGGGCGGTCACGCAGGGTCCGGTGATACTCCGCGGCCCAGTGCGAGATCCACTCGCCCCATCTCTCGAATTCGTCCCACTTCATCATGTGCTCCCGGATGCCTGCCGATAATTGAGCCGTGTCGGGGGGGGGGGCGCCGCTCAGGCGGGAACGCCTACGGTCCTCCAGAAAGGTTGGCGCCAAAGAGGGTTTCCAGATCCGCAATGAGCTCGTCGACCATGCGGTCGTGGCGCGGGCCGGGCTGGCGGGCGATGACGGTCTCCGCGAGCGGGTCCGGGGCCGTCACCGGGGTGTCGGCAAGCGCCTCCAGCACGGCATGGCCGCAAAACGGTGCATAGGCCTCCGAATAACCGCCCTCGTGAACAAGAACGAGCCGCCCGTCGCAGAGCGTCTCGGCGGCACCGCGGACGCGTTCGGTGAGCGCGCGGAACGTGTCGGCGCCGGCCAGCATGCGCGAGAGCGGGTCTATGGCGGCGGCGTCGTAGCCGCAGGCGACGACGATCACCTCCGGTTCGAAGGCGTCGAGCGCGGGTAGCACCAGCCGGTCGAAGGCGGCGAGATAGCCGTGGTGCCCAGTACCAGGCGGCAGCGGGATGTTGAGATTCGCGCCGCGGCCTGCGCCAGCGCCGCGGTCTTCGGCGTCTCCGGTGTCGAACGGGTAGTTGCGCTCCTGGTGCAGCGAGATCGTCAGCACGTCGGCGCGGTCGTAGAAGATGGCCTCGGTGCCGTTGCCGTGATGCACGTCCCAATCGACGATCGCGACGCGGCCAGCGAGGCCCTCGGCCAGCGCCGCCTCGACGGCGATGGCGATATTGGCGAGCAGGCAGAAGCCGTTGGGAATTTCCGGCAGGCAATGGTGGCCCGGCGGGCGGGAGAGCGCATAGGCATTTTCGAAGCGGCCGCGCAGGACGTCGAAAAGCGCGGCGCGGGCGAGGCCGGCCGAGAGGGCGGCGATCTCGAAGCCGCCGGGTCCGAAGGGCGCGCGCAGGCCGAGCTCTCCGCCGCCCTCGTCCGAAACCCGGCGGAACTCCCGGAGATAGCTGATGGGATGGACGCGCAGCAACTCCTCTTCGCTCGCGGGCTCGGCGCCGCGCATGTCGAGATGGTCCGCGAGGCCAGTCACGCGGATCAGGTTGAGCAGCCGCCGCTTGGCCTCGGGGTGTTCCGGCAGGCCGCCGGGCATCGGCTGGACCAGCCCGCCCACCGGCATCGTCATCGCGTAGTTCCCGCCACCGTGCCAGAAGCAGCGCTCGTCCCAGTAAAACCCCGTCGCCATCGTGGTCCTCTCCTCGTGCCGCTGCTACCCTAGGAATGTTGAGAGGTCGCGGGAAGGGGCGATGCGGAAAGGCGAGTTGGGCGAACTGGCGCAGCCGGAAGCGGAGATCGCGGTGCGGGTCACGCCGAAGGCGTCGCGCAACGCGCTGGAGGCGGGCGAGGCGGGAATCCGGGTCTACGTGACCGTGGCGCCCGAGGGGGGGAAAGCCAATGCGGCGGTGCGCAAGCTGCTGGCGAAGGCACTCGGGATCGCACCCTCGGCGCTCACGCTGATCCGGGGCGAGACGTCGCGCGATAAGGTGTTCCGGGTCGAGTGACGGGCAGGCCGATGCGGGTTGGTGAGGCGCCGGGCCGGTTTCGGCCGGGCGCCGGGAAGGTCTCGCAGGCCGATAATACGGACCGGGCCATGCGCTGCGCCGGAGGTGTCAGCCCGAGACCGACGAAATCCGGTTGGCATGGCCCATCTTGCGGCCCGGGCGGGTTTCGGCCTTGCCGTAGAGATGGAGGGCGACGTCCGGATCGCGGGCGAGGTCCGGGACGCGGTCCATGTCCTCACCGATCAGGTTCTCCATGGTGACATTGGCATGCCGGCTCCCGTCGCCGAGCGGCCAGCCGGCAATGGCGCGGATATGCTGCTCGAACTGGTCAACGGCACAGCCATTCTGGGTCCAGTGGCCGGAATTGTGCACCCGCGGTGCGATCTCGTTGATCACCAGACCAGCCGGCGTGACGAAGAGCTCGACACCGAGCACGCCGACATAGTCCAGCGCGTTGAGGATGCGGCCGGCGAGCAGCACGGCGTCGGTCCGGAGCGCGGCCGGGATCGGGGCTGGAACCTCGGTGCGGCGCAGGATGCCGCCCTCGTGATGGTTGCGGCCGGGGTCGAAGCAGGCCACCTCGCCGTGGGTGCTGCGGGCGGCGATTACCGAGATCTCCATCGAGAAATCGACGAAACCCTCGAGAAGCGCGGGTGCACCGGCCATCGCGGCAAAGGCCTCTTCGGCCTGGTCGACCGCGGTGATCCGCACCTGGCCCTTGCCGTCATAGCCGAGCAGCCGCGTCTTAAGGATCGCGGGGGGGCCGATGGTCGCAAGCGCGGCGTCGAGATCGGCGCGGCTTTCGACATTGGCGTAGGGCGCGGTCGCCAGCCCGAGCCCGGACAGGAAATCCTTCTCGGTCAGCCGGTCCTGACTCACGGCCAGCGCCCTGTGGTTGGGGCGCAGCGGCCGCAGCGCCTCGATACGGTCGAGCGCCTCGGCCGGCACGTTCTCGAATTCGAAGGTCACGACGTCGACGGCGCGGGCGAAGGCTTCGAGCGCTGTGGCGTCCTCGTAGGGCGCGCGGGTGCTCGCGGCGGCGACATCGGCGGCCGGTGCCGCGCCGGGCTCATAGATGTGACAGCGGTAGCCGAGACGCGCGGCGGCGACCGAGAGCATGCGGCCGAGCTGGCCTCCGCCGAGGATGCCGATCGTCGCGCCGGGAGGAAGCTGGGTCATGATCCTATCCGTTCAGCCGGGTCTCGATTGCGTCGAGCGCGCCGCAGAGCACCTCGCCGGCACCGCCGTGACGAAGGGCCTCGACCGTCTGCAAGCGTAATGTCCCCTCGGTGGCAAGGGCGTCGCGTGCCTCCGCCACGGCGACGCCGAACTCGGCGGCCAGCGCTGAGGCCACCGCGTCGCTGCGACGGGTCACGGTGATCTCGTGGCCTCGGGCGGCAAGGCTGCGCACCATCGGGGTGGCGATGGCACCGGTACCGATGAAGCCGATCCGGCTCATTCCTCCGGAACCTCCGGAATCGAGGCCGAGAGCGCCGCGCGCCAGGCGTCGAGCCGCTCGGCCAGCGCGGCATCCTCGTTGGCGAGGATCGCAGCCGCCATCAGCCCGCCATTGGCTGCGCCGGCCGCGCCGATGGCCATGGTGGCGACCGGGAAACCCCTGGGCATCTGGACGATGGAATAGAGCGAATCGACGCCCGAGAGCGCGCGGGTCTGGACCGGAACGCCGATAACCGGCACTCGGGTCTTGGAGGCCATCATGCCGGGCAGGTGGGCCGCGCCGCCGGCGCCCGCGATGATGGCCTTGAGCCCACGCGCGGCGGCGGTCTTGCCGTATTCCCAGAGCCGGTCCGGCGTGCGGTGGGCTGAGACGATCCGGGCCTCATAGGGCACCTGGAGCTCGTCGAGGATCGTCGCGGCCTCCTTCATGGTCGGCCAGTCCGACTGGCTTCCCATGATGATCCCCACTTTTGGCTGCGGCATCTGACCCTCCTCGCAGAACGGATGCGCACAATAGCAGCCGCGCCGGTCAGCGCAACGGCCGCAGGACGCTTGCGGGCGCCGCTCAGGCGATGATGTCGGGGGTGATCTCGTCCTCGAGGATCGCGATCTTGTCCTTCAGCCGCAGCTTCTGCTTCTTGAGCCGGCGAATGGTGAAGGGATCGGCCGTTCCGGTAGCTTCGAGCGCGGCGATCGCCTCGTCGAGGTCGCGGTGTTCGCGAGTGAGAACCTGCAACTCCACACGCTTGACCTCGAGTTGGTCCATTTCGGTCGGTGCGTTCATTGGGGTCCTGCCTCGACGCTCGTCGTCAACGGAGCGAATATAGATCCTGCGGGCGGCGTCAGCCAAGACAAACCTTCAAGTATGGCACGTCGCGACGCTTGCATGGGCCGCGGAGCAAACCCATATTTGACTGCGGGCGCCCGGACTCGGGGCCCGAACTATGCATGGTCGCTTCGTGAAAGGACGTGCCCGATGACCAAGACCGCCCTGGGCTCTCATCCCTTCCTGCTGGGATTCGAGCAGCTCGAACGCCTCGTCGAACAGACCGCGAAAGCGGGCAACGACGGATATCCGCCGTACAATATCGAGCAGTCCGGCGAACGCCATTTTCGGATCACCCTCGCGGTGGCGGGGTTTGCCGAGACGGACCTGTCGATCACGGTCGAGGATCGCCAGCTGGTGATCCGCGGGCGTCAGTCCGACGCGACGGCAGAGCGTGTCTTCCTCTATCGTGGCATCGCTGCACGGCAATTCCAGCGCAGTTTCGTGCTGGCCGACGGCGTCGAGGTGACCGGCGCGACGACGGAGAACGGGCTTCTGCATGTCGATCTCGAACAGGTTCGGCCCGAGACGGTGGTTCAGACGATCCGGATCAACCGGCGGGACGGAAAAGGAGGCCCACATGGATCATAAGCTTCTGCTCGACGAGACCGAGACTGTCCTGCGGCCGATCGTTTATGTGCGCCCGGTCGAGGCGGCCGAACTGCCCGACGAGATCCGCCGGCAGGCGGGACCGCTTGGCGACCTCTATGCGGTGCATGACGAGACCGGCCAGCGGCTGGCCTTGGTGCGCGGACGCAGCCTCGCTTTCGCGCTGGCGCGGCAGAACGACATGACGCCGGTCAACGTCCACTGAATAGGCGCGGGGAGCTTAGCTCTCCGGATCGGGGCGCCGAATCGGACGGGGTGACGTCGCGATAGCCAGTGGCTTGGTCATCAGGAACACAACCGTATCCTCGATCGGCTCCGGCAGGTCCGGGAGCCTGGTCCTGCTCGGCCCTTTGAGCCTGGGCAGGTCGGAGAGATTTACTACCGGAACCTTCGCGGCGACCGGCAGATCGCCAAGCCGCACAGCGGCGGTGCCGTCGAGGTCGGGATCCCTGAAATGAACGCGCGTTTGAAGGAGTTCGGACTGGCCGGTCCGTTCGAGATAGGCCTCGTGCAGCGGCTGCACCATTGCGTAGGCGCGGCCGTTGATCTTGGTCCGCTGCGTCGGGCCGCCGAAGACATAGACGGCAACACCAATCATGACCGGCATCGCGAGATAGCGCAGCAGCACCCAGATCCCGGTCGTCCAAAAGCTCGATTTTTCCTTGCCCAAAGGCTCCACTCCATAACCGCAAACTCGTAACAGAGGGCAGGTAGATCAGGAAGGATGGCCGGTCCGGTGCCCGCTTTCAGGCAATAGGAAGGTCATTGCCGAAAGCGGGAAGGCTGGGAGAAGTGGGCTGCGGCGCCCGTTCAGCGGCGATTGGCGTAGAGCGCGGCGACGGCGCAGGAGGCCAGTCGCGCCTTGTCGTCGTCGGCGCGGCTGGTGAGGATGACCGGCACCTTGGCGCCGAGGACGATCCCGCCCGCCTCGGCATGCGCGAGGAACGTCAGCTCCTTTGCCAGCATGTTGCCCGATTCGAGATTCGGCACGATCAGGATTTCGGCATTGCCTGCCACCGCCGACTGGATACCCTTGGTGATCGCCGCGCCGATGTCGATGGCATTGTCCATCGCAAGCGGGCCGTCCACGAGCGCGCCGCGGATCTGGCCCCGGTCGGCCATCTTGGCGAGAGCGGCGGCGTCGAGCGTCGAAGGGATCTTCGGGTTGACCTGCTCTACCGCAGACAGGACGCCGACCTTGGGAACCTCGATTCCGAGCGCATGCGCCAGGTCGACCGCGTTCTGCACGATATCCACCTTCGTCTCGAGATCGGGCGCGATATTGATCGCCGCATCCGAGATCAGCAGCAGGTGTTTGAGCCCCGGCACGTCCATTACGAAGACATGGCTAAGACGCCGCCCAGTGCGCAGGCCGCCGTCGCGCTTGACGATCTGGGCGAGCAGCACGTCGGTATGCAACTGGCCCTTCATCACCGCCTGCGCGCGCCCCTCGTGAACCAGCGCCACGGATTTCGCAGCGGCGGCAGCGTGGTCCGGTTCGTGCAGGATTTCGAGGCCCGAGATGTCCTCGCCGATCTCTTCGGCCGCTTCCTGGATCAGCGCGGCGTCGCCCACCAGGATCGGCGTGATCAGCGTGTGCTTCCAGCCGAGGATCGCGCCACCGAGCGAACTGGCGTTCTCCGGCGCAACGACCGAAGTCGGGATCGGTTCAAGCGGTTCGGCCTTGTCGAGCAGCGCGTCAAAATGGACGTGGCGCTGCACTGTGAGACCGGGAATGTCGTCGAGCTCGAAGCTCTGGCCCTTCTCGGGCGCATAGACTTCTGCCTCGCCATCGACGACCACTGTGCCGTCGAGCTTCTCCACGCGGGTCGCCAGGCGGACCGAGCGGTCGGCGGCGAGCGCGGTGACCCGGACCTTGATCACCAACTCGTCACCGTCATGGGCGCGGTTGAGGAACTCCAGTTTCTGGGACTTGTAGAGCGTTCCGGGTCCGGGAAGCTTGTTGCCGAGCACCGCCGAAATCAGCGCGCCGACCCACATCGAGGGCGCAACGGCCTCGGGAACGCCATCGCCGTCGCCATCCTCGCGCGGCAGGTGCATGGGGTTCATGTTGCCGCTGGTATTGGCGAAGACATAGAAATCGTCGGAACGGCAGGTGCGTCGCAGTTCCGCTTCCATCCCGACTTCGAGCTTGTCCCACGGCGTGTTCACGAGCCTGTTCATGGTTCCATCCTAGGACCGGATCAAGGGTACCACGAGGCGGCGGGGGAGATCCGGTTGACCGTCCCGTCGGCATACGTTCCTCCCCCCCTTCGCCGAAATCTCTACGATGGCGTGGTGAAAGAATAGTCTTTTCGCTGCGGAAGACACCCGGTGCGGGCGAATATGCCGCAGCGCGGCGTGGCGGAGACCGCAGCCAGTTTCGGAGAGGGACGGTCCGAAGGCGACGTCCCGGAGCGGCCACATCGCGAAAACCGGCCGGAAAACGAGGCTTTGCGGTCTGCCGCCTGCGTGCTAGCACGATGTCGAGGAAAGACTTGCCGACAGGAGGGGGCGTTCCCGATGACTTCACCCAAAGCCTTTGCACTGGCCCTCGCGGCCGCGTCGAGCCTCGCTGCATCGCCCGGTATCGCACAGGAGGCCAGGTTCGGACTGGAACTGAACAGCCTGAAACCTGCCGATGCCGGCTGCCGACTCACCTATGTGGCGCAGAACGCCACGGGTGCCGATCTCGAGGCAATCTCCTTCGAAGTCGCGGTTTTCGATGGCGAGGGCACCGTGAGCCGCCTCCTGATCCTCGAGTTCGGCGCCCTGACCGATGGCAAGACCAAGGTGGTGCAGTTCGACCTTGCCGGCCAGTCCTGCGAGGATGTCTCCAGGCTTCTCGTCAACGGCGTCGCAGAATGCACCGCCGCGAAGGGCGAGGCACCCGATTGTCTCGGTGCGCTGGCGCCGACAAGCCGCACCGAGGTCGGTTTCGGCCTCTGACGGCCGCTCGCGACCCGGTCAGGTCAATGGCGGCGTTTCAGTGCGCGGGCGGGCTCTGTAGCCTCCCTGTCCGGCAGGTAGAGATTTCGCTTGCCGGTCGTATCCCTGAATGTCGCGGTTTTTGAGGATTTCATTTTGGTTTGGTTGGCTGCCAGATTGCTGAGAGTGTTGCTCACGCTGACGCTAGTTCTCGTCGTCTCGGTGGCGGTGCTCGCCATGCTATTCCTGGAGGACCAGCCCGCAATCGCATTCGGGGGCCCGCCGGTGCCCGAAGACGTTGTCGAAACGCGTGCCTTCGTGCGCGGTGTCCGCGCGGCCATTCAACCCGATCAGCCCGTGCCGGAGCCGTTTTCGACAACCGAGACCCAGTTGAACAGCGTCATACGCCTGGGAGCGCGGTTCGTTCCCGGCTTCCGCGGCCGGGTGGCCGTGCGGGACGGCGAGATCGACGGCACGGCATCCGTTCCGCTGTCCTTCGCCGGCAGAACGAAGTGGCTGAACCTGCTTGCCACCGCTCCGGAATTCGACGACCGTCTCACGCTGTCCGCCGTGCAGATCGGACGCCATGCCGTTTCTCCGGACCTGGCGCTCGAGGCCGGACGCATCGGGGCGAACCTGATTGTCGGCGACGGGTTCGGAGATTCCGTTCTGGACGCTGCGACGGCAATGCAGATTCGCGGCGACGTCGTGTCCTTCGATCTCGAGCTGAACGAAATGGGCCAGAACGGCGTCATGCGCGGATTGTTCGGAACCATGCGGGGCTCGGATCTGCCCGGCGCGGAGGACGTCGATCGCTACTACCTCTCGCTCCTGGCTGCGATGGATCAGGGAGAGCTTCCGAGCGAGGGAAGCTACCTGCCTTATCTTGTGTTCACGCTCGAAGCCGCGCTCGAAGGAAGCCGCACCGAAGGTCTCCAGAACGCTTATACCTCGGCCATTCTCGCGCTGACGCGCGTCTGCGGCGCGCGGGATTTCACGTTGATCGTCGGCGGTCTTGTCGGCGATGCTCCGGTCGCCGACAAGCCGGAGCAGGATTGCAGCGCGCTCACGCTGAACGGGCGCATCGACAGCCGGAGGCATTTCACGACAGCCGCCGCGCTGCAGGCCGCGAGCAACCGCGGATTCGCGGTGTCGGTCGGGGAATTCAAGGAGCTCTACGATACGCTGAAGTCGGGTGGCTTCGATTTCACCGACTTGGCCGCCAACAACTCCGGGATCCGGATGTCGAATACTCTTATGGCCGCGCCGGCGGAGGATTGGCCGGACCTGATTGCGCGGATCGAAGGCGAAAACGACGTCATCGTGCCCTTTGGAGGCATCCCCGAGATCATGTCCGGCGACGAGTTCGAGCAGACCTACGGGGATGTCGAAAGCCCCGATTACCTCGCCATGCTGGACCGGATCGAGGCGCGTATCGACGGATTGGCGCTGCACCGGTAGCGGGAAGTCATCGCCGCCTCCCGGTCTTTCCGGAGCGCCAAAACGCCGGCTGATCTACTATCCGACCCGCCGCCCCGCGACCCAGACGCCGCGCAATGCGCCGGCGCCGGCCACCCGATGCACCCGGATCACATCGGCCCGCGCGCCGGGTTCCAGCCGCCCGCGATCGGCCAGTCCGACCGCGTCGGCGGGAGCCTGGGTCACGCTGCGCATCCCACGCGCGACATCGCCCCAGAGATCTCCCAGCATCAGCGCCGCCGAGAGCAGCGCCGCGGGGACGTAGTCGGAACTCACGATGTCAAGCAGGTCGGCCTCGGCGAGGTCCTGTGCCGCGACATTGCCCGAGTGGCTGCCGCCGCGGATCAGGTTCGGCGCGCCCATCATGACCGCGATCCCCCGCGCCCGGCAGGCGGCGGCCGCCTCCAGCGTGGTGGGAAACTCCGCCAGACGTACGCCGTGGGCGGCCGAGGTCTCGACATGCGCTTCCAGCGTGTCGTCATGGCTCGTCAGCACCGCGCCGTAGCGCCGCGCCTCCTCGACCGCCATCCGCTCGTGCAACGCGCCGTGCTTTGCCTGGAGCCCTTTCATCTGTTCGACATGCGCCTCGAAATCCGCGTCCGACAATCCGCGCTTGCCCTGCACGTATTGCTTGAGCCGGGAGATGTCGCGGAACTGCCGCTGACCGGGCGTGTGGTCCATGAGCGACACGATGCCGATCCGGTCGCCCGGCCCGAAGCTGGCCATCTCCTGCACCAGGGTCTGCGAGCAGATCTCTGCACGCAGGTGCAGGAAGTGGCTGACCCGGAGCGCGCCCTGCGCCCGAAGGTGCAGAAGCTCGTTGGCGAGCTGGCGGGCATAGGCACGGTAATCGGTCTTGCCTTCGAGCACCGAGCCGACCCGCATCGCGTCGAAGACCGTGGTGATGCCGACGCTGGCCATCTCGCCGTCATGCGCGATGATTGCCGCGTCATGCGGCCAGTCGACCTTCGGGCGCGGTTGGATATGGCGCTCGAGATTGTCGGTGTGCAGCTCGATGAGTCCGGGCATCACCATGTCGCCCTCGCAATCCACCGCGCCCGCCGGCACAGCGCGGCCGGGATCAATCCCGACGATCCGCCCCTCCGTGATCCGCAGCGCGCCGAGGATCACCTCGTTCGGCAGGACCAGTTGCGCGTTCGCCAGAATCAACTCGCCCATCGCCGGTTCTCCCTCTCTCCGCTCTCGCCCGTCGCCGCGCACTGTGCTAGGCGCATCGAAGGAGGCACGCCATGGATGGTTTCACGCGTTACGCGATTTTCTATGCGCCGCCGCCGGGCCGGCTCGCCGATTTCGGGGCCGCCTGGCTGGGCTGGGATCCGCGCGCGGGCCGCAGGCTGGCCCATCCTGTGCTGCCCGGACTTCCGATGCCGGTGGCCGAGATCACCGGAACGCCCCGGAAATACGGCTTTCACGGGACGCTGAAGCCGCCCTTCCGGCTGAAGCCCGGCTTCGACGTGGCCGAGCTTCACAACGCGACGGAAGCGCTGGCATCCTCGCTTGCGCCGGTGCTGCTGGACGGGCTGACCCTGTCGCAACTGGACAGTTTTCTCGCGCTCATGCCCGAGGGCGATACAGTGCAACTCGCGCTGCTTGCCGCCCGCATTGTCGAGACGCTCGACGGCTTCCGCGCCGCCCCCGAAGAGGCCGAACTGGCCCGCCGCCGCGCACCCGGACTCACGCCGCGCCAGGAGGTGCTGCTTCAGCAATGGGGCTACCCGTATGTGATGGAGGAATTCCGCTTCCATCTCACGCTCTCGGGTCCGCTGCTCGCGGAAGACGCGCAGGAAATCGCCGCGCGCCTTGAGCCGGTGGTCGAGCCGCTCCTGCCGCGTCCCTTCCGCATCCGGGAAATCTGTCTCTTCGGCGAGGGCCAGGACGGAATGTTCCACCACCTGCATCGCTACACGCTCTCCGGCTGACGCAGCGAAGGGAGAGTCCGCGCGAAGGTCTCCGGCGAGCCGGTATTTCCCGGATTATGGGCCGGCGGGCCGTTGGGGAACAAGTTCCGAGCCCGCGCGCCTTCGCCCGATGTCCATGTTGCACCTTCGGCCTCACATCCATCCGCGTCTCCGGAAGAAGATGTAGGTGGCGATGCCCGAGATCCCCATCCCGGCCAGCGCCAGCGCAAACCCCCACCTGCTGTCGAGCTCGGGCATCCAGGTGAAGTTCATCCCGTAGATGGAGGCGATCAGCATCGCCGGTGCGAACAGGGCGACAAGCGCCGAGAGCATCGAGACCGACTTGTTCTGCTCCAGCCCGATCATCCCGAGCGTCGCGTCGGTCACCACAGAGGCGCGGGCGGCGAGGTAGTCGGCATGGACCGAGAGCGCCGCGATGTCGCGCGCCTGGCCGTGCAGCAAGTGCCGGATCGTCTTCGGGTCGTCCGTGCCGGTCGGGAACTGTTCGAGATAATTTATCGCGCGCTCCAGCGTCAGCAGCGAATGGCGCGCCGCGCCGATGCGCACGCCGAACCGGCCGGTGGTTTCCAGCGCGCGTTGCAGCATCACGGTCCGGTTGAGCTTGCCGCCATCGAAGACCTCACCGGAGGTCGTGTCGAGCGCGCGGCCGATCTCCTCCAGCGTGTCTGAGAGCTGGTCGACCATCTCCTCGACGAGGCCGAGACAGATGCGTGCCGGCGACCCACAGCCGGCCCCGCTCTTGCCGGCGCGTTCGGGATAGGCGGCGAGCGCCTCGGGCGCGTGGAAGCGCACGGTCACGAGCCGTTCCGGGCCCAGCACGAGGCAGAGCGGGAGCGACAGGCGGCGGCCGTCGGGCGACATCCCTGGAAGCACGACTGTCATGTAATTCGCCCCGCCGAGCCGGTAGAGCCGGCTGGAGAGCTGCAACTCCTCCATGTCCGCAAGCTCCGGCACCTGGACCCCGAGCGCTTCGACCGCCGCAACCTGTTCGGGCCGCGCCAGGAAGAGGTCGATCCAGACGGCGTCGCCGAGCCCGGCTCCGGCCGGGTCGATCGGGTCGAGGGTGGTTTCGGTGGATCGGTAGGCGTAGAGCATGGATCGGACCTGCGAGACGGGCGGGAACCTTCAACTGGGTATACCGCGGCCAAGGATCGTCCAAGACTTGATCGCCGGGTTCGGCCTCCTGTGCGCCTTTCGCAAGACGTTTCGGTTCCGAGCCGGGCTCCAGATCTCTTCGGTGCTCCGCCCATTGACGCTTGCGCTTCGGGACAGGCGAGAATGTACGAGTTTTCACAATCATTCGTCACGAGCCCGCCCCATTTAAAAGCGACTCTCAGCGGAGTATTTTTTAGAAGGAGACCGTTATGGAATGGCTCGCACAGATTTCGATGGGTGATCTTTTCACCGCATTCTTCGCTACCTGCATTGTGCACGAAACGCTCATCGCGTTCCTGCCCGATCGCGTCGCCGGTCCCGGTGGCTGGCTCCTCGATACTGGTCCCGAAGCGTAAGGCGATCTTGCCGCCGCTGCCCTCGTGGCGGCCAGCGCTGTAGAGATCTTCCTGCGCGACGTCCTCCCGGAGAGGATCACGCAGCCGCAGGCCCTGCCGGGACGCGCCGGGGACCTGTCCTCCGTCATCCCGCTCCGACCGCGTCGCTTGCCGCGAGGCAACGCGCAGTGTAGGACGCCCGGAAGCCGCGGGTGCGGCCGGAAGACGACAACGAGGCTGCCTGAGACATGACCGAAGAGATCCAAGCATTGCTTGAGGCGGATCACGAGAAGATCCTCAAGATCCTGCCGCACCGCTACCCCTTCCTGATGATCGACCATGTGCGCGATATCGACCCCGGAAAGAGCGCCGTCGGGATCAAGAACGTGACCTTCAACGAGCCGCATTTCCAGGGCCATTTCCCCGGCCACCCGGTGATGCCCGGCGTGCTGGTGATCGAGGCGATGGCACAGACTTCGGCGGTGCTGATCGGTCTCTCGCGCGGGATCTCCGAGCAGCTGATGATCTACTTCACCACCGTCGACAAGGCGAAGTTCCGCAGGCCGGTTGTGCCGGGCGACGTGCTGGAGCTGCATGTCGAGGTGAAACGCGCCGGGTCCCGCATCGGCAAGTTCGAGGGGCGCGCCATCGTCAACGGCGAACTTGCCGCAGAGGCGGAATTTTCCGCCATGGTACAACTGCCCAAGACCGATTCCGCGGAGAGCTGAGCATGGCCATCGACGCAACCGCCCGCATTCACCCCATGGCGGTCATCGATGAGGGGGCGGTGATCGGGCCGGGTGTGAGCATCGGGCCGTTCTCGGTCATCGGGCCGAAAGTGAAGCTCGGCGAAGGCGTGGTGATCAAGTCCCATGTCGTGGTCACCGGCGACACCACGATCGGCAACGACACGGTGGTCTTTCCCTTTGCTGTGATCGGCGAGATCCCGCAGGACCTGAAATTCCACGGAGAGGATACCTGCCTCCTGATTGGTGCCCGCACGCGTATCCGCGAACATGTGACGATCAACCCCGGCACCGAGGGCGGGGGGGGCGTCACGAGGGTGGGAGACGACTGCCTGCTGATGGCCGGCAGCCACGTCGCGCATGACTGCCAGGTCGGAGACCGGGTGATCCTTGTCAACAATTCCGGCCTTGCCGGCCATGTCACCGTCGGGGATGACGTGATCATCGGCGGTATCTCGGGCGTGCACCAATGGGTGCGGATTGGCCAGGGCGCGATCATCGGCGGCCTCTCCAAGGTCGTGAAGGACGTGATTCCCTTCGGCATGGTGCAGGGCGATGATGCGCACCTCGTCGGGCTGAACCTGATCGGGCTGAAGCGGCGCGGGCTGGAGCGGATCGACATCGCCGAACTGCGCGCCGCCTACAAGGCACTGGCGGCCGAGGGCGGCACCTTCCAGGAGCGCGCGGCGGCGCTCGGCGAGGCATCGGACAGCGACTACGTGCAGCAGATCGTCGATTTCATCCGCGGCGACAGTGAGCGCAGCTTCCACATGCCGGAATAGGGCGGCGCATGCTGGCCCTGATCGCCGGAAACGGGCGCCTGCCGGAGCTTCTGGCCGAGCGCTGGCGCCAGGCGGGGCGGGAGCTGATGGTCTGCGCCTATTCCGGTGCGCCAGAGGCGGTACCGCCGGATATCCGGTTTCGGCTCGAGAGCCTCGGCGGGCTGGTGCGCCGCCTGCGGCGGGAGGGCGTGCACGAGGTCTGTTTCGCGGGCGGTATCACGCGGCCGAAGCTGAGCCTGAGATATCTCGACTTTCCGACGCTATTGCTGGTGCCGCGGCTTGTGCGCGCGCTTGGCAAGGGCGACGATGGAGCATTGCGCGAGCTGATCGCGCTTTTCGAGGAGAACGGAATGGCGGTGCGCGGCGCCCACGAGATCCTGCCCGAACTGCTGCCCGAACCGGGCGTGCCGACGCGCGCCCAGCCCGGCCCGGAGGACCGCAAGGACGCCGCCCGCGGCGAGGCGATCGTGACGGCGATGGGCGCGGCCGATGTCGGTCAGGCCTGTGTGGTCGCCCGCCGTCAGGCGCTGGCGATCGAGGCCATGCCCGGCACCGACTGGATGCTCGCCTCGCTCCGTCATCGCCCGGACGGGCTTCCCGAGGGCGGACTGTTGTTCAAGGCGCCAAAGCCCGGTCAGGACCGCCGCGTCGACCTTCCGACCATCGGCCCGGCGACGATCCGCGCGGCCGGCGAGGCCGGTCTGCGCGGCGTCGTGATCGAAGCCGGCGGCGTGATCCTGCTCGATCGGGAGGCGGCGCTTGAGGCGGCCGATGCGGCCGGGCTCTTCCTCTGGGTCCGACCGAGAGGCGGCTGAGATGCGGGTTTTCATCGTCGCGGGAGAGCCGTCTGGCGACCGCCTAGGAGCGGCGCTGATGGCCGGGCTGCGAGAGCTGGCGCCGGACGTGACGTTTCGCGGCATCGGTGGCACGGAGATGGAAGCGGCGGGGCTCGAGAGCCTCTTTCCGATGTCGGAACTGTCGCTGATGGGGATCGTCGAGATCCTGCCGAAATACCTGTCGCTGCGGAGGCGGCTTTTCGAGACTGTCGAGGCGGTGGAACGCTTCGCGCCCGATGTCCTGATCACCATCGACCTGCCGGCCTTCTGCCTGCGGCTCGTGCGCGAGGTGCGCGAGCGCCA
This sequence comes from Tropicimonas sp. IMCC6043, assembly GCF_004146235.1. Lineage (GTDB taxonomy): Bacteria > Pseudomonadota > Alphaproteobacteria > Rhodobacterales > Rhodobacteraceae > Tropicimonas. The sequence continues at coordinate 57,766 of NZ_SELO01000018.1, read as the reverse complement.
GCCCGGGCAGCGGACTGTCCACTACGTCGCCCCGACGGTCTGGGCGTGGCGTCCGGAACGCGCGGCGAAGATGGCACCGTCGGTCGACCAGGTGCTGGCGCTCCTGCCCTTCGAGCCGCCCTACATGGAAGCGCATGGCATGCGATGCGATTTCGTCGGCCACCCGATCGTGGCCGAACCGCAGGCGACGGCGGAAGAGGCGGTGGCATTCCGGTCCGACCGCGGAATCCCCGCCGATGCACCGCTGATCCTCGCCCTGCCGGGCTCTCGGGGAAGCGAGATCAAGCGGCTTGCGCCGGTCTTCGGCGAGACGCTCGCGCAGGTTCTGGCCCGGCGGCCCGAGGCGCGGATCGTCGTGCCGACGGTTGCGGCAAAGGCCGAGGCGATGGCGGCGGCGCTCGCGGACTGGCCCGGCGCGCCGATCCTGCTCGATCCGCGCGGACGAGCAAACAGCGATGTCACGGCGGAAAAGCGCGCCGCCTTCGCGGCCGCGGATGTCGCGCTTGCGGCCTCCGGCACGGTGTCGCTGGAACTGGCGGCGGCGGAGACGCCGATGGTGATCGGCTACGACGCAAACTGGCTCACCCGCATGATGGTCGAGCGCATGCTGCTGGTGGACACGGTGACGCTGGTGAACCTGGTATCGGAAACCCGTGCCGTGCCCGAGTTCACCGGACGGATGTGCCGTGCCGGGAACCTTGCCCCGGCGCTGCTCGATGCGCTGGAACGGCCGCAGGCACAGCGCGCCGCGATGCGGCTGACGATGGACCGGCTGGGAGCGGGCGAGGAGGCGCCGGGCCTGCGGGCGGCTCGCGCGGTGCTCGAGGGGCTCGGCGCGGCGCCCTGAGGAGGCGCTGGCGCAGTGTCGGAAGCGGCAGGATCTCCGCCACGAGGAGCGGCGCGCCGGCTCAGTGCCGGGTCATGCGCAGCTTGCCAAGGCTTGTCGGGACGGTCACCTTGCTTACCCGGTGGGTGCCGTCGGGAAGGATGCTGTAGACCACGGTGAACGGCCAGTGCACGCGCTCGGCCATGTCCTTGTCCGAGAAGCCTGCGACGCGGGAATAGGTGCCGGGGCAGGTGAGCGTGTCGCCCTCCCGCTTTCCGCCCGAGAGGCGGATGCGCGTCCGTTCGCGGCCGTCATAGGGCGAGATGTCGAGGTTGCAGGCGAGCCCCGCGGGGCGGTCACGCAGGATCGCGTATGCGGCGGTCATCGGGTCGACGGTGCCGGCCTGCCCTTGGGGATCGGCGTGATAGGATTTGCGCCGCGTGTCTGGCGGATTCTTGGTGATCTCCGGCCGGCCGTTCAAATAGCGGAAGGCGGTGGTTTTGGTCTCGCCCTTTTTCGTCGTCGATTCCTTGTAGATTTCAGGGGTATAGCGGTTTCCTTCGACCCGACCGGAGGCGACCGTGGTCACCTGCGTCGGGTAGAGCCCGCGCGCCAGCCCGGTCGAGGCGGCCTCGCCCCGGGTGGTGTAGCGTCCGCCGGATTCGGACCCGCTGTAGGCGAGCACGCCCGCGGGGATGCCGGAGAGCGAGACCGAGAATTGGCCATCCTCGGCGCAAGCCGGCAGGGAGAGAAACAGCAGGGCAGCGACGATGAGGGGCCGGCGCATTGGGGATCCTTTGCAGTGATATCTGCCAGCAAGGGGCCGCAAAACGTCGCACAGGTCAACAGCACGGCGCGGCTATCGGATAGCGCGAGGCTCTCCGCTGTTCTGCGCCGGCCCGCGCGGCGAAACGCCCGGGGGGGACGGTTCTGGACATTTGGCCCTCGGCATCCGAAAGACGGGTCCGGAACGAAACCGGGGGACGAGTGGATGGATATCGACGATCTTGCACAACGGGTTTTGGCGGGCGAGCGCCGGGCGCTGGCACGCGCGATCACGCTTGTGGAGAGCAACCGCACCGATCACCGGGCCATGGCCGTGGAGCTGGGAAGGCAGATCGCGGGGAACGGGCGGCAGGCGCTCCGGCTCGGCCTGTCGGGCACGCCCGGTGTCGGCAAATCGACCTTCATCGAAGCCTTCGGCATGATGCTCACGGAGCGCGGACTGAAGGTCGCGGTGCTTGCCGTGGACCCTTCCTCGGCGCGCTCGGGCGGTTCGATTCTCGGCGACAAGACGCGGATGGAGGAGCTATCGCGCAACCCAAACGCCTTTATCCGCCCGAGTCCGAGCCAGAGCCAGCTTGGCGGCGTTGCGCGGCGGACCCGCGAAGTGGTCGCGCTCTGCGAGGCGGCGGGGTACGACGTGGTGCTGATCGAGACGGTGGGGGTCGGGCAATCCGAGACGATGGTGGCGGAGATGTCGGACATCTTCCTGCTGCTGCTGGCACCCGCGGGTGGCGACGAGCTCCAGGGAGTCAAGCGCGGCATCATGGAGATCGCCGACCTGATCCTCGTCAACAAGGCCGATGGCGAGTTGAAGCCTGTTGCGATGCGGACCTGCGCCGACTACGCCGGCGCCCTGCACCTGCTCCGGAAACGTCCCGAGGACCCGAAGGATTTCCCAAAGGCGATGACCGTCTCGGCCGTGGCGCGCGACGGCCTCGAAAAGGCCTGGGACGAGATGACCGCGCTGGCGGAATGGCGCCGGGAGAACGGTCATTGGGACGCCCGCCGCGCCCGGCAGGCGCGGCACTGGTTCGAGGAGGAGGTGCGGCAGGGCCTGCTGGCCCGGCTCTCGGCCTCCACCGAGGCGCGTCGCCGGATGGACGCTCTGGGCCGGCTCGTCGCGGAAGGGGAGCTTGCCCCTGCCGCTGCGGCGCAGGAGATGCTCAGGTTGCTCGGGGAAGACCCAGCTGCGCTCGACTGAGATGCGCAACCTGTCCGACAACCTGGTCGGCGCGGGGTTCATGGTCGCGGCGATGGCAGGCTTCGCGCTCGAGGACATGCTGCTCAAATCCGCCTCGGCGCAGATGCCGGTCGGTCAGGTGATCGCGCTTTTCGGCCTCTTCGGCACGATCGGCTTCGCCGCGCTGTCCCTGCTCCGCAGCGAGCCGGTGCTGCACCCGGCGATGCTCGCACCGTCGATGGTCCTGCGGGCGGGGTTCGAATGCTGCGGGCGGCTCTTCTACACGCTCGCCATCGCGCTGACGCCCCTCTCGACTGCCTCGGCGATCCTTCAGGCGACGCCGCTCGTCGTCGTCGCCGGCGCCGCGATGGTCTTCAGGGAGCGGGTGGGGGCGGGGCGCTGGCTGGCGATCTGCGCTGGGTTCGGCGGCGTGCTGCTGATCCTCCGGCCCGGTGCCACTGGGTTCGACGCCACCGCGGTCGTCGCCATACTCGGCATGGCCGGGTTTGCCGGGCGCGATCTCGCGACCCGGGCCGCGCCCAGAAGCCTCTCCTTCGCCCAGATCGGCCTCTGCGGCTTCTCGGTGCTGGTCCCCACCGGCCTGTTGCTTCTTGCTGTTACTGGCGGCGCCGCAGTCCCGGCGACTTCTGCGGTGCTGTCGCTTCTCGCTGGCACGGGGTTCGGCATCGCCGCCTATTCGGCGCTGACCCAGGCGATGCGCGTGGGCGAGGTTTCGGCGGTCACTCCCTTCCGCTACACGCGGCTCATCTTTGGCGTCGGGCTCGGCATCGCGGTCTTCGGCGAGCGGCCGGGAATTATGACCTGGGGCGGTGCGGCGATCATCCTCGCTTCCGGGCTCTATATCATGCTGCGCCGGCCGGCTCGGGCCGAGCGGCTCGTTGCGGCGGGTCCGCAAGGCATGGATCTCTAACGGCCCGTCGGCCGGGAGGCATTACTCCGACCGCACACCAACTCCCATAGATATCGGGCTTCCGGCTCAGCGCGACCGGCTTGGCGCGAGTCGGGTCGACTGGTGCATGACGAGGCCGGCCTCGTCGAACTCGAGCCTGTAGCTTGCATTGAGCGTAATCGGCGCGCCGTTCGAAACCCGGATGGCGCGGAAGGTTCCGCTCCAGAGCGCCCGCCTTGCTCGAATGCCGCGATCCCGCTCGACATGCTGGGTGGAGGCCAGCCGTTCCGAAAGCCTTTCGAAATAGCCCTCGATTTCGGCCCGGCCGCGCAACAGGTATCGGGTGTTCGAGCCATCGGGCTCCAGCAGTTCCGTCTCGACAACGGCTTCGGGCGGGTTGAGCATCGACAGTCCGGTCAGGTTGAGAAGCGGTGCCATGGAGGCGTCCAGCGCTTCGAGGAACTGCTCCAGCGCGGTCTGGGTGCAGGTCTCGCAGATGTCGGTGCGGGGCGCCTCCTGCGAAAAACTTGCGTGTCTGTCCTGACGTCATTTGCTTTAAACATTTTCCTCACAATCTCACACTTTCGCCGGCCATGCTAAGTCGGGTCGCAATGAAATGGGGAACGGCGCGGGAGCGACCTGACGACGCCCCCTTTGCGACACTGCACGAGGATATAACCCCAGGACTGTGGTCCAATTGGAACCGGCGCCGACAAACACTGCGAAATACCTGCAGCGCGCTTGGAGCCTCGCCGCCGGGCAGGAGCGGGTCGGGGCGCGTGGCTTGACTTGTTACAATCAGGTGGTAGGCGCGGATGCGGCGGCGCTTCGGCGGCGCCGGACGGTTTCAGGATGGATGGCAGATGATGGACGACCAGTACGACGACGACCCGCTAGACGACATGCACAAGGACTGGCTCGAGGCCGAGCTCGAGGAAACGCTGGACGAGACCTTCGAGCTGGAATTCTCCGAACCCATGCTGAGCCGGGAGATCCGCAAGATCTATCGCAACGCGCATCCCGACCTGCTCGACCGCCGTGTCTATTTCCGCAACCTGCTGCGGCTCCAGGCGGAGCTGATCAAGGTGCAGGACTGGGTCGAGGCGACAGGAGCTAAGGTCTGCATCCTGTTCGAGGGGCGCGACTCGGCCGGCAAGGGCGGGGTGATCAAGCGCATCACCCAGCGTCTGAATCCGCGCGTGGCCCGCGTGGTGGCGCTGCCGGCGCCCAACCGTCGCGAGCAGTCGAGCTGGTATTTCCAGCGCTACGTTCCCCACCTGCCGGCGGGCGGCGAGATCGTTCTCTTCGACCGTTCCTGGTACAACCGTGCCGGCGTTGAACGGGTGATGGGGTTTGCGACCGAGGACCAGGTCGAGTTGTTCTTCCGCGATGTGCCGGAATTCGAGCGGATGCTGGTCCGCAACGGTATCATCCTGTTGAAATACTGGTTCTCGATCACCGATGCCGAGCAGCAGCTCCGGTTCCAGGTCCGCATTCACGATCCGATGAAGCAGTGGAAGCTGAGCCCCATGGACCTTCAGTCCCGCGTTCGCTGGGAGCAATACACCAAGGCCAAGGAGGAGATGTTCGCCCGCACCAACATCCCCGAGGCGCCGTGGTATATCGTCGAAGGGAACGACAAGAAGCGCGAGCGGCTGAACTGCATCGAGCATATCCTGACAAAGATCCCGTACGAGCCTGTCGAGCACGAGAAGGTCGAGCTGCCGGAGCGGAGATACAATCCCGATTACGAGCGCAAGGTGCTTCCCGACGAGCTCTATGTTCCGAAGGTCTACTGACACCGTAAACGCGGGCGACAGCCGGGGTTCGCCCTGGCTGAAACCCAGTGTCGGGCAGACAACTCCGATCGAGGGAACGATGTTCATTCTGCGCCATGGCGAGACGGTCTGGAACGTCCTTGGACGGATGCAGGGCGGGCTGGATTCTCCTCTGACCGAACGCGGACGGGCACAGGCGGTCCGGCAGGGTGAAATCCTTCGCGCGGCCGGCGCCGCGAGTCTGCCGGTCTATTGCAGTCCGCAGGGGCGGGCACTCGAGACGGCGAAACTGGCGCTCCCGGAGGTACGGCCGATCACCGACGCACGGTTGGCCGAGGTCGCGATGGGCGACTGGCAGGGGCTCGGATATGACGATATCCTGCGTGCCGCGCCCGATGCCGGGGCGAATCCGGGTTCTTTCCTATGGAAGTTCTCCGCCCCCCGCGGCGAGCGTCTCGAGGAGATGCAGGCGCGGGTCGCATCCTTTCTGGCGGCCGTCCCCGCGGCGTCGATCGTGGTCACGCATGGCGTCACCTCGCAGCTTCTCCGCGGCGCAATCCTCGGGCTTTCAATCGAGGAAACGGATCTTCTGGACGACCGGCAGGGTGTCGTCTACCGCGCGCGAGAGGGCAGGGTGGACATGCTGGAGCGCTAAAGCGGCCCCGGGTCTTCCGCCGCCCCCACGGAAAGTCGTTCGCTTCGACGGCGCGCTTTCGGCACTTCGGAGGACGCTCATCGTTCTAGTGCAACCGGGAGTGAACCAGATAGGCCTCGACGCTCTCCTCTCCCAATGCACGAAGCGCCTCGAGCCGATGCAGCCCCTCGATCAGGACGTAACGCCCCTTGCCCTGCCGTAAGCGGATCGGGGTCGTCTGGCCAATATCGATGATGCTCTCGGCAAGCGCCTCGACCTTGGCAGGTTCGAGGGTCTTCTTCCGTTTGGTGGGCACATAGATCTCTGCGATCGGGTATTTCTTCTTTTCAAGCACGTTCGAGCCCTTCTTTACGTCCGAGATCCGATGTGGCCACGGGTCGATACCGCCGATCATTCGTCCGGGCGCGGACCGGCCCGGAGATACGCGCAGCGATGGTCCCTGGCAGACGGGACCCGTGCCAATGCTATGCCCATAATCGATTCTGTCGCACGGAAATCTTGTCCGCGGCGGTCCCGAAGCACAGCGAAAGTCAAAGACGGCTTGCCGCACCGGCATGTAGCCCTCTAGCGTTGTGCGGGAATGCAACCGGAACCTCATCCCGGAGACAGCCTGCAATCTGCGGACCCCTCCGATGACGGTACCTGCCGAAAAGGGATAAGACCGTGTCTCGAGTTCTTGTACTGGGAGCCGGGTTCGGCGGCATGGAACTGGCTACTCTTCTGTCGGAAGCGATGGGAGAGGAAGCGGACGTCACCCTGATCGACAAGGGCGACAGTTTTGTCTTCGGCTACTCCAAGTTCGACGTGATGTTCGGCGGGGCAACGTTGGAGGCGGTGCGCCTTCCCTATCGCAGCTTTGCCCGGCCCGGCGTGCGTCTTGTGCAGGAGACGATCACCGCCATCGATCCGGAGGCGCGACGCGTGACGACAGACCAAGGCGTCCATTCGGCCGACTTCCTCGTGATCGCTCTTGGTACCGACTTCGACATCGCCGCGACCCCTGGATTGGCCGAGCACGGCCACGAGTTCTACTCGGTGCCCGGGGCAAACCGGCTGCGCGAGGTTTTGCCCGGGTTTTCGAAAGGTCCGGCGATTGTGGGGATCTGCGGCTTTCCTTACAAATGCCCGCCGGCGCCGAGCGAATGCGCCCTGACGCTCCACCACTACCTGACCGAACGGGGCGTGCGGGACCAGTGCGAGATCACGCTGGTCTCTCCACTGTCGAGCCCGATGCCCGCCTCCGCCGACCTTTCGCGAGCCTTGATGGAGGCCTTCGAGGCGGCAGGAATTCGTGTGCTCCTGTCCCGAACGGTAATGGCGCTTGAAGCGGATCGCGGGACGGCGGTGCTCGACGACGGGACAGAGCTTCCCTGTGCCTTGTTCCTCGGTGTTCCCAAGCATCAGGCCCCCGAGGTCGTCATCGACAGCGGGCTGACCGAGGGTGGATGGATTCCGATTGACCTGAGTTCGATGGAGACATCCGTGCCCAACGTCTACGCCATCGGCGACGTGGCAAAGACCGGATTGCCGAAAGCTGGATCCTTCGCGGAGAGCCAGGCCCGCGCCGTGGCAAGTTCCATTCTCGCCAAGACACGTGGCGGCGTGCCGAGCCCGAACACCGGCACGGGGAGCTGCCTTGTCGAGTTCGGAGACGGCCGCCTTGGCTGGGCGGACCTGGATTTCCTGACGGGCCCGTCTCTCAAGTCCGTCTACCACGCTCCCTCTTTCGAGGGACGCACCCACAAGGAGGAGTTTGGCACTGTCCGCACCGCGCGATGGTTCGGGCGTTGAGGTTCCTGAGGCGCGCCGTACCGGAGAAGCTCCACAAACCGGAGGCTTCCGAGAGGTGAGGGGAGGAACTTCGCCAACCCGTTGAAATTATTGTCTGCGATGCCGAGGCGAAGTTGGGGTGGTTCGATACGACAAGGCCCCCGCCGAGGCAGGGGCCCTTTGTCCGGGTGGCGATGGCGCGGTTGACGGGGCTCGAACCCGCGACCTCCGGCGTGACAGGCCGGCACTCTAACCAACTGAGCTACAACCGCTCGCCGTACGCCTGCGACAGCCTGTGCCGCGCGGCGTGAGCGGCGTTCTAGGCCGCGGGGCGGGCGGCGTCAAGCGGCCTTTTCAGGCTTTTTCCCGACGGCCCGCCTCTTGCTTCGGAACGCCCGACGACTTCGGCGTTGTGCCCTTCCCCGATGGCCCGGCGCGCTCCGGAGGGCGTCCGCAGGACGCCGTTCCGGGACCTCGCCGGCCGGACGCAGTCGTTCACTCCGACGTTTCCGTGTCCAGACCGTTCACCTCTGCGATGAAATCGGCAAGCATCGGCACGTAACGTCCACCCTGTCCGGCCGCCTCCATCGCGCAGAGGTCATTGCGCAGCGCTGCCTGTACAGGGGTCACCGCGCCGGTGGCGATGGCGAGACTGGCGAGGTAGCGCATGTCCTTGTGGGCGTTGGAAATGGTGAACTTGTGGGCATTCTCGTCGTGTTCGAGCGTCCATTTCATGAAAGTGTCGTAGAAGCCGTTATGCATGCGGCTCGAACCGATGACGGTGTGGAACTGCTCGACGGTGAGCCCCGCCTTGCGCGCCATCGCCATGCCCTCAGCGAGAAGCGCACCCTGACCGAGCGAGATGAAATTGTTGATCAGCTTCATCTTGTGACCCTGGCCGACCGGGCCGAGATGCAGGACATTGGCGGCCCATGTCGCCAGAACCGGCTCGATGCGGGCAAAGGTCTCCGGGTCGGCGCCGACGATCGCCGAGAGCTCGCCCTCCTCCGCCTGGGCCGGGGTGCCACCGAGTGGTGCGTCGGCCATCGAGATGCCCTTTTCGGCAAGCTCCTCGGCGAGACCCTCGGTGCTGGTGGGATCGGCCGTCGAACAATCGACAAGGATGCTCCCCGGCTTGGCATTGGCCGCGATTCCATCCGCGCCACGGACCAATGCCTCGATCTGCGGTGAGCCGGTGACGCAGAGGAAGATGATGTCGCATTGCCGGGCAAGCTCCGCCGTGCCCGCCGCTTCGGTCGCGCCGCGCGACACCAGATCCTCGAGCGGGGCGCGGTTGCGGTGCGCCATGGTGACGAGGGGGTAGCCGCCTTCGAGGATGTTCTTGGCTATGCCGTGGCCCATCAGGCCGATGCCGATAAATCCGATGACGGGTTTGCTCATTGCGTGTCCTCCGGGACGTAGTTGCGCCAGTCGTGTTGTTCGCGGAAGCCCAGTATCTCGCGGATCTTCCGGTTGGAAAACAGCGCCTCGGTTTCGTCGAGCGCCCGCGTGACCGGCACGTCGGGGAAGAAGCGGGCGAGGAGTTCGGTATTGGGCAGGTTGATGCCGTTGCTGTCGTTGCCGGCATTGAAGACCTGGAAGCCCAGGCCGTCCGTCTTCAGGCAGAGGTCGACGATCTGGCCGAGATCGCGCGCGTCGATATAGCAGAAGAGGTTGCGCCGGCGCTTCGCCGGGTCTGCAAAGAAGCCGGGGAACAGCGTCTCGTATTCGTGCGGCTCGATCACGTTACCGATACGGAGCCCGTAGATGTCGGCGCCCGACCGGCGCTGGAATGTACGGCCGGTCTTCTCGTTGACGACCTTGGAGAGGCCGTAGCTGTCCATCGGGTTGACGTCGTACTCTTCGTCGACGGGCAGGTATTCGGGATCGGCCACACCATCGGCAAAGCAGACCCCATAGGTGGTCTCGGAGGAGGCGAAGACGATTTTGCGGATGCCAAGCTTCACCGCTGCCTCGATCACGTTGTAGGTGCCGATCGTGTTGACGCGGAAGGTCTCGTGGTCGGGTGCGATCAGGATCCGCGGGATGGCGGCGAAATGAACCACCGCGTCGAATCGCGGCACGCCGGTGCCCGGCTCCAGCTCGTCGAAATCGGCATAGCTGGTCATCACGTTGAACATTGCGCCCGAGTCGGTGATGTCGGCGGTCAGGTTGTCGATGCCCGGCTCGCCAAGCGGCGTCAGGTCGACATTGACGACCCGGTGCCCCTGGTCGCGCAAATAGCGGCAGACATGGCGTCCGGCCTTGCCGGATCCGCCGGTGAACAGGATTCGCATCTTCACCTCCAAGTTTTTTGACGCGGGCGGCCCGGCCGGGCCGCCCGCGTCGAATCAGGTCCGGAATACCCGGTAGATCGCCGGAATCACCAGAACTGTCAGCAGGGTCGAGCTCAGCAGGCCGAAGAGCAGCGAGAGCGCGAGCCCCTGGAAGATCGGGTCGGTCAGGATGACCACCGCGCCGATCATCGCTGCCACGGCGGTCAGCAGGATCGGCTTGAACCGGATCGCTCCGGCCTCGATCAGCGTCTCGACCTTGTCCTGGGTCGGATCCGCATTGCGGATAAAATCGACCAGCAGGATCGAGTTCCGCACGATGATGCCGGCAAGCGCGATGAAGCCGATCATCGAGGGCGCCGAGAACGGCGCGTTGAACAGCCAGTGGCCGAAGATGATGCCAAGGAAGGTGAGCGGAACCGGCGTCAGGATGACGAGCGGCAGCTTGAACGAGCCGAACTGCGCGACGACAAGGATGTAGATGCCGAGCAGCGCCACGGCGAAGGCCGCACCCATGTCGCGGAACGTGACGAAGGTCACCTCCCATTCGCCGTCCCAGAGCAGCGTGACGGTGCTCTCGTCCTCGGGTTGGCCGTTGAGCCGGATCTCGGGCTTGAGGCCCTCGGGCCAGTCTATCTCCTCGATCTTGTCGGCGACGGCCAACATGCCGTAGAGCGGCGCCTCGAAATCGCCCGCGAGTTCGGCGGTGACCATCTCGGCAGCGCGGCCGTTATGGCGGAAGACCGGGTAGGAGGCGTGTTCCTCGGTGATCCGTACCACGTCGCCAAGCTCCACCACGCCCCGCGCGCCGGGCAGCACGTTGGCCGGGATCGGCGTCGACAGGAAGCGCTCGTCCACCACGCGGTCCTCCTTGCCGCGCTCGACCGTGATCGGGATCGGGTAGCGGCCCTCGCCGCGATGCGAATAACCGACGGTCTGGCCGGCGTTGAGGATGCTTAGCGTTGTGAACACGTCCTGCTCGTCGACGCCGAAGAATTCCAGCTCGTCGGTCGAGATTGTCGCGCGCAGCCGCCGCGGCTGGACGCCGAAGCTGTCGTCGACATCGACCACGTAGGGAACCGAGGCGAAGGCTTCGCGGATCTTCTCGGCCGCCTCCCGGCGGGTTTCAGCATCGGGCCCGTAGACCTCGGCGAGCAGCGTCGCGATGACCGGCGGCCCCGGGGGCGGCTCGACCGTCTTGAGGTTGGTGCCTTCGGGCACGTCGATTCCGGCGATCCGCTCCCGGATTTCCAGCGCGATCTCGTGGCTGGAGCGTTCGCGCTCGCCCTTGGGCGTCAGGTTGATCTGCACGTCGCCCATCTGCGGCTGCGCCCGCAGGTAGTAGTGCCGCACGAGGCCGTTGAAGTTGAAGGGCGAGGCGTCGTTGGCATGGGTCTGGACCGAAACGACTTCCTCGAGCTGGAGCACCTCCCGTGCGACCGCCTGTGCAACCGCATCGGTGTCCTCCACACTCGCGCCCTCCGGCAGGTCGATGACCACTGAAAGCTCCGACTTGTTGTCGAAGGGCAGCAGCTTCACCGTCACGTCGCGCGTGTAGAGCGCGCCGAGCGAGCCGAAGGAGAGCACGGCGGCGGCGAGCAGGAAGACGAGGCTTCCGAACTTCGTCCGGAGCAGCGGCCGGGCGACAGCCGAATAGATCCGTCCCAGCGTGCCGCCGTGATGCGCCTCGTCATTGGGGTCATGCGCTGGCGCCCGGCCGGCGATCTTCACCATCAGCCAGGGGGTGATGATGACCGCGACGAAGAAGGAGAAGATCATCGCCGCGGAGGCATTCGCCGGAATCGGCGACATGTAGGGCCCCATGAGGCCCGATACGAAGAGCATCGGCAGGAGCGCGGCGACGACCGTGAGCGTGGCGACGATGGTCGGGTTGCCGACCTCGGCTACCGCGCGGATCGCCTTCTCGACCCGGGTTCCCTTGTAGGGCAGCGCCCAGTGGCGGGCAATGTTCTCGATCACCACGATGGCGTCGTCGACGAGGATACCGATCGAGAAGATCAACGCGAAGAGCGAGACACGATTGAGCGTGTAGCCCATGATCCAGGCGGCGAACAGCGTCAGCAGGATGGTGACCGGGATCACCACCGCGACGACGATGGATTCGCGCCAGCCGATGGCGAAGAGCACCAGCGCGACGATGGAGACCGTCGCGAGGCCAAGGTGAAACAGGAGTTCGTTCGCCTTTTCGTTGGCGGTCTCGCCATAGTCGCGGGTGACGTCCACTTGAACGGTGTCGGGGATCAACTCTTCCTCGAGCAGGTGGACCCGGTGCAGGATCTGCTCGGCCACGACCACGGCATTGGCGCCCGCGCGCTTGGCCAGCGCGAGTGTGACCGCGGGGGTGCGGATGATCTCGCCGTCCTCGGTGCGGATGACGTTCGAGACGATCCGGTCCGACGTGTCGGGCACGAAGCTCACATTCGCGACGTCGCGGACATAGACAGGCCGGTTGTCGCGGGTGGTGAGCAGCAGGTTGGCGACCTCGACCGGTGCCTTGAGCGTCTCGCCGGCGACCAGCGCAATCTGCTCGCCCTCGTCGCGCACGAGGCCGGTGGAAAAGGCATTGTTCGCGCCCTCGACCTTGGCGGCGAGCTGCTGCAGGGTCACGCCGTAGAGCGCCAGTCGCTCGGGGTCGGGCGCGATGCGGATTGCCTCGGAGGCCTCGCCGACGAGATAGGTGAGCCCCACATCCTCGATCTTGGCCATCTCCACTTGAAGCTCGCGCGCGAGCCGGGTGAGGTCGTTGGCACTCAAGCCGCTCGCGGGATCCTTCGGCGAGAGGGTCAGCGAGACGATCGCAACGTCGTCGATGCCGCGGCCGACGATCAGCGGCGCATCGATGCCGACGGGAATTCGGTCGAGATTGGCGCGGACCTTGTCGTGGACTCGCAGGATTGCGGTGTCGGCCGAGGTGCCCACGAGGAAACGGGCGGTGACCATCGAATAGTCGTCCGAGGTCTGGGAATAGACATGCTCGACTTCGTTGATGCCCTTGACGATGGTCTCCATCGGCTCGGTGACGAGCTTGACGGCGTCCTGCGCCCGCAGGCCCGGCGCCTGGATGTGGATGTCGACGAGCGGGACGGAGATCTGAGGCTCTTCCTCGCGCGGCAGCGAGATAAGCGCCACGAGGCCCATGGCGAGCGCGGCGAGGATCATCAGCGGGGTGAGCGCCGAGTTGATGAAGGCACGGGTCAGGCCGCCGGCAATGCCGAGCGATTCCTTCGAGACGGGGTCAGTCATGGTCGGTCACCAGCGTCTCGCCGCCCTCGAGGCCGGAGAGGATCCGCACGAGGGTCTCGCCTTCCTGCTCGAAAGGCTCGCCCGGCACGACGCTCCGGGCGATCGGCGTGCCGTCCGGACCGGCGATGGTGACGAAATCGAGACCCATGCGGGTCTCGACCGCGGTCGCCGGTACGACCACAGCCGGCTCCGACGCCACCGGCAGGCGCACCAGCACGCGGGCGTCGACGAAGTCGGTGGACAGGCCCTCGACATCGACATCGGCCAGAACGCGGCCGTTCTCGATCAGCGGATAGATCTTGGCGAGTTGGCCCTGCATCTCGCCGCCGGGTCCCTCGATGAGGATTTGTGCGCCTTCCTCGAGCTTAGTGGCATGGCGCTCCGGCACGGCGAGCCGAAGGTAGAAACCGCCGCCACCGATCTCGGCGATGGTCTCGCCGGGCAGCACGACCGAGCCTTGCGTCACCGGCACCGAAAGCACCGTGCCTTCGATCGGCGCCAGAACGGCGCCCTCGGCCTCCTGCTGCTCGAGCACCGCCCGCTGGGCTTCCTGCGCGCCGATCTGACCCCGGATGACATCGACCTGGGTGCGCAGAGCGTCGAGTCGCTGCGCCGTGGTCACGCCGCGCTGCAGCAGGTTCTCGCCGCGGGCGAGCTCGGCCTCGGCATTCTCGAGCTGCGCCGTCAGCGAGCTGAGCTGCGCGTCGATGGCGCCGAGCTGGAGGTTCAGTTTCTCGTCCACCACTCGGGCGATCACCTCGCCGGGTGTAACGCGGGAGCCCTCGGAGACCGCAATCTCCACGAGCGTTCCGCCGAGCCGGGAGCGCGCGGGTACGCGGTCGCGCGCCTCGATGCGGCCGAAGACGGCCTTCCACGCGGTGACGTCCATGTTGCGCGCCACCGGCGCGTCCTGGGCCAGGGCGAGACCGGGCAGGGCCAGCAATGCGAGCAGGATGAGCAGCCTAGCGATCATCTTGAGATTCCTCTTTTCGGGGCAGCCGGCGTTATATGCTATTTCTTGAATGTTTATCAAGGCGTGCATTTCGACCGGTTCCGGCCCTGGTATTTCGGTCACGCGCAAGAGAAGTGAATGCCTTTGTTTTCAAGGCGTCAAGAGATTCATGGCTGATCCGGCAGAGGCGAATCCGCCCACCCCGGCGACGGTCTGTCGCGCGGCGTCCGGCATTTCGCCGAGGTCGGGACGCAGCTATGGAGGAGTCGCCGCCGGATCGGGCCGCTTCAGCCCAGCCGGATTGCCACGTTCTTGGTCTGAACGTAGTTCCAGAGCGCCTCGCGCCCCTTTTCCCGCCCGTAGCCGGACTTGCCGTAGCCGCCGAACGGCGTTTCGACACCGCCCGCATACCATTCGTTGACGAAGACCTGGCCTGCGCGCAGCCGCCGGGCGGCCGCCGTGGCCCGGTCGAGATCGCGGGTGAAGACGCCGCCGACCAGCCCGTAGGGCGTCGCGTTCGCCATCTCGATCGCGTCGTCCTCCTCGCGGAACCGGAGCACCGAGAGGACCGGCCCGAAGACCTCATCGTTGGCGATGGCCATGTCCTGGGTCACGTCGGTCAGAACGGTGGGTTCGAGGAAAGCGCCGACATGGTTCTTCGGCCGCCGCCCGCCGGTGGCAAGATTGGCGCCAGCACTGATCGCTTCGGTGACCATGGACTCGGCGCGGTCCCTCTGAAGCTCGCTGATCATCGCGCCCATCGAGGCGCCGAAAGCGGGCCGGTCGATGCCGGGGCCGACCGAGAGCCCCTCGGCCATGTCGGCGATCCGGTCGACCAGTTCGTCATGCCGGCTTTCGTGCACGATGACGCGGGACATCGCCGAACAGGTCTGCCCGGCATTGAGATAGATCCCCCAGCGGACATCCTCGACGAAGGCGTCGAGATCGGCATCCTCGTGAACGATCGCCGCCGACTTGCCGCCGAGTTCCAGCACGCAGGGCACGACATTGAGCGCGGCGGCCTTGGCCACGGCGATGCCGGTCGGCACCGAGCCGGTGAAGACGAGCTGGTTCACACGCGGGTGATGCGTCAGAGCCGCACCCGCCTCGCGCCCGTAGCCACAGAGAATGTTGACCGCGCCCGAGGGCAGGCCCGCCGCCTCGGCGGCCAGCGCGATCCATCTCAGGCTGAGCGGCGCCAGTTCCGGAGACTTGATGACGCAGGCATTGCCCGTGGCCAGCGCCGGCGCGAGCGACCGGGCGGTCATTTCCAGCGGGTAGTTCCAGGGGATGATCTGCCCAGAAACGCCATAGGGTTCCAACACGGTGAAGTCGAAATAGCGCGCGCCGAGCGGGATCGAGCGGCCTTCGAGCGTCTCCGCCTGGTTGCCGTAATACTCGAAATAGCGCGCCGCGCCGTGGATCTCGACCCGTGCCTCCCAGAGCGTCTTGCCCTGTTCGCGCGTCAGGACCGGGGCGATCTCGTCCAGATTGTCGATGAGGAAGCGGCCCATTGCCTGGACCATCCGGCCACGGTCGACGGGCCTGAGGCCGGCCAACTCGCCCGCGAGATGCACCTGCCGGGCCGCCTGCACCGCGAAATCCACGTCCCGCGCATCTGCCAACGCGTGGACGGCGAGCAGCTGCCCGGTGGCCGGGTCGATGACGTCGATGCGGCCCGCGCCGCCATCAACCCATTCGCCATCGATATAGTTCTGCCAGTACTCCTGGATCCCGGTCATCTCTGCCTCCCCAATGTCGTTTCTTGTCCGCCGCGTCATAGAGGGCTTTGCCCGCCGCGGGAACAGCAATCACCCGCTGGCAGGCCGCGGAAAGGAGGTATTTTCGGCATTGTTTATGAAGCCGCCTCACGCCGCCCGAGCGAATCGCTGTCCATTGGCGGCCCAAGGCGATACCCCCGGTCTCGCGACAGCCCAACCCGAGCGACGCGGCCGGCGGGCTTCCGCGCGACAAGGCCAGCACGACAGGGAGTGTGTCATGATTCCGGAATTTGTTTTCGCAACGGCGACAGAGATCCGCTTTGGGCGTGGTGCGGCTCGTCGCGCGATCGGCGATCTCGCCGGGATGGGGCAGCGAATCCTGCTCGTCACCGGTGCCGACGCGTCGCGGTCGGAATGGCTCCGCGTGGGACTGGAGGCGGCGGGGCGGTCGGTTCTGCCGTTTTCGGCGTCCGGCGAGCCCGACGTGGCGCTGATCGAGACCGGCGTGGAGCAGGCGCGGGAGGGCGGCACGGAGGCCGTCGTGGCCATCGGCGGCGGCGCCGCGATCGACACGGGCAAGGCGATCGCGGCGCTGGCGCCGGCGACGCGCCCGATGCTCGACCATCTAGAGGTGGTGGGCCGGGGCCTGCCGCTGGAGGTCCCGGCCCTTCCGTTCGCCGCCCTGCCGACAACGGCCGGCACCGGCACCGAGGTCACGCGCAACGCGGTGATCTCGGTGCCGGAGGCACGGCGCAAGGTGTCGCTGCGCGACCGGGCGATGCTGCCCGCGCTCGCCGTGATCGATCCGGGCCTGACCGATGGCTGCCCGCGTGCGGTGACCCTTGCCGCGGGGCTCGATGCGATCACCCAGGTGATCGAGCCCTATCTCTGCACGCGCGCCAATCCCTTGACCGATGCGCTTTGCCGCGCCGCCATCCCGGCGGGTCTCGGCGCGCTGAGCCGGCTGATGGAACGGGAGGACTCGGCGGGGCGGGACACGATGGCCTGGGTCTCGCTCTGCGGTGGGCTGGCGCTGTCAAATGCCGGGCTCGGAGCGATCCATGGGTTGGCCGGGCCGCTTGGCGGGATGTCTGGCGCGGCGCATGGCGCTCTCTGCGGCGTGCTGCTGCCCCACGGGCTGGCAGCGAACGCGGCGGGGATGACGGAGCCAGCGAGCCTGGCACGGATCGCGGAGATCCGGGGCTGGATCTCCGAGGCCCTCGGCGGTGCGCCAGAGTCAGCCTTCGAACGGCTCGCGGCATGGTCGCGGGCCGCCGGGTTGGCCGGGCTCGACGCACAGGGCGTTTCGGCAGCGGACCGGGCCGCGGCCTCGAAAGCTGCCGCAAGCTCGTCTTCGATGAAGGCCAACCCGGTGGCGCTTTCGGAGGCGGAGCTCGCGGCGGTCATTGAGGCGGCGCGCTAGGTGGATCTCGGCGCGGTGCCCCGCCCTCCGCGCGTTCAGAGGTCGGGGTAGAGCGGGAAGCGGGCGCAGAGCGCCGTTGCCTCTGCCTTGACCTTCTCCTCGACCTCGCCGTTGCCCTCCTCACCATTCGCTGCAAGCCCGTCGACCACTTCGGTGATCATCCGGGCGATGGCGCGGAACTCGTCCTCGCCGAAGCCGCGGGTGGTGCCGGCCGGCGTGCCGAGGCGGATGCCGGAGGTCACGAAGGGCTTCTCGGGGTCGAACGGCACGCCGTTCTTGTTGCAGGTGATATGTGCTCGCCCGAGCGCTTTCTCGGCGGCCTTGCCGGTCACGCCTTTGGGGCGAAGGTCGGCGAGCATCAGGTGGTTGTCGGTGCCGCCGGAGACGATGTCAATGCCGCCCTTCATCAACTCGTCCGCCATCGCGCGGGCATTGGCGACGACCGCCGCAGCGTAGTCCTTGAATTCCGGCCGGAGGGCCTCACCGAAGGCCACGGCCTTGGCGGCGATGACATGCATCAGCGGGCCGCCCTGAAGGCCGGGGAAGACGGCCGAGTTCACCTTCTTGGCGACGTCGGCGTCATTGGTCAGGATCATGCCGCCCCGCGGGCCGCGCAGCGACTTGTGCGTCGTGGTCGTCACCACATGGGCATGCGGCAGCGGCGACGGATGCGCGCCACCGGCGACCAGACCGGCGATATGCGCCATGTCGACCATCAGGTAGGCGCCCACCTCGTCGGCAATCGCGCGGAAGGCGGCCCAGTCCCAGACCCGGCTATAGGCGGTGCCGCCGGCGACGATCAGCTTCGGCTTGTGCTCGAGGGCCTTGGCGCGGATGTCCTCCATGTCGAGCAGGTGATCCTGCTGGCGCACGCCGTAGGAGACGACGTTGAACCATTTGCCGGACATGTTGACCGGCGAGCCGTGGGTCAGGTGGCCACCCGAGTTAAGGTCCAGCCCCATGAAAGTGTCGCCAGGTTGCAGCAGGGCGAGGAACACCGCCTGGTTCATCTGGCTGCCCGAATTGGGCTGCACGTTGGCGAAGCCGCAGCCGAACAGCTCCTTGGCCCGCTCGATGGCGAGGGTCTCGGCGATATCGACATACTGGCAGCCGCCATAGTAGCGCTTGCCCGGGTAGCCTTCGGCATATTTGTTGGTCATCACCGAGCCTTGGGCCTCCAGCACCGCGCGGCTGACGATGTTCTCCGACGCGATGAGTTCGATCTCGTCTCGCTGGCGGCCGAGCTCGAGGCCGATCGCCTCGGCGATCTCGTTGTCTCGGGTTGCGAGATCCTCGGTGAAGAAGCCGGTATCCTGGGTCATGGTCGCATTCCTTCTCGGGGCGGCCGCGCGCGGTCCGCTTGTGTCGTTCAGCCGGGATGTAGCTCATGGCGCGGCAAGACAAAACCCGGGAAGATGCGGCATCGACGGGCCGCGCGCCGCCAGGAGAGGGTTGCGTTTCCGATAGCGCCGGGGGATGACGTTTGCGAAACGACGGGCGCGGCGGGAGGCCCCTTGGGCATGGCGAAGATTTCATTCACGGCGAGTCGCGCCCATGTTGCGCAGGGTGCGCTGGTGGAGCTCGAGCGGCGCTACGGGCGGTGCGATGCCGTGGAGGCGGATTTCATCGTCGCGCTCGGCGGCGACGGCTTCATGCTGCACACGCTGCACGACACGCAGCATCTCGACACGCCGGTCTACGGGATGAATCGCGGCACCGTGGGGTTCCTGATGAACGCTTACGCGGCGGAGGGGCTGATCGAACGGCTGGAGGCCGCGGAGGAAGAGGTGATCACGCCGCTGGCGATGCGGGCGATCACCGCCGATGGCGCGAAGCACGATGCATTGGCGATCAACGAGGTCTCGCTGCTTCGCGCCGGGCCGCAGGTCGCCAAGCTCCGGATCTCGGTCGACGGGAGGGTGCGCATGGAGGAACTGGTGGCGGACGGCGCGCTGGTTTCCACGCCCGCCGGGTCGACTGCCTACAACTATTCCGCCCACGGCCCGATCGTGCCGGTGGGCTCGGAGGTTCTGGCGTTGACCGCGATGTCGGCCTTCCGGCCGCGGCGCTGGCGCGGTGCGCTGCTGCCGTCGACGGCGGAGGTCCGGTTCGACGTCCTGCAGCCGGACAAGCGCCCGGTCATGGCCGAGGCGGACAGCCGCTCGTCGGTTCGCAATGCGGTGACCGTCATCATCCGTTCGGAGCCGCGGCTGCGTCACCGGATCCTCTTCGACCCGGGCCACGGGCTCGAGGAACGGCTGATCCGGGAGCAGTTCGTCTGACGCGGTCGCTTTAGGCGCAGGCTCAGCCGGCCGGGCGGAACATCGGGAACAGGGGCGGGGCCCGTCCGGTCTCGATCACTCCGACCTGTTCGAATCCGAAGCGGCGGTAGAGCGACAGGTTCGCCGGGTTCGTCGATTCCAGATAGGCTGGCCGTCCGTCGGCGTCGCATTGCCTGAGCGCCGCCTCCATCAGGACTGAGCCGATCCCCTTGCCCTGAAGCGCCGGGTCGACAGCAATGAAGGCCAAATGCCAGCACGGGGTTTCAGGGTGAAATCCGTCCATCTGTTCGAAGGTCGCAAAGAGCGCGTCGTGCTTGTCCGGCGCGACGGTCTGCTCGAAATATGCGACGAGGTTTTCCTCGTCCGGGTGGACGCCGGGCGGCAGCCACAGGGCGCCGGCGGAGCAGTCGTCGTTTCGATGCGCGGCGCCGTGGTCGAAGGCCCGTCCTCCAAAGAGGTCCATGACGCGGGGAAAATGCTTCAGGAAGGCGTCCGGTTCCGGGTAGAGCCAGCGCATGAAAGGATCGGCAACGAAACCGAGGGTCAGGGCACTAAGGACCCCATCGGCCTCGGACCGGGGTGCGATGCGTGTCATGGACGGTCCTGTTCGAAAATCGAAGGGCGCGTCCTCGGATGGTATCACTCCGGAGCCACGATGTCTGCTTTCGGCGCGCAGCCGCGGGTCACGGCCGCCTGGGATCCGTTCCCGGCGCGTCGAACACAGCGTAGAGCGACTTCGAATGGACGTGCGCGCCCCGGCAACGTGCGGGGCGCGCGTCCCGATTTTCCGTACTTTGGCCGGCGGGCCTATTTGGCGTAGCCGGCCCCTTTGAGCACCTCGGTGATCTCGTCGAGGATCGCTGGGTCGTCGATCGTCGCCGGCATCTTGAACTCCTGGCTGTCGGCGATCTTCTGCATCGTCGCGCGCAGGATCTTGCCCGACCGCGTCTTCGGCAGGCGATCGACGACGCAGGCATGCTTGAAGGCCGCGACAGGCCCGATCTGGTCGCGCACCATGAAGACGCATTCCTTGATCACGTCTTCCGGCGTGCGCCCGTGGTTGGCGTTCAGGCAGAGGAAGCCAAGCGGCAACTGGCCCTTGAGCTCGTCGGCGACGCCGATGACCGCGCATTCGGCGACATCCGGGTGGGCGGCGAGAACCTCTTCCATGGCACCCGTCGAGAGCCGGTGGCCGGCGACGTTGATGACGTCGTCGGTCCGGGCCATGATGTAGAGATAGCCGTCCTCGTCCTTGTAGCCCGCGTCGCCGGTCTCGTAATAGCCGGGGAAGTGGGAGAGATAGGACTTCCGGTAGCGCTCCTCGGCATTCCACAGCGTCTGCAGCGTGCCCGGCGGCAAGGGCAGCTTGATGGCGATGGCGCCCATCTCGCCCGCTGCGACCTCGTGCCCGCCCTCGTCGAGGATATGCACGTCATAGCCGGGCATCGGCACCGACGGGCTGCCGAGCTTCACTGGAAGCTCCTCGATCCCGATCGGGTTGGCGGCGATGGCCCAGCCGGTCTCGGTCTGCCACCAGTGGTCGATCACCGGCACGCGGAGATGTTCCTGCGCCCATTTCACCGTGTCCGGGTCGGCTCGCTCGCCGGCGAGGAACAGCGCCTGCAGGTCGTGCAGCTTGTAACGCTTGATCCACTCGCCCTTCGGATCCTCGCGCTTGATCGCGCGCAGCGCGGTTGGCGCAGTGAAGAAGCTCTTTACCCGGTGGTTCTGGATGATCTTCCAGAACACGCCGGCATGCGGCGTGCCGATCGGCTTGCCCTCGAAGACAATGGTCTCCGCGCCGGCGATCAGCGGCCCGTAGGCGATATAGGAATGCCCGACGACCCAGCCGACATCCGAGGCGGCCCAGAAACGCTCGCCGGGGCCGACTTTGTAGATGTTCTTCATCGTCCATTGCAGCGCGACGAGGTGGCCGGCGGTCGAACGCACCACGCCCTTGGGCTGGCCGGTGGTGCCGGAGGTGTAGAGGATATAGGCCGGGTGATTGCCCTCGACGGGCACGCATTCGGCTGGCTTGACGCCGTATTGGAAGCCGTGCCAAGAGAAGTCGCGCCCCTCCACGAGCTTGGCCACTTCCTGCTCGCGCTGGAACACGACGCAGAATTCGGGCTTGTGCGTGGCCTGCTCGATGGCGTCGTCAAGCAGCGGTTTGTAGTGGACCACGCGGCCCGGCTCGAGGCCGCAGGACGCGGCGATGATCGCCTTCGGCGTGGCGTCATCGATCCGGACCGCGAGCTCATGCGCGGCAAAGCCGCCGAAGACGACCGAATGGATCGCGCCGATGCGCGCACACGCGAGCATCGCCTCCAGCGCCTCGGGAATCATCGGCATGTAGATGATGACCCGGTCGCCCTTCTCGACGCCGCGCATCTTCAGCGCGCCGGCAAGGGAGGCCACGCGGTCGCGCAGCTCGGAATAGGTGATGCCCTTGGTCGAATGGGTGATCGGGCTTTCGTGCATGATCGCGAGCTGGTCGCCGCGGCCGGCCTCGACGTGGCGGTCCACGGCGTTGTAGCAGGCATTGACCATCCCGTCCGAGAACCACTCGTACATCGGGGCCTTGTCGTCGAACAGCGCCTTCGACGGCGGTTGATACCAGGCGATCTCCTCGGCCGCCTTCATCCAGAACGCGTTCGCGTCCGCTTTCCAGGCGTCATAGACGTCGGAATATCCCATCGTGTCTCTCCCTCCGAATTTCGCAGGAGTTACGCAAAAGGGGGGCGGTTACGCAAGTCTGTTGCCCGGTAAGGTGCGGCTTCTTTGGGCGCTAACGTATGCTGCGGCGCCGAGGCATGTCGCCGCAGTGCAGCATTTTGACCTTAGTCGATGCGGTGGACGCTGCCGGGTTTCCTCCCCTTGCATCGTCGCGCGACCGGGCACAGAGTGGTCGAAACGGAGCTTGCCATGACTGACACCACCCTTCTGGAGGCCGCCCGCGCGGTCCGAGAGAACGCCTATGTGCCCTATTCGAACTTCCGGGTCGGCGCGGCGCTGCGCACGCCCTCGGGGGCGATCCATTCCGGCTGCAACGTGGAGAACGTGGCCTATCCCGAAGGAACTTGCGCAGAGGCCGGCGCGATTGCCGCGATGGCCGCGGCGGGGGAATACGCCATTGCCGAGGTGGCGGTGATCGCTGATAGCCCGGCGCCCGTGCCGCCCTGCGGCGGTTGCCGGCAGAAGCTCCGGGAATTTGCCGTCGACGGCGATGTGAAGGTGACCATGGCGACAACCGATGGTGCCGAGCTGGTCATGACGGTCGCGGAGTTGCTGCCCGGCGCGTTTTCGGCAGACCACATGGACAGGGCCTGAGCGGATGGAGGCCAAGCGGATCCTGGCCAGACTTCGCGTGGGGGCGCGGCCGTCGGTCGACGAGATGGCCTGGTTCGGCGCCGCGATTGGCGCGGGCGAGGTCACCGACGCGCAGGTCGGCGCCTTCGCCATGGGGATCTGTCGCGCACCGCTCGACGAGGCGCGCCGCGTTGCGCTGACCCGGGCGATGCGCGACAGCGGCAAGGTGCTCGCCTGGGACATGCCCGGCCCGGTGGTCGACAAGCATTCAACCGGTGGGGTGGGCGATTGCGTCTCGCTGCCGCTTGCGCCCGCGCTGGCAGCCTGCGGTGCCTATGTGCCGATGATCTCGGGCCGCGGCCTCGGCCATACCGGCGGCACGCTCGACAAGCTGGAGGCGATCCCGGGCTACACGGCTGAAGTTTCTGAGGCGCAACTGCGCGAGATCGTGGGCACGGTCGGCTGCGCCATCGTCGGCGCATCGGGCAACATCGCGCCCTCGGACAAGCGCCTCTACGCGATCCGCGACGTGACCGGCACGGTCGAGAGCATCGACCTGATCACGGCCTCCATCCTGTCGAAGAAATTGGCAGCCGGGCTCGAGGCGCTGGTGCTCGACGTGAAATGCGGCTCGGGCGCCTTCATGAAGACCCCCGAGGATGCGCGGGCACTTGCGCGGGCGTTGGTGGAGACCGCCGAAGGCGCCGGCTGTCGCACGAATGCGCTCATCACCGAGATGGGCCAGCCGCTGATCGAGACGGCAGGCAACGCGCTGGAAGTCGCGGCCTCGATGAAGCTTCTGACCGGAGAGGTCCCGTCAGGGCCGCTGAAAGAGTTGACGCTGGCGCTCGGCGGCGAGCTGCTGGCGCTTTGCGGTCTCGCAGACGGACCCGAAGACGGTGCCGCGCGCATCGGTACGGTGCTGGACTCCGGCGAAGCGGCCGAGACATTCGAGCGGATGATCCACGCGCTCGGCGGGCCGGCGGATTTCGTCGGGAGCTGGCGGCGGCACCTCGCCGAGGCGCCGGTGGTGCGCGACGTGTTCCCCGATGCCCCCGGCATCGTCGCACGGATCGACACCGAGGCAGTCGGCATGGCCGTGGTCACGCTGGGGGGCGGCCGGCTGCGCGAGGGCGACCGGCTCGACCACTCGGTCGGGTTCGATGCGCTGGCGGCGATCGGTACGCGGGTTTCGGCACGGCGACCGCTGGCACAGGTCCATGCCGCGAGTGAGGATGCCGCGGAGCGCGCTGCGCGCGACCTTCGTGCCGCCTACGAGATCACCGAGACGGGCGCGCCCGCACCGCCGCTGCTTCATGAAAGGATCGCCTCATGACTCGTGCCTTTCTCGTTGTGTTGGATTCGGTGGGCTGCGGCGGCGCGCCGGATGCCGACCGTTTCTTCAACGATGGCGTGCCAGACGAGGGCGCAAACACGCTGCTGCACATTGCCAAGGCCTGCGACGAGGGCTTTGCGGAGCAGGGGCGCAGCGGCCCGCTCAGGATGCCAAATCTCGACGCGCTCGGGCTCGGCCAGGCGGTGCGGCTCGGCGGCGGCGTGTCGGCCCCCGGCATGGGAATGCAGCCCTACGGGCGGTTCGGCGCGGCCACCGAAGCCTCGCCGGGCAAGGACACGCCATCGGGCCACTGGGAACTGGCGGGCGTTCCGGTGCCCTGGGAGTGGCATTTCTTTCCCAAAATGGAACCGGCCTTCCCGGAAGCGGTGGTCGAGGCCGTGCGCGAGATTGCCGGCGTCGAGGACATTCTCGGCAATTGCCACGCCTCGGGCACCGAGATCCTCGACCGGCTCGGTGCGCGGCACATGGAGACCGGCTGGCCGATCTGCTACACCTCTGCCGACAGCGTCTTCCAGGTGGCCGCCCACGAGGAGAGCTTCGGAGAGGAACGGCTTCAGGAACTCTGTCGCCGGCTCGCGCCGCGGCTGCACGCGATGCGGGTCGGCCGGGTGATATCGCGCCCCTTCGTGGGTTCTCCCGAGGAGGGGTTCACCCGCACGTCCAACCGGCACGACTATGCCATCGCACCGCCCGCGCCGACGCTCTGCGACTGGGTCCACGCTGCTGGCGGGCGGGTGCAGGCGGTGGGCAAGATCGGCGACATCTTCTCGATGCGCGGCATCGACGAGGTTCGCACCGGGCCGGATGCGCGGCTGATGGAGCATCTCTCCGATCTCGTCGACGAGGCGCCGAAGGGCAGCCTGACCTTCGCCAATTTTGTCGAGTTCGACAGTCTTTACGGCCACCGCCGGGATGTCTCGGGCTACGCGCGGGCGCTGGAATGGTTCGATGCGGAGATCGGCAGGATCCTGCCGCGGCTGCGGCCCGGTGACCTCATGGTCTTCACCGCCGACCACGGCAACGACCCGACCTGGCGCGGCACGGACCACACTCGGGAGCGCGTGCCGGTGCTTTGCTACGGCGTCGGGCAGGGCAGCCTCGGACAGATCGCCTTTACCGACGTCGCGGCCTCCGTCGCCCGGCATCTCGGCGTGCCCTCGAGTGGACCGGGGCGGAGCTTTCTCTAGCAGGACAATCGAAGAAGCAGGCATTCCGGACCGTCCCGCTGATTTTGCCGCGCCCCGGCCGCTTGCCGCCGCGCCCGGCATCTGCGATTTCAAGAGCCGGAAGCGAAGTCCGAGCGGAGCGAAAAGAGCCGATGTTTGACCACCTGACGATCGTTGATCACCCGCTGGTGCAGCACAAGCTGACCATCATGCGCAACAAGAACACCTCGACACACAAGTTCCGCCAGCTCCTGCGCGAGATCAGCCAGCTCATTGCCTACGAGGTGACGCGCGAGCTCGATACCGAGCAGGTGACCATCGACACGCCGCTTTGCGAGATGCAGGCGCCGATGCTCGCCGGCAAGAAGATGGCGCTGATCTCGATCCTGCGCGCCGGCAACGGATTGCTGGACGGCATCCTCGAGCTGATCCCCGGCGCACGGGTTGGTTTCGTCGGCCTCTACCGGGACCCCGAGACGCTGCATCCGGTGCAATATTACTTCAAGGTCCCCGAGGATCTCGGCGACCGCCTCGTCATCGTCGTCGACCCGATGCTCGCCACCGGCAATTCCTCGGCCGCCGCGGTCGACCTCCTGAAACAGGCCGGTGCCACCAATATCCGCTTCCTCTGTCTGCTGGCTGCGCCCGAAGGCGTGGCGCGAATGAAAGAGGCGCATCCCGACGTCCCCATTGTCACCGCGGCGCTCGACAGCCATCTCAATGACCATGGCTACATCGTTCCGGGCCTGGGCGATGCCGGCGACCGGATGTTCGGCACGAAATGACCTGCAGCGATTAACGAAAAATCGCTTTACAGGATTCGGCCGTTCCTGCATCCTCCCCGCAACATGTAGTAGGGACTTCTACGATGTTGCGGGCCATTCCGGCACCCCTGCTCGCCATGGTGATGGCGGCAGCGGCAGGACAGGCAGCGGTCGAAACGGGCACGGGGATGCCCGGGGCCGTGCCCGCAGCAATGGCGCGCAAACCGGTTCTGCTCGCCGCGTCCGAGATCGCGCTGGCCGCGCCGACGCCGTATTACGAGTTGAGAGATTTACCGCGCGATTACGAATATGCCTTCGGCGAGGCACGTCATAATCCCAACCGCGGCGAGCGCAGCGCGGCGGGACGGGCGTCGATGAACCGGATCTGGACCGACGACGTATCGGCGCGTCTGGTCAACCCCGAAGCCGGAACGTATGGCCTGAGGGTCAGGACAAGCGAATAACAAGCAAGAACAGAGACAAGAAGCAGGTCTCATCCAGGCAAACGCCCCGCCCGCACTCCGGGCGGGGCGTCGCCGTTTCAGGGTGTGTTTCCGGCGGGCGCCGTGCCCGGTCCCTTCAGGGGAACCTCGAACAGGTCCGGTTTGCGAAGCCCACCAGAGAGAGCATGACCGGAACTTCCACCAGCACGCCCACGACCGTGGCCAGCGCCGCACCCGAGCCGAGGCCGAAAAGCGAGATCGCGACTGCCACGGCCAGTTCGAAGAAGTTTGACGTGCCGATCATTGCGCAGGGCGCGGCGATCCGGTGGGGAACCCGTGCGATCCATGCGGCGCCATAGGCCAGGGCGAAGATCGCATAGCTCTGCAGGACAATCGGAACGGCGATGAGCAGGATCACGCCGGGTTTCGCGACGATGGTCCCGGCCTGGAGGGCGAACAGGATTGCTACTGTGACCGCCAGCGCAACGGCGGAGACCGGCGAAATTCGGGCCTTGAAGGCGTCGATGGAGATTGTGTCGCCGAGTTTCGCCCGCGTCGCCATACCGGCGGCAAGCGGCAGCACGATGTAGAGCACGACCGACAGGAGCAGCGTCTCCCAGGGCACGGTGATATCCGTGACGCCCAGAAGGAAGGCGACGATCGGCGCGAAGGCAAAGACCATGATGAGGTCGTTCACCGTCACCTGAACCAGCGTGTAGTTCGGGTCGCCGCGCGTCAGGTTCGACCAGACGAAGACCATCGCCGTGCAGGGGGCCGCCCCGAGGAGGATCAGCCCGGCGATGTATTGCTGCGCGTCGGCGGGCGCGATCCAGGGCGCGAAAACTGTCTCGAAGAACAGCACGGCCAGCGCGGCCATTGTGAAGGGCTTGACGAGCCAGTTGACGACAAGCGTGATGACGAGCCCCCTTGGGGCCCTTGCGACGTCTCGGATCGAACCGAGATCCACGCCAACCATCATCGGGTAGACCATCGCCCAGATCAGCACCGCGACGACGAGGTTCACGGATGCGATTTCGGAACGCGCAATGAGTTCCACGAGTCCGGGAGCGACATTGCCAAGGATCAAGCCCGCGACCATGGCGAGCGCGACCCAGAGGCTCAAGTAGCGTTCGAAGCGGCTCATGGCGTCAACTTTCCTGCGGCGTAGGGGCGGGCGCCTGGAGGCGGCGGGCGGCGTGCCAGGAGAGGAAGGCCATCAACGCTGCTGTGCCGAGTGTCAGCGGCAGGCCGCCCATCTGGTAGGAAAGGCCGGAAAGGAGCGTGCCGAGGAGCCGGCCGACGGCGTTCGACATGTAGTAAAATCCGACATCCATCGTCACCCGCGTGTCTTCGGTGAAGGCGAGGATAAGGTAGGAATGGACCGAGGAGTTCACCGCGAAGACGAAGCCGAAGACCATCAACCCCGCCACCAGCGTGATCGTTAGCCACCCGGCCGGTCCACTGGCGACGAGCGCGGCGATGGCGAGCGCGGCAGGGATGACGGTCAACAGGCCGACCCAGCGGATGGCGAGCGCGACGATCTGGTCGGTGGTCTTTTCCTTTGCCTTCAGCAGCCCCGGCGCCCAGGCCTGAACCACGCCATAGGCGATGATCCAGAGTGCCATGAAGGTGCCGATCTGGAAGAAGGCGAGGCGGTTGCCGTCCTCCGTGCCGTCCGAGAGCACGGCGTAGAAATAGATCGGGATGCCGACGACGAACCAGACGTCGCGCGCCCCGAAGAGGAAAACGCGGGCGGCAGAGAGCAGGTTCACGTTGCGGTTCTTCGAGAAGACCTCGCGGAACTTGGTGCCCTTGCGGCCCCGCGGCAGGCCGGCGGGCATGAAGGCTGCGATGGCGACGAGGATCGTGGCGAGCACGGTCGCCATGGCGATGACCGAGCCGGTGAAACCCACCCAGCCGAGGAGCAGCGTGCCGAGCAGGAAGCCGATCCCCTTCACTGCGTTCTTGGAGCCCGTCAGATAGGCAACCCAGCGGAAGAGCCCGTCGTCCGTCGTGGGCGCGAGCAGTTTCACCGCGCTCTTCGAGGACATCTTGGCGAGGTCCTTGGCGACGCCCGACAAGCCCTGGACGAGCATCACGTAGACAACCGACGTGGCAAGCATCCAGTCGGGGTCCAGATTGGCCAGAGCGATGAGCGCCAGGATTTGCAAGCTCAGACCGGCATAGAGCGTCGGGGTCAGCCCGAAGCGGGCGGCGACCCATCCGGCGGAGAGGTTGGTCACCATGCCCATGAACTCATAGAGCAGGAAGAGGTAGGCGAGCTGGATCGGGGAGAAGCCGAGCGTGTGGAAATGCAGCAGCACCAGCATGCGGAGAGCGCCGTCGGTGAGCATGAAGGCCCAGTACGCCGCCGTCACGGCGACATAGGCCGCGAGCCCCTGTTTGCGGTCTTCCATCAGAGCCTGTCCACGACGAGACGGGTGACGTCGGCAAGGCGGAAGGCGTAGCCGTATTCGTTGTCATACCAGGCATAGACTTTAACCTGGGTGCCGTTCACCACCATGGTCGAGAGCGCGTCGACGATCGCGCTGCGCTCGTCGTTGATGTAGTCGCAAGAGACCAGCGGGCGCGTCTCGTAGCCGAGGATGCCTTCGAGCGGGCCGTCTGCTGCCGCCTTGAAGAGGGCGTTTACCTCCTCGACGCTGGTTTCCCGTTCGACTTCGAAGACGCAATCGGTGAGCGAGGCGTTGAGCAGCGGCACCCGTACGGCGTGGCCATTCAGCCGCCCCTTGAGTTCCGGGTAGATCAGCGTGATCGCGGTGGCCGAGCCGGTCGTGGTCGGAATGAGCGAGTTGAGTGCCGAGCGGGCGCGGCGCATGTCCTTAGCAGGCCGGTCGACGATGGTCTGGGTATTGGTCACGTCGTGGATCGTGGTCATCGAACCATGCTTGATGCCGATCCCCTCATGGATGACCTTGACCACCGGCGCGAGGCAGTTGGTGGTGCAGGAGGCAGCGGTGACGAGGTTGTGCTGCGCGGCATCGTAGATGTCGTGGTTGACGCCATAGACGAGGTTCACCGCGCCGCCATCCTTGACGGGCGCCGAGACCACGACCTTTTTCACGCCGGCCTCGAAATAGGGCTGAACCTTTGCGCCGGTCTTGAAGACGCCGGTGCAGTCGACGACGACGTCGATGCCCATATCCGCCAGCGGCAGGTCCTCGATGCGCCTCTCGCAGGTCAGGCGCATCTCCTGGCCGTCGACCGTCAGACTGTCGGGGCCGTAAGCGATATCGGCCAGCCAGCGTCCGTGGACCGTGTCGAATTCCATCAGCAGCGCGTGCTGTTCCGGCGTGCCCGCGGCGTCGTTGAGCAGGACGATCTCTGCATCGATCCCCCGGTCGAAAAAGGAACGCAGCGCCAGCTTGCCCATGCGGCCGAGGCCATTGATCGCGATCCTGATCATTCAGTCTTTCCTTGCCATGTCCTGCGCCGCATTTCGGCGGGCTTCAATCCAGATTTGCGCCGTGGCGACCCGGCCCGGCGGGGCGAGGCCGTCAGAGTGCCTCGCCGAGCGATTTCTCCCTGCCGATCTCGTCGAGGCGTTTCTGCAGCGCGAAACGGTCCAGCGTGTCGATCGGCAGGTTGGTGAAGATCGAGATGCGGTTGCGCATCATGCGGTAGGCGTCGGCGAAGGCGAGCCGGCGTTGGGCCTCGTTACCCTCCGCCGCGACCGGGTCCGGCACGCCCCAATGCGCGCTCATAGGCTGGCCCGGCCAGATCGGGCAGATCTCGGCCGCTGCCTTGTCGCAGACGGTGAAGACGAAATCGAGCTGCGGGGCGCTGTCCGCGGCGAACTCGTCCCAGCTCTTGGTGCGCGTCCTCGAAACGTCGTGGTTGAGGTTCCGCAGCAACTCGAGCGCGTAGGGATGCGGGCCATCCGGCGAGGGGTGGGAACCGGCAGAGAAGGCCCGGAACCTTCCCTTCCCCTCGCGCTCCATGATGGCTTCGGCCATCAGCGAGCGGGCGGAATTACCTGTGCAGAGGAAAAGTACGGTGTAGTTGTCCTGAGACATGGGAGTCACCATGCTTTGGGGGGAGCGCGCGAAGATCGGCGCGCAGATTTCGGGGCGCGACTGGCAGCAACCCTCGAGCAGGAATCCGAGCAGGTCGCGGATCGTCTCGGTGTTGGCCGTGTAGCGAATGTTCCGGCCCTCGCGATGACGCGCGACCAGCCCGGCGGTCAGCAACACCGAAAGATTGTTGGACAGTGTGTTCTGTCGGAGGTCGAGCGCCTCCGAGATCTCACCGGCATGGTGCCCATGCTCTCCCGAACGCACCAGCATTCGGAAGATATCCAGCCGGGTCGGTTGGGAGAGGGCAAAGAAGGCCGAGGTCGCATCTGTCTTTTCCATAATTCATGAATTATGGAAATAATGTTCGCAAGTCAAACCGAAATCTGACACGATCGCTTGTTTGCCCAGGTGCCGCTGCCCTGAGATCCGCTCCGAACCCGCCTGTGAGCTACCAAAGAGTTTAGGTCGATCGTCCGACGCGCGCTGTCAGGCCTCTGTCACCACCCAGCTCTCCGGAAAGGTGAACTCCTCCAGATTCGGCCCGTCGCCGATCCGGTCGACCACCGCAAAGAGGCCGGGAGCGTGAAGCGGTGTCAGCACGCCGTGCCAGGTGCCGCGGAGGAAGTTGATCCCCTGGCCGGGGGCTGTCAGAAAGGCGCGGGGCGTGCCTGGCCGACCGCCGGTATCGGGCGCGACGATGACGAGAAAGCCATGTGCGCTCATCGGCAGGAAAGCCTGGCTGCCATCGGGGTGGCGTTCGACGAGGTCGAAGGCGTAGGGCAGGGCGCGCGGCTCGGCCCGGAAGAGCGAAATGCCGGCCCGTCCGTGGCCGAAATCGAGCCGGGCGCGGTCGTGGAACCGGGCGCAGGCGCCGGCATTGATCCATTTCTCGGGCGGACCTTCCGCCTCCAGGACATCGCCGAAGGGAGAAAAGGCGTCGGGCGTCAGCGGCTCTGGCGATATGTCGGGCATCAGAGATCCATTGCCATGAGGCGCAGTTCGGCGATCCGCTCGACCTGCCGGCAGGCCTCGGCGAATTCCGTTTCCCGGTCATTCCCGAGGCGGCGGCGGAAGGCGGCGAGGATGCCGGACTTGTCGTGGTCCCGCACGGCGATGATAAAGGGAAAGCCGAACCGACCGACATAGGCGTCGTTGAGTTCGGTGAAGGCGGCACGTTCGGCATCGGTCAGCGCGTCGAGCCCGGCGCTTGCCTGTTCGGCGGTGCTGTCCTCGGTGAGACGCCTCGCCTGGGCGAGCTTGCCTGCGAGGTCGGGATGGGCCCGGAGCACACCGAAGCGCTCCTCTTCGCTGGCGGACCGGAAGGCGCGGGCGAGAGCGGAATGGACGCCCGTCGCGCTATCATGTGCAGGGCCGAGTTCGAGCGCATGGGCACGTTCGGCGATCCAGGGCGAATACTCGAAGATGCCGCCAAAGGCCGCGACGAAGCCATCGAGGTTCATTTCGCTTGGGCGCGGTGCCTGTCGCGGTGGATAATGCGCCGCCCAGTGCTCCGCGATATCGATGCGGCGGGCGAACCAGACGCCGTCATGCGAGGTCGCGTGGTCGAGGAAGCGCTCCAGGCCGGGCAGGCGGCCGGGGCGGCCGATGAGGCGGCAGTGCAGCCCGATCGAGAGCATCTTCGGGGCGCCCGCCGCACCTTCGGCATAGAGGCAGTCGAAACTGTCGCGGAGATAGGCGAAGAAGTCGTCGCCGGTGTTGAAGCCCTGGGGCGTGGCGAAGCGCATGTCATTGGCGTCGAGCGTATAGGGCACGGCGAGCTGGTCGCGGCCTTCGACGCGGATCCAGTAGGGCAGGTCGTCGGCGTAGCAATCGGCGACATAGTCGAAGCTGCCCCGGCGCGCGGCGAGCGCCACCGTGTTCATGGACGAGCGCCCGGTGTACCAGCCGCGTGGCGGGGCGCCGGTGACCTCGGTATGCAGGCGGACCGCTTCCTCCATGTCGGCGGCCTCCTCCGCTTCGGCGACATCCTTGTATTCGATCCACTTCAGCCCGTGAGAGGCGATCTCCCAGTCGGCCTCCTTCATCGCCTTCACCTGTTCGGGCGAACGGGCGAGCGCGGTGGCAACGCCATAGACGGTGACCGGGATGCCGCGCCCGGTGAAGAGCCGTTGCAGCCGCCAGAAACCGGCGCGGGCGCCGTATTCGTAGAGGCTCTCCATGTTCCAGTGCCGCTGACCCGGCCAGGGCGCCGCGCCGACGATCTCGGAGAGGAAGGCCTCGGAGGCGGCGTCGCCATGCAATAGGCAGTTCTCGCCTCCCTCCTCGTAGTTCACCACGATCTGGACGGCGATCTTCGCGTTTCCGGGCCAGACGACCTTCGGGGGCGTGGGGCCGTGGCCTCTCATGTCGCGCGGGTAGCGTTGCATCCGTCTCTCCGGTCTGGCTTCATTGCGCGGGGAGTTTCCCGTCTCGGCGGGGCAGAGGCAAGATGGAGACGACGATGGCGGGCTATCTGACGACACATGTTCTGGACACCGCGCTGGGAAAACCGGCGGCGGGCCTCGAGATCGAGCTGTTTCGCATCGAAGGCGAGGCGCGGCAGTTCCTGTCCCGGCGTATCACCAATGCGGACGGCCGGACCGACGGGCCGATCCTGCCGGAGGACCTCTTCGAGCCGGGCGCCTACGAACTGGTCTTCCACGCCGGAAGCTACCTAGTCGAGAGCGGTCAGGCCGGCGCGGCGCCGCTCTTTCTCGACGTCGTTCCGATCCGCTTCGGCATGGCAGAGGCGACGCATTACCACGTACCCCTTTTGCTCTCGCCTTACGGCTATTCAACCTATCGCGGGAGCTGATCCTGCGCGCGCGATCCGCAGCTTCAGATCGTCGTGCAGACCTTGCCGGCGGCAGTGCGGATCCGCTGGCGGCGCTGCAGCACATCCATGCTGCTCCGCGCGCTCTTGGATGTGATCCCCTTGACCTCGGCCAGCGTCGAGGACGGCAGTTGCGCGATGCAGGCGTCCGACACGCCGGCCCATTGGAGCGTCGGGGTCAGAGACGCGCGGAGCTGCTCAGTGCCGCCATTCTTGCCGGGCGGGGTGTTCGAGACGCACCCGGCAAGCAGAAGGCCGGCGAGCGATGCGAGAAGGACATGTCTCTGTCGCATGAATAGCTCCGTTTCTTCGACTGACGTCTTCACGCGACAGGATATGCCATCGGCTGTCCCGATGGCTATGACACATTGTCCGGCATGCGGCGACCTCAGTAATCGCGCTCGAAATAGATACCG
This sequence comes from Tropicimonas sp. IMCC6043, assembly GCF_004146235.1. Lineage (GTDB taxonomy): Bacteria > Pseudomonadota > Alphaproteobacteria > Rhodobacterales > Rhodobacteraceae > Tropicimonas. Next base: position 23,600 of record NZ_SELO01000018.1, on the reverse strand, counting down.
ATTGCGCTCTCGCCGTTGGAATCCGCGGTGCCCCTGATCGTGAAATACTTGGTGACGTCGATATTCACGTCGACCTCGGTGTCACCGTCGCTGTCGGCCACGAACTCGGTGTAGATCCGGTCGGAGATGTATTTCCCGGCCCGCACCTCGGTGCTGCCGTCATCGCCCTCCGCAATGTCGAGATCGTCGAGTCCCAGCCCCTCGCGGATCCCGCCGAGGAGGCCGATGCCGCCGCGCCCGGTCAGCTGGGCGACAGCGTTGGCCAGTTGCACCGCCTGGAATGGCGACAGGTCGGTCACGCTCTTGCCGAAGAGGAAATGCGCGAGTACCTCGTCCTCGGGGAGCGGCGGTACCGAGGAGAGATTGAACTCGGGATCGTCGATCGGGCCGATAATCTGCACGAGGATCTCGAATTCCTCGCGCGTGGCGCTGGCGGTGAGGTTCATGTAGGGCGTGAGCCCGCCGGCGAGAGTGACAAGGCCATTGGTCATGTTGAGCCGCTGGCCGAGGATGTCGAGTCGACCGCGAATCAGCTCGATCTCGCCCACCGGTTCCGGCACGGCAGTGGTGCCGCGCACCAGCAGCGCGCCGCCGAGCTCGGCATCGAGGCCACGCCCGCGGATGAAAATCTGCTCGGGTGCATTGACCGTGACGTCGAGCCGGAAAGCAGGTCCGCCACCGCCACCGCCACCGGAAGACGACCTCTCGGTCTCGACGAGGCCGGCGCGCTGCCGGGTCAAATAGACCGCGCCCGGCTCGTTGACATGGCGCATGTCCGGGATCGTGCCGCCGAAACCGAGCCCGCCATCGGGGACGCGGATCTCGGTGCGCCCGACATCGACCCGCCCGGTGATCGCGGCGCCTCCGGTGAGCGGGCCGGAGACCGACAGCGCGCCGTTGAGCGTCGTCGTAAAGAGCGTTGGATCGGCCAGCACGAGACCATCGAGCGTGGCGCGGAGATCCGCCGCCAGGCTGGCAAGCGCGATCGTGCCGCTCGCTGCGACCCCGCCGCCACTGGTGTTTTGCGCCGAGGCGTCGAGCCGGATGTTGCCACCCGACAAACCGACGCCGATATTGATGCCGGTGAAGCGCTGGCGCAGCGTCGGAAGGACCAGCTCGGCCCCGTTCACCGTGACATTGCCCGACACGGAGTCGAGCGCAGGCCGGCCATTGACCGAGATGTCGAAGGCGGCCGTGCCCAGAAGTGCCCGCGGCGAAATCGCGGCATTGGCGAGCGCCAGCGGTGCGGTGCCACGCGCGGAAAGCGCGACGGTGGCGAAGTCCTGGGCGACCGTGCCGCTGATCGTGGTGGATGCGCTCTGCGGCCCGCGCGTGTTGAGCGAGACGCGATATCCGCCGGTCGCCTGCGACACTGTTCCATCGGCGGAGACGCCGCCGACAAGGCCGGGGGCAAAGGGGGCGATCGAAGGTAGACTGAGCGACAGTTTGAGTTCGGTGTCCCCGCCGGCGACGCGGCCGGCCACCGAGGCGGTGCCGTTATAGGGCAGGCCGGCGTCAAGCAGGACGTTCCAGAGCGCGAGATCGGCAGAGTTTGCGCTGCCTTCAAGCGAGATCGGCCCTGAATAGGCCGGGGCGAGGGCGCCGATATCGGGCAGGCCGGCCCTGAAATCGACGCGTGTTTCCGTGCCGCCATAGCTGGCATCGGCGGTGACGCTACTCCGATAGGGGCCGGTCGCGTCGAGGCCGACCTGCCAGACAGAGTCGGCGTCCTGCTTCGCCGTGATGTCGGCGCGAAGCGATCCGGGCACGCCGGGCGCGAAAGCAGAAACGCGGGGCAGCGCGAGAGATAGCGCGACATCGGAGCCGGTCGCGCCGACGAGGCCGTTGAGCGCGGCCGTCGCGGCCTGCGGTCCGGAGGCGTCGAAATCGATCTTCCAACGCCCGTCGCCGGCCTCGGCGGCGGTGCCGCGGGCGCGGAGCGGACCGGCGAGCTGGGGCATCTGCGGCACCAGTCGGCCGAGATCGGGCACCGAGACATCGAGTGCGAGATCGCTCTGCCCGCCGCCGGCCACGCCCTTGATGGCCGCCATTGCGTCATAGGGGCCGGAGGCGTCGAAATCGACGTTCCAGCGCCCGCCGCCGGTCTCCGATGCCGTTCCTTCCGCGCTGAATGGGCCGGTGACGCCCGGCGCGAGCGGCGCGACATCGGGCAGGGCGGCGCGGAAGTTGACCGTGCCCGGTCCATCGCCGACGGCAGCGTCGAAATCGACACTGGATTCATAGGGGCCATCGCCGCCGAGCCGGAAGCGCCAGCCGCCGGTGCCGGTCTCGGCGGCATTGCCCTTGAGCGCCACCGCGCCGGAATGGCCCGGCACCAGCGGCGCGATGTCGGGCAAGTTGATGTCGAGATCGACATCGGTTGCACCCGGGTTGACCCGCCCGACGACCGCGGCGGCCAATTCGTAGGGGCCGGCAAGGTCCAGATCGACATCCCACGCGCCCTCGGCGGCCTCGACGGCGCGTCCGTTGACGTTGAGCGGGCCCTCGTGGCCCGGCACCAGCGGCGCGATGTCCGGAATCGAGAGATCGAGCGAGACGTCGCTCTCGCCCGGCTTGACCCGCCCGCCGACCCAGCCCGTGAGCGCATACGGGCCGGTAAGGTCCATCCCTACCTGCCAATCGCCCGGCTCGGTCTCGCGTGCGTTCCCCGCCAGCGTCGCCTCGCCCTCGTGGCCGGGTAGCACGAGGCTCACGTCGGTAAGCGCGGCCTCGAAGCTGACATCGGAACGTCCGCTGCCGACTTCTCCCCGGGCATCCAGCGTGACGGCACGACTCCGCAGGTCGAGATGATCGAGCCGCGTGCCTTCGGTGTCACGACGCGCCGTCGTCGAAATCGTCACCGGCCCGTCGAGCAGCCGGTCGGCCGTTTCCTGGCCGATCGAGAGGCCGGTGGCGGTGACATCGGCCTCGATTGCGAACTGGCCGCCGAGCGGATCGCCCTGGCCTGCGATGTCTAGCGCGGCATTGCCGGTGAGCGGCCGGCCCGCAAGGGTGGAGAAGCGCGAGATGTCGTCGGCACGCAGACGCCCCTCGCCGGAGAGCTTCAGGCTGCGCTGGGCGACGCGCACCTGGCCGAGCATCGTCGTTCCGTAATCCGCGCCGTCGAGATAAAGGCGCGTGACCTCCAGCGCGCCGCCCTGCTGCCAGGTGAGCGAGCTGCCGCCCGTGAAGGCGTCCCCGATGGCTTCGGAGAGACCGGGATCGGCGAGCGCGAGGCCCGAGACGTCGAAGATGAGGTCGGCCGTGACGCTCGCGCCGTTCTCGCGGGAGATACGGCCGACACCATCGAGCCCGAGGCGGTCGAGCGCCACGGTTTCGGCCGAGAGCCCCTCGACATCGGCCACCAGCGTCCAGCGGTCGCTCTGGGCGGAGTCGAACCCGGCGGTGATCGCTGCGCGGTCGATGAAAGTGCCCGGCCCCGAGACCGGCAGGCGCAGCGGTTTGCCGTCGGCATCGCCTATCTCGCCCGACAGGTCGAAGGCCGTCGGCAGGCCATCCGCGCCGAGGCGCAGGCTGCCCGCGAGATCGAGGGCCGCAGTGCTAAGCGAGACGTCGGGCAAGTTGAGAACACCGTCCGCGCTTCGGCTTCCTGCTGCGCTGAGGCGGAGTTCCTCGCCGAAGAAGGGGTGGAACTCCTCAGGCAGCAGGGGGGTGACATTGCCGCCGAGATCGGCATCGAAGGTGCTCCCGCCGGCACCGTCGCCGGCGAGCGCGACCCGGCCGGCGATCCGGTCTTCGCCATCGGTCTGCAACCCGATATCGGCGGTAAAATCGTCGAGCGGTCCCTCACCGCGCACGAAAAAGGCAAGCGACGGCGCGCCGGGCAGCTTGAGCATTCGGCCGACGAGCCCGCCGCCGGTTTCCTCCATGCTCAAGTCGAGCGAAAGCACGCGCGTCTCGTTGGAGAAGCCGCCAGCGAGGCTGATATCGTCATCGGGGCCGTCGAGCCGTCGGGTCACGAGCGAGACGTCGCCCTCGCCATCGGCGAGCCGGACCGATCCGTCGAAGGTGAGTGTTGCGGCCTCGCCCATCACCGCCTGACCGATCTCTGCGCGGTCGATGGCCAGGTTGTCTATCCGGATCGAGACGGGCAGTTCCGGCAGCGCGAAGCCCGGAGCCTCGGCCTTCGGCGCCTCGGGAAGCGCTTTTTCATCCGGAGAGGCCGGTGCGGGCAGGCGGTCGAGGATGATCTCGCCCGCCGACAACGTGTCGACCAGGAGGTTCCCGCGCAAGAGCGCTGCGCGGCTCCAGTCAAGCCGGGCGTCGCGAAGGGTGAGCCAGATGCCATCGGCATCGGCGATGGTAAGTTCCCTGAGCCGGGCCTGGCCGCCAAGCAACCCCTCGAAGCCGCGGATCTGCACCTCGCGGCCCGCCGAGGAGAGCTTGTCCTGCAGGAACCGCTGGATAAAGCCGCCGCCGTCCTCCTCGGACTGGGCATTCAGGGGTGCGGCGAGCAGAAGTGCGCCGGCGAGTGCGGCGTAGCGGGCATGTCGCATCAGAAGGCCTGTCCGATACCGATATAGATCTGCAGCGGGTCTGCGTCTTCGGGGCCGCCCTCGACCGGTGTAGCGAAATCGACGCGGATCGGGCCGAAGCCGGTCTTGTAGCGGAGGCCGACGCCGGCGCCCGACATCCAGCTGCCGGAGCCGTCGTAGAACTCCTCAGCGCCGACATAGGCCGCGTCGACGAAGCCCACGACGCCGATATTGCCAGAGACATAGGACCTCAGCTCGCCCGACAGCGCGACATAGGAGCGGCCGCCAAAGATCGTGTCGTCGAAAAAGCCCGCGCCCAGCGACTGGAAAGGCTGACCGCGCACCGAGCCGCCGCCGCCGGCGAAGAACAGGTAGTCTTCAGGCGCTTCCGGGATCTCCGGTCCGAACAGGCTGCCCCATTGCATCCGGCCCGCCAGCACCGTGTTGCGCTCCTCGCCGAAGCCCAGATATTTGCGGGCGTCGAGTTCGAAGAGCGCGCCGTCCTGCATGTTGGAGATTCCAGCAAAGGGCGTCAGGTCCGCACCGAGATAGAACCCCTTGCTCGGGTCGAACTCATCGTTGCGCTTGTCCCAGACGAGTCCGAGCGGCAGCGTCAGCATCGTGTAATCGCGCTCGCCGAAGGCATCCTCAACGCTGGAGGCACGAAAGCCCAGCCCGGCTTGAAATTCCAGGCTGTCGGAATAGTGCCACGCGATGCCGCCGCCGATCTCGGCTATGTTGGCGATATAGCCCGGATCGTCGACATGTTCGACGCTGGCAAGCAGCAGAGCGTCGATATCGGGGATGAAGGTCGCCGGGCGGACGAAGAGTGCCGAGAACAGGTAGTCCACGCCGTTGTCGGGAGCGGTGGTGCCGATATTCTCGATATCGAGGTCGAAGCGCAGGTTTTCCGCGCCGCCGAAGAGATTACGATGCATCCAGAAGGCGTTGATCACGCCGCCTTCCTGGGTCGAGACCTCGGCGCCGATGCCGAAGCGGCGCGGTTTCTGCTCGATCAGCGTCGCCTCGATTGCGATCTGGTCATCGGGGCCGATCTCGGTCGCCTCGCGCAGCGAGACCGAGCGGAACACGCGGGAGCGGCGCAGGCGCTCGCCGGCGTCGTTCAACTCCTGTGGTGAATAGGTCTCGCCGGTGGGCAGGCCGGCGATGGCGCGGATGCGGTCGGTGCGCATCCGCTCGTTGCCGGTCACGATGAGAGGGCCGAAGCGGAGCTTCGGACCCGGATCGAGCGTGAGGCGCGAGCGGATGGTGGAATTGGCGTGGTTGGCGGTGATGTCCTCGGCCGCGAGATCGGCCTTGGCATGGCCGATGTCGCGCCAGGCACCAGTCGCGGCCACCGCGGCCTTGCCGATGACGCTCGCCTCGGCGATCTCTCCGGGCGCATACTCCTTCGGCAGTTCGGTCCCCGGTGCCAGCGGCGTCACGCTGGCTTCCGAGAAACGGAACTCGGGGCCGGGTTGGACGGAGATGTCGATGCTGCGGATCGTCTTCGGCGGCGACAGCGGAGAGATGTCGGCGGCCTCGCGGCCATCCACTTTCACGCTGACCACGCCGCCGTAATAGCCCAGGCCGTAGAGCGTCGAGATCATGCGTTTGTATTCGGCGCGCGCCGTGGCCAGAAGGTCCTCGGTGTCCGTGCGATCCTCCTTCTGCGCCTGCTTCACCATCGAGGCGTTCTCCAGACGCTTCAGCAGGGCTGGGTCGCCGCCCGGAACGGTGAGCGTGACGCTCTCCAGGGCGTCGGCCGGCAGGGAGGCAGTGGCGAGAAGGGCAGCGGTGCCGAGGCGCAGCAGACTTGGGCGGAGGGTCTTCATCGCCGGGGTTCCCGTATCGGTTTCGGCGCGCGGTGACGCGGGCTGGGGGAAGAACGGTTCAATGAGTGTTAGCCTGTTTCCGATGCCGGTGCAAAGCCCGCAGACATCGTGATCTCTCGTTCCTCGCAATTCGACTTAGGGCATACCCAAAGAGAGAGCATCCACAACGGAGCTATCCCTCCCAATCTCGATTGATCAGAGATGATCAGACCCAGCACTGGGGTGGGCTATGGTTGCAGGGGAACCAAGCAGGGACGGGAAGCAAGCGTCCTGCCCCGCTCAACCGGATTCGCTCTGACAAAGACATCCTGGCTCGAGAAAGGCGCGCGCTAAACGCACTCGATCATATCCGAGGCACCAAGAAAAATGTGCCTGAATCAAAACAATAAGGCCTAACGGCCAAGCATCTTCCACGATATGGAAACACTCTGCCCGATAGGCGCCACTTTTCGCCGAGTCTTGCCTCAGAAATGACGTTTTTTGTTCACATTTCGTTGAAAAATCCGTTAACCTTTTCCTGCGGCGATTTGAACGCGCGGCGCCTTCTCAAGTGCTTTACGGGCGATCACCCGCGAAGCGAAGGTGTCATACTTTTCTGGAAAGCCGCCTCTTCGTCGACACTTGGTAGGCACCTGAGCGTGCAAGTCGAAAAATTGAGAGGAAACAGGTAATGGGGGAATCCATGACTAAGATGAGATTGGTAACAAAACTTGGAGCGGTGTCGGCCATCGCACTGCTCGTCGGAGCGGCCGGCGCCTCGGCCGCGACTCTGACCATCAACAGCGTAACAGGTGCCTGGTCCAACGCCGTCGCCAATCCCGCGGGTGGAACGATCACGATCGACAACGGAACCGGGGTTGGCGACAACACCGTCTCTGCTCGCTGGGGCGATCCCGTGGATAGTAGCGGTCCACAAAGCGGCTATGATTTCACCGGCGCCGCGCCGCCGTCTTTCGATGCGACCGACGGGGTCAATTTCACGCTCGGCGATTTCGTACACCTGAACTTTCCAATCTTTTCGCCTTCGCTGGCGTCGATTGATCTGGACGTCACCGTCAATGTTGCGGGATATGGCGATATCACCTCGAAGTTCTCGTTCACGCATGAAGAAACGCCCAACGATGGCAGCTGCCCGATCGGAAGCGTTTCGGACTGTGACGATATCGTGACCGCGACCTTGAATGTCGGCGCGTCCGACACCTTCATGATCGGCAGCACCAAGTATGTATTCGACATCCAGGGCTTCCTGTTCAACGGCAGCCTGCTTGACACCTTCTTGACCGCAGAGGGCCAGGAAAACACCGCTCAGCTGATCGGTTCGTTCCGGGCCGTCGCGCCTGTGCCGCTGCCCGCAGCCGGCTGGCTGATGGTCGCCGGTCTCGGTGGTCTGGGCGCACTGCGCCGGAAGAAAAAGGCCGCGTAAGCGACCGAATTCAGGTCTTGCCAAGTTCAAGACGGCGGCGCTTCGGCGCCGCCTTTTTTTGAATGGGGCTGTCATGTGTGGACGTAAATGGACCCCGCCTGATTGCAACGGTTTGGCTGGTTCCGGGGGGCTGTCCGGCAGACCTGCCCCGTGGGGTTCTGGCGAGGGCTGTTACGCTGCTTGTGCAACGTAACTCCAAGGCATCAGTTCGTCGAGGCGCGTGATCTTGTGATCGGCGATGCGGCACAGGACCCAAGTGAGCCATGTCTGCGGATCAACGCCGTTGAGCTTGGCTTTTCGATCAGGGTATAGCCGACAAAGTCAATCCTCGGGGCCGTGATCGGGGAGCGCGCCGAGGCGAAGGTCGTCGTGGACGGTGACCTTGCCGTCTTTCACGGTGACAACGCGGATCATCTCGCCCGTCTCCTCCGGAATCCGGTCGTGATCGATCGCGAGGCCGACCACAGCCGACATCCCGGCGCCCTGCGCGTCGAGCTGTTCCTTCATCTCCCGCCGCGGGCCGCATTGGAAACGGTTGCAGGTCACCGACCGGAGTTCGCGCGGCTGCGCGCATCCGGTTTCGGTGAGATAGAGGCAGGCGCGGGCGATCGACCGCGCCGGGAGGTGCGACATGTAGTAGGCGATAACGCTTGCCGGAGTGGCGTCGGGCCGCCGGTGCCTGAAATAGGCGATGTCGACCGGCGTCAGGTAGGCATGGTGGGCGAGACCGCGCGTGCAACAATTGCCGCCGCATGCGATGCAGGTGGCGGTGAGCGCGAGCGGCTCGTCGCCGGCCTCCGCCTCGCGGCGTTCGAAGAACTCCTCGAGCGTCGTCGCCTCGTCGGATGTTGCAGGCGTCTCCTGTGACTCGTCCCGGGTCATCCGGGGCTTTTCTTCGACGTCGCCGAAGGACACGGTGAACCGTCCGTAGAGATTCAGATCGGCCTCGCCGTCGGCGAATGCCTTCTCGGTGATCTTCGCGATATGGCTGGCGAGGTCCAGAACCTCGTCCAGCGAACGCGCCTCGACTGGCGGTTCGATATAGGGGGTCATGACCTTTGGAAGCGTGTCCGGGTCCTCGACGCCGAGGCGGCGGGCGAGCTCGTCGAAGAGCGGCGCGGCGCGGCGGACTGACATTTCGAAGAAACGGTCCCTCTTCGCCTGCCGCCTGGCGGCAATCTCATAGTTCTGTTCGATCCGGGCGCGGGTCCGGCAGGTCGGGCCGTCGCAGACATCCCCGTCCTGTCGGACTGCAAGCGGCTGGCCGCAGAGGCGGCAGCGCTGCATGCGGGGCGGATGAACCGGCGCGGTCAAAGCACCGTTACCACGGTGCCGAGTGGCACGCGGTCGTAGAGGTCGATGACATGGGCGTTCAGCATCCGGATGCAACCGTTGGAAACCGAACGGCCGATCGAGTCGGGTGCGTTAGTGCCGTGGATCCGGAAAAACGTGTCCTTGCCGTTCTGGAACAGATAGAGCGCGCGGGCGCCGAGCGGATTACCGGGGCCACCGGGCATCACGTAATCGGTGCCGTTGAACTTCGCGTAGGTGTCCGGTTCGCGGGCGATCATCTCGTCGGTCGGTCTCCAGGTCGGCCATTCCTTCTTGACGTCGATCGTTGCAGTGCCGGTGAATTCGAGCCCCGCCCTGCCGACACCGACCCCGTAGCGGATCGCCTTGCGCGGTTCGACAACGAAATAGAGGAAATGCGAGCGCGGCAGGATCAGCAACTGGCCGGGAAGGAACTGCTGTTTGATCCGGACCACCTGCGGCAGAAAGCGTGGGTCGATCTGGGCGCTCTCCTCGGGTGTGGCGGCGGTGGTCTGGGCCAGTCCCGACACAGGCAGGAGCGGCGCCGCGGCGAGGGCGGCGGAGGCGGTCAGGAAACGGCGGCGGGTCGGCATGGGAATACCTCCGGAAAAAGAACTGTCAGGGAATTTCTGGCCCGCTTCGAAGAAAAATGCAACGTTCGCGGGCATCTCGGCGGCCGGCATGCCTCACAGCGCCGCCAGCCCGGAGGCGGTGGCGAGACAACCGGCCGGCACCGAGGCGCCGCCCGCACAAGGTCGCGGTCTCAGCCGGCCTCCCCGACCAGTTGGTCCCAGGCGCTTAGCGTCTTGGCGGCATACATGAGCGAGGGGCCGCCCCCCATCTGGATCGAGATCGCCAGGACGTCGGCGAGCTCCTCGCGGGTGCCGCCGGCCTTATGAAGCGCCTTTACATGGAAGCCGATGCAAGGCTCGCAACGCATCGCGATCGAGATGCCGAGGGCAACGAATTCCTTGGCTTTGAGGTCGAGAACACCGTTCTCCTTGGCGGCCCGGGTCAGCGTTCCGAAGCCCTTGGTGGTCGCCGGTGTCGCCTTGCCGAGCTCGCTCAGGTGGCGGTTCATTTCGTCGAGATAGGTGTTCCAGTCCATTCCGGGATCTTCCTGTGTCCTGCCGGCGCGGCGTGCCGATCACCCGCATCCGGCGCCCGGGCGTCCGCGGTCGGGGAGGGCGGTGCGTCCTTTGGCCGGCGAAGAGGTGGGATAGCAGTCCGGATTTATCAATATGATCCACCGTCGCAGGCGCGGCCTGCTCGGTCGGGTCGAGGCTTTCCGGGGCCTGCGACTCTAGCGGGCGAAGCGGGCAGGCAGGAGGGCGGCGACCAGCGCGGCGTCGAGGTCTGGCGGCGTGCCGGTGGCGAGCGCGGCCAGTAGGCGCGCGGCGGCCGGCGCGGTCTGGAAACCGTAGCCACCCTGGCCGGCGCACCACAGGAAGGTGGGATCGGCCGGGTCCCGTCCGATCACCAGCGCGCGGTCGGGAGCAAAGCTACGCAGCCCGGCCCAGGTCGTCTCGACCCGGGTGACATCGACTCGGGCAAAGTCCTGATAGCGGGCCAGGCCCTCGGCGATGACCATGTCGTCCGCCCAGGCGTCGTGCGGCTCCACAGGGTCCTCGTCGCCCGGAGAGACCAGCCACGCGCCCGCATCGGGTTTGGCATACCAGCTCTCGTCGGCGGCATCGACGAAGGGCCAGTCGCGGGTGTCGAGCCCGTCCGGAGCGGGCAGGCGGGCCATCGAGCGGCGCAGAGGGCGGATGCCGAGCGGGGCGATGCCGGCGGTCTGCGCGACGAGGTCGGACCAGGCGCCGGCGGCATTGACGAGATGGCGGGCGTGGTGAGGTCCATCCGGCGTGCCGACGCGCCAACCGTCCGGCGTGCGGCTGATCTCGGTGGCCGGCGCTCGGGTCAGGATCTCAGCGCCGGCCTTCCGGGCCCTGCGGGCGAAATGCTGCAACAGCAGGTCGGTATCGAGATCCGCCGCCGTGTCGAGCCAGGCGGCTTTGGTGCAATGTCCGGTGTCGAGGATCGGCCAGATCGAAGCGGCCTCGGCCGGCGTGATCTCCTCCGCGCCGAAGGCTTCCCGGCTTTCGGCGAAAGCCGCCTCCTGCCCCAGCCCGCCGACAATCAGGAAGCTGCGGGGCGTGAGCACGCCGATCTCCTGGTGCGCCGGTGCGCTGGCCGCGTTCAGAGCCCGCACGACTCGATTGCCATAGCCCTCAAGGAACATCGCTGCCGAGCGGCCCGAAGCGTGGTAGCCGAGCGCCGCCTCGGTCTCGAGCACCACCACGGACCCGTGCGCGGCCAGTTCGGCCGCCGCGGAAACTCCGGCGATGCCGCCGCCGATGACGAGAAAATCCTTCATGCTGCCGTTCTGACAGTGTGCGGTCCGGAGGGAAAGGGCCGAACCGGCGGATGGGAGCCTGAGCGCCGGGTGGTCGGGGCACTCGCGGACGTTCACCCTGCGGTCCGCGCAGCGAGGCCCCGCGACGAACTGTGGTGATCGTCCAGAACTCAAGTGGGATCTTGATGGGCCTTCGTGCGGACAGGCTTCCTGTCTAAGCTGATTTATGCTACCCGTTGGGTAATAAGGATAAATTGAGATCGAGCAGTCAGATGCAGATGGTAACGGGCCCACAGGGCAGTTTCGCCATCCGTTGGTCGCAAACCTGGGTCGACGGAGTCCGGGGCGCGGCGGCGGAGGACATGCGCCCGGATGCGACATGGCGGTGGAGCGGCGCGGCGCTGCGACTGGACGGGCCGGAAGGGATCGTGCGCCTCGACCCCGGCGCGGAACGCGCCGAGCTTCACCGGCGTGCGGCGCGGACCGCGCGACGTATCTGCGGGCGCGTAGCGCCACCGAAAGTTCGAGATGCGGTGGAGATTGACGCCGACCAGCTTCTCGATCGTGGGTTCGTTCTGACCGACGGGCGCCGGGCCTACGCGGCAAGCCGGATTGAGCGCGCTGGCGCAGGGCAGCCCCTGGTTCTGTTTATCGGCGAACTGCCGCCGCCCGACACCGATCTGTGGATCGCCCGGGTCACCACGACGCCGCGGGCCGAGGCACGCGCGCGTCGGTGGCCTGAGCGCTCCGTGCTCGGCGTTGTCGCGGGAACGCTCATCGATACCCCGGCCGGACCGCGTGCGGTCGAGGCGATCCGGCCGGGCGATCTCGTGCTGACGCGCGATGCAAGCCCGCAACCGGTTCTCCGAGTCGCGCTGGAAAGGGTGAACGGCATACGGCTTCACATGGCGCCGCAGCTTCGGCCCGTGCGCATTGCCGCAGGGGCGCTTGGCGCCGGTCAGCCGGAGGGCCCTCTCCGGCTCGCGCGGTCGCACCGTCTCCTGATTGCCGGGCAGCGCACCGGCCTGCTCTTCGCCGGCGCCGAAGTGCTGGTGCGGGCGGAGGATCTTCTCGCGCTGCCGGGGATATCGGTCGATCTCGAAGCGACTTCGGTGACCTATGTGCAGCTATTGTTGGACCGGCACGAGATCCTGACCGCGGGTGGATTCGGCTTCGAGACTGTCCTGCCCGAAGATGTCGGCGCGCTCCCGGAATTGGCAACAGATGTCGGATTGCCGGTTGAGCGACTGTTCGGCGACAGCGCTCCGGCGCGCCGCCGCCTGACATCCGGTGAAGCCGCGATCCTCACATCCGCGCTTGCGTGAGGTGGAGACCGACGAGCCGACAGACAGCCTGTTGCCCGACCCTCTCTGGACACCCGGTCCCAACAGTCCGCTGTTCTGTCGGCCAATGTGGGAATACAGACTGGAACGGTCCGGACGGCGCTTGGAGTCCCGGTGCTGCGTTGACGGGAGGCATGCGGTGTGGTCGTGATTCTCACTTAGGTGGGGCATCACGGGTCAAGAGCGGGGTAGGGCACTCGGATCCGACCCGTCGGGGGCTTTCCGATACCGCCAAGCGAGCCAAACAAACCGTGCAAGCTGAATGGCAGGGGCAGCAGGGTTCGAACCCGCGACCTACGGTTTTGGAGACCGTCGCTCTACCAGCTGAGCTATACCCCTACAGTCCGCGTTTCTTAGGTTTTCGGCAGAGGAGCGTCAAGCGGAATGCTCACGCTGTCGAACGAGGTGTCGTTTCTGTGCTTGGGGAACTTGCGCGTCGCCGTCCAACGCCGATGACGCCATCCGGTATTGTTCCAATCCGAGCTTTTGAGTGGAACTCGGACCGAGCATCGGCTAATGCTCGCCCGGAAATTGCCATCTTCCCTCGCCAATTTCCCGATGGCGCCAAGTCCATTTCGAGTGCTGTAGAAACTGGCGGAAAGCAACCGACCATCATGTCTGTCGTCGATATCGTCCCGCGTGTCCTGAAGGGGTCCGGCCTTCGGGCGACAGCCCTGCGTGGGACCGTCTGGACCACTACCGGCTTCGGCCTGCAATACATGATCCGTTTGCTCTCGACGCTCGTGCTGACCCGGCTTCTGGCTCCGGAAGTGTTCGGACTGATGAGCCTCGCGTCCGTCTTCATGATGGCGCTTTCGCTTTTGAGCGACCTTGGGACGGTGCCCTCGGTGATCCGTAGCCCGCGAGGCGACGATCCGGAATTCCTGCGGACCGCATGGACGATCCAGGCCATCCGCGGCGTCGGCATCACTATCGTGCTCTGCCTGCTCGCCTGGCCGATTTCGCGGATCTACGACGAGCCCGTGCTGTTCCCACTGCTCTGTGCCCTGTCGGTGTCCTCCAGCATCAAGGGCGTGACGTCCATCTCCTCGGCCACCTGCCGGCGCAAGATGCAACTCGGCCGTCTGACGCTGTTGGGGCTGTTGGTACAGGTCGGCACGACAGCGCTGAACGTCCTGGTTGCTTGGTATCTTCAGAATGTCTGGGCGCTGGTCATCGGAGGGCTGCTGGGCGCCTGCCTCCAGCTTTTCCTCAGCTACCGGATGTTGCCGCCTTTCGAGCACCGCTTCCGGCTCGAACGCGATGCCCTCGTGGAAATCGTCACCTTTGGGCGCTGGATCCTGCTCGCGACGCTGATGACGTACTTCGCGGGCCAGGGAAACAAGGCACTCATGGGTTTCCTGATCCCGCTTGATACGCTTGGCTTGATCACCATCGCCACGACAATGTCCTGGGCGCTCGGCGATCTCGTCGTCAGGATTCTCGAATCCGTAGCCTTCCCGACGCTGTCGCGGATCTCAGGCGAACGTCCGAAGGACTTTCCGGCGGTGATGCGCAAGATGAAAATTTTCATCTTCGCCGGAACTCTGCCGGTCTTTGCGGCCCTGTCCTTTCTCGCCGAGCCGCTGGTGAGGTTCCTTTATGACCCCCGGTATTCCGACGCAGGTGGGTATCTGGCTCTCTTGGCCCTCAATGGTGCGATTTCGGTTCTCTGCATGCCCTATTTGAGTGCGCTCCTGGCCAAGGGCGACAGCCGCGCTCATTCGGTGGCTCAGTCCTGTTCGGCGGTTCTTTGCATTTCCGGGCTCTGGATCGGATTTCAGCTTGCCGGAGTGCATGGAATGATCGCGGGTCTCGGTGCCGGCACGATGTTCGTGCTCCCGATTTCCGCCGGTCTGTCGCGGCGCTACGGCATGGTGACGCCCTGGATCGATATCGTCGCGGCCACCACGATCGTCGTCGTCTACGCCTTTCGGTTCCAGGCCGTCTACTTCGGTTGATCGGCCGCGCCGGATCGGAGTCGGACACCACCGCTGACTTCGTTCGAGGAGACAAGGCGGGCGCCACTTCGGGGACTGATCATCTTTTCGGTATCTCGGGCCGGAGTTCGGCGACTGCATCCTACCTCGGAACCGGGTGAAGAGCTATCTGAGGCTTCACAGGTGGCGGTCAGGCCGCCGCGCGTCCCGCAGCGGCGAGAGCGACGCGGTTGCGGCCGCATTTCTTGGCTTCGTAGAGCGCCTTGTCCGCCCGCTCGAGCAACTCGGTCAAGCTGACATCCGAGCCGGCCGGTCCGCCGCCACCGGTCACCAGGCCGATCGAGACCGTCTGGAGCATCGTGACAGGTTCACCGCCAACTGTCCCGCTCGGCAAGGCTATCGGCCGGCCGCTTACAGCTTCGCGGAGACGCTCGGCAGTCTTCCTGGCGGCACGCGGCACGATGTCCGGGAGGATGGCAAGGAATTCCTCGCCACCGATCCGCGCCACCAGATCGACGCTGCGCAGGTTGGCGCTGAGGATTTCCGACACCGATTTCAGTACGACGTCCCCGGCTGCATGACCATGGGTGTCGTTCACCTGCTTGAAGCGGTCGAGATCGATCAGCATGGCCGCAAAGGTCCGGTCTGCGGCGAGCGCCCGGTCCCGCACCCGGGTCAAGTGGGACATCGCATAGCGGCGGTTGAAGAGGCCGGTCAACGGGTCGGTCACCGCGAGTTGCAAGCCGTCGCGGACGCGGGAGCGCAACCGGTCGCCCTGGCGCTTGCGGGCGAACTGCGCGCGCATGCGGAGTGCCAACTCGTCAAAATCGATCGGAAGGGTGACGATGTCGGATGCCCCCATGTCCAGCGCCATGCTCGCCGCAGTCTGCGCCGCGCGATCAACAGCGATGATGATGCCGGCGTGCCGCGTGCTCTGGCGGGAGCGAAGCTCGGACAGCAACATCAGCCCCTCGCCGTCGCGGGTGAGGTCGGCGGCGATCACATAGAGATCCGGCGCGGTCTTGCCGGCCTCCTTCAGCGCGTCGTGCGGAGCGCAGACTTCCAGTTGGTCGCGCAGCCTGTCGGCCAGCCCGTGGCGCCAGAGGGTGGCCGTGGCCTCGTCCGCAGCTATCAGGCAGAACCGGCCGGCGGGCGCGAAGTCGCAGGTCGGTTCGGCGAATCCGAGCGCCTGCCGCGTCCCTTCCCGAAGCGCCAGTTCCGAGGCGATCCCGCTTGCGCGCAGCAGCGAGCGCACCCGCGCGAGCAGGCCGATGTCGTCCAGCGGCTTGGACATGAAATCTTCTGCACCGGCTTCCAGCGCGGCGATTCTGGACGCCGGATCGTCTCGTGCCGTCACCATGATGATCGGGATTTCTGCCGTGCGCTTGTCGGCCTTGAGCCTGCGGCAGACCTCCAGCCCGTCCAGATCCGGCATCGCCGAATCGAGCAGGATCAGATCCGGCCGGTCGCGCTGTGCCATCCTGAGCGCTTCCGCGCCGCCACCGGCCTGAAGCACTTCGTAGGCGGCGCTCGCGAGCTTGACCTTCAGGATGATCCTGTTGGTGGCAACATCGTCAACAACCAGAATTCTGCCTGGCATATCGCCACACTCCTGTGTCGAGCTCTCTCCGGCTCTTGTTCCGTTGCATCATTCTTGAGATTGGTTAATGAAACCTTTCTCAGAGTTTTACGGACCACCGATGCACAGAGACTCCGCAGAGACGCTGGCGATCACAGCGCTCGCCTGGCTGATCGGGAATGACGCGCTCCTGCCGGTCTTTCTCGGCGCGACCGGCGCGTCTTTGCAAGACGCGAAAGCCGGGGCGGAAGACCCGCTCTTCCTTGCCTCCGTGCTGGATTTCCTGGTCATGGATGACGACTGGGTTATTGCCTTCTGCGATTCGGCGCGGCTGGACTATCGTGCGCCGCTCGCGGCGCGGCAGGCGCTTTCAGGCGGTGCGCTGCCGAACTGGACCTGAGAGGAACCTGCGATGCCGAAGATCCGCGGATTGCTCTTCGACAAGGACGGGACGCTGTTCGACTTTCAGGCGACCTGGGGGGGATGGGCGGCCGACCTCGTTCTGGACCTCGCCGACGGCGATACCGGTCATGCCGACCTTCTCGCCAGCCGCATCCGGCTCGACCGGCTGGCGCGACGCTTTGCGCCTGATAGCGTGGCAATTGCTGGCACAGTGGATGACTCGGTCGCAGCACTTTTGCCGGAACTGCCGGAAATGGATCGCGCTCAACTTGTGGATTATCTGATCGCGAGCTCAAAGTGGCTCACGCCGGTCGAGGCCGTCCCGCTGGTGCCGCTCTTGGCGCAGCTCAAGGCCAGTGGCTTGGTCCTTGGCGTCGCCACCAACGATGCGGAGGCCGCTGCGAGGGAGCAGCTATCCAGCATTGGTGCCCTTGCATGTTTTGATTTCGTCGTCGGCGCAGACAGCGGTCATGGGGCGAAACCGGATCCCGGCCAGTGCCTTGCCTTCTGCGAGACGATCGGCCTCCCGCCGGAGCAGGTAGCGATGGTTGGCGACTCGACCCATGATCTCCACGCCGGTGCGGCGGCCGGCATGGTGCCGATTGCGGTACTGTCCGGCCCGGCAAGGCGCGAGCATCTCGCCGGACATGCCGCCGTCGTCCTTCCCGATATCGGTCATCTTCCCGACTGGCTGGGTCTTGCCTGACCGAACCACTTCTTTTCCCTTCCCTACGATTGGTCGCTGGTCGACGTTGTCACTTTCTTAAGCCAAATTTCTTAGCCTCCTCGGCGGAGGAATGGCCATCCCATGCACGGTCTCGTCAATCGATCCATCCAATGCTTCGTCAGGGACACCTATGGGGATGCGCTCTGGTCGGATATCGCCGAGAAGATCGGCATCAGCGCCGCCGGATTCGAGGCGATGCTCGTCTACGACGACACGCTGACGCATGATCTGCTTGATAACGTGACGCAAAGGCTCGACAAGCCGGTGGACATGGTGCTTGAGGATGTCGGCACCTATCTCATCAGCCACCCCAATACCGAGGCGATCCGCCGCCTCTTGCGGTTCGGTGGTGTCACCTTCGCAGAATTCCTATCGTCTCTGGACGATCTGCCGGATCGCGCGCGGCTCGCCGTGCCCGATCTCGAGATGCCCGGCCTCGAGCTCTTCGGCGGTGAGGACGGGCAGTTCGAGCTTCGTGTTCACGGTGCAGATCGCGGCTTCGCCTACGTTCTGATGGGGATCCTCCGGGCGCTGGCCGACGATTACGGAGCGCTCGTTTTTCTCGAACACGTGGAGCTGGATGGGGGGGAGATCGTGATCCGGATCAGCCTTCTCGATGCCGAATTTTCCGAAGGCCGTAGTTTCTCGTTGGCGCGACCGTTCAGCAGGGTGCAGGAGGTGCGTCGGTGAGCCGGCCCGAGGTCACGTCCGCAACCGTCAGCTCCCGGCCCCAAGGAGGCTCGACCGCCGCCGAGACCGGGCTGTCGCTTGCGGACTCAGCGCTCGACCGGCTGATGCCGATGCATATGGTGGTCGGACCGGACGGACATATCCTCCGCGCCGCCCGGACGTTGCAGAAACTCTTTCCGCGCCGCGATCTGGTGGGCGAGAACCTGTTCCGGCTCTTCGAGATCCGCAGGCCGCGCGGTGCGCGGAGTGTCTTTGATCTCCTCCAGGCCGAAGGTGGTCGGCTCTCCCTCACGCTGTCCCAGGCAAATGCATCACAGCGGAACCTGAAGGCGGTCATCGTGTCGCTCGGCGAACGGGAGGGCGCGCTCCTGAACCTCTCCTTCGGGTTTTCTCTTGTCGACGCGGTCCGCTTCTATGACCTGACGGCCGCCGATTTCGCCGTCACGGATCTCGCCGTCGAGATGCTTTATCTCGTCGAGGCGAAATCCGCGGCGCTGAACGAGTCGAAAAAACTGAACCTGCGCCTGCAGGGAGCGAAGATCGCCGCCGAGGAGCAGGCATTCACGGATACGTTGACGGGGCTGAAAAACCGTCGCGCTTTGGACCATGTCCTGGCGCGACTGGTTCGCGACCGGATCGCCTTCGGCCTTCTGCATCTCGATATCGACTATTTCAAGCAGGTCAACGACACCCATGGCCATGCTGCCGGCGACGAGGTTCTACAGATCGTCGCCCGGTGTCTTGTCCGCGAAACGCGCCGGAACGACATCGTCGCCCGCGTCGGTGGGGACGAGTTCACCGTGGTCTTCCTGGGGCTGGTCGATACCTCTCTCCTGATGGAGATCTCCAGCCGCATTATCCGGCGGCTCGAGGAGCCGATCCAGAGAGGCGGTGACCGGTTGCGGATCTCGGGCTCGATCGGGGTGACGACGAGCGAGCGGGCTCCCTACCGGAGCATTGAGGCGCTGCTGGCTGCGGCCGACGACGCGCTCTACGCCTCGAAGCGGGCCGGCCGCGGGTGTGCCACGCTGGCGCCGGCGCAGCCGGACGGCGGAGCCAAGACCGACTCCGTCACGCCCTGACCCGCGGCCACACGCTTGGGCTGTGCCGGCTGCGACGTGGCTATCCTAAGCCGCGGGTCTGGAATCGGCTGCGTCAGCGCAGCCAGATCTCGTAGTCGCTCACCAGAAGATGCGTCGGTGCGACGTCCTCCTCGATCTCGGAAAACCGGCCGATCGGGTCGCGGTAAATGTTGTCGGTCAGGTCGTCATTCACCGTCGAGACCTCGCCGATCAGCACGTCGCCGCCCTCGCCCCAGAAGGCATGCCAGTCGCCGGGCATCAAGGTCACGCTCTCGCCGGGTTGGAAGAGCAGGACCTCGCCGGGTTTAAAGGGCCGTGCGATCCCGTCGCACATCACCATGCCGCCCGCGCCCTGGTCGAAATTCCCGTCTGGGTCGGAACCGAAGAGCTCGATCGCCATGGTCGCG
The DNA here is from genome assembly GCF_004146235.1 of Tropicimonas sp. IMCC6043. Lineage (GTDB taxonomy): Bacteria > Pseudomonadota > Alphaproteobacteria > Rhodobacterales > Rhodobacteraceae > Tropicimonas. Next base: position 4,009 of record NZ_SELO01000018.1, on the reverse strand, counting down.
CCTCCCCGGTTGATGATGTCTTCCGCCTTCACCACGTGGCGGTGCATCGGCGAGATCTGATCTTGTCGCGAAATCAACAGCTTCTCGGCATAGCACATGCCGCCGCCACGTCTCAGGTCGCTCAGCTCGCCATTGCGCAGCGTGAAGAGAAAGAGGCCGAGCCGGTCGAAATCGCCTTGCCCGAAATCGGTGATGTCCCAGCCCATCCGAGCGTCAATCACCCGCGCCGCGCTCACCGCATTGTCGCGGAACTCCTCGGGCGTCCAATAGGCAAACGGCGGCAGGGTGAAGCCGAACGAGCGGATCATCTCGTCCGCCGCCGCCATGATTTCGTTGATCTTGGATCTCTTCATCGGAACCTCCCGGTTGCCTCGGTTCGATTGACAGGCCGTGTCCCGCTCCCAGGCAGTCAGCGAGACACTACACGGTTCGGTTCGACATACTCGCGCGGCCGTAGTACCTCAATGCGCATCCTACGCGGGAGTCGTGCCATGGCCAGATCAAGTGCCGTCTTCAAGGACGCCTACAACCGTGCCCTCGATATTCTGGACGACGTCGGTGCGCGGGGGCGGTTGCCCTCGGAGAGCGTCATCGCCGAACACTTGAGTGTCTCGCGCACGACGGTCCGGGCGGTGCTGGACCGGCTGCGGGCGCAGGGCCTGATCGCCTGGAACGGGCGCTACAAGACCGTGCTTCGCGCGCCGCAAGGCACCGACCGCTTCGGCGACGAGGAGACACAGACGACGGCGCAGAAGATTGAGACGCGTTTCATGGAATATGTTCTCGGCGGCGATCTGGAGCCGGGAGCAGTTTTGCGCGAGAGCGAACTGGCGCGCACTTTCGGCACCAGCCCCTCGGCGGTACGCGAGTTCCTGATCCGCTTTTCGCGCTTCGGGTTAATCGAGAAGCAGCCGAACCGGCATTGGGTCCTGCGCGGTTTCACGCGCGCCTTCGCCATCGAACTGTTCGACGTGCGGGAGATGTTCGAACTGAAGGCATTCGAGGTGCTGTTGGCGGATGGACCCGAGAGCGCAGCGCGCGCCGAGCTCATCGCCATGGCACCGGCCTTCCGCGAGGTCGCGGAGCGCGATACGGCGAGCGCGCTTGCCCTTCCGCGGCTCGACGAGCGGTTTCACAGGCTTCTTATGGAGCTTTTGAAGAACCGTTTCGCTGATGATTTCTTCGAGATCGTGCCACTGATCTTCCACTACCACTACCGCTGGAACAAGGCGGACGAGGCAGAACGCAACCGCGTGGCCTGCCGCGAACATCTCGCGATCATCGAGGCGCTCGACGCCGGTGACGACAGGGCGGCGCTGGCACTGTTTCGCGTGCACCTCGCCTCGTCGCGCCGCACCTTGCTCGCGTCCGTTCGTTGGGACGAGCCTGCCTGAGTTTCGCGATCCCGTGACACCGGCCTGGAAGGATGGAAACCGCACCCGCGCCTCGGCACCGCCGATGCCGTCCCAGCTTCTTCTGCTGAGGTCGGGAACAGCACTGACCACGCCGACTGTGCCCCGGATTTCTTTGACTTTTTACTGCTTTCGCGGTATAGTTAGAAATCAAACAATGTGGAGTCCGTGATGGCCTCCTCTGCCGACAGGCTCGGCCGCAGCCTGAGTGAATTCCTGCGCCATTTGCCCGTGCACATCGCCCCGCTTCTCTACAGCGCGGAGTTTGGTGGCAGGCGTCTTCTCGAGAGCGAAGTCATGGTGGTGATGGCGCTCGCCGAGGACGGGCCGCTCTCGCCGACGCGGATCAGTCGTGGTCTTAATATGCAGAAGGGCAGCCTGACCGCGGTGTTGCGCCGTCTCGAGGACCTGGGGCTCCTGGGGCGGCGGGACATCCCGGAGGACGAGCGCAGCTATCGGGTCGAACTGACGCCGGCGGGCGCCGCGCTGGCGACGCACATAACGGAAAGACGCAGGCAGGGGCTGCGGGAGACTTTCGCGCGCCTTGCGCCGGATGACAGCCTTGCCGCGTCGCAGGGGCTCGACCTGCTGTCGGCCCATTTCCGGAAACTCGAGGAGGAAGCGATGACACACGCCAATGACACCGTCTCGAAACCGGTCAACTGGTATCACGCCGCCAGTCCCGAGGACCGCAAGGAATACGACGCCTTCGGCCCCTGGCTCACGGAAGTTAAGGCCGCCGCAGACATACCGCCAAGATTCCGCACCTTCTTTCCTGAACATGAGCATGCGCGTTTTCTCCTGAAGGTTCCGCGCAATGCCGACCGGCGGCAGCTCAGACCAGGGATGGATCTGTACGAGGCTGTCTTCGCCGTCGATGACGACGGGTTCTTCCTCGCGCGCCTCGAGGACGGGAGCGTGACCCGGACTCAGGTCGCCTGGGACGACGTGGCCGCGGTCGGAAGCTTCAGCGACCGTCTTCAGGGAATCTGGACGGTGTATCTTAAGGACGCCAACCGGCTGAAGCTCGAGTTCAACCAGGTGTCGTCCGAGTTGATGGACAGGGTCACGGATTTCGTCCGCGCGAAGCTCTCTCCGGCGCCTGCTGTCCCGAAGGCGGCGCTTCCGGAGTTCCCGGAGGTCGAGTTTACCGATGCCGATATCGTCTTCGGCTCGGCGTTGCTCGAAATCCGCCGACGCACCGAAGGGCCGTTGGAGCCGGTGCATTTCGAATCTGCGGGACGGAGTTGTGTCGATGCGGCGGGGAAACGGGCCGTCTCGACAGGGGTGATGATCCTCGACTCGCCGAAGGAACTCGTGATCCTCAACCGGGGTGAGCCCGCGCATCGCCGCGGCGTCGCCTGGTACGCGACCAACGACATCTTCGTTCCCTATGGCCGGCTCACCCATTTCTCGATCATTCCGGCCGAAGCAAAGGGGGCGGGTCATTTCCACACCCTGGTGTTGCGGCTCGATGGCCAGGTGATTGAACAGCCCTGCCTCGAGTTGCCGCAGTTGGTGATGGACGTCCTCCGGCTGCGCTGCGCGAACGCGATCTGAGTGGCGGAAGGACAGGAAACTCGGCGTCGGCCTTTCGAGTATGCAGCGGCTCTTCGTCTGCGGCTTCTGGCGTCTGAGTTCCGCGTTGTTCCGGCCGCAAAAGGGGGAAGCCTTGGGTAGAATAGCCCCCTATAAAATTCAAGTAGCTAAAGAAATTCTTGGCGACCCCACGAGGACTCGAATCCCGAACCTGCTGATTAGAAGTCAGTGACCATCTAGAATTGGGCGTATCGTGCCAAGTCGTCCGCCATCGTCCAGTCACATCCGAGATACTTGCAAAAATTTTAAGTTTTTAAATGGCCTGAGCGCTTGTCCCCAATCAGTTTTTGTCTACTGTCATCCATAGAAGTCCCCCTGAAGCCAAGCAGAAATGTCCCCCAATTGTCCCCCAAAGATCACAGCAAGCGAAAACTGACCGACCGTTTCCTGGAAAGCATCAAGCCGCCGATCAAAGGGCGGGATATCTACGCGGACGCCTTGCGACGCGGGCTCATGCTACGGGTCGGGGTGAAACGATCCTCTTGGGTGTTCGAGAAGCGCGTCAAAGGCGGCCCAAAGAGAAAGCACACCCTCGGCGCGTGGCCGGACGTCAGGTTGTCCGAGGCCCGCGCTCTTGCCGCAGAAATCGAGGCCGAGGCAATCAGGGGTGTCGATAGGGTCGCGGCGGTGGAAGTCGAACGGTTAGAGGCGGAGCGCATCGCAGCATCGCAGCTTTCAGTCGAGCAAGTGCTTCGGATCTACGCCGACCTGCGCTTGTCCGGCCTATCGACCGGTAGGGCCGTTGAGCGAGAGCTAAGGCGAACACTGAAAGATTTCCTTTCGTCGCCCATGGCAAGTCTCACGCGTTCGGACTTGCAGGCGCGGATAGACGACTATTCCAGAAATGGAACAATCACTTACGCTAGAGCGTTCCCAATCTATTCGGTTTCATAGCCTGCGGCCTTGAAGAAGTTGTAGCATTCTTCTTCAGTGAAGAGGTTGCAGACGTGTCCGACGACCTGCCAAAGCGGTTCGTAGGTTCGAGCGGCGGCTTTGCG
>NZ_SELO01000017.1 GCF_004146235.1 Tropicimonas sp. IMCC6043 | reverse complement strand
ATCGCTGTATTGCTGCTCGGATGGCGTGCGTGGTCGTGGCGCTGCCGTGACGTACCTGTCCCATAGGGCTTCCTTCCATTCCAGCGAATGGATCGCACCATCAAACCGTGGGATCAAACACCTAGGGTATCAGCCGTGGCTCCACAGAATTTCGCGCAGTTTCGGAGAGACCTATGGCCAGGAATCTTGCACTGACGGCATCCAGTCTCGCGATCGCCCTGGCACTGGTCCCGTCGGCCGAAGCGGCCATTCTCGATCTGGAGTTCGATTTCACCGGCGGATTCGACCTCTCGGTGAACGGAGACGCCGCTGTTCCCTCGGGCCGGATCATCTTCAATGTCATCGTCGACGACACGACGCCCGACCTTGAGGCCGCGGCCAATGTCGGGCGTTTCGCGACGCAATCGATCTCGGTGACAGCCGCCTCTCTGGGCATCTTCGGTGCCACCGTCCTGCTTCCTTCGGAGATCTTCCTCTCCGCGTTCGAGTATTCGGGTGCCGGAGGAGTCGGCTTCTTCGCTGAGGGGTACGACCCGGATACAGGATGGAACGGTGGCCCGGCGCCGGGGTCGTTCATGTCGGACATCAACGATCTCTCGACGCTGAGTCCGGGGACCGAGGTGGCGATGGCCAGCACATTTCTCTATGGTACGTTCACCCTGGAAGATGGCACGACGCTTTACGGCGAGACCTATAACAATGGCCCCGACGGTCTCTTCTCGGTGCATGGCGAGGTGCCGTTGCCGACAAGCGTTGCCTTCCTCTTTGGCGGTCTGTGCGTGCTGGGCGGGATGGCGCGCCGAAAGGTGGCCTGATCCGTTCCGGCATCTTGCATCTGATGCGCCCCGGATGAACATTCGGTCAGGGCGGGCGCCTTTCCAGAGGCGATCCGAATAGCCCCGCCAACCGCCTCCAACACGGCGCCAGTCCGCTCTCACACCATCCGGATGACGTCCTTGTCGATCGACAGGAAATAGCCCTTTCGAGCGATGTTGCGCACCAGCAGTTCGCTCACCATCTGGTTGCCGAGCGAATCCCTCAATCGCTTGATCCGCGTCGCCCCGGCCGCCTCCTCGCAGTCCTCCGGGCGGCGGCCCTGGATCACTGCCTCAAGCTCGGCGCCGGTCAGAACCTCTTCGTCCATCCGCGCCTCGGCGAGAACCGCAAGCGTCTCGATCGCCGCTTCGGTGAGGCGGAACTCCATGTTGTTGAGCAGCACGACCCGCTGCTGGCGCGAGATGATGAGTTCGTTGAGCTGGATGCCCCTGCGCTCGATCTCGGCCATCCGCCGGTTGAGCAACACGACCGCAACGAGCAGGCCGAGGGCCGCCAGCAACAGAGCGGCGGCAAAGACCAGAAGGATGAAGATGATCACCCGGTAGCTCTGCAGGACCTCCGAAAAGGACGTGCCGCTCGCGGCGAGAATCTCCAGCAGCTTGATCTCTGCGCCCGAGGTCAGGCTGTCATTTTCCACGAAGATCCGCTCGACGCGGGCATTGAACGCGTCCGCATCCGGCAGGTTGGAGAAGAGCAGGATTGCAGCAAGCGCCAGGATGCCGACGACGGCGGCGACACCGGCAAGCAGGGCGCGCGTGCCGGTCCGGCGGGCGTCAGTAACGGAGGTGGAAGGGTCCGGCACTCTGTTTCCTCTCGGCGAGACCTGTGGCGTCGAAGACGCCCAGAACGGTCAGAAGGCTCCATCCGTCGACGGCAATCCGCGGCGCGATTTCGGCTGCGGCGGCCGCTTCGGTACAGTCCGGTCCGGTGATGCGGATCGTGCCGTAATGCAGGCGCAGCGGGTTGTCACGCTTGGCCTTGTAGTCGGCAAAACACTCGGCCGCGGCTGGCGCGGCGAGAAGTGCGAGGGCGGCCGCGAGCGCGGCAAGGGAGGATGTCCGTTTCATGCCGCGAGATTGGTCGCGCGGGGGAGAGAATTCAATAACGAGGCGCTTCGGGGCGACGGATATCGAATAGCAGGCCATCGATATTGAGCGATCTCGGAGGATCGGGCGAGGCATCGGTCATCGAATGCCGCGGGCGGCGGTCGCCCCGGTTCCGGACTGATCCATAACAGGAGTTCCTCATGTTCAAGACCCTCTCCGCCGCGACCCTCTCGATTGCTCTCGCCGCCACCAGCCTCGCGCCGACGCCCGCCCTGGCCGGCAGCCGCGACGAGATGGTTCCTGTCGTCATCGGCCTCGGCCTGCTCGCCGCGGCGGCGGCAGTTACACTGAACGAGCGGGAACGCAGCCGGAACGACTGGCAGAATGTGTTCCAGGGCGAACGTCAGCCGACCACCTCGCGCCGCCGTGCACAGGCGCCGGCCTACGTCGAACAGCCGCGCTTCTATGGCCCGGATCGGGGGCAGCGCGCGCGGCGGGCCTTGCCGGAGTATTGCACTCGCCGTCTCGCCGGTTCCCGCGGCAACCGGGAGGTCCTGATGCAGCGATGCCTTGAGAACAGTGGTGTGCGCACTGGTTGGCTGCCGGATCGCTGCGAGCGCCGCGTCGACCTGCCAGGACGGCGGGCCACCGCGATCGGCTGGAGCGCGAACTGCCTGCGGCGCGAGGGATACGCTATCCGTTGAACCCCGCGCCTCCGTTTTCGGGGCGGGCAGGGGACAGGGCTACGATGATTGCCCCAATCCCCGGGCGGCTGACGGGAAACGCTCGTCGCCGCCCGAAGCCGTTTCGGGACGGTGCCGCACCGGTGTCTTGCGAAGCTGCCGCCACGGCGGCATTAGGCAAGGAGAACCGCAACGGGCTGCGATGTGACGGAAAACGTGGAGGCGTTGGTGATTGGGGCCGGACCGGCGGGGCTGATGGCCGCCGAGACGCTCGCTGCAGCCGGTCACCGCGTCACCATCGCCGAGGCGAAGCCGAGTCCGGGGCGCAAGGTCCTGATGGCGGGAAAGTCGGGGCTCAACCTAACCAAGTCGGAGCCGGCCGAGACCTTCCTGGGCGCCTATGCCGAGGCTGCCGACTGGCTGGAGCCGATGCTGGAGGCGTTCGGACCCGAGGAGGTGCAGGGCTGGGCGCGGGGTCTCGGACAGGACGTGTTCACCGGATCGGCCGGGCGTGTCTTTCCGGTGGCAATGAAGGCATCACCGCTTCTGCGCGCCTGGCTTGCGCGGCTCCAAGGATATGGGGTCACGCTGCATGGCCGCTGGCGCTGGCAGGGCTGGGACGGCGCGGACTGCCTCTTCGAGACGCCCGGAGGTGCGCGGCGCGTTTCCCCTCATGCGACGGTTCTGGCGATGGGAGGGGCGAGCTGGGCGCGGCTCGGCTCGGACGGGGCCTGGGCGCCGCTTCTGGCCGCCGCAGGCGCGGGGCTCGACCCGTTCGCGCCGGCCAATGTCGGGCTCAGGGTCGACTGGTCGCGCCACATGGAGCAGCATTTCGGAATGCCGGTTAAGAGCGTCGCGCTGCTGGCGGACGGTCAGGTGCACCGGGGCGAATTCGTTCTGTCGCGGCGCGGTCTCGAGGGCAGCGGAATCTACGCGGTGAGCCGCCCGGCGCGCGAAGGCGTTCCGATCTGGATCGATCTCCTGCCGGACTGGAGCCCCGCGAAACTCGCAGAGCGCCTCGCCCGGCCGCGCGGCAAGCTCTCCCTGAGCAACTACCTGCGCCGGGCGCTGCGACTCGATCCGGTGAAGCTGGCGCTCCTTCGGGAGTTCGGTGGACCGCTGCCGGAGGGGCCGGCACTCGCCGCCCTGCTAAAGGCTCTGCCGCTGCGCCATGCCGGGCCACGGCCGCTCGACGAAGCGATCTCGGTGGCGGGTGGAGTTCGGCAAGACGCGGTCGATGCGCAGCTGATGCTGAAATGCCGGCCGGGCACCTTTGCCGCCGGCGAGATGCTCGACTGGGAGGCGCCGACCGGCGGCTACCTCCTGACCGCCTGTCTCGCCACCGGGCGATGGGCCGGGCAGGGCGCAGACGCGTGGCTGGCGCAAGGCGGCCCAGGGTGACCGACGATCCCATCTGCCCGCTCTGCGACCGTCCGATCCCGCCCGAGGCACCGCAAAGCCTGCACCACCTGGTGCCGAAGCTGCGCGGTGGAAAGGGCGGGCCGACCGTGCTGCTGCACCAGATCTGTCACAACGAGATCCACGCCACGCTGAGCGAGACCGAGCTTGCGCGGGATCACGCCACAATCGAGGCGCTGCGGGCGCACCCGAAGCTGGCGAAATTCATCCGGTGGGTGGCGAAACGCCCGCCGGCCTTTCATGCTCGAACGCCCGGTCCGCGGCGGCAGCGGCGCTGATACGAGGCAAACTCCTGCGAGACGCGACGGCCAACTGGCGCTATACAGTCCGGAAACCAGAACCGCATCCCCATCCGGAGACCCCGAAATGCTCGGTGAATTCAGAACCTTCATCGCCCGCGGCAACGTCATGGACATGGCCGTCGGCATCATCATCGGCGCCGCCTTCACGGCCATCGTTACCTCGCTTGTCGAGGACCTCATCAACCCGCTGATCGGGCTCTTCACCGGCGGGGTCGACCTCTCCGGGCTCGGCGTGACGATCGGCTCGGGCGAGGACGCCGCTGTCTTTGCCTATGGCAGTTTCATCATGGCGGTGATCAATTTCCTGATCGTCGCCTGGGTCGTCTTCCTGCTGGTCAAGGCGGTCAACCGGGCGAAGGACATGTTCGCCGAGGAAAAAGAGCCAGAGCCGGAGGCCGCGCCAGAGCCGACCGAAAAGGACATCCTGATCGAGATTCGCGACGCGCTGCAAGCGCGCGGCTGACACCGGCGGGCATCGATCCCGGGCGTCAGCCCGGGATCATCCCCTTGATCCCCTTGCGGATCTCCGGCGGCGCGGCCGACACCGCCTCGGTGAGTTCGGCGAGCGTCGCCTCCATCGCCTCCGCTTCCACCAACCGGTCGACGAGCCCCCAGTCGAGCGCCGTTTCCGCGTCGATCTTCTGGCTCGCCATGAGGATCATCCGCGTCCGCGCCGGGCCGATCAGCGCTGCCATGCGCGCCGGGTCGGAGGGCTGCGGCAGGAAGCCGAGCTTCATCACCGGATAGAAGAATTTTGCCTCCGGCACGGCAATCCGGAGGTCGCAGGCCAGCGCCATGCCAAAGGCGCCGCCTGCCAGCGTGCCGTTGAGTGCGGCGATGGTCAGGCAGGGCAGCCCGGCGATACGGGACGACACGCGCTCCCAGATACCGTCGGTTGCCAGTCCCGCACGCGCCTCCTCGAGATCGGCGCCGGCGGAAAACACCTTTCCCTCGCCGGTCAGCACCAGCGCCGCGACACCGGCCTGCTCTGCCTCTGCCGCAGCCGTCTCGATTGCGCGCAGCATCTCGCGTGTCAGCGAGTTGGCCTTTTCGGGGCGGTTGAGGCGGAGCGTCCAGACATTCGCCGCGCCGCGGGTTTCGCGCAGGATCTCGATCATTCCTCCAGCCCCACGCGCCGCCGGATCTGTTCGTCGCGCAGCGAGATCTCCTGGCCCTTGAACTCGTCGGCATCCACCGAACACATCCAGAGCAGCGCCTGCGCCGGCCATTCGGGCGGGATGTGGTCGGTCCATTCCAGCTTGCTCACCGGGTTGATGCCGCTGGCCTTGATTTCGCGCTGCATGTCGGTCGCCACGGTGCCCGGCGACAGGCCCATGGCGCGGATGCCGGCCGGTGCGTATTCCTTGTCGAGCGAACGGGTCAGCATCGCCGCGCCAGCCTTGGAGGCGCAATAGGCGCTCCAGGCCTCGACGGGGCCATGCGCGGCACCCGAACTGATCGTCAGCACCGTGCCGCCGCCCTGCGCGAGCATCACCGGCAGCACTGCGCGCATGCCGTGGAAGACGCCCTTGAGATTGACATCGATCGTCTGGCCCCAGCGGTCCGGGTCAGCCTCGGCCAGATGCACGATCGGCTCGATCACGCCGGCGCTGTTGACCAGCACGTCGACACGTCCGAACGCCTCGCGGGTCGCCGCCACCGCGGCCTCGACCTCCCAGAAGCGGCTGACTTCACAGGGGATTGCCAGCGCCGCCTCGCCGATCTCGCCGGCAAGCCCGGTCAGGTCGTCGCGGCCACGCGCCAGCAGCGACACATTGGCGCCGGCCAGCGCGAAGGCCCGCGCCGCTGCCGCGCCAATTCCGCGGCTCGCGCCGGTGATGATCACCACCTTGCCGGTCAAATCGGTCATCGCGTCCCCCTTCGAATGGTTCGTTCTCCTTTAGCCATTCCCGATGGTTCGTTCTCCTTTAGCCATTCCCGATTGCCGCTGTCAAAGTCCTGTCGAACGTCGCCCCGCCGGCCATTTCCCTTGACCCGGTAGGGGCCGGTGGCCGAAAGTCCGGGCGAGGGTTTGCAAAGGAAGGATGTTTCCAGATGAATGCGTGGATTTTAGGCGGCGTTTCGGCCGCAGCCCTGATCTCTGCTCCCGGTATCGGTTGGAGCCTAACGGCGCAGGAAGCCTGGCAGAGCTGGCAGGAGGCCGCGTCGAGCTACGGCCAGACACTGACAAATGATGGCGAGGAGACCATGGACGGCAAGCTGACCGTCCGCAACGTGACCATGTCGGCTGACATGGACGATGCCCGGATCGCTGCGACGATCGGCGAGGTCGTCTTTGCCGAACAGGGGGACGGGACGGTCGCGATCACCATGTCGGAGAGCTTCCCGCTCACGGTCGACGGGACCGACAGCGCGAGCGGTGAAAAGGTCGATGTCACCGTCACGGTCGAGCAGCCGGGTCTCGAAATGGTGGCCTCGGATGCCGATGGCGGAACGCAACTCGAATACTCGGCTCCGGCGTTGCTGGTGAAGGTCGCCGAGATCAAGATCGACGACCAGGACTTCCCGATGCAGCTCGAGGTCGCTCTGACCGACAGCACCGGGCGCTACGCGGTGAAGTCCGAGCCCGGCGCCCCGGTCGAATCTTCCTTCGAGGCCGCTGCGGTGACCGTCATGGTCAATGCGAAGGATCCCGAGGGCAACGGCGAGGCCAAGGTCAATGCCGCGATCGCGGGGCTGACCTCGAGCTCGGTGGCCAAGGGCATGGACGGTGCCGATCCCGAGGAGATGGCGACGATGCTGGCCGCCGGATTCGATGTCGAGGGGGTGGCGGAATATGGCGCGACGACCTTTGATTTCGACTTCAACGATAACGGTGTTGCGACGAAGATGGCGGGCTCGCTGACCGGCGGCTCCATCGGTTTCGGCCTCGATGCCGAGGGGATGCTCTATGACGTTGGCTACGAGGGGCTCGATTTTGCCCTTTCGGGGAGCGAGATTCCGTTCCCGCAGGTAACCGCCAAGCTCGCAAGCGCCGCCACCACCTTCAGGATGCCGGTCCTGCAGAGCGACACCGCCGCGCCCTTCGTCTTGCGCACCGCGCTCGAAGGTCTCGAGATCGGCGAGGAGATCTGGTCGCTCTTCGACCCCGCCGGTGTGCTGCCGCGCGATCCGGCGACGCTGATCGTCGACCTCGCGGGCACCGGCCGTTGGTCGATCGACATCTTCGACGAGGAAGCGATGATGGCGACCGAGACGTCCGGTGCGGCGCCGGGCGCGGTCGAATCGATCGAGGTCCGCGAGCTGAAGCTGGCCCTCGCCGGCGCCGAGCTGACCGGCTCCGGTGCGTTCGCGCTCGACAATTCGGACATGCAGACCTTCGACGGAATGCCGCGCCCCGAAGGCAGCGCAAATCTCCGCCTGGTCGGCGGCAATGCGCTGCTCGAAAAGCTCACCCAGATGGGCCTCGTGCCCGAGGACCAGGTGATGATGGTGCGGATGATGACCGGCATGTTCGCCAAGCCGGGCAGCGGGCCGGACGAGTTGCTCTCCGAGATCGCCGTCGACGGCAGCGGCAAGGTGCTGATCAACGGCGCGCCGATGCCGTTCTGAGGCGGTCGCCAATTTTCAGGACGGCCGGCCCGTACGCGGGTCGGCCACAGGATTGCACTGCCGCAGTCGCAATCGACGGTCCTTCATCCTGCCGAGTCGAGGCCCGTGACCGGCTTCAGCGACGTCCGCCGCTGCGCCAGCTCGAATAGATCAGCCAGAAGCCGCTGAGCACCGAGGCGAGAAAGCCCGTCACGGCGAAGACCGAGAGGCCGATCGGCATCTTCGCGCCGGAAAAACTCATGACGATCGATGATCCCATGATCAACGCCGCCGTGACGATGGCGATGGTGAGGCGGGTGATCGACCGGTCGAACCGGTCGAGATAGTGCTCCATCTGCACCACGTCGACGCCGAGTCTGAGGCGGCCACGCTGTGCCATCTGCAGGAGCTTGCGGAGATCCCGCGGCAGGCCGGTGATCAGCTCGACGCCTTCCGCGGCGCCCTCGCGCGCCTTTCGGGCCAGCCGATCGGGCGCATAGCGACCCAACATCTGGCGGTGCAGGAAGGGTTCGGCGACCGCCACCATGTCGAACTCCGGGTCGAGCTGGCGGCCCATCCCGTCGAGCGAGGCAAAGGCCTTGGCCATCAGCGTGAGGTCCGACGGCAGCGCGAGGTCGTGGTCACGCATCGCAGAGAACAGGTCGCGGGTCAGCGAGGCAATGTCGAGCCGGTCGAGCGCGACACCGTGGACGCGGTCGATGAAGGCGTCGATACGGCTCTCCAGCGCCAGGTTCTGCCGTTCGTCGGCATCGGCCCAGGTCAGCAGGATCTCGGTCACCCGGTCGGCGCGCCGCTCGACCATGCCATGGAGCAGGTCCACCATCTCGTCGCGCCGTTGCCGCGAGAGCTGGCCGACCATGCCGAAATCGATGAAAACGAGCCGGTTCCCGGGCAGGTAGAAGACATTGCCCGGATGTGGGTCGGCGTGGAAGAAGCGGTCCTCGAACATCATCTTGAGCACGGCGTTGGCGCCGCGCAGCGCGATCGCCTTCTGGTCGAAGCCACCGGCGTCGACCGCGGCGCGGTCGCTTCCCGGCACGCCGTCGATGAACGCCTGGACGTTCATCTTCTCGCTGGTCCAGTCCCAGAACACTTTCGGCGTGCCGATCGTCGGATCGTCTTCAAAGCTCTTTGCGATCGTCTCGGCATTGCGGCCTTCGATAGCGAAATCGAGCTCGGTATGGATCGAGTTGGCAAACTCGCGGATGATCGCCTCGGGGTGGAGCCGCGCGATGTCCTCGAAGCGGCGTGCGGCGAAGCGGGCGATGCGGGTGAGCAGCCGCAAATCAGCGTCGATCACGCCGCGGATGCCGGGGCGACGGATCTTGACGACGACCTCCTCGCCCGTCTTGAGCCGGGCGCGGTGGGTCTGGGCGATTGATCCGGCGGCAAGCGCGACGCTGTCGATGCGCTCGAAGACCTCCCGGATCGGGCGGCCGAGCTCCGCCTCGACCTCGACCACGAGGTCCTCGAAAGGCAGGGTTGGGACATGGTCCCTGAGCTTTTCGAGCTCGAGAATGAAGTCCGGCGAGAGCAGGTCGACGCGGGTCGAAAGGATCTGTCCGAGCTTGATGAAGGTCGGTCCCATGTCCTCGAGCGCTTTGCGCATCCGGACCGGCGCCGGTGCGTCTTCGGCCTCGCCCGGCGACTTGCGATGCAGGATCTCGCCGGCCTTTTCGACGATCTGGTCGATGCCGGCATAGCGCAGGAAATCACCGAAGCCGTAGCGGATGAGGATCGACGAGAGTTCCGTCAGGCGGCGCAATTCGCTCGGGGAGCCGGGGGCAACTGGCACGGGAGGTCTCCTGCGGTCCGGGCGCCCGGGAGCCGAGCGGGCGCGATTGTCCCGCGCTTGTTAGATCAGCCGGGCGGCGTGGTCCATGCCACCCGCAAGCGGAATGCGCAGATCGGGTCGTGCAACTGGTCGGCCGTGGAAGCCGGGGTGCGTGCCGCCGGCAACGCGATGCTGGACCCGACCCCGCGTCCCGGTGTCAGCGTTCCCGTCGGCGCCGGATACCGGCGAGTAGGACCAGACCGGCCGCGAGGAGCGAGGCCGTCGTCGGCAGGGAGACCTGGGTGAGTTGCGGCTGTGCGGGCTCGGTTCCACGGCCATTTCCGAACTCCCAGCCATTGCCGCCACCAATAAGCCAGAGATGGAAACCAAAACCGCGCAGCCCCGGCGGCACCTCGCCGAACATGCGCAGGATCGCGGCCGGGTAGCCCCGGCCATGCAGACCAGGGAAGCCCGCGCCATCGAAGAGGAACTGAAAATCGACAACGTCCGGGATCGTATTCGGGAAATCCCGGCCGCGGCGGCGGACGTTTGCGGAGGCGTGCCGCTCCGACACGCTTCCGACTGCCACCTTCGCGTCCTCTGGGTAACCGGGCCAGGCGCCGAGCAGGTCGTCGTGGCGGACCCGCTGCGCATCGTCGATGTGGATCAACCAGCCGGCCGGCAGGTCGACCGCCGCGGCGGAGGCGCCACCGGCGAGGCCGGGAACCAGAAACAGGGCGGTCAGGAACAACTTCAACATCTCGCTCTCCCAGGCAGAGAAGCACGGTTTCCCGGCCGACCATACCGCCGACGCGGCGCGCACACGGGATCGAGACCAGGAACGGCCGTGGCCTCCTTGTGCATGCACGAGGTTAAAGAATCATTTCCGGCCGTTTGGTCGCGTCTTTTTCCCGTGAGAAACTCAGCCGTGCAGGCGCAGGCGGAGGATCTGCTCGCCGCGGCTGAACTCCATTTCCCGGAGGCGCGCGCCGCCGCGCAACTCGCGCTGCAGGGAGGCCGCGTCCTCGAAGGCGTCGCCGTTGAGGCTGCGGATCACGTCTCCCGGCCGGAGCCCGAGACGAACCGAGGGACCTTCGCTGCGCAGCACGATCACCCCTGAGGTGCTCATCGGCAGGTCCATTTCCTCGATCAGCCGCGGCGTGACATCGGCGACGACGAGACCGGCGAGGAGCGACCGACCGCCGATCTGCACCGGAGTGGCGTCGCCGCCGGGTGCCTCTGCAAGCGCGACGCGCACCCGTTGCTGAGCGCCGTCGCGCAGCAGGTCGACCTCTGCCTCAGTGCCGATGCCGAGGGTTACGAGCCGGTAGTCGAGCGCATCGGCGGCGTTCACCGCAAAGCCGTCGATGGCGAGGATCACGTCGCCGGTCCGGATCCCGGCGCGGGCGAACGGGCTCTCCGGATGCAGGTCGCTCACCAGAACGCCGGCCGGCACCTGCTGGCCGAGCGCATGGGCGATGCCGCCATCGACCTCTTGCACCGAGAGGCCCGACCAGGGTCGCTGGAAGCGGTCGTTTCCGGCCTTCGCCTGGTCCACATATTGCGCGACGAGATTCGCCGGAATGGCGAAGCCGATCCCGTTGGAGCCGCCGGACCGGGTGAGGATGGAGGTGTTCAGGCCGACCAGCCGGCCCTGCATGTCGACCAGCGCGCCGCCGGAATTGCCTGGATTGATCGGGGCGTCGGTCTGCAGGAAATAGCCCGAGCTCTGGCGGGTGGCCGCTCCGGTCCGGGCTGTAGCCGAGACGATGCCGGAGGAGACGGTCTGGCCGACGCCGAAGGGGTTTCCGATGGCAAGGACGAGGTCTCCGACCTGCGCTAAGTCAGAATCGGCGAAGTCGAGCGCCGGGAGCCCCTCGGCGTCCTCGAGGCGGATCACCGCGATGTCTGCCTCGCGGTCGCTCAGAAGCACCTCGCCCGCAAATTCTCGCCGGTCCGCAAGCACGACGCGGATGTCGCGGGCCTCCTGGACCACGTGGTAGTTCGAAACGACGATTCCGCCCGCATCGACGATCACGCCGGAACCGAGCGAGTTCTGCACCCGAGGCGTCGCCTGGGTGAAACCGTCGAAGAACTGCGAGAAGAAGGGGTCGTTGGCAAACGGGCTTGCGCGTCGCTCGGTGACCCAGCTCGCATAGATATTGACCACAGCTGGCGCTGTCTTGCGCACGACAGGTGCGAAGGAGAGCTGCAGCTCAGCCTGGCTGACGGGCACGCGCTGCTGGGCATGTGCGACGGGTGCCAGAGCGAGGGCGAGGGCGAGAAAGAGACCGGATACACGCATTTGGATCGATGCCTTTTCTGCGGGATTTTCGGTGATTTGGCTCAGATATGTGCGGGCCTGCGGGAGCGTCAACCCCGTGGCGCTTGCACCGGGCGGCATTACCGCCTAGCTCGTCGGGGACGACCAGGCACGAGGAACGCAATGGACCGGACGCTCGAAACCCTGACCCAGGCGCTCTTGGACGCGGCTCGCGCGGCCGGCGCGGATGCCGCCGACGCGATGGCGGTGGACGGAACGTCGCTCTCGATCGAAGTGCGCGGCGGGGCGCTGGAACAGGCGGAGCGCTCGGAGGCGGTGGATGTCGGGCTCCGGGTGATGCTGGGGCAACGGCAGGCCTGCGTCTCGTCCTCCGACACCTCGCCGGCCACCTTCGCAGAGATGGCCGCGCGCGCCGTGGCGATGGCGCGGGAGGCGCCGGAGGATCCGGGCGTGGCACAGGCACAGCCAGGAGAATTCGCCGCGGACCGGGACGCGGCAGCGCTGGAGCTCGCCGAGCCCGAGGACGAGCCGGCGCCGGCAGCGCTGGAACAAGCGGCGCGGGAGACCGAGGCGGCCACTGTCGCGGTCGAGGGCATCACCCGGGTCGATGCGGTCGGAGCGGGCTATGGCCGCCGCCGGGTGCATATCGCGACCTCGGCAGGCTTCGCGGGCGGCTACGAACGCAGTGAGTCGAGCCTCTATTCCGTGGCGATCGCCGGCCAGGGGACCGGCATGGAACGCGATCATTACGGGGATTCCCGTGTCTTTCGCGCCGATCTCGATAGCCCGGAGACGATCGGGCGCATTGCCGGCGAGCGTACGGTGGCGCGGCTCGGCGCGCGCAAGCCGCCGACCGGCGCTTTCCCGGTAGTCTTCGACGAGCGGATCTCGTCCTCGCTGATCGCGCATCTGCTGGCGGCCATCAATGGCAGCGCCATCGTGCGCGGCAGCTCCTGGCTTCGCGGCGCGATGGGAGAGGCGGTGCTTCCGGCCGGGATCTCGCTGACCGAGGAGCCGCTGCGCATGCGCAGTCCGGCGTCACGGCCCTTCGATGCAGAGGGACTGCCGACGCAGACCAGCGCCATCGTTGCCGACGGCGTTCTGCAACGCTGGGTTCTCGACATCGCGACCGCCCGCAGGCTGGGCCTTGAGAGCACCGCCAACGCCGCCCGCGGCACCTCGGCGCCGCCGTCGCCGACCGTGACCAATGTGGCGCTCACCCAGGGCGATGCGGACCGCGCTGCTTTGCTTGGCGACAGCGGCACCGGCCTCCTGGTGACCTCGATGATCGGTGCCACGATCAACCCGACCACCGGCGACTACTCGCGCGGCGCGGCGGGGTTCTGGGTCGAAAATGGTGAGATCACATATCCGGTCAACGAATGCACCATCGCCGGGAATCTGCGCGACATGCTGAAAAGCCTGGTGCCGGCCAACGACGCGCGACCGCATCTGAGCCGGGTCGTGCCGTCGCTCCTGGTCGAGGGGCTGACGATTGCCGGAGAGTGACCTCGCGCTTCTGATCGAGGCCGCGGAGGCAGCCGGCGAGATCGCCCGGCGGCATTTCGCGAGGCGCTCGCCGAGCTGGGAAAAGGCGGACGGACAGGGGCCGGTGACCGAAGCGGACCTCGAGGTGGACGCCATGCTTCAGGAGCGGCTCATGCGCGCGCGGCCGGACTACGGCTGGCTCTCCGAGGAGAGCGGCGAGGGGCCAGACCGACGCTCCCGCGCGCGCATCTTCGTGATCGATCCGATCGACGGCACGCGGGCTTTCGTGGACGGCCAGAAAACCTGGTCGCATTCGCTGGCGGTGGTCGACGGCGGCAAGCCGGTTGCGGCGGTGGTCTACCTGCCCATGCTGGGCAAGCTCTATACCGCCGCGGCGGGCGAGGGGGCGCGGTTCAACGGCACCCCGATCGCAGCCAGCCCTCGGCAAGGCTTCGAAGGTGCCGACATCCTCGCCGCCCACCCGGCTTTCGACGCGCGGTTCTGGAAGGGCGGCTCGCCCGACGTCAAACGGCATTTCCGTTCCTCTCTCGCCTACCGTCTTGCGCTGGTCGGGGAAGGGCGGTTCGACGGCATGCTGGTGCTGCGCGACAGCTGGGAGTGGGACATCGCCGCAGGCGCGCTGATCGCCGCGGAATCGGGCGCGCGTGTGAGCGACCGCCACGGCCGGCCGATCGCCTTCAACAGCGCGGCGCGCCTCGCGGCCGGCGTGGTCTGTGCAACGCCCGGCGTGCATGCCGAGATCCTGTCGCGGCTTAGGGTCTGAGCCGGATGCATCCGGCCCGGGTGCGCGTGCCGCAGGCCCTGCCTTGACGCACCGTTGCATCTCGCTACGGTGCGGCATAAATTCGGAAGGAGGATCCGCATGGTCCAGCGCTTGCATCTCGTCTTCGGCGGCGAGTTGGTCGATCCGTCGAAGAACGCCTTCAAGAATGTCGACGACATCCACATCGTCGGCATGTTCCCCGACTACAAGTCCGCGCATGACGCCTGGAAGGAGCATGCGCAGCGCACCGTCGACAACGCCCATATGCGCTATTATATCGCGCATCTGCACCGGCTGCGCGACGAGGAGCAGGAGGCATCGACCACCGAGGAACTCGGCTGAGGCCAGCCTTGGATGTCCTGGCTCTCCCGCGCCTTCGCGCGCAGCTCGGGACCCCGGCGTGGACGCGAAAGCTCGCCGTCGAGATCCAGCGCGGCGGTGAGGCGGCGCGTGACGCGGGCGAGCGGCTGGGCCGTTCGGACACGCCCCGGCCGGACGGCACGCTGATCTGGTGCCATCTGCCCGGCACACTCGAATCCGGTGCGCTCCTGTCGCTGCGCGAGCGGCTCCGAACCGAACAGGCGGATCTATCGCTCCTCGTCACCACTCCGGACGTCGGTCGCTGCCGGAAGGTCGCGCGCGAGACGATGCTCCTCTGCCAGCTTCCGCCCCTCGATGCGCCGGCGATGATCCAACGCTTCCTCGATCACTGGCGGCCGGATGCTGCCATCTGGTTCGAGCGGGTCGATGCGCCGCTGCTGCTGGAGGCGGCCGCGCATGCAGGCATTCCGCTCTTTCTGCAAGATGCCACAGCGCCGGACGTGGCGAGCACGCGCGCCCGCGCACGCGAGCGGTATCTGATGGGACTATTCGAGCGGGTTTTTGCGCAAAGCGTTACCGATCACGAGTCGATCCGCGCGCTCGGACCGATCCCGACGCGGATCGAGGCGAGCGGGCGTCTGACGCCGATCGCGCATCCGCCGTCCTGCCTCGAGGCCGAGCGCGCGGCGCTGGCCGCGGCGCTGCGCAGCCGCCCTGTCTGGCTCGCCTCCTGTCCGGACCCGGACGAGCTGGACTGGATCCTCGAGGCGCACCGGCAGGCACGTCGCTCGGCCCACCGGCTGCTACTCATCCTCGTGCCGCGGTCCGATGCCGAAGGGCGGCCGCTGGCCGAACGGCTTCGCGCCGATGGCTGGGTCGTCGCCCGCCGCGACGCCGACGAGGAGCCCGACGAGGGAACCGATATCTTCGTCGCCGACAGCCGCGAGGAGCTCGGTCTTTTCTACCGGCTGGCGCCTGTCACTTTCCTGGGCGGCACACTCTCGAACAGCGCCGTGCCCGCGGCGTCCGATCCGGCGACGCTCGGCTCGGCGATCATCGCCGGTCCCTTCACGGGGAACGAGGCGGAGATGCTGCGCCGGCTGCGCCGCGGCGGGGCCTGCCGGCTGGTGCCCGACGCGGCGCGCCTCGGAGCAGCGGTGACCGAGTTGCTCGCGCCCGACCGCGCGGCGCAGCTGGCGCTCAACGCCTGGGAGATTGCTTCGGATGGCAGCCCGGTGATGGACCGCCTGGTCGGCGCCCTGCTCCCGGCGCTGCGGGAGGGACCTGCGTGATGCGCGCGCCGGGCTTCTGGAACACTCCGCCCTCGGCACCCGGCGGGCTGGCGCGCCTGCTGAGCCCGCTCGGCGCGCTCTATGCCGCGGCCACGGCGCGCCGCTTGCGTGGCGGCGAACGCTACAGGCCGACCGTTCCGGTCACCTGCGTCGGCAATCTGAGCGCCGGCGGCACCGGCAAGACGCCGACCGTCATCGCACTGGCACAGCGGCTCGGGCAGGGGACGCATGTCGTTACACGCGGTCATGGCGGACGGCTGGAAGGGCCGGTGCGCGTCGATCCCGACCGGCATGACGCGGACGAGACCGGGGACGAGCCTCTGCTCCTCGCCGCCTTTGCGCCGGTCTGGGTGGCGCGCGACCGGGCTGCGGGAGTGCAGGCGGCGGAAGCGGCCGGGGCGCGGCGTATCCTGCTCGACGACGGCTTCCAGAACCCCGCTGTGATCAAGACCACCTCGATCGTCGTGGTCGACGCCGCGCGCGGTTTCGGCAACGGGCGCTGCATCCCGGCTGGACCGCTGCGCGAGCCGGTCGCGGCCGGGCTGGCGCGGGCCGATCTCGTGTTGTCGATCGGCGGTGCGGAGGCGCAAAAACGATTTGGCGCAAGCTGGGGCGATGCGCTCACCGCCGCGGGGGTGCCCCGTGCCGAGGCGGCGTTGGTGCCGCTGGAAACCGGCATGGACTGGAGCGGCCTTCGGGTCCTTGCCTTCGCCGGCATCGGCTACCCGGAGAAGTTCTTCGCAACCCTGCGCGGTCTTGGCGCCGAGATCCTGCGGGCCGAAGCGCTGGAAGATCACCAGCCGCTGACACCGGCTTTGATCGGGCGGCTCGAGGCGGAGGCGCAGCGGCTCGGCGCGCAGCTCGTGACCACCGAAAAGGATGCCGTGCGCATGCCCGTCGCCTTCCGGCGCAGCGTGCTGACCGTGCCCGTCCGGCTCGAATGCACAGACTGGGCACCGGTCGACGCTGTGCTGGGCGCGAGGGGCTGAAGTGATGCCACAGATTGTGGCGCCGCCGTTCAATGGCGTCTATCGAGCATATGGTGGTGGCCCGGCGTAGCCCCCGGGCCAGCCAAAGGGCATGAAACTGTTGGCGGCGCCCATCAACGGCCCGACGCTCTGGTCGATGTTTCTGGCCGAGTGCTGCATCAGTGTCACGGCCTCGGAGATCCGGGTTACATCCGCCGACATCCGCACCACCGCGCCGCGCATCTCCAGCACCGAGCCGGTCATCGCGGTCATGTCCCCGGTCATGTGGGCCGTCGCGCCGGACATAGTTTCGACGTCGCCGGACATATGCGTCACGCTCTGGTTGAGATTCGCCATGCTGCGGGTCATGGCCTGCATCTGCTGGGTCATCTTCTCGGCCTGCCCGACGACGGCGTGGACATCGGTGGTCAGGCGATAGACCAGAATGAAGCCATAGATCGCAAGGATCACGAAGCTCGTCATGCCGGCATAGACGATGAGGCGGACGGCGCGCAGCGCGGAGGTCGCCTTCTCGAGATATTCCAGGTATTCCGGCGGTCTGTACACCTCGCCGCGCAACTCGGCGGCGCCGCTGGAATAGTCGAACTGCGGAGAGGCAGGCTGCGCGTTCTTCGCCGTTTCGTCGGTCATGTGTCGGCCTCGTCGGTCGGACCCGCGTCGGGCGGCGAGGCGTCCGTGTCGAGACGGCGCAGGAGATCGGTCGCCAGGTAGGGCGCACCGGTTCGGATGGCGGGCTCCAGCGCGCGTGCCTCGTCGGGCTGCCCGTCGGCTATCAGCAGAAGCGCGGCGGCATAGAAGGATTTCGCCGCCTCGACCGTCTGTCCGCCGTTGAAAAAGACGTTGCCAAGCTCGCCATGCGCCCTTGCGTCGTCCGGATGCCGGGCGAGATAGGCCAGGTAGCTCGCGATCGAGCGGTGGATGTCGCCTTCGGCGAAGGCTTTTCGCGCGGGAGCAAGGCCGGGCTCCGGTCCTTCGGCCGCATTTGCCGCCGTCCGGGCGCCGGCTGCGACGTCCTCCGGGCGACGGGTGTCGGCCCGGGGGGCCGCATCCGTAGGCTGCACCTCGGAACGCAGAACATTCTCCGGGTCGGACGCCTCGGCCCGCGCGTCGTCCCCCTGTGGGTCGCTCTTTGCCTCGTCGTTGCGCTCCACTCCGACAACGGTCGATGTCTTGCCTGCGTCCGGAATGTTGGAAGACAGCTCATCACCCCCGGCCAACCGGTGTTTGACAGCAACAAAGCCGGACTCCACCGTGCCCCAGATCGGTGCCAGATGCCCGCCACTCCAGGCGCCCAGAGCAAAGAACACGGCGGCATAGAACAGGCCTGTCACGAAACGTGCGAGCATGGCTGTCTCCTCGGGTCATGCCGGGCGGGGAGGCGTGTTCGAGGCGCCTCCCTGCCGATGTCGTCTGCGCCGGCCGCTACCAGCCAAACGGTCCGCCGATGCCCGGATAGCCGCCCCACGGGCTGCCGAGACCGGGATAGCCGCCCCACGGGCCCCCGAGCCCCGGATAGCCGCCCCAGGGGCTGCCGATGCCCGGATAGCCACCCCACGGGCCGCCGAGTCCCGGGTAGCCACCCCATGGGCCGCCGAGTCCCGGATAGCCGCCCCAGGGGTTGTTCCAGCCATTTCCAAACCCGTTGCCCCAGCCATTGCCCCAGCCCGACAGGTCCGCGCTGAAGCTCATGTTGCCGAGGCCGCGGCCCCACCCATTGCCCCAGCCATTGCCGAGATAGCCGGGAGCGCCCCATGGGCCTCCTCCCCAAGGGCCGCCCCCCCAGGGGCTGCCATTCCACCATTGGGCCTCGGCCGCGCCGGACACGGCCAGGCCAGCCGCCAACAGGGCGGCGCCGAGCGCCGTCTTGATCCGTCTCATCGTGATCTCCTTTCAGGACTGGTCGGGGCGCGCAGCGCTTGGCTGCGCGCGCCGCGGGCCTTTACCACCAGCCGGGACCCCAGTTCCGGCCGCGGCTGTTGCCCCATCCGTTGCCCCATCCGTCGCCCCTCCAGTCGGTATCGCCCCCGAAGCTGAAGTTGCCGCGCATGTTGCCCCTTCCGGCGCCATATCCGCGGCCGTAGCCGTCATAGGCGTTGCCGTAATAGGGGCCGTAGCCATAAGGCGTGTAGCCATAGGGCGCCGGGCCATAGCCGTAAGGCGCGGGTGCGTAGCCATAATAGGGCGCCGGGGCACCGTAGCCGTAGGGCGGTGGTGCGGCCGGGCCGCCGTAACCTTGCGGCGGGACACCGGCCATGGCGTCACCCTCCTGCGGCGCAGCGGGCTGTCCGTCCGCACGCTGCTGATCCCACGGAGCGCCCCAGCCCGGCGGCATCGGCGGCGGTCCGCCACGTCCATAGTAAGGATCGTTCCAGCCCGGCGGGGGGGGACCCCAGGCAGGCTGCGCCGCATTGGCGTCCGCAGCCGGCGGCGGCGTGGCCCCAGCTTGCGCCTGTTCGGAGTCCTGGGCGACGGCAGCGCCAACCGTCAGAACCGACAGCGCGGCCATCGCAACTGCTCCCAGCAGGTTTCCTCGAATACTCATCTCTTTCCTCTCCCTCTGTCTTGAAACTGGACGTGGCCGGCGCCCGGAGGCGCCGGTGCCGCGGCTTACCACCAGCCCGGGCCCCATCCGTTGCCGCGGTTGTTGCCCCAGCCGTTGCCCCACATGTCGCCATCTCCGCCGAAGCTGAAATTGCCGCTCATGTTGCCCCGGCCAGAGCCGTAGCCGCGGCCGTAGCCGTAGCCGTCATAGGCGTTGCCGTAATAGGGGCCGTAGCCATATGGCGCGTAGCCGTAGGGCGCGTAGCCCCCATAGGGTGCAGGCGGGTAGTAGCCGCCGCCATAGGGCGCGGGCGGGTAGTAGCCGCCGCCGTATTGCGCGGGCGGATAGCCACCGTAGGGCGCCGGCGGCGGACCCCAGCCTTGCGGCGCCTGGGCCTGCTGCTGCGGCGCCTGCGGTGCGGCCGCATTCGCGTTCGGCGCGCCGCCATAGGGTCCGCTCGGCGGCGGCGGCTGGACCGATTGCTGGGCGGCAACCGCCCCTGCGCATGCCGCGAATGCCGCGGCCACGACGATCTTGGTGATGGTCTTCATGGACGTTCTCCTCCGTTTGCGGTGCCGGGTGTCCAGATCCGGCTACCAGTTGCGCGGCAGGGCGCCGGAGCGTTCCCGCCACCAATTCCATGTCGTCGCGTTGGTCCAGCCGGAGAACGGCGTGGTCCAGGGCACGTACATGTAAGGCGTGCTGAGACCCCAGGGATTGTAGGGGTCGGTCGTGTTGTTGATCTGGCCGTAGCTCCAGAGCAGCAGCTGCGTGTCGGGTCCGCCGGCGTAGCTGTCGACCGGCAGGAAGGCGCGCGGCGTGGCGGCGGCGTGCGGAATGTAGGGCGTGATCCCCGGTCCGCCCGGCGGAACGCCTTCCGGGCCACGGATGATCGGCGTCGGCGCGGCAATGCAATTCGGCGGGCAGACCTGCCCGGGAACGGTCGAATAGGGACCGGCCGCATAGGGGGGACTTCCGGCCATCGGCAAGGCGCTGCCATTGCTGAGCTCGCCGAAGGTCGCCGCGCCGGCCGTCTGGCCGAATGCCGCCAGAACAAAGGCGCCGAGCGCGGCCGGGACAGTCTCGCGAAGTCTTTCCATGGCACCCCTCCCTTTCATGTCGACTTCCTCCGGGTGCTGCCGGACCTGGTGCTTCGCCGCTTGCGGGCGGGCGCCTTCGCAGGCGCCGGCGCGGCCTCTTCGGGACGCTCTGATGCCGGGTCTTCCGATGGCGAGGGAGGCGAGGTCGCGGCCGTTCCGGTTTTCCCAGCGGTTGCAGGAGAACTCGCGGACTTCCTTTTCCGCCGTACTGGCTTTTTCGGTGCTTCGTCGGGCGTTTCCGGCTCTAGCGGTGGAACGGCCGCCTCGGACTTCCGCTGCAGGCGCGGCGGGCGTCCCGGAGTGGTGGCCGCGGGCGATGGTTCGGTCTCCGGACTGACCGGCGCCTCATCCGGCGTGGTGGCCCTGTCCGACTTCCGCTCAAGCCGGGCCGGGCGTTGCGGCGCGGCGGCGGGTTGCGACTCCGCATCGGCGCCTGCCTTGCGCTCGAGCCGCGGCGGGCGGCCGGCGGGCGGGGGCGCGTCGGGTCCTCTGCCACCGGTGGGTCCGGTGGGTGGCATGTCGGGGGCCGGACCGCCGCCGCCATTCGGGTGCAGCCGCAGGAACCGCCTGTGAGCACTGTTGCAGCCCATCGGGATGACGACCAGCGTCAGGAAGGTGGCGATCAGCGAGCCGAAGAGCAGCGACACCGCCATGCCCTGGAAGATCGGGTCGCTCAGGAGCACCATCGAGCCAATGATCAGCGCCAGCGCGGTGATCATGATCGGCCTCAGCCGGACCTGCCCCGCGAGCGTGATCGCGTCCTGAACCGACCGGCCCTGCTCGACCTCGGCGCGGGCGAATTCCACCAGCAGGATCGAGTTTCGGACGATGATCCCCGCAAGCGCGATGAAGCCGATCATAGACGTGGCAGTGAAGTCGGCGCCGAGCAGCCAGTGGCCGGGCACGATACCGATCAGCGTCAGCGGGATCGGCGCCATGATGACCGCGGGCAGCAGGAAGTCGCGGAACTCGGCCACCACGAGCACATAGATCAGCACCAGCGCGGCCATGAAGGCGAGGCCCATGTCGCGGAAGGTGACATAGGTGACCTGCCACTCGCCGTCCCATTTGAACCCGGAGACATCGGCGGAGTCCGGTCGGCCGAAATACTGTCCGCCGATCGTCTGGCCATCGGGTGTGACGTATTTTTGGAGCGCGGAATCAACCTGGAGCATGCCGTAGAGCGGCGCTCC
This sequence comes from Tropicimonas sp. IMCC6043, assembly GCF_004146235.1. GTDB lineage: Bacteria > Pseudomonadota > Alphaproteobacteria > Rhodobacterales > Rhodobacteraceae > Tropicimonas. The sequence continues at coordinate 79,634 of NZ_SELO01000017.1, read as the reverse complement.
GAGCGGGCCGATCACGTCGCCGGTGACATATTCCACCGCCCGCAGGTCCTTGTGATAGATCGGCTGCCCGACCGGGACCTCCCGGAACTGGCCGAGCTCGCCGAGCGGTACGGTGCTGCCGGCGTCGGTCGGGATCGGCAGCACCAGCAGGTTGCCGAGATTGACCCGCATCGCCAGAGGCGCCTGGAGCACGATGACCGCCTGTTCGAGGTTATAGGCGCTTTGCAGCGCGCCGGCCTCGAAGCCGCCGGCAGCCATGCGCAATTCGCGGTTGATGCTCTCGACCGAGGTGCCGAACATCGCCGCGCGCTGCCGGTCGATGACGAACTCGATGCGGTCGTGCGGCGCTTCCATGTAGCTGTTGACGTCGGCGATGTCGGGCGTCTCTTCCATGATCGCCATGATCTCGGCTGCCACCGCGCGGCGGATTTCGGGCGTCGGCCCGTAGACCTCGGCCACCAGCGGCGCCAGGACCGGCGGTCCGGGCGGGGTCTCGGCGATGGTCAGCCGGGCCTCGGCGGCGGCGGCGATCGGCACGAGCGTCTCGCGGATCTCCATCGCCACGTCGTGGCTCGACCGGGATCGCTCGGCCTTGGGCAGAAGCTGAACCGCGATGTCGCCCTGCCACGGCTGGTTGCGCAGGAAGTAGTGGCGCACCAAGCCGTTGAAGTTGAAGGGCGAAGAGGTGCCGACATAGGTCTGGTAGCCGATCACGTCCGGGATCGCCTCAAGCTGCGCACCGATCCGTGTCGCCAGGTTGGCAGTGACGAAGAGATCGGTGCCCTCCGGCATGTCGATGACGACCTGCAATTCCGACTTGTTGTCAAAAGGCAGCATCTTGAAGGCGACCTGCTTGAGCGGGAACATCGCCACCGCGGCCAGCATCGCCAGGATGATCAGCAGGAGGGTCAGCCAGGAGAGCAACGGCGTGGTCATGATCGGCCCGATCAGACGCATGTACCAGCGGCCGATGAATTCCGACTGCCGGTGCTCCTTTTCGGCGGCGTCGCGCAGCGTCTGCATGGAGGGTTTCACCCGCGCGGCGAGCCAGGGGACGAAGACGAAGGCGGCGACCAGCGAGAACAGCATCGCCGCCGAGGAGAGCACCGGGATCGGCAGCATGTAGGGGCCCATCATCTCGGTGACAAAGCCCATGGGCAGCAGCGCCGCGACCACGGTGAAGGTGGCGAGGATCGTCGGGTTTCCGACTTCGTCCACTGCGTCGATGGTGATCTCGTCGCGCGTGTCCTCGTCCTGAAGCCAGCGGCGATAGATGTTTTCGACCACGACGATCGCGTCGTCGACCAGGATCCCGATGGCGAAGACCAGCGCGAACATCGAAACGCGGTTGATCGTGAAACCCAGCACATACGCTACCGCGAGCGACATCAGCAGCACCGCCGGGATGGTGACCAGAACGATCACCGCCGGGCGGAGGCCCATGGTCACGAGAGCCAGCACGGTGACCAGCGCCGAGACGATGAAGAGCTTCAAGATCAGGTGCGAGACCTTGTCATGCGCCGTCTCGCCATAGTCGCGCGAGATCGTCACGTCGACCGAGGCCGGGATCAGCGTCTCTTGCATGGCGTCGAGTTCGGTGAGCAGCGCCTGCGCCACGTCGACTCCGTTAGTGCCGAGCTTCTTGGCGACGGCGACAGTGACTGCCGGACGTGTGGAGAAACTGCTGTCCTCGTTCCGCTCGCTCGCGGCAACGATGCTCCGCGTCTCGGACTCGCCATGAGAAATGGTGGCCACGTCGCGCAGATAGACGGGGCGGTTTCCGGACACAGAGATCACCAGACCCGCCACGTCCTCTGCCGATTTCAGGAAGTCGCCGGTGAAGACGTCGAAGTAGCGGTTGCCATCGATCACGTCGCCGGCCGGAATCCGCTGGTTGGCGGCCGAAATTGCCTGCGCGATCATGCCGAGGGTCAGGTTGTAGGGCGCCAGACGGGACGGATCGACCTCGACCCTCACCTGTTCGAAGCTGCCGCCGGTGACGAAGCTCAGGCCGGTATTGGGCAGCGACTTGAACCGCTGCTGGACGTCGAGGCCGAGCTTCCTGAGCTGCACGAGATCGAGCTGGTCGGACGCGAGCGTGACGGTCACCACCGGCACGTCGTCGATCGATTTCGGCTTCACCAGGGGCGGCATGACGCCCTTGGGAATGAGGTCCATGTTCGATTGCAGCTTGTCGTAGAGCTTGACCAGCGAGCCCTCGAGCCCTTCGCCGACCTTGAAGCGCACGGTCACCATGGAGAAGCCGTCGTGGGAGACAGAATAGACGTGCTTGACGCCCGAGAGCTCGCTCATCAGCCGTTCGAGCGGTTCGGAGACCAGGTTGGTCACCTCGGGCGCCGAAGCGCCGGGATAGGCGACGAGGATGTCGACCATCGGCACGGAGATCTGCGGATCCTCTTCGCGTGGCGTCACCAGCGCGCCGAGGAGCCCGATCATGAAGAAGGCCAGCAGCAGGAGCGGTGTCAGCGGCGACTCGATGAACGCCCGCGCGGTACGCCCGGCGATCCCGAGGCCGCGGCTTGCGCCCGTCTTGCCTGTCTCGGCTGGCTGGTGTCCGGAGGTGCCGGTATCGCTCATTTCCCTGGTCCCCGGCTATGGCCGATGGCCGGACAAAGGATCGCCCGACTTCAGATCCGGGCTCGGATGGGCGACGACGCGTTCGCCGGCGACGAGGCCCGACAACACCGCCGTCCGGTCGCCCTGCTCGTCGCCGATCCGCAGCACACGCATCTCGACGGTGCCGTCGGCCGCCACGGCAAAGGCCACAGGCAGGCTCCCGCGACGCACGATCGCTGTAGTCGGGATGGCGGGCGAGAGTTGCGACGGGCTGCCGCCGCCCGGCTGGGAGATCCAGGCCAGCACATACATGCCCGGCGCGGCCTTGGTTCCTGAGGGCAACGCCAGCTTCACGGTGACGGTATGCTGGCCAGGGCTCGCCGCGGGAAAGATCTGGGCGACCGGCGCCCAGAGATTGGCGTGGTTGATGGTCACCGGGACCTGATCGCCGACCCGGATATTCGCGAGCTGTGCGATGGGCACCTCGATTTCGACATCGAGCTCGTCGACATCGGCGATCTCGGCAAGCGGCTGGCCGGGTTGCACGATGTCGCCGACCCGGACATGGCGGGTGAGGATAGCGCCGTTCCACGGCGCCACGGCGCGACGGTTGCGGAGTTGGGCGTCGAGTCCGTCGACCTGGGACTGCGCCGCGGCGAGCCGCGTGAGCTGCTGCTCATAGGCCGTCCGCGCGGCGCTGACGGCAGCATAGTCTCGCTGCGCCTGCTGCTGAGAGAGCAGCGGGCTGCTGCCGGTGCCGGTGTTGCCGAAACCGGGAAAGGAATTTCCGAAGAAGGATTGGGCCATGTTGTAGAACGGAATGGCCATGCGCTCGTAGGCGTCATAGCCCGGCCCTCCGAAGGAAGAGGTGCGCGGCCCATAGAGCTTCTTGTAGAGCTGCGTCTGTCCGTCCTGAAGCGCGGCCATCTGCGCCGAGAGATCGGCCCAGGCGGCGCGATACTGGGGCTGCAGCCCGTCGTCGTCGAGCGCGACGACGACCTGACCGGCGGCGACGCGCTCACCCGCCTCGCCGGCAACATAGGTGACCCGTCCCGGCGCCTGTGCCGTCAGGCCGACGGTGCGGCGCGGTATCACGTAGCCGCCAAGGCGGATGCGTTCCGCCGCCGGCATCTGAGTCACTTCCGCAAGACCGATCTGCGGCACGAAGACCGCCGCGGCCGGGTTGCCTGCGGGCGCATCGGAGGCCGACGCGGTCGGCTCGCGGTCGGCCAGAAACGCGACAACGAGGCCGCCGATCACCGCCGCGGCGATCAAGGGTATCAGTCTCAGAACGGTCGACGCCATCCGGAACTCCTCCCGAAGCCGATTGGTCCGCAGTCAAGAGCGGGTGCGAAGGTCAGCTGCGCGGAACGCGCCCCATGACCGTGAAGCTCTTGATGAACGGGCCCGCCATCGCGGGGTTCTTGATCATGGCGCCGTAGTCGCCCGTCTTGAACTTGAGCTTGCCGGACGTGTAGGCGAGGCCGAGGGCCATCATGCCGATGCCCTTGGAGCACCACTTTTCCCAATCGGCCGGGCTGGCGCGCAGGTCCCAGTTGACCGCCTGTCCGTCATAGGCGCCGGCTGATGTAACATAGCCGCCCTGGACGTCGACATAGCCGAGCGGCTGCGTGTCGCCGTCAAAACCATAGCCAATCACGGAATTGAATCCGATCTTCGCCAATGCATCGCCGAGCTCAGGCTCGTCATTCCACGCATTGCCGAAGTCGACCATCCAGTCGTCCGAAAACAACGAAGGCATCGCAGAGTTCCTCCCATTCGGGGGAGCCCTCCCAGCTTCCCCATCCCTCTGTTTCTGCCCGCAGGTTGTTCCTGCGGATCACGTTTCTCCGACTGCTCGTCCTGTTCATTCAATAATATTCAAATATCTATATATGACCTAACGTAAAAAGCAAGGAATTTTCGTCATGGCCCATTCTTGCGAAAGATCCTTCAACCCTCGGGGCACCGGATGCGCCGAAAGACGGTTGCTTCGGGTCCGCTCGAATGAGTTGTGGGAATGGAGAATCCGACCTCTGCCGATATCAAAGAATGCTTCTATCGACACACGGAACACACCGCCACCGGGCCAGCGCTGAGTTCCTAATGCATTGAGTTTACGTTTATATGTTACAGTGAGATATTCCGCGTCATTGCAGATCACGAAGTCCGGGCTGCCGCTGCCTCTACTTTTTCACCGCGCAGGCCGGGCGGATGCGCCCGAGACGATCTGTCGACAGGGTCATCAGGTGGACCGGAGAACACAGGCGCGTGCGCCGAACACTTTCCGGTTGCGATCTGTCGCAGGCATTTGACAGACCTCCGGCCGCCCGAGCCCGGCATGTCTGCGATTGGCACCGAATCGGTAGGTCTCAGTTATTGCCGCGTGTTCAGTTGTTACGGCAAAACCCGCTCAGGCTACGGGAGCCGCCCCGTCGACAAGGCGCGCTGCCGTAAAGGCGTCGGTGATCAGCACGTCGATAAGCCCGGTGCGGAGCGCACCGCGGATCGCGTCGGTCTTGCTCGGTCCACCGGCCAGGGCAATCACCCGATTCACCTTTGCAAGTTCCTCGAGCGACATCCCAATGACCCTGTCGTCAAGTGGGGTCTTTACCGGTTTGCCGTCGATGTCGAAGAACCGAAGGCTCATGTCCCCGACCGCGCCGGCTTCGGCCAACTCGTCGAGTTCCGACGGCGCAAAGACATTTCCGCTCCGCGCCAGCATCGTCGATGGCTCCATCGCGCCGATCCCGACGAAAGCGACGCTGATCTTGCCGAACAGGTCCATCGTGCTGCGCACATAGGTGTCGCTCAACAGAACCAGCTTCGCTTCCCGCGACGCTGCCACGCCCGGCGTCGTGAGCAGGCGCGGCTCGGCGCCCGTCAGACGCGCGAGACGGGAGATCAACTGGGTCGCGTGGCTCTGAACCGTCGGGTCGCCCATACCGCCCAGAGTCTGGACGATGAACTTTGCGCGCCCGACCGCATCGGATGGATGTTGTCCACCATCTTCAGGATGGTTTCGCTCCAGCTCGAGACGCCCATGATCTCGTCGGAAAGAAGCGTCGACTCGAGGAAATGCGTGGCCGCCTCCCCGATGCGGGCCATTGCAAGCCCTGCGCTGTCGGAAGCGCTCTCCACGACAATCGCCTCCGGAACTCCGTAGATCTGTCGCAGCCACGCCTACAGATCCGCGAAGGTCCCGGACGGAGCGACAACCGAGGTGCGGACGATCTGCTCCTCCCGCGCCGTCTTCAGCATGCGCGAGACCGAAGCCTGGGAGATATGCAGGTGCTCGGCGATCTCAGCCTGACGACGCCCCTCGATGTGATACATCTGGGCGACGCGTGCGATCAGTCTGAGTTCGTTCACTCTTGCCAACAGCGGTCTCCTCGAACGAAAGAAACGGCGAATTCCTACCGCGACGTTTCACCCGGTGCCAAGCGTCGCCCGCGCGATCGCGAGGGTCCACGCCGTGCGGGCCTCGGCGCGAGTCGACGCGTCGAGGGTCGGCGCGATCTCGGCGCCATGCCCGACCAGCGCCCCGATCGTCTCCAGATCCGGCCAGATGCCCGTCGCCAGTCCGGCGAGATAGGCGGCGCCCTGAGCGGAGGTCTCCGTGCTTTCCCCGACAATCAGGCGATGGTCGGCGAAATCCGCCACCAGTCCCATCAGGAACGGGTTGCGGCTGGGACCGCCGTCGACGAAGCGTCGCCCGATGCCTTTGCGCGCGTTCTGCTCGACGATCTCGAAGACATCGGCGACCTGGAAGGCAATGGACTCTGCTGCGGCCCGCGCCACCTGTGCCCGGCCCGAGCCAAAGGAGAGGCCGCAGATCAGCCCGCGAGCGTCGGCGTTCCAGTGCGGCGATCCGAGCCCGACATGGCCTGGAACAAGAATGACCCCGAGTGTTCTCTCGGTGGTCTGCGCAAGGTCGAGAAGGGCATTCACCTCCTCTTCGCCCAGAAGCTCCGCGGTCCTGGGAAGAATCGAGGCGCTGACCTGGATGTTGCCCTCGAAGGCATAGGTCGGCACGCCATTCAAAGACCAGGCGATCGTCGTGGTGATCCCGCGGGGCGGTGCGATGAACTCGGGCAGTGTCGCCATCACGGAGGAGCCGGTGCCGAACGTGACCTTCTCCTCTCCGGGCTCGAAGGCGCCGTGACCGAAGAGCGCCCCGTGCGAGTCGCTGATCGTCGAGGCGACCGGCATTCCGTCGGGGAGGCCATCCACGCCGGATGTCCGGGCGAAGATATGGGCAGAATCGCAGATGTCGGGAAGCATGGCCAGCGGCACCCCGAAGATCTCGCACAGCGTTTCGTCCCAACGGCCGTCCGAGATGTTGTAGAGCTGGGTCCGGGCGGCATTCGACACGTCGCAGGCATGGACCCTACCGCCCGAGAGATTCCAGATCAGCCAGGAATCGATAGCGCCGACGCAGATGCTTTCGGCGGCTTTCCCGGCGCAATGATGATCCAGCAGCCAGCCGACCTTGGTGGCCGGGAACATCGGGTCGAGCGGCAGGCCGGTGCGCGCAACCACTGCTGCCTCGTGCCCGGCCGCCTTCAGCGCCGCGCAGGCCGGAGCGGTACGCCGACGCTGCCAGGTCACGACCGGCCCAAGCGGTGCGCCGGTATTGCGGTCCCAGGCGAGGATCGACTCGCGCTGGTTCGACAATCCGATGGCGACGATCTCGGCCCCGGGTGCCTCGGCGCGGCAGGCGGCAATCGCGGCGATCGTGCTCTGCCAGATCTGCGCGGCCTCCTGCTGGACCCAACCGGGTCGGGGGTGCACGGTCGGCACCGGAGCCGATCCGCGTGAGATGATCTCGCCACTCTCCGCGACGAGAATTGCCTTGCTGTTCGTCGTGCCTTCGTCGATCGCCAGAACTGCCCGCTGCATGGAGCGCTCCTATTTCTTGCGATCGATCAGCGCCGCGGCCGCGGCCGCGATGCCGTCCGGCGACATGCCGAACGTGTCGAGCAGGAAATCGGCGGAGCCGGTCGAAGGGAAGATCCCGGGCACGCCCAGGCGCTTCATCGGCACCGGGTGCGTCTCGACGACGATTTCGGCCACAGCGCTTCCGAGCCCGCCGAAGATCGTGTGCTCCTCGCATGTCAGGATAGCGCCGGTTTCTTCGGCCGCGCGGATGATCGCCTGCTCGTCGATCGGGCGGACCGACGCCATGTTGAGCACCCGCGCCTCGATACCCGCGGCCGCCAGGTGCTCGGCGGCCTGCATCGCCCGATGGGTCAGCACGCCGTTGGCGATGAGGGTCACGTCCGACCCATTGCGCAGCGTGTCGGCCTTACCGAGATCGAAGCGGTGCCCGTCGGGCAGGAGTTGAGGCACGCCGACGCGGCTCAGGCGGAGGAAAATCGGACCGTCGAAACTGGCCGCGAAAGCCACGGCAGCGGCCGTCTCGACATTGTCGCAAGGCGCAACCACGGCGACGTTCGGGATGGCGCGGATCCAGGCGAAGTCCTCGGTTAGATGGTGGGTTGGTCCAAGTTCGCCATAGGCCATGCCCGAACTGATCCCGACCAGTTTCACATTGGTGTCCGAATAGGCGACGTCGGCCTTGATCTGTTCCAGTGCGCGGCCGGTCAGAAAGCTTGCGGCGGCGCAGACGAAAGGGATCTTGCCGCCATTGGCGAGGCCCGCGCCGACGCCGACCATGGTCTGTTCGGCTATCCCGACATTGATTAGGCGGTCGGGGAACCTGTCGCGAAGCCATTGAGCTTGGAGGAGCCGACCGAGTCATTGCAGACAGCAACGATGCGTCGGTCATCGGTCGCCATAGATTCCAGAACCGCGGTGAAGGAATCCGGCAATCATGGAGCTTCACGTCGATCCCGGCACTCATTGCAGCGCCTCCTCGAGTTCGGCCATGGCCTGCTTGTAGTGTTCGGCGCTTGGGACCTTGTGATGCCAGGCGACGTTGTCCGACATGAAGGATATCCCGTTGCCCTTGTTGGGGTGAGCAACGACGGCCCGGGGCTTGCCCGGCACCACTGCGTCGGCTGAAAGCGCCCTGACGATCTGGTCCATGTCGTGACCGTCGATTTCTTCCACGGCCCATCCGAAGGCTTCGAGTTTTGGCGGGAAGGGGGCCAGGTTGTTGGTGTCCGCCAGTCGCGCGCCCTGCTGGAGACGGTTGTGGTCGATGATCAGTGTCAGATTGTCGAGTTTGTATTGGGCCGCTGTCGTGATCGCCTCCCAGTTGCTTCCCCCCCCCTGCATCTCGCCGTCGCCGGTGACCACGCGGCGCCGTCCATCTTTGCGGCGATCGCCATGCCGACCGCCACTGGCAGCCCGTGGCCGAGCGGACCGGTATTGGTCTCCACGCCGGGCACCTTTTGCGGTTGGGATGGCCGGTTGGGCGCGATTTCGGCAGAGCGGTCGGCCGCTCGCGCCTGTTTGCTCGTTCCACCGCCCCCCGCGTTCTGTGAAAGCGGCGCCGCGATCACGTGGCGGGTCGACTCCGGGCACCGGATAGTGGCAGATCCCTGTCGTCAACATCAACAACCCCGGATCGAGCCATGTCGAACAAGCTGACCACTCTGGATGGAACCGAAATCTCCTCCTACTGCTTTGGTGCGATGCAGTTCGGAGCCGGGGCGGACCGGTCGGCTTCCGAGGAGATGTATGCCGCCTGCCGAGACGCGGGCATCAACTTTTTCGACACCGCCCACGGCTACACCGAAGGCCTCTCCGAGACCTGGCTCGGGGAAATGGTACGGCCAGAGAGAGAAGCGGTCTTCTTCGCCACCAAGGTCGCGGTTTCCGGCGGTTCGGGACGGCAGAACATCCTGACGCAGTTCGACGAGAGCCGTAGCCGGCATGCGCTTGACTGCGTGGATGGCCTCTATCTCCACCGCTGGGACCCGAATACGCCGTTGGAGGAGACCTTTGAGACCCTGGCTGTTCTCCGGGAAGACGGAAAGATCCGCTATGTCGGCGTGTCCAATTTCGCGGCCTGGCAGGTCATGAAGGCCGTTTGTGTGGCCAGCCGCCTGGGCCTGGAGATCTCGCTCCTGCAACCGATGTACAACCTTGTGAAGCGACAGGCCGAAGTCGAACTCTTCCCGATGGCGACGGATCAGGGAATTGCCGTGGCGCCGTATTCACCGCTCGGCGGCGGGCTCCTGACCGGAAAATACGTCGAGGGGAGCAGCGGGCGCCTGATGACAGATCAAGCCTATCACCGCCGCTACGGCGAAACATGGATGTTTGATGTCGCTCAGGCGCTGGTCGGGATCGGCAAGGAGGTCGGCCAGTCGTCCGCAACCCTTGCCGTGGCCTGGGTCGCCAGCAATCCGGCCGTGACCGCTCCGATCATCAGTGCCCGTTCGCTCGAACAGTTGAAGCCGTCCCTCGCCGCTGTCGGCCTCACCTTGGACCCAACACTTCGCGCGAGGATCACGGCGCTTTCGCCGACACCCGGTCCCGCGACGGATCGCTCCGAGGAAGTCGACGCGGCGTAACCGGCTGAAAACGAACGGCGGTAGTGCCCGCTTAAGGTCGGGTCTGCACGTGGCCTCCGTCCCGCGGGCGCCAATGCGTGGCAGTCAGGCGGGAAGTCACCGGGAAGGGCCCGATCGACTTTCTCCGAACCGGGGCCTCTTCGTCCGGCTATGCCCGGAGGCGGTTGCCGGCAGCGTCGAAGTAATATGCATGAGCGGGGTCGAAGCCGAGCCGCACGTCGGCTTCGGGCGAGATGTCGTGCTGGCCAAAAAGCCGGACGGTTATCTCGTCGCCGCCGGGCGAGGTCAGCAGGACGTTGGTGTCGCCACCGAGCTTTTCGACATGCATGACCCTGCCGCCGAGCTGCCCTTCGCCGTTGATCCGCAGGTTCTCGGGCCGGATGCCAAGGACCTGGTCCGGATTGCCCCCGACTTCGGCCGCGGACAGGAAGTTCATCGAGGGTGCGCCGAGGAAGCCGGCGACGAACTGGTTGGCGGGGTTGTTGTAGAGCTCCATCGGAGCCCCGACCTGCTCGACGATGCCGTCGCGCAGCACGACGATCTTGTCGGCTAGCGTCATCGCCTCGGTCTGGTCGTGGGTGACATAGATCATCGAGGCGTCGAGCGCCTTGTGCAGGGTCGCGATCTCGATCCGGGTTCGCATCCGGAGCGCCGCGTCGAGATTCGACAGCGGCTCGTCGAACAGGAAGAGCTTGGGCTCTCGCACGATGGCCCGGCCGATGGCGACCCGCTGTCGCTGGCCGCCCGAAAGCTCCGAGGGGCGGCGCGCCAGATACTGGTCGAGCGAGAGCATGTGGCTGGCCTTCTCGACGCGGCTGGAGATCACGTCCTTTGGCTGACCCTCTTGCTTGAGCCCGAGGGCCATGTTCCCCTCGACCGTCAGATGCGGGTAGAGCGCGTAGGACTGGAACACCATGGCGATGCCCCGCTTCGCCGGCGGCACGGTGTTGACGATCTCGCCGCCGATCTCGACGGTGCCGGAGGTCGCGTCCTCGAGCCCGGCGATCACCCGCAACAGGGTTGACTTTCCGCAGCCCGAGGGACCGACGAAGACGACGAACTCGCCCTCCTCGACATCGAGGCTGATATTCTTGAGCACCTCGATCTTGCCGAAGGACTTGCAGACATTAGTAAGTTTCAGAGCGGTCATTGGCGGATCCTCAAAGGTCGATGGCGCGGCCGGTGCGGATGCTTTCGTCGGCGGCAAGGCAGATGCGGAGCGATTGCACGGCATCCTGGGCGTGGCGGGAAAGGTCGATGTCTTCGGCGATGGCGCGGAGCATGTAGGCCTGTTCGGCGTCGCATAGCTCCTGGTGGCCGGGCTCGCCCGGGAAATCCACCATCTCGTCGCCGCTCAGGCGATGGATCTTGAGCGCGCCGACCTTGGTGTGGCCCTCGACATCGTCGGACCCTTCGTCGCTGGTCGAGACGATTGATACGGCACCGTTCGGCGACACGATGTCCTTCACGAAATGCGCGGTCTCCGACATCATCGGGCCCCAACCGGCTTCGTACCAGCCGACCGAACCGTCATCGAAGACCACCTGGAACTGACCATAGTTGTACATGTCGGGGGCGATTTCGTCCGAAAGCATGAGGCCCATGCCGTTGACGCGGCGCGGCGCGGCATCGGTGATCTGGCACATCACGTCGACATAGTGGACACCGCAGTCGACGATGGGCGACGTGGTCTGCATCAGCTGCTTGTGGGTTTCCCAGGTCTCGCCGTCCGACTGCTGGTTGAGGTTCAGGCGGAAGACGTAGGGGCCTCCGAGAGTGCGGGCCTCTTTGATCAGCCGCTGCCAGGACGGGTGGTGGCGCAGGATGTAGCCCACGACGAGCTTGCGGCCCGTCCGCGCGGCTGTGTCCGCCACGCGCTCGGCGTCGGCGACAGTTGTCGCCAGCGGTTTCTCGACGAAGACATGGGCGCCGGCCTCCATCGCCGCGCAGGCATAGTCCGCGTGGCTGTCGGAATAGGTGGCGATGCAGACGAGGTCCGGCCGGGTTTCGGCCAGCGCCTCCTCGAAGCTCTGGAAGCGCGGGTAGGCGGCCAGTGCCTCGGGGAGGTCTCGCCCGGAGCGGTCGACGAGGCCTACGATCTCACTTTCGGGGTGGGCGTGGTGGGCCAGCGCGTGGCTGAGGCCCATATTGCCGAGCCCGGCGATGACAGTGCGGATCATTTCACGGCTCCCGAGGTAATTCCGCGGATCAATTGCCGCGAGAAGATCACGTAGAGGATCAACACCGGCAGGATCGCCATGGAGAGCGCCGAGAGCACAGCGTTCCAGTCGGTCACGAACTGTCCGATGAAGACCTGCGAACCGAGCGTCAGCGTCTTGGTCGCCTCGGCGGGGGCCAGGATCAGCGGGAACCAGAGGTCGTTCCAGATCGGGATCATGTTGAAGACGGCCACCGTCGCCATCGCCGGGCGCACCAACGGCACCACCAGGCGGAAGAAGATGGTGTATTCGGAGAGTCCGTCGATCCGGCCGGCGTTCTTGAGGTCGTCCGAGACCTGTTTCATGAACTCGCTGAGGATGAAGACCGCTAGCGGCAGGCCCTGCGCCGTGTAGACGAGGATCAGCGCCAGCAGCGTGTTCACGAGGCCCGTCGAGACCATCATCTCGAGGATCGCCACGGTGCCGATGCGGATCGGGATCATGATCCCGAGCGCAAGGTAGAGCCCCATCAGCGTGTTGCCCTTGAAGCGGTACTCGGCCAGCGCAAAGGCCGCCATGGCGCCGAAAAGCAGCACGAGGAAGAGCGAGGCGACGGTCACGATCATCGAGTTCTGGAAGTAGAGGAAGAAATCCCCCTGCTTCAGAACCGTCTGGTAGCCGATCATCGAGAAGGTCTCGGCATCCGGCAGGGCGAGCGGTTCGCGGAAGATCGCCTTTCGGGTCTTGAAGGAGTTGATCAGGATCACGAAGACCGGGAAGAGCGCGATCACCGTGTAGGTCAGCAGGACGCCATGGGCGAGGGCGCTGTTGAGCGGGTTGCGGCGGGCCTTGTTCATGTCTCGCTCCTCAGAACTGGTAGCGGCGCAGCCGCGTCTGGATGCCGAAGAGGTAGATGCAGACACCCACCAGGATGATGCCGAACATGGCCGTCGCGATGGCCGAGCCCATATGCGGGTCGCCGAGTTGGAGCTGGAAGCCGAAGAACGTCCGGTAAAGGAAGGTGCCGAGGATGTCGGTCGAGAAATCCGGCCCCGCCAGCGCGCCCTGAGCGGCATAGATCAGGTCGAACGCGTTGAAGTTGCCGACGAAGGTCAGGATCGAGATGATCCCGATCGAGGGCAGGATGAGCGGCAGCTTGATCTTCCAGAAGGCGGCCATGCCGGTGATACCGTCGCATTCGCCGGCTTCCAGGATTTCCTCGGGGATCGACAGCAGCGCGGCGTAGATCAGCATCATCGGGATGCCGACGAACTGCCAGACCGAGACCAGCGCCAGCGTGGTCAGCGCATATTCTTCCTTGCCGAGCCAGGGGGCGTAGAGCGACTTCAGCCCGACCGCGTCCAGCAGCGAGGGCGCGATGCCCCAGATCGGCGACAGGATCAGCTTCCAGGCGAAGCCCACGATCACGAAGGAGAGGATGGTGGGAATGAAGATCGCCGAGCGGTAGAGATGGGCGAAACGCAGCCGCGGATGGCTGAGGATCGCCGCCAGCAACACGCCGATCGGGTTCTGCACCAGCATGTGGATGAAGAAGAACCAGAAATTGTTGCCGAGCGCGTTCCAGAATTGCTCCGACCAGATCTGGTCTCCGAAGAGCGTGCGGAAGTTCTGGAGCCCGACGAAGACCCGCTGTTGCTCTGCCTCCGTATAGAGGGCAAGTCGCAACGTGTTGAAAAGAGGGAAGATCATCACCGCGGTATAGACGATCACCGCGGGCGCGAGGAACACGAGGATATGCCATCTCACGCGGGAAGAACGGCCTGAATCAGTCATGGGTCGTTTCCTGTCGGGAAGGGTCGGGGAGAGTCCCCGGGCGGCGATGCGCCCGGGGTCGTCATGCTGCGAGCGTTACTGCTGCGGCTCGTACCAGCTCGCCAGTCCGTCCTGCAGGCGCTTCGCGGCGTCCTCGGGAGACTCGGCCCCCTTGATCACCTGCGCCGAGGCGTTCCAGGTCTCGTTCTCGAGGTTCGGCGTGCCGCGCGACAGGATCTGGTAGGTCGAGCGGATTGTCGATTCGCACTTGCCCCGCCAGGACACGAATTCCTGGGCCAGCGGGTCCTCCATCGCCACATCGTAGCTGGACAGCGAGAAGAAGCCCGGCAGCGCGTTGGCATAGAGCGAGGCGAATTCCTCCGAGCCGACCCAGTTCAGGAAGGTGCGGGCGGCATCCGCATTCGGCGAGGCGGCGTTGAGGCCGATCGCGATGTCGGTGTGGTCGGAGATGTAGCAGGTGTCGTCGGCGTTCACGACCGGCGGCGGGAAGGCGCCCATCTCGAAATCGGCCTGGGTGTTGAAGCCCGAGATCTCCCAGGAACCGGCCGGGTAGATCGCGGCGCGGCCGAGGGTGAAGAGGTTCTGGCTGTCGGGATAGGTTTGGGCCTCGAAGCCGTCGCCGAGATAATCCTTCCACTTCGCGAGCTGGCGATAGGGTTCGACCCAGCCCTCGTCGGTTAGCTTCTGCTCGCCCTTGATGAGCGCCAGCCGGCCTACCTCGCCCTTCCAGTAGTTCGGGCCGATATTCTGGTAGCCCATGGTCGCGGCTTCCCACTGGTCGTTGGTGCCCATCGCCATCGGGATGTAGGTGCCGTCCTCCTTGATCGTGTCGAGCACGGCAAAGAACTCGTCGACGGTCGTCGGCGGCTCGATCCCAAGCTCCTCGAACGCTTCCTTGTTGTAGATGAAGCCGTGGATCACGGAGGCCATCGGCACGCAGAAGGTAGCGGAGCCGTCGTCGGTCTGCCATGCGGACTTGGCGACGTCGGAGAAGTTGGCCATCGCCTCGAGATCGGTCAGGTCCGCGAGCTTGCCGCCGTCATAAAGCGCCAGCGAGGCGTCGAAGGGTCGGCAGGTGATCAGGTCCCCCGCGCTGCCCGCGTCGAGCTTGGAGTTCAGCACCGCGTTGTATTCGGCCGGCGCCGAGGGGGTGAAGTTGATCTTGATGCCCGGATGGCTGGCTTCGAAGGCCGGGATGATCTTGTCCTGCCACAGCGTCAGGTCGTCGTTGCGCCAGCTCTCGATGGTGAGCGTGACGTCCTGGGCCAGCGCCGAGGTCGCAGTGAGAGCGGTGGTGGCGAGAAGCGCCGCACCGATGAGGGGTCTGGTCATATTGGTATCTCCCTGTTTGGTTCGTCTTGGCGGGCGTTCCGTCCGCCGGTGTCAGATTTGCGCCATCGCCGGGCGCAGGTGACCTCTTGATTGTTCAAGCAGTTCTTCGGCTTTCGCAAGCGATCCGGCGCCCAAGGCGAGCAGGACCGCCGGCTTCACCTTGCCGCCAGTCTCGGCGAGGCAGTCTGCTGCGGTTGCTTCGGGCACGCCCGCGATCCGGGACACCATGCCCGCCGCTCGGCGGCGGAGCTTGGCGTTCTCGGCCAGGACGTTGACCATCATGCCGTCATGGACATGGCCGAGCGCGATGCCCATCAGTGTCGACATCATGTTGAGTGCCGCCTTCTGCGCCGTTCCCGCGCCCATCCGGGTGGAGCCGGCGAGCACTTCCGGCGGCGTCGGCAGCAGGATCGATATATCGGCGCCCTCGAAGATCGGCGCGCCGGGGTTGTTGGCAATGGCGATGGTGCGCGCGCCGCGGCTGCGCGCCACGTCGAGGAAGGCGAGCGGGTAGGGGGTTGTGCCGCTGGCGCTGAGCGCGATCACGACGTCTCCCTCGGCAACGGTCGCGGTCGCCGCTCGGGCCGAGGCGTCGTCGTCCTCGGTGGCGCCGGGCATGCGCGCGTCGACCGGAACGCCGCCGGCCATGTGCAGCGCGATCCGGCTGGCGTCGAGCCCGAAGGTCGCCTCCAGTTCCGAGGCATCGGCCAGCGCCATCAGCCCGGACGAACCCGCGGCCGCGTAGTGCAGGCATTTGCCGGCGCGGATCGCGTCGGCCATCAGCTCCGCCGCCGCAGCAATCGAGGTGCGGCTTGCATCCATCGACGCGAGGGCTGCCATCTGTCCGTCGAGCAGGATGGCCGCAATCTCGGAGAGCGGGCGCGCGTCGAGGCCCGGCGCATCCGGATGCAGCTCTTCCGTGCCTCTCTTGTGCATGTGATTCCCTCCCGTCATCTTTCGAACAACAATACCTTTACGATACCTTTTGTCTACCACTTTCTTCTTCCGCGATCAAAATTCGGGAAATCTCATCGGATCAGAGAGTTTTCCACGACCAATTTCTAAGAAATGCCTTCCAAAGTCTCGATAGGTATTATAAAGGTATCTCATGCAACAGGAACACCACCCCATTCTGATCGGCGTCGACGGCGGAGGAACCTCCTGCCGGGTGGCGCTATCTGTCGCGGGCGCGCGCCACGAAGCGAAACTCGGATCGGCCAATGTCTCGACCGATTTCGATGGCGCCCTCGCGACCATTGGTGCTGCGCTGGCCGAGGCCGCAGCGACGGCTGGCGTGACCATGGACGCCGTCGCGGGCGGAACCGCTCATCTTGGCCTGGCCGGAGTCATGAGCCCTGCGATCGCCGGGCGGGTGGCTGCCGCACTGCCGATTCGGCAGGCGGCGGTGACCGACGACCGACCAACCACGATCGCCGGGGCGCTTGGAGAGGCGGATGGGGCGGTGGCGGCGATCGGCACCGGCTCGTTCATCGGCCGGCAGGCCGGCGGCGAGATCACCGGCCTTGGTGGCTGGGGATTCTATGTCGGAGACCAGGCCTCCGGTGCCTGGCTGATGCGGCGGTCCTTCGAGGAATTGATGCTGGCGGTCGACGGGTTGGTCGAGATGACGGGGTTCGGCCGCATGCTGCTGGCCGAACACGGCGACGATCCCGGCGCGGTGGTGCAGTTCTCGCTGCAGGCGCGGCCGGGAGACTATGCGCGGCTGGCGCGGCGGCTGGTGGATGCCGCGGAGGAGGGCGACCCGCTGGCCGCGGCGCTGATGTCGGAGGGTGCCGATTACATCCGGCGCGGGCTCGACCGGCTGGGCTGGACCGCATCCGAGCCGCTCTGCCTGACAGGTGGGTTGGGGCCGGCCTATGCGCGCTGGCTCGGCATCGAGACGGTGCCGCCACGCGGCACCGCGCTCGATGGTGCGCTGGCGCTGGCCGCCCGGCTGCGGGAGCGCGGGGCATGAGTGTGATCGACTTCCTCGCCCCTGGCGACTGGATGGAGGCCGCCACTGGCCCGCGCTACGCCCGGCTGCGCCGGCGGATAGAGGACGGAATTGCGCAAAGGATCTTCACGCCGGACGCGCCGCTGCCACCCGAGCGCGAAATTGCCGCGCAGACTGGCCTGTCGCGCGTGACCGTGCGCAAGGCAATCCAGGAGCTCGTCGCCCGCGGCATTATCGTGCAGCGTCAGGGGTCGGGATCTTTCGTCAAGGCGCAGGGGCATCGCGTCGAGCAATCGCTGTCACGCCTCACCTCCTTCACCGAGGACATGGTCCGGCGTGGCATGGAGACCAACGCGACCTGGCTCGAACGCGGCATCTTCCTGCCGTCGCCCGAAGAGGTCGTGGCGCTTGCGCTCTCCTCCGGCGACTACGTTGCGCGGCTGTCGCGCCTGCGCAGCGCCGGCGACAGGCCGATGGCGATCGAGCGCGCCGCCCTGCCGGTCGAGATGCTGCCCGACCCGCTGAAGGTCGAGACCTCGCTCTACCGGGAGCTCGAACGCCTCGGCTCCCACCCGGTACGGGCGTTGCAGAAGATCTCCGCGATCAACCTCGGCGAAGAGGAGGCGAGATTGCTCGACCTCAAACCGCGCGACGCGGGGCTGAGGATCGAGCGGCGGTCCTATCTCGCCGACGGGCGGATCGTCGAGTTCACCCGGTCCACATATCGCGGCGACGCCTACGACTTCGTCGCCGAGCTGAAACTCATCAACAGACAGGATTGACCATGCAGCAAGAGACCACCCAGATGCGGCGCGAGATCGAGGAGATCCCCACCGCAGTGGAGCGCCTGTTGACGCAGGGCGGGGCTGCGATCTCCGACGCGGCCGCCGCCGCCGCCGGCCATGACCCGGCCTTTGCCATCACCGTTGCACGTGGGTCCTCGGACCATGCCTGCACCTATCTGAAATATGCCAGTGAATTGCTGCTTGGCCTGCCGGTGGCGTCGGTCGGGCCGTCGGTTGCCTCGATCTACGGCGCCCCACTCAAGCTTGCCCGGAGCCTCTGCATCGCGGTGTCGCAATCCGGCAAGAGTCCCGACATCGTGGAACTCGCCTGCGCCGCAACGCGCGACGGGGCGCTGACCATGGCGATCACCAACGATTCCGCCTCGCCGCTGGCCGAGGTCTGCGGCCACACGCTCGACATCCATGCCGGACCGGAACGCTCTGTGGCCGCCACCAAGACCTTCGTTACCTCGGCTGTAGCCGGCCTGATGCTTCTGGCGGAATGGAAAGGCGACAAAGACCTCGTCGCGGCGATCCGCGCCCTGCCGGATCTTCTCGACGGGGCGACTCGGATCGACTGGCCCGAGGTTCGCGAAGCGATCGGCAGCGCGCCGTCGCTCTACACCCTCGGGCGCGGCCCGGTCTGGGCGATCTCCAACGAGGCGGCGCTGAAGTTCAAGGAAACCTGCCAGCTGCACGCTGAAAGCTACTCCTCGGCCGAAGTTTTGCATGGCCCGGTGTCGATCGTCGGCGAGGGGTTCCCGGTGCTCTGCTTCGCCGCCGCCGACGCCGCGGAATCCGCCGTTACGGGAATTGCCGATCAGATCGCCGAGAAGGGCGCCCGGGTGTTCGTCACCAGCCGCCAGGCCAGCCTTGCCAGCGCGATTGACACCGTGCGCACAGCGCATCCGCTCACCGACCCGATCAGCCTGATCGTGTCATTCTATTCGATGGTGGAACGGTTCGCGACCTCGCGCGGGATTGACCCCGACGCACCGCGGCACCTGAAGAAGGTTACCGAAACGCTATGACGGAAGCTGACCGGGCCTTTGTCGGGGCCGAAATCTTCGACGGCACAACCCTCTCGGCGGGGCGCGCGCTCCTGATCCGCGGAACGGAGGTCGCCGCGATCCTGCCGGAGGGCGACCTTCCGGAAGGTGTCGATGTCACTCCGTTGTCGGGCGTTCTTGCCCCGGGCTTCGTCGATCTTCAGGTGAATGGCGGCGGCGGCGTGATGTTCAACGGCGCCCAGGATGTCGCCACGCTCGCCACCATGGCGGAGGCCCATGGACGGCTTGGCGCCGCGGCGATCCTGCCGACTCTCATCACCGACACGTTCGAGCGCACCGAAGCTGCCATCGCGGCGGTGCGGAAGGCCGTCGCGGCAGGCGTTCCCGGAATTGCCGGGCTGCACCTCGAGGGCCCACATCTCTCGGTGGCACGGAAGGGCGCACACGACCCGTCGCTTATCCGGCCGATGGATGAGCGCGACCTGGCGCTGCTGACCCGTGCCGCCCGCGCCTTGCCCGCGCTGATGCTGACCGTCGCGCCCGAGAGCGTAAGCAACGAACAGATCGCGGCGCTGGCAGAGGCGGGGGCGGTGGTCTCTCTCGGCCATACCGACACCGATTTCGACACCTGCCGCGCCGCCGCGGATGCCGGGGCGCGCTGCGTCACCCACCTGTTCAACGCGATGAGCCAGATGGGGCATCGGGCGCCCGGCGTCGTGGGCGCGGCGCTCGCCGACGGGCGTCTCTCGGCGGGGCTGATTGCCGACCTGCTGCACGTCCATCCCGCGGCACTCGCTACCGCGCTCCGGGCCAAGCAGGGGCCGGGCCGCATTTTCCTCGTGTCCGACGCGATGGCCCCGGCCGGCACGGAGGACGATCACTTCGTTCTGAACGGTCGCCGGATCATCCGACGGGACGGACGGCTGACGCTGGCCGACGGTACGCTGGCCGGGGCCGATCTCGACCTCGCCACCGCGATCCGAAACCTCGTCGAAGTGATCGGGCATCCGCGCGAGGCGACCCTTGCCATGGCCACCTCGGTGCCTGCGGCGCTCATGGGGATCGACGACCGGTTCGGTCATCTCGCCGCCGGGCGCGCGGCGGATTTCGTTCATCTGGAGCCCGGCGGCGCGCTCGCCGGTGTCTGGCGCGCTGGACAGAAGGTCGCCTAGGTTCCCAGCGTCCTAGGGGGAGGCGCCCGGCCGACCAAGCCTGATTTCAATCACGGCAGGCGATGAAGACCCTTGTTCTGCGCCGCGCTCTCGATCGCGTCATTGGCCTGCAGGAGACCGAGCGCGGCTTGCGCCGAGCTTCCGCGCTGCCTACACCCGGAGAAGGCAAACCGGGATGACCGAAATGGACAGTGGCAAGCGCATTCTTCTGATCATCGGCGGTGGCATCGCTGCCTTCAAATCGCTCGACCTGATCCGGCGGCTGCGCGAGCGGGGGCACGCGGTGACGCCGGTGCTGACACCGGCGGCGGAGCAGTTCGTCACCCCGCTCTCGGCCTCGGCGCTTGCGGCGGAAAAGGTCTATCATGATCTCTTCAACCTCACCGACGAAGCGGAGATGGGGCATATCGAGCTGAGCCGGGCGGCGGATCTGGTCGTGGTGGCGCCGGCGACTGCGGACCTGATGGCAAAGATGGCGCATGGCCATGCCAATGACCTCGGTTCGACGCTGCTGATGGCCACCGACAAGCGGGTGTTGATCGCGCCGGCGATGAATGTGCGGATGTGGGAGCATGCGGCCACCCGGCGCAACCTTGCGCTGCTGGAGGGGGACGGGATCCTGCAAGTCGGTCCGACCGAGGGACCGATGGCCTGCGGCGAGTTCGGCTTCGGGCGGATGGCCGAGGTGCCTCAGATCGTCGAGGCGATCGAGGCGGCGCTGGCCGGCGGGCCGCTGGCAGGGCGCCATGTCGTGGTGACCTCGGGACCGACGCATGAGCCGATCGACCCGGTGCGCTACATCGCCAACCGGTCGAGCGGGGCGCAGGGCACGGCGATCGCCGCGGCCCTTCTGGCACTTGGCGCGCGTGTGAGTTTCGTCACCGGCCCGGCCCAGGTTGCGCCGCCACCCGGAGCGGAGGTGATCGCGGTCGAGACGGCGCGGGAAATGCGCGACGCGGTCCTGGCGGCGCTACCGGCGGATGCGGGCGTGTTCGCGGCAGCGGTGGCAGATTGGCGGGTCGCCAATGCCGGGACGCAGAAGATGAAGAAGGACGGCTCGGGGCGGCCGCCGGAGTTGGAGTTCGCCGAGAATCCGGACATTCTCGCCGAGGTATCGCGGCTTGCCGAGGGGCGCCCTGGGCTCGTCGTGGGCTTCGCGGCGGAGACCGAGCAGGTCGTCGAGCACGCCACGTCGAAGCGGGCGCGCAAGGGATGCGACTGGATCCTGGCCAACGACGTCTCGGCGGGGACGGGCATCATGGGCGGCACCGAGAACGAGGTCGTGCTCATTTCAGAGGCGGGTGCCGAGCGCTGGCCGCGCATGGGCAAGGCAGAGGTGGCGCGGCGGCTCGCCGCGCGGATCGCGGCGGCGCTGGCCTGAGAGATCACTCGAGCCCTGTCGATCCGAAGCCGCCGGCGCCGCGGTCGGTCTGCGAGAGCGTCTCGACCTCCAAGACGGACACACGCCGAATGTCGGCGACAACGGCCTGGGCGATACGGTCGCCGTGGCGGATCGAAAACGGGCTTTGGCCGAGATAGTAGAGTCCGATCTTCACCTCGCCGCGATAATCCTCGTCCACCGTGCCGGGGCTGTTCGGCAGGATGAAGCCGTGCCGGAGCGACAGACCGGAGCGCGGCCGGATCTGCATCTCGGTGCCTGGGGGAAGCTCGACACAGAAGCCTGTGGAGATCAGTTCGAGCTGGCCGTGCCGAAAGGTGATCGGACCCGCGGGCAGGAAGGCGCGCAGGTCCATTCCGGCCGCACCCGCCGTGGCATAGGAGGGCAGCGGCAGGTCGTCATTGCCGGCTATTCGTCTGAAGCGGAGTTCGGTCATGTCGGGCCCTGGTGGCGTTTGCGCCGCGCAGTGGCGGGCGCGGTCTGTCAGGGATGTAGACGCGTCACGGCGGGAAAGGCAATCATCCGTCCGGCCCGTCCACGCGCGCTACGGTCCTGATGTCGGAGGGCCCGGGCGACCGCCTCGGTCAACTCGATCTTGCGAAACGGTTTTCGCAACAGAGGCGCGCCCGGCGGCAACGCGCTGCCGGGGTCCGACCGGGCGTCGGCGAAACCGGACATGAAGACGACGCGGAGCTCGGGCCGGAGTCTGCGGATCTTTTCGGCAAGGGCCGGCCCGAGCAGCCGGCCCGGCAGCATGACGTCGCTCAGCAGAAGCGAAATCTCGGGATGGGTGGCGACGATCTCGAGGGCACTGTCGGCATCCGCTGCCTCCAGAACGCTATAGCCTTCGCCGCGCAGCAGGTGGCACGTCATCCGCCGGACATCCGGTTCGTCCTCGATGACGAGGACGGTGGAATTGCCGGGCGCGGATGCGTCGCCCAACACCGCGGCCGCCGTGCTCTCCGTGCTTTCCGGCGCCGCCGCGCGGGGCAGGAAGAGGTTGACGCAGGTGCCGACGCCTTCGCTCGATTCGATCTCGATCGCGCCGTTCGACTGGCGCGCAAAACCGTAGGCCATTGAGAGACCCAGCCCGGTGCCCTTGCCGTGCTCCTTGGTGGTGAAAAAGGGGTCGAAGGCGCGCGCGCGCACCGCTTCGCTCATGCCGGCGCCCTCGTCGCGCACCGAGAGCCGCACATAGTCTCCCGGCTCCAGTCCGAGCCCATCGGCCTCGCGCCGCGCCAGACTGACATTCTCGCACGCGATCAGAAGCCGGCCGCCCTCTGGCATCGCGTCGCGTGCGTTGAGCGCGAGGTTCAGAAGGGCGTTCTCGGCCTGACCGGAATCGGTGGCGGCGAACCAGAGATCGTCGGGAAGATCCAGCCGGACCTCGATCGTGTCGCCCAGGGTGCGCGCGGAGAGCGCATGGATATCCCGTGCCAGCCCGGCGATGTCGACCGGTTCAGGCCAGATCGGCTGACGACGGGCGAATGTCAGCAGCCTCTGGGCGATTTCGGCGCCGCGCCGCGAGGCGCGGATGATCGCGGTGCACAGCGGTTGGGAGTCCGGAAAATCCTCCTGCAACAGTTCCGCGTTGCCAAGGATCACCGCGAGCAGGTTGTTGAAATCATGCGCGAGCCCGCCGGTGAGCTGGCCGATTGCCTCCATCTTCTGTGCCTGATGGAGCTGGCTTTCAAGACGTGCTTGCTCGGTGATGTCCTGCACCGAGCCGCTCATTCCGAGGAAGGTTCCCTCGGCATCGCGGAGGATCTCGCCGCGCTCGCGCAAGGTCCGGATCTCGCCCGAGGGCATGATCGCGCGATGGACGAAGTCATAGGGAGCGCCGCCTTTCCAAGCTGCGGCAAAGGCATCGCGCATGCGCTGCCAGTCGTCGGGGTGAACGTAGGGCTCGAGATCCGTGATGCGCCCGCTGAGCTGCTGTGGTGTCATGCCGAGGATCTCGCAGGCTTCCGGCGACACCTCCAGGCGCTGATCCGGGTGGACGGACCAGCTTCCCAGCCGAGCGATCCGTACCGCCTCCTCGAGCCGCTTCTGGCTTTGGCGCAGCGCCTCTTCGGCGGCGACCCGCTCCGTCACATCCAGCAGCACCGTGATGAAGCCACCGCTGGAGGTCGGGTGCTCATAGGCCGTGATGCGGCGACCGTCCGGATACTGACCGACCCAATGGCCGCCTCCCTCTGCGATGGCCGCGCGCCTCCGTTGCACGAAATCCCCTGCGTCCTTGCATTCATTGGCGGCTGCGACCTGAGGCGCGATACACCGGAGCACGTGTTCGAAAGGCAGGCCGATCTCGACCGTCGCGCAGGGGGATGGCAACAGGTCGGGGAATCGGGTGTTCCAGAGGACGAGCTTTCCCTGCGGATCGAAATAGGCAAAGCCCACCGGAAGGGCTTCGATCCCCTCGCGCGTCAGCCGCTCCGCTTCGAAAAGGCGCCGCTGCTGTCGATGCGATTCCGTGACATCAAGATGGGTGCCGACCATGCGCACCGCGCGCCCATTGCGTCGTGAGACAAAGGCGCGCGAGAGAATGTTGCGCCAACTGCCGTCCTTGTGGCGCAGCCGGAACTCGTTCTCCACGACCGTCGTGTCGCCGCCGAAGACGACATGCGGATCGGCCAGCGCGTGCGCCCTGTCGTCGGGATGCACCAGCTCGGCGAAGGTCGAGAAATCATTCGCCATATCCTCCGGGCGGTAGCCGAGCATCAGGAAGTAGCGCGGCGAGAAATAGATCTCTCCGGTCTCGAGATTCCAGTCCCAGAGCCCCTCGCTTGCCCCCTCCATGGCAAAGGCAAAACGCTCCTCGCTCTGTTCCAGAGCCCGCTGACGGACGAGTGCGGCATAACTCAGAAAGCTCATGGAGAGGGCCAACGCGCCGCCCAGTCCCAGGATCACACGCCCTTGTGCCGGTCCTGACGCAGTGATGGAGGATTGTGTCGGGGACAGCGAAAGGATCCAGCGGCGGTCGGCGACCCGCACCGCTCGTTCGACAGTGTAATCCGACGCCACACCCGGGCTGCGAAAAAGCTTCTCGCCGGTGGCGTCTCGGATGTCGAGCACATGGGAGTTGCCGAGACGCGGCCCGAAGACTTGCGCAAGGAGTCGGTCGGAGCGGATGACACCGTTGACGAAACCGTGCAAATGCCCTTCCGCAAGGACGGGGACGTAGAAGACGAAACCGGTGCCGCCCTGGGCAAGCTCGAGCGGCGGCGTCGCCGCGACCTTCCTGGTCTCCCTGGCGCGAGCCAGGACCCGCGATGGCACCGGCAGGTCCGGCAGTGATAGGCCGAGCGCCGGCTCGTTGCCCCGGAGCGGCGTGACAATCTGGATGATGCCCTGCGGGTCGACCCAGTTGAGGGCCTGGAAATCGTCGAACTGCCTTTGCAGCCGCGCGAGTCTTTCGCCGATATCCTCATCACGCGTGGTGTCTTGAGCGATATGCTCCGCCGTATGCCGGACAGCCTGGATCTGGAAGTTGAGCCGCGTGTCGACCTCCGCGGCGATCGCATTGGCTCGTGCCGCCGTCACCGCCCGGATTTCGTCTCTCCGGACTCGGTCGAACTGGCGCTGGACCAAGAGCGTCGCGAACATCATCAGTGCCAGCACAACAAGGGCCAGAGCCACCGGACGCACCCGCCCCGAGCGTGGAAGGACGTCCTCGAATTCGCCGTTCATTCGCCCGTTTCCCTCGGCCCCGTTGCCCGCGCCTTTTCCGCCTGACTACACCGCAGTCGGTTAATCAATCGGAAATGGTCTCGGGGACAGCGTGCGCCTGAGCCCGCAGCGCCGCACGAAGTCCCCGGACCGCTGGAGCGTTGGACTGGCCCGCGCGACTGAGCAGGCCGACCGGCCGGATGATCTCGGGGCTAATCATCGGCCGGAGCGCCAGCCGCAGCCGGAGCACCGGGGCGACCGCGGACAGCGGCACCAGGGCGACTCCGACGCCGCCGGCCACCAGTTCGAGCGCGGTTGAGGCGCGATGCACTTCGAAGGTCCAGTGCAGCGGCAGGCGGACCCGCGCCATCGCGTCATCGATCAGGAGCCGGTTGCCGGTGCCGCGTGTCGGCAGGATCAGCGCCTCGCCGTCGAGCGCACGCCACGGCACGGCATCATGGGTGGCCAGAGGATGGTCGGGCGGCATCGCCAGGACAATTGGTTCGTCAAACAACGCCTCGAAATCCATCGCGCGGGCGAGCGCGGGGATCGAGCAGATACCGAAATCGGCATCGCCCTGCGCCACCGCCTCGGCGACATCGTTGGCGGTGATGTCGAGAATGCGGATGCGGGCGCCGAAGCCGGCGGCACGGAACCGCCGAATCGCGCCCGGCAGCAGGCGGGAGACGATGGTGGGCAGGGTGGCCAGGTTGACCACTGCGTTGCGCTGATGCGCGAAGGCGACGCTCTCGTCGCGCATCGCGAGCGTCGTTTCCTGCGCATCCTTGAGCATCGCCTCGGCGCGTGTCCTTAACCGCTTGGCCGCAAGCGTCGGACGCACCGCACGGGTGGACCGCTCGAACAATTCCGACCCGAGCCCGGCTTCCAGCTTCTGAATCCGTCGCGTCACTGCCGGCTGCGACAGGTTCAGGCGTTCCGCGGCGCCGTGGAAGCTGCCTGTCTCCATCACCGCGAGAAAGGCTTCGAGGTCGTTGAAATCGAAGTTGATGCGCATTGCCTATCAATCTTTTTGAAAGCGTCATTGGAAAAATCAAACATGGGCTGCTAGGCCACTGTCAAGCAACGCCAGACTGGACCGATCGACCGCGTGGGACCCGACAGACGGATATTGCGCCTCAGGGGCCGCACACTCGCCATTGCCGCACTCGGTGTGCTTGTCTTCAGCCTTGCCGGCCTCCCGCTGCCCTTCCTGCTCGGACCGATGTTCGCCTGCCTCGTCTTCGCACTGGCTGGCGCACAGATGGCGGGGATGGGACGCCTTGGTGTGGTTTTCCGCACGCTGCTCGGCGTCGCGGCCGGCGCATCGATCACCCCGGAGACCCTCGCGCGTGCGCCGGAGATGGCGCTTTCGCTCGCCTTTGTCCCGCTGTTCATCGCCGTGATCGGGCTCACATCCTATCCGCTCCTGCGCCGCGGTTTCGGCTTCGATCAGATCACAAGCTACTACGCCGCCATGCCCGGCGGCTTGCAGGACATGCTGGTTTTCGGCGAGCAGGCCGGCGGCAATGTCCGGGTCCTCTCGCTGGTCCATGCGACCCGCGTCCTGCTGATTGTCATCATCGCGCCGGTGGCGCTGCATGCGCTCTGGGGGACCGATCTCCACGCGCGGCCGGGCCTGCCAGCCGCCGAGATACCGCCGCAGGAAATCGCGCTGATGCTTGCTTCAGCGCTGGTCGGCTGGCAGGTCGCGGAGCGGCTGGGGCTGTTCGGTGCGTCCATCCTCGGTCCGATGATCCTGACCGCTGTCCTCAGCCTCACGGGATTAATTCACAATCGTCCGCCGGCCGAGATCATCTGGGCCGCGCAATTCTTCATCGGACTGGCTGTCGGTGCGAAATACACCGGCGTCACGGTTTCGGAACTTCGCCGCATCGTCTCCGCTGCAACCGCCAATGCGCTGCTGTTGGCGGCCATAAGCCTGGTGTTCATCGAGGTCATCGCCCAGTTGCAGATCGCGCCCGGCCAGGATGCGTTCCTCGCTTTCCTGCCAGGCGGGCAGGGCGAGATGGTGATCCTCGCAATCATCGCCGGGGCCGATCTTACCTATGTCGCCCTGCACCACGTGTTCCGCCTTGTTCTGGTGGTGATCTGTGCGCCTCTCGTGATGCGACTTTTCAACCGCCGCTGGCGCATCTGATCGCACTATCAGAGGTTGCTTTCGCGTTGAGCCCGCGGGGAAAAGCGCTAGGCTCCAGCGACGAGACGGAACGACAGGCGACGCCCCGGCCGGCGGCCGCCCGAGCGCGGAGACGAGAGCCATGACCCTGGTCCTGATCCTGGCCGCGGCCCTCTGGGGGCTCGGGCGGCTGATGGGCGCACCGCCCAGGGCGCGCAGCATGGCGCTTGGCGCATTGTTCGGTGCGGTACTTCTGGTGCAGGTCCTGCTTCCAAACGGTCACCCGCTGCGAGAGGCCACCGGCGGCTCTGCCGCCCCCTGGCTGCTGCTCGCCGGCGCTGCGGCGTTGGTGCTCCTCTATGCGGCTGTGATTCGCCGCCTTCGGGGGCGTGCGCGCCCTGAGGCCGAGAAACAGCCGGCTGCGCCCGCCCGGACTGGCGTCTTCGCCGAGGGCGAGTTGGAGCGCTATGCCCGCCATATCGTTCTGCGCGAACTTGGCGGGCCGGGGCAGAAGAGGCTGAAGGAGGCGAAAGTCCTCGTGGTCGGTGCGGGCGGGCTCGGCTCGCCGGCGCTGCTCTATCTGGCGGCCGCCGGGGTCGGAACGATCGGCGTGATCGACCATGACGACGTAGACAAATCGAACCTCCAGCGGCAGATCGCCCATGGCGACGCGGATATCGGATCGCCCAAGGTTTTCTCGGCTGTCAGCTCAATGTCGGCGCGCAACCCATTCATAACATTAAAGCCATACCATCGGGAGTTGACGGAAGACGTCGCTTCGGAGCTTTTTGCTGAGTATGATCTCATTCTCGACGGTACAGACAATTTCAACACACGCTACCTTGTGAACCGCACGGCAGTCGCCTGTGGCGTCCCGCTTGTCTCCGCTGCGCTGAGTCAATGGGAGGGACAGATCTCGGTTTTTCATCCGGCAGCAGGCGCGCCCTGTTACGAGTGTATTTTCCCCGAAGCGCCAGCACCGGGGCTCGCGCCTTCCTGTGCCGCGGCGGGGGTTCTGGGGCCGCTGCCGGGGGTTCTCGGCACGATGATGGCGGTGGAGGCGGTAAAACTTCTGGCCGACGCCGGGGAACCGCTGCGCGGGCGCATGCTCATCTACGATGCGCTCTATGGCGAAACCCGTCAGATCGCCCTTAAACGGCGGCCGGGCTGTCCGATCTGCGGCGGCTGACTGGACCTTTCCCGCCGCCGCGCCATACTGCGCGCAAACCAACAGGAGACTCTGCCATGAATCCAGCCGCATCACTCGCCGCCGCAGCGCTCGCGGTGTTGATCGCCGCGCCAACGCTGGCCGAAGTGCCGGACCTCGGCGGGCGCGAAGTGACTGTTGTCACCGAGAACGCTTATCCGCCGCTGCAATTCGTCGACCCGGCCAGCGGCGACGTGATCGGCTGGGAATACGACGCGATGGCCGAGATCGCCAAGCGGCTCAATATAGCTGTGGTCTACGAGAACACATCCTGGGATGCGATGATCCCCGCGGTCTCGGAGGGCCAGTATGACATCGGCATGACGGGCATCACCATCCGCGAGGACCGGATGGAAAAGGTGGACTTTTCAGATCCGTACCTGCGCTCGGAAATGATGATGCTGGTGCGTGGCGACGAAGATCGTTTTGCCGACCACACGGAGTTCGCCGCCGATGACGACCTGCTGATCGGCGCCCAGCCGGGAACGACGCCGTTCTATGTCGGCATCTACGACATCCTCGATGGCGACGAGCAGAATCCACGGATGAAGCTCTTCGAGACCTTCGGTGCTGCGATCCAGGCGCTGCGCGTGGGCGATATCGACCTCGCGCTCTCCGATAGCACAGCCGCCAACGGCTATGTCGCCGCCTCCGACGGTGGCTTGAAGATCATCGGCCAACCCCTTGGGACAGAAGACTTCGGTTTCATTTTCCCGAAGGGGTCGGAACTCGTGGAGCCGATCAACGCCGCAATTGCGGAGATGAAGGAGGACGGCACGCTCGACGCGCTGAACAAGAAGTGGTTCCTCGACTACAAGATGGGCGGGTGAGCCATCCCGGCGGGTGCGGGCCGGGCCGCGCTTGCGCTTCCCTCGCGTGGATCCTGGCTCTGGGCATAGCGCTGCCGGCACCGGCCCAGAGCACGGACCCGGAAGACTGGACCGAGAAGAAATGCCGTCTCTGTCGCAGCGCCGTCGCAGATGCGCTCCGCTTGCTCGGGCGCGACGGGATTCGCGATGTCTTCCTGGACCGGAACGACGCCTTTATTGCCGGCGGATGCAAGGAGCAGGTCTTCATTTGTGCCGAGACCGACGAGGAAACCGAGTTGGCGAATCTCCTGACGGTCATGACGATGAACGAGGGCATAGCCAGCACCTTTGTCCCTTTCGGTTGCCGCGAGTGACCGCCTCTTCTGGAGAACAATGGGCCATGGGTAACCCGTGGGCAGGAAGAACCGGACAGGAAATGCTCAGGGGTCCTGGCCATGAAGCCGTGGCAGGTGCGCGATGACTCCCCGGAACGATCAGACCGTCGGCGAATTTCCCTGGTGGCTTCTGGCTGCCGGCGGGCTGGGGCTCTGGTTCCTGTGGCGGATCGTCTCCGACAATCTCCTGAGCCAGATCCTTGGCACGCTTTCGCGCGGGGTCTGGATCACTCTCTTCGTCACCCTCGTGGCCTTCTCCTCTGCCTGCCTGATCGGCTTGCTTCTGGCGGTGGCCTCGCTCTCGCGCTATCGGGTCCTGCGCCAGGTCGCGCGGTTTTATATAGAGATCGTCCGCGGTCTGCCGATCCTGGTGCTCCTGCTCTATGTCGCGTTCGTCGTCGCCCCGGCGCTAGTCGCCCTCATCAACCACGTGGTGGAGCCGCTCGGGATCGACCCGATCCGCACCCGCGATTTCGCGCTTCTCTGGCGTGCGGTCCTGGCCCTGACGATCGGTTATTCTGCCTTTATTGCCGAAGTGTTCCGGGCCGGCCTTCAATCAGTGGATGAAGGTCAAGTGGAAGCCGCAAAGACCCTTGGGCTGAATGGATGGCAGCGTTTCCGCTTCATCGTCTTCCCGCAGGCGGTCCGCACCATCCTGCCTCCGCTCGGCAATGACTTCATCGCCATGATCAAGGATAGCTCGCTGGTCTCGGTGCTCGGCGTCCTCGACATCACCCAGCTCGGAAAGGTCACCGCGGCGGGCAACTTCCACTATTTCGAGACCTACAACGTCGTCGCCTTCCTCTACCTGACCATGACCGTCACGCTCTCGCTTCTGCTGCGCCGCTTCGAGCGTCACATGCGGCGACGGCCGGGGTGAGACCGGGGCTGGCGCTGCATGCGCCGTGGACATAGGTAGACCCAGCAGCATCACCCGGAGCCCGACCATGACCAACCCGCTTCTTGCTGATCGTGCCCAACCCTTCGGGCTGCCCGATTTCGCCGCGATCACAGATGCCGATTTCGCCCCCGCCTTCGAGACCGCTCTGGCCGCAGCCCGGACCGAGATCGACGAGATCGCCGCCTGTCCCGAGCCGCCGGACTTCGCCAACACGATCGAGGCGCTGGAGCTTGCGGGGCAGGCGCTATCGGACGTGCTCTCGGTCTTCTTCCTGCTGTCTTCGGTGGAGTCCAACCCCGAGCGCGAGGCACTTCAGCGGATCTTCTCGCCGAAGCTGGCGGAGTATTCGTCCGACGTGATGATGAACGGGGCGCTCTTCGGGCGGATCGATGCGCTCTGGCAGGCGCGCGACACGCTCGGGCTGACCGAGGAGCAGGCACGGGTTCTGGAGCTGACGCATCGGAGTTTCCGCCGCGCCGGCGCCGCGCTCGACGCTGCCGGACGGGCGCGGCTGCGGGAAATCAACACGCGGCTTGCCGAGCTTGGCACCGCCTTCGGCCAGAACCTTCTGGCCGACGAACGGGACTGGGTCATGGAACTTGGCGAAGCCGATTTGTCGGGTCTGCAGGGCTTCGTCGTCGACGCCGCGCGCGCGGCGGGCGCCGAGCGGGGCCACGCGGGGCCGGTCGTCACGCTGTCGCGTTCCCTGATCGTGCCCTTCCTGCAATTTTCGCCCGACCGCGCCCTGCGCAAGCGCGCCTTCGAGGCCTGGGCGGCGCGTGGCGCGAATGGCGGGGCGACGGACAACCGCGCGATCACCACCGAAACGCTTGCGCTGCGTGACGAGCGGGCGCGACTCCTGGGCTACGAGAGCTTCGCGGCCTACCGGCTTGAGCCGGAGATGGCAAAAACGCCCGCGGCGGTGCGCGAGCTGCTGATGCAGGTCTGGGAGCCGGCGGTGCGCCGTGCGCAATCGGACAGTTTCCACTACGAGCGGCTGCTCGTTGTCGAGGGCGAGGACATGCCGTTGCAGCCCTGGGACTGGCGCTACTACGCCGAGAAGCGTCGCCGCGCGCTGCATGATCTCGACGAGGCGGAACTCAAGCCCTACCTGCAGCTCGACCGGATGATTGAGGCCGCCTTCGACTGTGCGACACGGCTCTTCGGGCTGGAGTTCCGGTCACTGGACGTGCCGCTGCACCATCCCGACGCCCGAGCGTGGGAGGTAACGCGCGCTGGCGCGCATGTCGCGGTTTTCATCGGTGACTATTTCGCGCGGGCCGGCAAGCGGTCAGGTGCCTGGTGCTCGGCGCTGCGCAGCCAGCGGAAGCTCGGAGGCGAAGTCCGTCCGCACGTGATCAATGTCTGCAACTTCGCGAAGCCCGCGGCGGGTGCGCCGGCGCTCCTGTCCTATGACGACGCGCGCACGCTGTTTCACGAGTTTGGACACGCGCTGCACCAAATGCTGAGCGATGTGACCTACGAAAGCATTTCCGGCACTTCCGTGCCGCGTGATTTCGTCGAACTTCCGAGCCAGCTCTATGAACATTGGCTCGAGGTGCCGGAGGTCTTGCAGCGCTTCGCCACCCACGCCGAGACCGGAGAGGCGCTGCCGGAGGCGATGCTGGAGCGGGTGCTCGCGGCGGCGACTTTCGACATGGGCTTCCAGACAGTCGAATTCATCGCTTCGGCGCTCGTGGACCTCGACTTTCATGACGGTCCGCCGCCGGCCGACCCGATGCAGAAGCAGGCCGAGGTGCTGGAGGGCATTGGCATGCCGGCGGCCATCACCATGCGGCACGCGACGCCGCAATTCGCACATGTCTTCTCCGGTGGCGGATATGCCTCGGCCTATTACAGCTACATGTGGTCCGAGGTCATGGACGCGGACGCGTTCGCGGCCTTCGAGGAGGCGGGCGATCCGTTCGATCCGGAGGTAGCGGCACAGTTGGAGCGGCATGTCCTGTCGGTCGGTGGATTGCGGGAGCCGGACGATCTCTACATCGAGTTCCGCGGACGATTGCCGGGCGTGGAGGCGTTGCTGAAGGGGCGGGGGCTGGTCGAGACCGCCTGAACCTGCTTCTGGCGCACCTGAGCGATCCGCCTTCTGGTCGGTTCAGGCCCGGCGCTCTGGTCCGACGAACTGGCCGATCTTGCGCAGGCTCTTCAAGGCCAACGTGCCGACTCCGCCAAGCTCGTGCCGCCGGATCGCGCGCAGATCCTCGCGGCTCTTTCGAACGACGCGGCGCAGCGAACCGTTGCTCTCGCCGCCGAGCCGCATCTTCACCATCACTTCGGGCAGGTAGTCGAGCGCAATTCCGCCCCGCACGAGGTACCGCATCATCGCCTCGTAATCCGCGGCGATGCGAAACTCCGTGTCGTACCCGCCGAACCGGTCGTAGACCTCGCGCCGCAAATAGAGCGTCGGGTGCGGCGGCATCCAGCCGCGCGAGAGCTTCGCGCGGTCGTAGCTGCCGGATTTCCAGCGGCGCACGACACGGCCGGCTTCCCGCGAGGAAACATAGTCGAGATCGCCATAGAGCCCGTCGGCCGGGCTCGTCTCCAGCCGCTCGGCGACATGGGTCAGAACCGCGTCATGCGCATAGAAATCGTCCGAATGCATCAGCCCGATCACGTCGCCCGTCGCCCGCTCGATCCCGCGGTTGATCGCTTCGTAGATGCCGCCATCGGGGGCGCTCTCCAGCGACGTCGAAGGGGTCGCAAGCCGCTCGATGATTTCGAGCGTGCCATCAGTCGAGGCGCCGTCCTGGACGACATGTTCGACATGCGGATAGCTCTGCGACTGCACGCTCTCAATCGCTTGCCCGATCGTCCCGACGCGGTTGCGGACCACGGTGATAATGGAAATCCTGATCACGTCGAAACCGAGTATTTCATTTGGGCAGGCTGCGTGCTCACGCCGCTCGCCCGGGCTGGCGGAGCCAAATCCATCCGAGACAACGCGGCCGAAACGCCGCACGGCTCTGCGCGAACTGTGGCTCGTCTCTGCATTCGACGCTCTCGTAGTCTCGGAGTCGCACTTGGGTCAAGCCGGAAGCAAAGCTTGCGGGGATGAGGGCGGACGCGTTGAGGACCAGCCCTGGTGCGGGCATGGGCGGCGTATCCGTCAGTCCCGCAACTCGTCGGCGCCGACCCCCCAGATCGCGGTCTTCGGGACCCAGCCGCGCGCGCCCCCGGCAGAGATGCGGCACCAGTCATGCGTGCAGGCCCCGAGCCGGGCGACGACGCCGGCCTCGGCGCGCGCTAGCGTCTCGGCTTCGGCGCTTGGCTGGGCGTGGAGGGCGACCATGTCCTCCTCGACGAGCACCGTGCGCACGCCCGAAAGCAGCGCGTAATGCACCCAGCCGCCGGCTCCGTCCCGGTCGCGCACACGTCGCCAATGGCCGTATTCCGCCGTGACTTCGAGCGGCATGGCGCGGCGTTTGTAGACCCAGTCGATCCGGTGGCTGAGCGAGGGGCCGCGCCGCGCATTGCCCTCGTCACTCTTGAGCGAGACGAAGCGGGGCAGCGGCAGGTTGGTCACCGGCCCGCGTTCGGTGGGCGTTTGCTGCGCTGCGGCGGAGGCGGTGGCAAGCCCGAGGGCGAGTGCCAAAACGGCCCCGTACGCCTGAATCGTCAAGAGATTCGCTCCGCGACGGAAGGTTATTACCTGCAGTCCCATGGTTTTTTGTCGCTCGTTTCTTGGGGCGCTTGTGCTGCGCTGCAATGATCGTCACTCTAGCGCCCGAGGGAGAGGCTACGGAAGATTCCAGGAGGGGTTTCATGCATAAAGAGCGGCTGAGTGTTGTCGTGACGCGACGGTTGCCGGAACCGGTCGAGACTCGGCTCTGCGAGCTCTTCGACACCGAATTGAGCACCGACGACCGGCAATTGCCTCACGAGGAGCTTGTCAAGGCGCTGTGCCGCGCCGATGTTCTCGTTTCCACCATCACCGACCAGATCAATGCCGCCATGCTCGCGCATGCCGGCGAGAAGGTGAAGCTGATCGCGAATTACGGAGCGGGCGTCGACAATATCGACGTCGCCTCGGCCCGTCAGCGCGGAATTCTGGTGTCGAACACGCCCGGCGTGACCACGGACGACACGGCCGACATGGCGATGGCACTGATTCTGGCCGTGACGCGGCGGATTCCCGAGGGGCTTGCGGTGATGCAGGCGGGCACGTGGGAGGGCTGGGCGCCGACGGCCTGGCTTGGCGGGCGCCTTGGCGGGCGCCGGCTCGGCATCCTCGGGATGGGACGGATCGGCCAGGCGGTGGCGCGACGGGCCCGGGCCTTTGGCATGGAGGTCCACTACCACAATCGCCGGCGACTCCGGCCGGAGGTCGAGGAGGAATTCGGTGCGACTTTCTGGGAGAGCCTCGATCAGATGGTCAGCCGAATGGACGTGATCTCGATCAATTGTCCGCACACGCCCTCGACCTATCACCTGATGAACGCGCGGCGCTTGAAGCTCCTGAAACCCACCGCTGTTCTGGTCAATACCTCGCGTGGCGAAGTGGTGGACGAGAACGCGCTGACCCGGATGCTGCGCGCGGGCGAGATCGCCGGAGCCGGGCTCGACGTTTATGAGCATGGCGCCGAGGTCAATCCGCGACTCAGGAATCTCAACAACGTGGTTCTGCTGCCGCAGATGGGGTCGGCTACGGTCGAGGGCCGGGTCGAGATGGGCGAGAAGGTCATCGTGAACATCAAGGCGTTCGACGATGGCCACCGGCCGCCCGACCTCGTCGTGCCCTCAATGCTTTGAGAGACATTGCCGCGCTTCGCGGACTCTGCATGTCGCGTTCTCTGCTTAGCGCTTGTGGTCGCGCTGTTCGAGCCGCCCGCCGGGCGGATGACGGCGGATATCGCGCAGTGAGGCGCTTGTCGTGCCGCGCTGTTCCGCTCGATGAATGCCGAAAGCTCATTCTCGCAAACGAGCGAAGCTTCCACGGGGTTGTTAGCTCCACAATCCCGCGGAGGTTCGAAGCCATCCTCCAACACTACGCCGTCTCCTGCGCGATCTCATACCTCGGGCCATAGCGACGGACGCGAAGAATCCCCTCGCCAGGTCCGATACTTGGCTACTGATCGCCAGGAACGGAAGGGTCTTCGGAAGACTTGCATCAAACTGGCATGACAGGAAGGGCCTGAACAGGTCTCTCAGATCTCCATTCCGTAGATCACGCTGTGAGTTCCATTCCGTATATCACGCTGTCGAAGAGCGACGTGGAATAGCTCAGCAGAGCGATGTCCTCATTCATGTGCGCGGTTTCCTTGTCTCCGGTCGTTTCCTCCTGGACGTAGACGTCGAAACCGTTGTCAGAAAAGTCGCCGCCCCGAGAGAATGCGGTGTCACCGCCCCGGAAACTCGCCAATCCGTGGATGACGCCGGCAAGGTCGTCGATCGGATCGAGGAACCCATCATTGCCAACGGAATGAACCTTGTGGTTGATACCGTTCACTGTCTCGAAGGAGAACTGGAACTCGGCAGACGAGTCGCTGTCGGCATTCTGGAACGCCACCCATCCGATCTCTTCGGAGATCTCCGCATCCGCCAGTTCGTCGCGCAGGCCTTCACCCACCTGCAGGAAACTGCTCCAGCCCGCGTCGCTCGATGCGAGACGCGCGGTCGCCCAGAAGGTGGCGTCGCTTTCCTGATGTTGGGCAAAGACCGCATCTGCATGCTCGAGCCCGGTATCGAAACCCACCGATCCGCTTCTCTCGACACCGCTGACCGTCATGAGACCCGCGGAGATGAGGGTGCCGTCCGCCAGCTGCCAGGAGCCGGCTTCCACCACCATGTAATCGACGGTCTCGACCATGTGCCAGCCGTCGAGATTCTCTGGTTCGTCGAGGCGGAAGGTAAGCTGGCCGTTACTGATATCCTCGATTCTTACTACGGCGGGCTGGCTTCCGAAGTCGGTGCGCAGAGACGCGATCACGACCGGGTTGTCGTATTCACCGTTCAACTCGATCGTGACGGCGTTGTGGTCGACCTGCGCTGACCCGAATTCCATGATCCCGCGAGACGGAGTCGGCGCAGAGACGTCTGTCTCCGTGCCTGTATCGGGCTCGACAGTCTCCCCGCCGTCCGTCTGTTCGGTTGACCCGTCGTTGGTGTCCGGGTCGGTGATGACCGGTTGTGCCGGGTCGTTGTCCGGCGATGTGGGCTGGTTCTCGCCCGTTCCGATGTGATCCTGCGAGATTCCTCCCGATCCGGCGAAGAGCTCAAGCGATACGGTGTCGGAGTCATAGTCCACGATCAACCGGGCATCACGAGCGCCCAGACCAGTCACCGTGAAACCCTCGAAGCTGCCGACCAACTCGTCGGCCTCGATCAAGAGGAAGTGACCGTCCATCAGCGCGAGAGCCGACAGATCCAGTTCGATTGTGCCGCCGCCAAGATCCACGAGGCTCGCCACATCGGAGGCTTCGTTGCCGTAGAACCCCGACCGGAACTCCTCGATTGCCGAAACCCCCTCGCTGCCAAAGACAAAGGACAGTGTCGCGCCCGATTCCATCTGGAAGGTTGCGATGTCGCCGGACGTTCCGTCGAAGCCCACGCGGGCGTTGTCGCCCTCGATTCTGAGTATCGACCCAGAAGAAAGGCCGAATGTCGCGGTGTCGATTCCCAGGAGCGCCTGGCCACCGGTAACGGTCATCTCGATCGACCCGGAGACAAGATCGGTGTTGGCGAAGCGCCCGCCATCCACGGACAGGCTCAGGACATCGAGGTCGGCGTAGATGCTGTTCCAGAATTGCCCGGAGAAGGAGAGGTTGATCTCCCCGTCGCCGTCGAGGGTCAGTTCGGACGTGACCGTCAGCTTTCCGGAGGAGATGTCGAGAATGCCACCTGGTCCGAGATCGAGCGAGGCGATCGTATTGGTCCCCGCAGCGCCATAGGTGACCCAGTTGCCGCCGAGATAGACCCGATCCGTTGCGCCGGGCGTGGCCTCACCGGTCCAGTTGATCGAGGTATCCCACCGAACGCCGTCCGCGAGAGGGTTCGGGACGAAACGAACGTCTGTGCCACCCGATCCGGTTTCGGGCGCAATGCCGAAACCCTGCTGGAAGAAGGCGATGATGTCACCGGCGATCTGGGAAATCGCCGTGCTGTCCAGCGCCGATTGTTCGCGGAGGTAGTTTGCCAGATCGGCGATCGCGGCTTCGGGGCGGTTCAGGAGATCGGCAGCGAAGTTCTGGATCGTGATCTGGTTGAGCGCCTCTGCGGAAAGGCCATTTGCGCCTTCGTTGTTCCAGAGATCCTCGTAAGCCGAACTCCGCGATGAGAGCCAGTTGTAGATGATCGTGTTGTCGAAGAACGGATCTTGCTGTTCCCAAAAGGCGCCACTGTTCCAGTATTTGCTCGCGAACTCGTCCGGATTGTTCGGGTCTGCCAGATGCGCGATGATGTTGTCGAGCAGGGTGGTATCCAGTCCACCATTGTCGACACCCAGAGTATAGGCGCCGATCATGTCGGCTTCCTTGTGGGCGCCCGAGGTGATGACGTTGTCGCTGAAATAGGTGTAGTTGCCGGTCCAACTTTCATTGTTGCCGTCGTACCCGCCAAGGAAGTTTACCGCACCGTTGTTGTCAAGGAACAGGTTGTCTTCCGCGTGAACACCGCCACGGAACTGTGCCCCCAGAGACGCCGCCCGCATCGTGATGTTGTCCCGGAACGTCACGTCCGTGGCGCTTTGCTGCATATAGATATTGTGGCTGAACATGCTGGGCGGTTGCCCGGATTCGATCGAACCGTCCGGATCGTAGCCGTCTTCCCAGGCATTGTGATCGAACAGGCTTCCTTCGATCAGCATCCCTTCGGATTGCGAGACATAGAGACCCGAGATGCGATCCCCCATGGATTGCCATCCGAGGTCAGGATCGGACGGTGCGTCCCGAACGACATCGACGATCGTCGAATTCCGGATGGTGACGCGGTCCGGTCCCATGATGACGACGGCGTCTTCGAATGTTACGTCGTCTAAGATCAGGCCAGAGCCGTTGTGAATGCCCGCGCCATCCCTCAGCGTCACACCTGAAATCACGAAGTTCTGAGCGTCCGCGACATAGATTCCAATACGACCCTCGATGATCGGGGCAGCGCCTTCGCCATACGACGTGACGAACATGGGGTGAAGCGGGTCTTCTCCCGAACCCGACTTCGACAATAGGTCGCCTTGGGGATAACCTTGCTTGTAGGTGTAGCCACCCTCAAAGAGGAGCCAATTAGACGACGTGTTTCCGTTGTTAATATGCGACCACAGTTCCATGCCGATGTCATTGCTCAGAGCCATCTCTTCCGAGCCACCGTATTCGGGATGTGCGGCGAGCCAGTATCTGTTGACCTGGGACTCCGAGATCCCTTCCATCGCCGCTATATCTGCGCGCGTCAGGGCGTCATCGGAACCGGAAATATAGACCTTGCGGTGATTGTCGCCATGTTCGACCACGAGGTTGCCAGACGCGTCCTCCTCGAGCATGTAGTGGTCGCCGAGGCCCCAGCCGAGATCCTGCGTCGGCGGCGACACGTTCAGCGTGACGGTTCGCGTTTCGACCGCGCCGCCAGCGAGCGTGACCTCGTAGTCGAAGGAGATCTCGCCGCTCTCTGAGGTTCCGGTCAGAACCAGGGCAAAGGTATTGTCCGGGTTGACGGTCACCCGGCCGAAATCGGGTTGATTCAGGATTGTCAGGCTGTCGATGTCCTGGTCGCCGAGCTCAAGGACGGTCACCCGCCCTCCGGCGACCTCCGTCACACCCTGAACCTCGACATGGCCGGTGCCGTCCGGTGTCGCGACGTTCTGGGTTGTATCGTCCGTGTTCGCCGGATTCTGGCCGATATTGTTGTCGGCAACCGGGTCCTGTCCGATGTCCTCCGTCGGTGCAGGTTCCTGCGTTGCGTCGTCCGTCGTCGTCGGACCCTGCTCGGTGGTGTCCGATACTACCGGATCCTGGGGCGTGCCATCCGTTGTGACCGGGTCTTGAACACTCGTGAAGGGGGTCACCATTTGCTCGTATTCTGCGTCTGTGGTGAGTGTCAGAAAGTCGGACATTGATACTGTCTCCAGGAAGGTTTGCCCAAAGATCGGTCAAAGACCTTAATCTTCATTTGACGGGTGCCATCTGGACCCATGAATCTTCCAAGGTTGCTGTGCGGGTGTTCCTGGACGACTGAACGGCGGCAACTGGTCTGTCGTTTGTGGTCTCACGATACCGACTCACATCCTCATTGTGGATCCTATCCGGCGCGGGTTCGAGCAGGTCCGTGGGAACGCGCCCCATCTTGGCAGGAAACCGCCGGCGACTCCCTGTTCTTATCGATTAATCGTGTTTTGTGGCCTGATCGTGGTCGGATTCCGGCGATCACGCGGTGAGGACAGGGCCTCCGGGCTCGAACTTGGGCACGCCTGTGACACTCCCTTTCTGGATCCGGCCGGGTGACTTCACGGGTAGGCCCGTCGCGCGGTGGATGCGGCAGCAAGCCGCAATGGTCCCGGGCGTCGCAACGTCGGCTGCATGGATGCGCGTATTTCAGACGCCGGACCGGGCGTCGCTTTCAGACGCAAACGGTCGGCGAAGGCTGGCGCGATGCGCCGCTTCTGCGCTTAACTCTGCCCGACACACACATTGAGGGACATTCGCCATGAAGACCCATGTCAAAGCTCTCGTCGTCGGCGGCGGCGCCGTCGGAACAGGTATCGCCTATCACCTCGGGAAGGCCGGCTGGGACACGATGTTGCTGGAGCGCGACGAGCTGACCTGCGGCTCGACCTGGCACGCGGCGGGGCTGTTGCCGCTCTTCAACATGTCCTTCGCCACAAGTCACATCCACGACTACTCGGTAAAGTGGTACAAGACACTGGAAGCCGAGACCGGCCTCAATCCCGGCTTCTCCGTCGTCGGCAACCTGCGCATGGCGCAGACCAGGGCGCGGATGGACGAATATATGCTCTATGCCTCCACTGCCGAGACGGTGGGCGTTCCCTATAAATGGCTCTCGCCCGCACAGATCGGGGAACGCTGGCCACTGGTCCGCACGGAGGATCTGGTGGGGGCGCTCTTCCATCCGACCGACGGCTACATCAACCCCGCCGATGTCACCATGGCCATGGCCAAGGGCGCGCGTCAGCTGGGTGTGACGATCGAGCGGAAGTGGCAGGTCGATGGCTATGAGTGGACCGGCACGGAATGGCGAGTGACGGTGACGAAGATGGCCGAGAAGGGCGGCAACCTCGTTCCGACCGAGGAACAGATCGTCATCACCGCCGAACATGTCGTCACCGCGACCGGCAACCATGCTCAACGCACGGCGCGGATGCTGGGGATCAAGATCCCGGCGATCCCGGTCGAGCACCAGTTCATCGTCACCGAGCCGGACCCGGCGCTGCTGGCCTACCGTCAGGGCGGTGGTTCGGAACACCCGGTGCTGCGCGATGCCGATGCGCGCTGGTATGTGCGCGAGGAGCGCGGCGGCTGGATCCTCGGCCCCTATGAGCAGGGCGCCCCGTCGCGGTTCAGATACGCCGTGCCCGACAGTTTCCGTGCCGACCTCTTCCCGCTCGATCTCGAGCGGATCGAGGAGGAATACATGTCGATGATCCACCGCATTCCCTCGTCGGAAACCGTCGGGCTGAAGGACGATTTCAACGGTCCGATCTGCTACACGCCCGACGGCAACCCGCTGGTTGGCCCTGCGCCGGGCCTCAGGAACATGTGGCTGGCCGAAGGCTTCTCCTTCGGCATCACCGCGGCGGGTGGCACCGGCTGCTACCTCGCTCAGATGATGGTCGAGGGCGAGGCCGAGATCGACATGGCCAGCCTCGATCCCAAGCGCTACGGCAACTGGATGACTACCGAATA
Source organism: Tropicimonas sp. IMCC6043 (assembly GCF_004146235.1). Classification (GTDB taxonomy): domain Bacteria; phylum Pseudomonadota; class Alphaproteobacteria; order Rhodobacterales; family Rhodobacteraceae; genus Tropicimonas. The sequence goes on along the minus strand of NZ_SELO01000017.1, from coordinate 37,982 downwards.
CGCGGTGCAGAAGAACGAGGAATGCTATTCCCACGTCTTCATTCTGCACCACCCGGACGAGGAGCGCCCGGCGGCCCGCCCGCTCAGGACGTCGCCCGCCTATGACAGGCAAAAAGCGGCTGGCGCGCAATTCGGGCAGGTGAACGGCTGGGAACGACCGAACTACTACGCGCCCGAGGGCTTCGACGATCACGCCGCCCGCAGCTTTCGCCGGGGTGGCTGGTGGCAATATGCCGTGGAAGAAGCGAAGGCCATTCGCGAGGGTGTCGGCCTGATCGACGCGACGGCCTTCACCAAGCATGTCGTGAAGGGGCCGGGGGCCACCGCCTTCCTCGACTGGTTCACCTGCAACAGGCTGCCCAAGGTGGGCCGGATCAACCTGACCTATGCGCTCACCGCTGCCGGCACGACCCGGACCGAATACACCATCGTCCGGTTGGCCGAGGACGAGTACTATCTCGTCTCCGCCGGCGCCTGGACGGCCTATGACCAGGACTTCCTGAAAAAGGCCGTCGGGGACAAGGAGGCCGAGTTCGGCAGGATCGAGCTACAGGACGTGACGACCCAATGGGGCGTCTTCGCCATCGCCGGGCCGAAATCGCGCGATTTGCTCAATGAGCTGGCGCGCGATGCGGAGCCGGAAACGGTGCTCTCTAACAAGCGCTTCCCGTGGCTCTCGATGCGCAATATCGAGCTCGGCATGGTGCCCACCATGGCTATCCGAGTCGCCTATACCGGCGAGCTGGGCTGGGAGCTGCATCACCCGATCGAGATGCAGAACCACCTCTGGGACAAGCTCATGGAAGCCGGAGAGAAGCACGGCCTGAAGCTTGTCGGCGCCCGCGCCCAGAACTGGTTGCGCCAGGAGAAATCCTACCGTGCCTTCGGCACCGAGCTTGGCCGCGACGCCACACCGCTCGAAGCGGGGCTCGACCGGTTCGTCGACCTCTCGAAGGCGTTCCACGGAAAGGCGGCGATGCTGGAGAAAGGCATTCGCAGCAAATGCGTGACGCTGCTGATCGATGGACCGGAAGACGCCGATCCGTGGGGACGCGAAGCGCTCTATCTTGGCGCGGAGAAGGTGGGGCGGCTGACATCGGGCGGCTACTCGGTGGCCTTCGGAAAGTCGACCGGAATGGGCTATGTCCGGCCCGATCTCGCGGAGCCGGGCACCCGGCTCAAGGTGAAGATGCTGGACCGCCTCTGGGATGCCGAGGTGACCGAGGACAGCCCCTACGATCCGAAGAACGAGACGATCCGCGCCAACGGTTGAGGGTGATGGTCAGAGGTGGCTGAGTGGCCGCTTTCCTCCGGCTGCTGGTCATTGTGACCGTAGTGGCGCGGGATGAAGCAGTCAGGCCGGGGAGCATGCGCGGCGGACCGGCGGGCGCAGTGGAGCCTGCGACATGTGTTCGGCCCTGCCGGATTCCACCTTGTCCTCGCGAGCCGACCCGTTGAATGTTCCGCCCGATCATGAATGAGGGAGAGGTCACATGGGCTATCTGAAATCCACCCCGACGCGCGACGGCTGGTTCGGCGATTATGGCGGAGCGATGCTGCCGCCGCCGCTGGAGCCCCATTTCAAGGAGATCCGCGAGGCCTATGACCAGCTTTCGAAATCGGCCGAGTTCCTCACGGAGCTCCGGCAGATCCGCAAGCACTTCCAGGGCCGTCCGACGCCGATTTCCTATCTGAAGAACCTGTCGGAGATCTGCGGCGGCGCGCAGATCTATGCCAAGCGGGAAGATCTCAACCATACAGGGGCGCACAAGCTCAATCACTGCATGGCCGAGGCGCTGCTGGCCAAGCATATGGGCAAGACCAAGATCATGGCCGAGACGGGCGCCGGCCAGCACGGCGTGGCGCTGGCCACTGCGGCGGCCTATTTCGGCCTCTCTTGCGAGATCCACATGGGCGAGATCGACATCGAAAAGGAAGCGCCCAACGTCACCCGGATGAAGCTTCTCGGTGCCGAGGTGGTGCCGGTGGGTTTCGGCGGCCGCTCGCTCAAGGAGGCGGTCGACAGTGCTTTCCAGAGCTATGTCGCCCAGGCCGACACGGCGCTCTTCTGTATCGGTTCGGTGGTCGGCCCGCATCCCTTCCCGAAGATGGTGCGCGATTTCCAGTCGATCGTCGGACAGGAGGCGCGCGAGCAGTTTGCCGAGATGACCGGCGGGCAGTTGCCCGACATGGTGGCGGCCTGCGTCGGTGGCGGCTCGAACGCGATGGGGCTCTTTGCCGGCTTCATCGAGGAAGAGGACGTGGCGCTCTACGGTGTTGAGCCACTCGGCACGTCCTCCAATCTCGGCGACCACGCCGCGACCATCACCTACGGCCATGACGGGGACATCCACGGCTTCCGCACGCTTGTTTTGACCACCGAGGCGGGTGAGCCAGCGCCGGTGCATACGGTCGCCTCCGGACTCGACTATCCCGGAGTCGGGCCGGAGCACGCGCATCTGCACAGGACCGGCCGGGTGACCTACGTTGCCGCCGACGACAAGGAGGCGCTCGACGCGTTCTACAAGCTCTCCCGTCACGAGGGGATCATCCCGGCGCTCGAGAGCGCCCACGCGGTGGCCTTCGCGATGCGGGAGGCGAAGAAGCATCCCGGCAAGTCGATCCTGCTGAACCTCTCGGGACGCGGCGACAAGGATATCGACTACGTCACCGAGACCTACGGTTTCGGCGAGGCATAGCTTCCCGCCCTCCTGCGCGCGCTTGCATGGCAAGCGGGCTCCCCCGTGGAAATTTTCGAGCGGAGAAAGGCCCGGGTCAGCCCCTCTTGAGCAACGCTTCGACCTCGGCGCGGGTCGGGGCGGAGCTGGACGCACCTGCCTTGGTTGTCGAGAGCGCGCCACAGGCGGCGGCGAAGCGGACCGCCTCGCCAAGCGGCCTGCCCTCGGAGAGGGCGACGGCGAGGCCGCCGTTGAAGCAGTCGCCTGCGGCTACGGAATCGATGCTCTCGACCTTGAAGGGCTCGACGAAACCTTCGCTCGCGGCGTCCTGGTAGAAGACGCCCGCGGCGCCGAGCTTGACCACGGCCGCGCCTGCTCCTTTCGCGCGCAGAAGGCCCGCGGCTTCGGCGGCCTCTGCCGCGTTGGTGGGGCGCAGGCCTGTGAGAAGCTCCGTCTCGGTCTCGTTTGGCGTGATCAGGTCGATGCGTGCAAGCACGTCTGTCGCGTAACCACCCGCGGGGGCAGGCGCGGGGTCGAGGATCACCTCTCCGCCTGTCTCGCGGACGAGATCGGCCGCCAGCAGGCCCGCCTCGAGCGGGATCTCCATCTGCAGGAGCAGGATGTCGGCACCGCGGAACGTCTCGGCCGCGCGTTCCACATCCGCCGCGCCGATTGCCATGTTGGCGCCGCCGATCACGGTGATGCAGTTCTGCGCCGTGGCATCGACGCCGATCACCGCGATGCCGGTCGCGCTCTCCGCGTCGCGGAAGACGCCGCCGGTCGGCACTTTCAGGGCGGCGAGTTCGGCCAACGCGCGGTTTCCGAATTCATCCGTGCCGATACGGCCGACCAGAGCGGTCTCCGCGCCCAGCCGGCAGGCCGCCACCGCCTGGTTGCAGCCCTTGCCGCCGAGCCCAAGCGCGTACCGCTCTCCATGCACTGTCTCGCCCGGCCTCGGCAGGCGCTCTGCATAGGCGGTCAGGTCGATATTGATGCTTCCGAAAATGGCTATCGGCATCGGGGTGCTCCTTTCGGCGCTGCGCCGAGAGAGTCGCGCAGCACGAGTTCGGGTTGTTTCAGGATCCGCTCGGGCAGTGCCTCGCCGCGCTCGAGATGGCCGATCAGCGCGCCGGCCGCCGCCAGCCCCAGCCCGATCCCCGGCTGGTGGATCGTCGTCAGGGAGGGGGTCAGAAATGAGACGAGTTCGATGTCGTCATAGCCCACGATCGAGATGTCGTCGGGAATTCGGAGGCCGCGCTCCTGGACCGCCCGGTAGGCGCCCATGGCCATCAGGTCGTTGAAAGCGAAGACGGCGGTCGGAGGCGCAGCGTTATCGAGCAGCGCCACCGTGCCGTCATAGCCGCCGCCGAGCGAGAGATCGCCGGTGCGGATCAAGTCCGGGTCGAGCCCGTGCCCTGCCGCTTCCATCGCCTCGCGGAAGCCCCGCAGGCGGTCCTGCGAGCGCCGATGCTGTACAGGTCCGGTCAGGCAGCCGACGCGCACATGGCCACGCGCGACGATCGCCTCTCCGGCGAGCCGCCCACCGGCGCGGGAATCGTCGCTCACGGTGCAGGCCCTCGGCGTCGGCTCGGGGTCGAGCACGGCGCGCGGAAGGGCGGTGAGCCGGCTGAGCGCGTCCTGGAAATCGGCATCTCGGAAGATCGTCATAACGACGAGGCCATCGATCCGCTTCTGCATCAGGGTTTGCAGATAGGCAGCCTGCCGCCCCGGCTGGTCGCCGGCGTTGCAGAGGATCAGGCTGTAGCCCGCCTGGAAACAGGCCTCCTCGACGCCGCAGACCAGCTCGGCAAAGAACGGGTTGGTCGAGGACGTCACCAGCATGCCGAGCGTCCGGGTGCGCTTGGATTTCAATGCGCGCGCGAGGTAGCTCGGCTGGTAGCCAAGCGCCCGCACCGCGTCTTCCACCGCCCGGGTTGCTCCGGGCGAGACGTGGCGCGTCTTGTTGACCACGTGCGAGACGGTGGAGACGGACACCCCGGCGGCCCGCGCGACGTCCTTGATGCTCACCATTGCCGTCTCGCCTGCTGCCTGCGGGCGTTCCGGCTGCGGCCCCGGTGTGACATCGACCGACCTCAGAACGGCACGCCGGAGACCAGGATGATGTTGGTGTAGGGCGTGAACTCGCCTGTCCGCACCACGGCCTTGCAGGTGCCGGTCATCGCCTTGAATGCCTCGTGCGGCACCGCGTCGAGGGCAATGTCGTTGCCCTGTTCCGTCCCGAGAGCGGCAAGATGCGCCAGGACCTTGGCGTGGAATTGCGGCTGGCGTTCAGCCAGTTCCTCGGCGATCACCGCGCGCTCGACGAAAAGCTCGCCGGTGAGGACCGGAAGCACGTCAAGAAAACCCGGCAGGCCGGCGGCCACGGCAAGGTCGATCCGGTCGACATGGTCGGGAATGGGCAGGCCGGCATCGCCGAGACACAGCGAATCCATGTGCCCCATCCGTGCGATAACGCCCGCGATCGGGGCGTTGAGCAGGGTTGCCTTTCGCATGGGTCCTCCGGTGCAGATTGCGCGCGCACGAAGTCTAGGCGCGGAAAAACGTTTGCGCAAAGGCTTCGCCAGTGCCCGGGTCGCAGTTCGTTCGGCAAATTGTCACATCGGGCTCGCCGCCGCCGGCCGGTCCGCTATCTTCGACGACGGAAGCGGGATCGGTGATGGACGGGCGCTCGCGGATTGGGCATACCTACCCCCCGGGAGAGGGACCCGTGCCGGCGAGGAGAAAGAATTCGCTTGGACAGACGGCCCGCGACATCTTCCTCGGTCCCGTCAGGGATCGGGGGCCGACAGAACGGAAAGGGAATGACATGAAGAGAACGCTTACCTACCTCGTTGCCGCGGCAAGCCTTGCCGCCGCCGTCCCGGCTTTGGCCCAGGGCGACGCCGCCGAGGGCGAGAACGTCTTCAAGAAGTGCAAGGCTTGCCACATGGTGGGTGATGACGCCAAAAACCGGGTTGGCCCGGTGCTGAACGGCGTGGTCGGTCGTCCCTTCGGAATGGTCGAGGATTTCAAGTATTCGAAGAATCTCCTCGAGCTCGCCGAAGGCGGCGCCGTCTGGGATGAGGAGACCCTCACCGCCTATCTCGCCAAGCCGAAAGCGGTCATCCCGAAGGGCAAGATGTCCTTTGCCGGCCTCAAGGACGACGAGGACATCCAGAACGTCATCGCCTATCTGGAATCCTTCCAGTAGGCGCGCGCGAGACCTGAGCTTGGGGCCGCTCTCGAGGGGGTGGCCCCGACCTTGTCGCCACGTCCCCGGTCGCGGCGGGTGGCAGCCGGCTTGACACCGGCGTGCCCAGACGCCAACGCTGCGCGCATGGTGGACATCCGCCCCGTAGGATATGTCATCGGCCTCCTGGTGGCCGCACTGGGAGCGGTGATGCTGCTGCCCATGGCGGCGGACTTGATTACCGGCAACGAGCATTGGGACGTCTTCTTCGTCTCCTCGATCCTGACCATGCTGGTGGGCGGTTTCCTGGCGCTGGCCTGTTCCAACGCGAGTGGCGCCGGGCTGACGTTGCGCCAGACCTTCATTCTGACCTCCGGCGTCTGGGTGGCCCTACCCATCTTCGCCGCGATCCCCTTCGTGATCGGCCATACCGAGGCGAGCTATACGGACGCGTTCTTCGAGGCGATGTCGGGGCTGACCACGACCGGCTCGACGGTCTTCTCCGACCTCGAGCACATGCCCGAGGGGCTGCTTCTCTGGCGCGGGCTGATGCAGTGGATCGGCGGCATCGGCATTATCGTCGTGGCGATGGCCTTTCTGCCCGAATTGCGGGTCGGGGGCATGCAGATCTTCCGCACCGAGGGTTTCGACACCTTTGGCAAGATCCTGCCCCGTGCGGGTGAAATCGCCAGCCAGATCGCCGTGATTTATGTCCTTCTAACGGCGCTCTGCGCGCTGTCCTATGGCGCGCTCGGCCTATCGCCGCTCGATTCGGTGGTCCACGCGATGACCACCATCGCCACCGGCGGCTTCGCCAATTACGACGCCTCCTTCGGCGCTTTCGACCCGGTGGTGGAATACGCCGCCGTGGTCTTCATGATCCTCGCGGCGCTGCCCTTCGTGCGCTACGTGCAGATGCTGGCCGGCGGCTTCGGCGCGCTGATGGTCGACTCGCAGGTGCGCGGTTTCCTGGTGACGCTCGCGGTGGCGGCGGGGCTGATGATGCTCTGGCAGATCTCGCAGCATGAGCGCGATCTCGGCCCGGCGCTGCGCAAGAGCCTCTTCAACGTCACCTCGATCCTCACCGGCACCGGCTACGCGAGCGAGGACTACATGGCCTGGGGCGCGTTTCCGGTGACGATGTTCTTCTTCATCGGCCTCGTCGGCGGCTGCGCGGGATCGACCGCCTGTTCGGTGAAGATCTTCCGCTACCAGTTGCTCTTCGGCGCGGTGATGACCCAGGTTAAGGCGCTGCACTCGCCGCGCGGCGTGTTCCCGCTGCGTTACCAGGGCCAGGATGTCGGCGACGACGTGCTGAACTCGGTCATGTCCTTCTTCGTCCTCTTCACGGTGACGCTCGGAGGGCTCTCGGTGGCCCTGGCGCTGACTGGCCTCGATTTCATCACCTCGGTCTCCAGCGCCGGCGCGGCGCTGGCCAATATCGGCCCGGGGCTGGGCGATACCGTTGGTCCGGCGGGCAATTTCGCCGGGCTCAACACCACCGCCAAGTGGATCCTCTCGGCGGCGATGCTGATCGGCCGCCTTGAGCTTCTGGTGGTCTATGCGCTCTTCACGATCCGGTTCTGGCGGCGCTAGACGACGCGGGCAAGCGCTTTAGTTCCAGCAGCTCACACGCACGGTCACGTTGTCGGCGAGTGTCGTCAGGTCCTCCGGCGCGATCGCCGGACCGGTCTCGGCGGCCAGTGGCGAAAGCCCGGCAGCGCCGAGGAAATCGGCAATAGCCGGCACGTCCACCGCAAAGTTCACATCCTCCGGCAACTGGCGGTTGCTGCCCTCCGGCCTTGCACGAAGCATGCCGATGACCGCGCCAGTGGTATCGAAGACCGGACCGCCGGCATCGCCCGGCAAGGCGCCGAGCGCAAGGCGATCGATATAGTCCTCGCCGTCGAGGCCGCGGATATCGGCGAGCGCGCCGTAAGTCAGCACCGGAAGTTCCAGCACCTCGCCATAGGAAAAGCCTGCCAGCGCCACTTCGGAATTGATCCGGGGCAGGGAGGACTGGAAACGTGCCACGGCGATCGGCGCGAGCGCGGGGCGCGGCGTTAGCAACGCGAGGCCGAGCGCTTCATCCTGAGCGGTCACCTCGGCGTCTGTCTCGTCGCCGATGGTGAGCCGCGTGCACTGGCCGAGAAGATCGGTCGTCGTCAGCACCTGGCCCTGCTCCCCGACGAAGAAGCCCGAACGCGACCGCACCGGGCGCCGGCGTTCGAGCCCGGAGAGCAGGTCGATCCGCTGATCGGTCCCATCGCCGGTGAGCGCGGTGTCCGGCAGCACGACATCCTCGACCGGCTCGAAGCTCTCGCGCATGGTCTCGGCCACCCGCGTCATGACCCTCGTATCCTTCGGCGTCCAGACCAGGGTGAAGCCCTTGACTGCGCCGTTCGCGAGCGCGGCATAGGTATAGGAGTGCAGGTCGTCTGACTGGCCGGTCAGCACGAAGCTCCGGGTCTTGCGTTCGCGGAAGCCTCTTGGCGGAACGATCTCCAGCGTCTGCATGATGTCGTAGAGGCCGAAGAGGGTCGCCTCGTCGCCGGTCTGGCTGATCAGGATGACCCGCACCCCGTCTTCATCGGCGCTGTCGTAATGGACAAAGGGGGCCTCGGTGCGGGCATAGGTGACCTTGCCGCGGGGCAGGGTGATCGAGATGCCGGCGCGGCTGTCCTGCACCGGGCCGAGGTCGAGATCGGCAAAAGCGGCGCGGTAGGTCTCGACCAGCTCGGCGCGCTGAATGGTTGTCAGCACGCCGGTCGTCTCATAGCCCTTCGCGGCTTGCCAGTCGGCCATGGCGCGGCGGGTGCCCGGGCCAAAGGCGCCGTCGATGGCGGTGTCGTAGAACCCCTCCCATTGCAGGCTCTCCTGGATCAGGCGACGCTGATCCGCATCGAGGCTGCTTTCGCTGGCGCGGGCCTGGCGCGGTGTCTCGTCGGGCAGATATGTCGCCGCGGGTGGCGCCGAAGGCGCGGCGGGCAGGGCGGTGTTCGGGCTCTCCGCGGGCGGTGTCTGCAGCGCGTTCGTAGCGTCGCGCGGCCAGAACTGCTGGCCATACTGGCCGCTGACGGCGATGTAGCTGTCGGAGGGGATGAGCCGGCGGGATTTCAGCGTCGCGAGTTCCGCTGAAGCCGCCGTGGGCGTGTAGGGGCCAAGCGCCACGGCATACCAGCCGCCCGCGACGCGGAACCCCGCGACATTGGGAAAGGCCGTGGCATAGGCGCTGGCGCGCGCCTCGCCCTCGGCCAGCGTGCGCAGGGCCTCGATCTGGATCCAGGTCGCCTGCTGGGCGCGGGCCTGTGGCGCGGCGGCAATGGCAAAGATCGACAATACAAGAGCGAAAAGGGTCTTCACGGCTCAGTCCTCGAAAAATGGCGCGGTTCCCTGTGTGGAACCTGTCTTTCGGAGGAAAATAGCAAAGCCCTTGGCGGGTGCACTTCAATTCTTGCGCGCACTGCCGGGCGTGGCGCGGATGCATCGCCATCCGTCGGCCCAATCGGGTCATGGGGCTCCGACGTGTCATCGGGCGAGCTGTGCCGCCCGCGTCGCATGGGTCGCCCCACGGCGCGAAGGCAGGATCATTCGGCCGATCCCGCCAACTGGCCGATGACATGGCGTCTTCCGCCGGATCTTGTTCGGCCGCCGGTTAAGTCAACGTGCCGGATGGCGCCGTCCGGTCGATTGACCCTGCGGGGCCACGCGCCTATTGAAGCGCGACCCCGGCGCGCGGCCGGGACGCGACATGAGACAAGACCGGGACCAGCGATGACCGAGACCAGCCGACCGACCTGTTTCCAGGAGGTGATCCTGCGGCTTCAGACCTACTGGGCGGAGAAGGGCTGCGCCGTGTTGCAGCCCTATGACATGGAAGTCGGCGCGGGCACGTTCCACCCGGCGACGACGCTCCGGGCGCTCGGCTCCCGGGCCTGGGCGGCGGCCTATGTCCAGCCGTCGCGCCGGCCGACCGATGGCCGCTACGGCGAGAACCCGAACCGGATGCAGCATTACTACCAGTATCAGGTCCTTATCAAACCCTCCCCGCCGGATCTGCAGGCGCTCTATCTCGGCTCGCTGGAGGCGATCGGCATCGACATGTCGCTGCACGACATCCGCTTCGTCGAGGACGACTGGGAAAGCCCGACTCTCGGCGCCTGGGGGCTGGGCTGGGAAGTCTGGTGCGATGGCATGGAAGTCAGCCAGTTCACCTATTTCCAGCAGGTCGGCGGGCATGACTGCAAGCCGGTCTCGGGCGAGTTGACCTACGGGCTCGAACGGCTGGCGATGTATGTGCTGGGCGTCGACCATGTGATGGACATGCCCTTCAACCGCCCCGACGCGCCGATTCCGCTGACCTATGGCGACGTGTTCTGCCAGACGGAGGCCGAATACAGCCGCTGGAATTTCGACGTGGCCAACACCGAGGTGTTGCTCAAGCAGTTTGAGGAGGCCGAGGCGCATTGCGATTTCATCCTCACCCACCCGGAGCAGGATCCGAAGACCGGCAAGCGGATCGTCATGGCGCATCCGGCTTACGACCAGTGCATCAAGGCCAGCCATCTCTTCAACCTGCTCGACGCGCGCGGCGTGATCTCGGTCACGGAGCGACAGGCCTATATCGGCCGCGTGCGGTCGCTCGCCAAGAAATGCGCCGATGCCTTCGTGCAGACCGAGGCAGGGGGGTGGACGGCCGGATGATTCCGACTGCCGATTCCGGCCCGTGGGCGTCAGCCCAGCCCGGGCAGCAGGGTCTTGAGCCCGGTCGCGATCATGTCCACCGCGATGGCGGCGAGGATCATGCCCATCAGGCGACTCATGATGACCTTCGCCGTGCCCGAGAGGTGCCGGCCGAGATCGCCAGCGAAAAAGAAGACCAGCGCGATGGCCACCACGATGCCGCCGAAGACGCCGAAATAGGCGATCCAACCGGCCATCCCTTTCGCCTGCTGGGAAAACAGGATCAGCGTGGTGATCGTGCCAGGGCCGACCAGGATCGGGAAGGTCAGCGGGTAGAAGGCGACGGTCGCGGCGTCCGGATAGCTCGCTTTCTCGTCCGCGGTTCCGTGGTGCGAACTGGTCTCGCTGCCGTTCAGCATGTTGATCCCGATCAGCAGGACCACGAGCCCGCCGGCGACGCGGAAATCGTCCACGCTGATGCCGAAGAGCTTCAGGAGCGCCGAGCCGCCGAAGGCGATGATCACCCCCATGACCGCAACGTAGGTCGCCGTCTTCACCGCGATGGCGCGCTGCGTCCCGACCGGCGCGCCTTCGGTCACGCTGAGGAAGATGGGGAGGTTGGTGACCGGGTTCATGATTGCAAAGAGCGCGCCGAAGAACTTGATGGCGAATGCCGTTTCCATGTTTCGGGCCCCGCGGTGAGTGACGTTGCCATCCCGTTAACATGGGGTGGATGCCGCGCAAAGGCTCCCGCATGGGCAGGGGCCGCGGCATGAGCGGAAAGATCATGGCAGGAGGGATCGTGGCACTCGCACTGATCGCCGGAATCGCGATGTACTACCTCCAGGTCTATTACTACTATGAAGAGGTCGACGTCGCGAACGAGCAGATCGTGCTGACCTCCTTCGACGGCACCGAGGAGCCGATCCTGGCCGACGCCATCGAGGCCATCGACGCCACTTCCTCGCCGATCCGTTACCGCGCCTGCTTCACGACGCCGCTGAGCCAGGCGCAGCTGACCGAGACCTACCAGATCTACGAGGCCGCCGAGCCACTGGTCGCGCCCTTCTGGTTCGACTGTTTCGACGCGGTCGAGATCGGTCACGCGCTGGAAGACGGGCGGGCACTGGCCTTTCTCGGGCGCAAGAACATCCATCACGGCGTCGATCGCGTGGTGGCGATCGACGCGGACGGGCGCGGTTTCGTCTGGAACCAGGTGAACGAGGAGATCAGGAAGTGACCGAGAGCCTGACTGTCGGAGCGTTTGCCTCCGTCACCGTCGCTTTCCTCGTCTACCTGCTCGGCGCGGAACTCACCCGCCGCGTTGCGCTCCTGCGCGATTTCAACATCCCCGAGCCGGTCTCGGGCGGTCTCGTGGTGGCGCTGGCCACCATGGCGGCCTTCCTCGCCTTCGACACGGCGATCTCCTTTGATCTTGCGGCGCGCGACTATTTCCTGCTCGTCTTCTTCACCGGCATCGGGCTCAACGCGCGGCTCTCCGACCTCGTGAAGGGCGGGCTGCCGCTGGCCATCCTGCTCGGGCTGACCATCGTCTATGTCGTGCTCCAGAATATCATCGGTGTCGCCGGCGCCCGGGCCTTTGGCCTGCCGCCGGAATTCTCCGTTCTCCTGAGCTCGGCGGCGCTGATCGGCGGGCATGGCACGGTGATCGCCTGGACGCCGCGGATCGACGAGATGACCGGCGGCGCGGCGGGCGTCAGCGAGCTCGGCATCGCCGTGGCCACGATCGGCCTCGTCGCAGCGGCGCTGATCGGCGGCCCGATCGCCAAATACCTCATCAACCGCTGGCGGCTCACGCCCGAGCGCCCCGACGAGAATCCGACCATCGGCGTCGCCTTCGAGGACGAGACGGTCCGGACCATCGACCACCTTTCCTTCATGCGGGTCATGCTCTGGGTCCACGTCACCATCGCAATCGGCATGGCGCTCTGGGAGGGACTTGACGAGGCGGGCGTCGGCCTGCCGCCTTTCGTTCCCTGCCTGCTGGCCGGTATCGTCCTGGGCAACCTGGTCCCGGTCGTCCTGCCACGGGCCGTCGAGGTCCGACGGACGCCGACGCTTGCCATGGTTTCCGATTTCGCGCTCGGCACCTTCCTGGCGATGTCGCTGATGTCGCTCCAGCTCTGGACGCTGTCGGGCATGGGGCTCGTGCTCGTGGTGGTGATGACGGCGCAGACGCTGCTGTCGATCCTTTTCGCGATCTTCGTGCTCTTTCCGGCGATGGGGCGGAGCTACCGTGCCGCCGTGCTCGCCGCCGGTTTCGGCGGAGTCACGCTCGGCGCCACGCCGACAGCCATCGCCAACATGACCGCGGTGACCAAGCGCTACGGGCCGTCGCCCATGGCCTTCGTCATCCTGCCGCTGGTCTCCGCCTTTTTCGTGGACATCGTGAATTCCTTCGCGATCCAGTATTTCCTGCCGCTCTGAGGACCCTGCAATGCCCGATCTGCTGATCGAACTCCTTTCCGAAGAAATCCCCGCCCGGATGCAGGCCCGCGCGGGCGGCGACCTGAAGAAGCTCCTGACCGACGGGCTGGTCGAGGCAGGGCTGACTTATGCTTCCGCGCAGGCTTTCACCACGCCGCGCCGCCTCGCGCTCACCGTCGAGGGGCTGACCGCCGAAAGCCCGACTGTCACCGAGGAGCGCAAGGGGCCGCGGGTCGACGCGCCGGAGAAGGCGCTCGAGGGCTTCCTGCGCGCGACCGGGCTCACGAAGGAACAGCTCGAGGCGCGGGATGACAAGAAAGGGCAGGTCTGGTTCGCGAAAATGGTGAAACAGGGCCGGCCGGCAGCGGAGATCGTGTCCGAGGTGCTCGAGGCCACGGTGCGCAACTTTCCCTGGCCCAAGTCGATGCGGTGGGGCGCGGGGTCCCTCCGCTGGGTCCGGCCGCTGCATTCGATCCTCTGCATCCTCAGCGACGAGCATGGCGCCGAAGTGGTGCCGCTCGAGATCGACGGGATCGCCGCGGGCAACACGACGCGCGGCCACCGCTTCCTTGCGCCCGAATCCGTCGCCGTGACCGGTTTCGAGGACTACGCCGCGACCCTGAAGCGCGGCCATGTAGTGATCGACCCTGCGGAGCGGGCCGACACGATCTGGCACGACGCGACCAACATCGCCTTCGCGCAGGGGCTCGAAGTGGTCGAGGACAAGGGGCTGCTGGCCGAGGTCGCGGGGTTGGTGGAATGGCCCGTCGTGCTGATGGGCGACATCGCCGAGGATTTCCTCGGCCTGCCGCCGGAGGTGCTCAAGACCTCGATGAAGGAGCACCAGAAATTCTTCTCGGTGACGAACCCCAAGACCCGGCGCATCGAGAAATTCGTCACCGTGGCCAACATGGTGACGGCGGATCATGGCGAGACGATCCTTGCTGGCAACCGGAAGGTGCTGGCGGCGCGGCTCTCGGACGCCAAGTTTTTCTGGGAGAACGACCTGCGCGTTGCGAAGGCCGGGATGGGACCATGGCTTGAGAGCCTCGACCACGTCACCTTCCACAACAAGCTCGGGAGCCAGAAGGCCCGCATCGACCGTATCGCGGCGTTGGCGCGGGAGATCGCGCCGCTGGTAGGGGCCGAAGAGAAAGACGCCGTCAAGGCCGCCGAGGTCGCCAAGGCCGACCTCTCCTCGGAGATGGTCTACGAATTCCCCGAGCTTCAGGGGACGATGGGACGCTACTACGCCGAGGCCGCCGGGCTCTCGCCGGAGATCGCCGCGGCCTGCGAGGAGCATTACTCGCCGCTCGGCCCGTCGGACGACGTCCCGACCGCGCCGGTCTCGGTCGCCGTGGCGCTGGCGGACAAGCTCGACACGCTGACCGGGTTCTGGGCGATCGACGAGAAGCCGACCGGGTCGAAGGACCCGTTTGCACTGCGGCGGGCAGCTTTGGGCGTGATCCGGTTGCTTCTTGGGAATGATATTCGGTTCTCTTTGATTGAGATTGCCCAAAAGAGCGACTTTCTTGTTGCCGAAATCTTTGACGGCATTGTTGGTCCGTCACCGGATATCTACCTTCCCGACCTCCTCTCCTTCTTCCACGACCGTCTCAAGGTCCACCTGCGCGACGAGGGAATCCGCCACGACGTGATCGACGCCTGCCTTGTCATGCCGAACAGCGACGACCTTGTGCTGCTGGTCAAGCGGGCCGAGGCGCTGTCGGACTTCCTCAAAACCGAGGATGGCGAGAACCTGCTCCAGGGCTTCAAGCGGGCCAACAACATCCTGACCCAGGCCGAGGAGGCCGACGGGGTCAGTTACGAATTTGGCCCGGATCGGAAATTTGCCGAGACCGACGAGGAGCGGGCGCTGTTCGATGCGCTCGACGCGAGCGAGGCAGCGATTTCCGAGGCGATGGAAGCCGAGGATTTCGCGTCGGCCATGGCCAGCATGGCCGCCCTGCGCACGCCGATTGACGCGTTCTTCGAGGCGGTGCAAGTCAACACCGACAACGGCATCGTCCGGCGCAACCGGCTCAACCTCCTTCACCGGATCCGCGAGACCTGCCTGCGCGCGGCGGATCTCACACGCGTGGAGGGCTGAGCGCGACTTCGCGGTTTGTTTGGCGCGCCGCTGCGGCTATGCTGTGCGGCGGCGCAGCAAGACGAAAGGGAGCGATCTCGTGCTGATCACCGGCGAGACCAAGGATTTCACGCTGATCACGCCCGATGCGGAGATCTCCGAGACCACCCATGGCGGGCGGGCGAAATGCGTGCAGCGGCTGCTGCGGCTCGACGTACCGGTGCCGCGCACGGTGGCGCTGTCCTTCGAGGCGGTGCACCTGATCGCGGAGGGGCGCCGGCCCGACACCGCGCGGCTGCTCTCGGCCTTTGGTCGCGCGCCCCTGGTCTCCGTGCGCCCGTCGAGCCAGGATCCCGACTGGGGCGGCCCGGGTGCGATCCTCAATATCGGCATGAACAACGAACGTCATGCCGACCTCGCGGAGCGGCTCGGGCGCGAGGCCGCAGACGCGCTCTATCTCCGCTTCATCACCGCCTATGCCGGCGAGGTCGCGCGGCTCGATCCGGAGCCCTTCGAGGCCGCCGCGGAGGCGGACGATCCCGTCGCCGCCGCGCTCGCCGCCTTCGAGCTGGAAGCGGACATGCCCTTCCCGCAGGCCCCCGCCAAGCAGCTCGCCGAGGTCCTGCGCTCGATGGCGCGGGCCTGGGAAGGGGTGTCGGCGCGGCTCCTGCGGCAGGCGCGTGGCGCGCCCATCGATGCCGGGCTCGGGCTTGTCGTGCAGGACATGGCAATCGGGCTGGGGCCGGGCGAGAGCGGCACGGGCGTGATCCGGATGATCGACAAGGTCACCGGCGCGCGACATATCTCCGGGCGTTACAAGCGCAAGTCGCTGGCGATGCGGGCGATGGGGCGCAAGGGCACCGAGATTTTCCTTGCCGCCGATCCCCGCGGCCCCTCGATGGAGCAGGCGGCGCCGGACCTCTTTGCCGAACTCGCGGCGATCGCTGACCGCTGCCGTCGGCGGCTGCGCGAGGAGATGGAGATCAAATTCGCCGTTACCGAGGGCCGGTTGCAGGTGCTCGACGCGATCCGCGCGCCGCGCTCGGCGCGGGCGAACGTGACGGTGGCGGTCGATCTCGCCGAAGACGGAATCATTTCCCGGGAGGAGGCGCTGCTGCGGGTCGAGCCGGGCTCGCTGACCGAGCTGCTGCACAGCCAGGTCGACCGCGAGGCCAAGCGCGAAGTGCTCTTCCGGGGCATCGCGGCGAGCCCCGGCGGTGCGACCGGGCGGCTGGTCTTCACCGCGCGGGCGGCGCAGACATCGGCGAGCCACGAGATGCCCTGTATCCTGGTGCGCCGCGAAACGACGCCCGAGGACATTCGCGGCATGCATGCCGCCCAGGGCATCATCACCGAGCGCGGCGGCATGACCAGCCACGCCGCGGTGATCGCCCGCGGTCTCGGCCTGCCCTGTATCGTCGGCGCCGGCGGCATCCGCATCTCGACCCGCACCAAGACCGTGACCTTGCCCGATGGGCGCGAGCTCAAGGAGGGCGATCTCGTGACGGTCGACGGCACTGCGGGCGAGGCGCTCGACGGTGCGGTGGCGATGCTGGAGCCGGCGCTCGACGCGCCTTTCCGCAAGCTCATGGACTGGGCGGACACGGTGCGCGACATAGGCATCCGCGCCAATGCCGACACGCCCGACGACGCCCGCGTGGCACATGCCTTTGCTGCCGACGGGATCGGGCTCTGCCGCACCGAGCACATGTTCTTCGAGCCGGCGCGGCTGATGGTGATGCGCGAGATGATCTTCACCGACAGCGTCACCGACCGGCAGGCGGCGCTCGACCAGTTGCTGCCGATGCAGCGGGAGGATTTCGTCGAGTTGTTCCGGATCATGGCCGGCCTGCCGGTCTGCATCCGCCTTTTCGATCCGCCGCTGCACGAGTTCCTGCCCTCGGAGCGCGAGGGGATGATGAGCCTTGCCGAGTCGCTCGACCTGCCGCTCTCGGATGTCGTCCGCCGGATCGAGGCGCTGTCGGAGTTCAACCCGATGCTGGGGATGCGCGGGGTGCGGCTCGGGGTGACGATGCCCGAGATCTACGACATGCAGGTCCGCGCGATCTTCGAAGCGACGGTGGCGGCCAGCCGGCAATCCGGCGCGGCGGTGGTGCCGGAGGTGATGATCCCGCTGGTCTCGGCCAAGCGGGAGGTGGAACTGGTCAAGAGCCGCATCGACGCGGTGGCCGCGGCGGTGCGGGTCGAGACCGGCACCTCCTTCGACTACCGGCTCGGCGTAATGGTCGAGACACCGCGGGCGGCGCTGCGCGCTGGCGAGATCGCCGCCAACGCGGCCTTCCTGAGCTTTGGCACCAATGACCTCACCCAGATGACCTACGGCCTCTCGCGGGACGACGCGGGGCGGTTCATGAACACCTATGTGCAGAATGGCGTGTTCCACGAGGATCCGTTCCACACGCTCGACCGGGAGGGGGTCGGCGAGCTCCTGATGATCGGCGCGGAACGCGGCCGGGCCTGTCGCCCCGATGTCGTCCTGTCGGTCTGCGGCGAGCATGGCGGCGACCCCGACACCATCGATTTCTGCCGCCAGGCCGGCTTCGATTACGTCTCCTGTTCGCCCTTCCGGGTGCCAGTGGCACGACTCGCAGCGGCGCATCTGGCGCTCAGAGCGCCCGGCACTTCTGTAACAGAGGCTTGAAAAGGCCGCGGATTTTGCCCGCTATCGGCAGAATCTTGCTCAAAGCTCGGATCTCTTCGGCACAAACCTGCCCCTTTCCAGCATGCCCGGCGGAATCCCCTGCCGTCGGCATTGCCACTCCCCAGCCACTCGCGCTACGTCCGCCGATGGCTCGGTGCGGTTTTTGCGCATCGCTGGGTGGGATTTTAGAATGTTGCGCTTTTGCGCTCTCCTTCTGTCTGTACTGGTCGGGGCGTCGTCCGTCAGTTCGGCTTCGGCCGAGGCGGTTCTGTCGACTTCGAACCATGACGGTTTGACGGGCGTGGACCGGCTCGAGGGGCTGATGGGCCTCGAAAACCGCGTGCTGGATTCGCTCAGCGACGCGCATATGGGAATCCTCAGCCCGCGTGCCTCGATCTATCCCAAGCCGCGGCCACATGACTTCGTGCAGGTCGAGTATTCGCGCACCTGGCTCGACGAGCAGCCTGACATCCGGGGAGGCGATGCGTGGGAATGCCTTGCCGAGGCGCTCTACTTCGAAGCCCGCGGCGAGAGCGTGAAGGGCCAGTTCGCGGTGGCCGAGGTCATCCTGAACCGTGTGAAGAGCCCGCTCTATCCCAACAATGTCTGCGGCGTGATCCACCAGGGGACCGGGCGCAAATACCAGTGCCAGTTTACCTTCACCTGCGACGGGATGCCGGAGAAGATCCGCGAGCCGCAGGCGTTCGAGCGGGTCGGCAAGGTGGCACGCCTGGTTCTGGACGGCGTCGCGCGGCGCAAGCTCACCGACGGGGCGACGCATTACCACACCACGGCGGTGCGTCCGTCCTGGGCGCGGAGCTTCGCGCAGACCGCCGCGATCGGCGTGCATCGCTTCTACCGCAACCCGAGCTCCTGAGACACGCCGGCGGGCGGCCTGCGTCCGCGCTCACCCCAACCATTTTTCCGGATGAAAGCGGTCAGCGGCGTGGCCGGGCACGCAATGTCGGGTCGGCCTGCGTCGGGTCCTCCGGCCATGGGTGCTTGGGGTAGCGCGCGCGCATGTCCTTGCGGACGTCCGCATAGGAACTGGCCCAGAAACCGGGAAGATCCATTGTCGTCTGCACCGGGCGGCCGGCCGGCGAGAGCAGGGTGATGCGCAGCGGCAAGCGGCGCGGGCCGACGCAGGGATGCAGCGTGGTGCCAAACATCTCCTGCACGCGGACGGAAATCTCGGGGGCCTCGCCGGAATAGTCGATCGGCACCTTTCGGTTCATCGGCGTCGTAAAGGCGGCCGGCATCTCGCGATCGAGCCGCTGGAGCGCCTGCCAGCCGATATGCTGTCGCAGCGGTTCGGTGAGATCGAGCCGGCGGATGTCCTCGGCGGTGCGGATGCCGTCGAGAAAGGGAAGGAGCCATGTATCCGCCGAGTCCAAAAGGGCGTCGTCGCCAAGATCGGCAATCTCCCCACCTTCGGCACGATAGAGCAGGGCGCGTGCCTGGAGGCGGCGGGCGGCATCGGAGAAGGGCAAGCCAAGCTGCCGGACTCCCTGAAGCGCGGCCTCGGCCAGCGCCTGCGCCGGGGCGTCTCGCCAGGCGCGGTCGGCGAGGACCAGAGCGGCGAAGCGCTCCTGCTGGCGCGCGGTCACCTTGCGGTCGCGTTTCGACCATTCGGCGATTTTTTCCCAGCCGATCTCGTCTGCGAAGAGTCCGCGCAACTCGCTCTCCGAAAGCGGCAGCGCCTGGCGGATCCGGGCATTCTTCGGGTCGCCGTCGAGATCGGTGGCCACGAGGAGGCGCTGGCCGGCGAGCGGGTCGGACTCCGCCATTTCCGCTCCCTTGCCGCCCGAGAGAAGCCAGCGCGGCGCGTCGCCGGGGCGGCGCAGGCCGATCCGGTCCGGATATGCGAGGGCGGCGGCCTCGGCGGCAGAAAGCGGCGTTTCGGTCGCCGGCGCAAGTTTTGAAAGGCGTCGGGCCTCGGAACGGATCTGCTCCAGTGCGCCGCGGTTCAATGCGCCGGGGGCGGATCTCGGGTCTTTCAGGGCGGATAGGCGCAGGGCGAGGTCGGTGGGCGCGCCGCGCAGCGGGTCGCGGGCGGAGAGCAGAGCGGCGAGCGGGGCGGCATCCGCTCCTGCGCGGAGAAGCATATGCGCGAGGCGCGGATGCAGCGGCAGGCGGGCCATGGCGCGGCCGTGCGCCGTGATGCGGCCCGCCTTGTCGAGCGCTCCGAGACCGTGCAGCAACGCCCGTGCCTCGGCCATCGCGGCCTCGGGCGGCGGTGTCAGGAAGGGAAGGTCGGACCCTCCCCAGAGCGCCAGCTCGAGCGCCAGCGGCGCAAGGTCCGCAGCCTCGATCTCGGCCGGCGGGAAGGATGCCAGCGCGCCCTCTTCTCCCTTGGTCCAAAGCCGGTAGCAGGCCCCCGGCGCGAGACGGCCCGCGCGTCCGGTCCGTTGGGTGGCCTCGGCGCGGGTGACGCGCTCGGTGACGAGACGTGACATGCCGGAATTCGGGTCGAAGCGGGCGCGGCGGGCGCGGCCGGCATCGACCACGCAGGTGATGCCATCAATGGTGAGCGAGGTTTCGGCGATGGCGGTCGCCAGCACGATCTTGCGGCCGGTCCTGGCGGGGGCGATGGCGGCGCGTTGCGCGGCGAATTTCATGGCGCCGAAGAGCGGGTGGAGCGCCGTGCTCGGCGGGAGTTTCGGCCGGAGCAGCGCTTCGGTGCGCCGGATCTCGCCTTCGCCGGGCAGGAAGACGAGCAGGCTGCCGGTGGTTTCGGCATGCGCGCGAAGGGTAAGGTCGGCGGTGGCCTCTTCGAGGCGGGTCCGCTTTGGCAGCGGCGTGTCGAGATGACGGATCTCGACCGGATAGGCGCGGCCTTCGGCGGTCAGCACAGGGGCGCCGCCCATCAGCGCCGCGACCGGAGCCGCGTCGAGCGTGGCCGACATCGGCAGCAGGATCAAATCCTCGCGCAGCGCCGCGCGGATCTCCAGGCAGAGAGCGAGGCCGAGATCGGCCTGGAGCGAGCGTTCATGGAACTCGTCGAAGAGCACCGCGCCGACGCCGGTCAACTCGGCGTTCGACTGCAGCATCCGGGTGAGGATACCCTCGGTGACCACCTCGATGCGGGTTGCGGGGCTGACTCTCGTCTCGTTGCGGATGCGGTAGCCGACGGTCTGGCCCGGCGTCTCTCCGAGCTGTTCGGCCAGTCGCTCGGCGGCCGCGCGCGCGGCGAGGCGACGGGGCTCGAGCATCAGGATGCGGCCCTCGGTGAGCCCGGCCTCATGGAGAGCGAGGGGGACCCGCGTGGTCTTGCCGGCGCCGGGCGGCGCCTGCAACACGGCCTGACCTTTGGCCCTGAGCGTGGCGACCAGATCCGGCAGGATGGTATCGATGGGGAGCGGTGCGGGCATGCTGTGCGGTCTCGGTCCTGACCCGGCCTTCCTAGCGGCAAAGCGGGGGCGGCCGAAAGGGTCCGGGCGGGAGAGGCAGCGTGCCCCGTTCCGAAATTCACCGCCCGCCGCCTGCGCGGCGGGCGCTTTGCGTTGATCCCGGTCGATCAGGTCGCCGCGATCAGACCCAGGCTCTCAAGTTTGAGCAGAACCTGCTGGGCGCAATAGTCGACATCGACGGTCTCTGTGTCGATCCGGAGTTCAGGGGACTCGGGCACGTCATAGGGGTCCGAGATGCCGGTGAACTCCTTGATCTTGCCTTCGCGGGCGAGCTTGTAGAGCCCCTTGCGGTCGCGGCGTTCGCATTCCTCGATCGAGGTGGCGACATGCACCTCGACGAAGGCACCGAACTGTTCGATCTCTTCGCGCACTGCCCGGCGGGTGGCCGCGTAGGGCGCGATCGGCGCGCAGATTGCGATGCCGCCGTTCTTGGTGATCTCGGAGGCGACGTAGCCGATGCGGCGGATGTTGAGGTCGCGGTGCTCCTTGGAGAAGCCCAGTTCGCTCGACAGGTTTTTCCGCACAATGTCGCCGTCGAGCAGCGTCGTCGGCCGGCCGCCCATCTCCATCAGCTTGACCATCAGCGCATTGGCGATGGTCGACTTGCCGGAGCCGGAGAAGCCGGTGAAGAACACGGTGAAGCCCTGCTTGGAACGCGGCGGGCGGGTCCGGCGCAGCTCGGCCACCACGTCGGGAAAGGAGAACCAGTCCGGGATCTCCAGCCCTTCGGCGAGGCGGCGGCGCAGCTCGGTGCCCGAGATGTTGAGGATGGTCACCGTGTCCTTGTCGGCGATCTCGTCCACCGGCTCGTATTGGGCCCGGTCCTGGACAAAGACCATGTGCTTGAAGGGCAGCATCTCGACGCCGATCTCGGCCTCGTATTCGCGGAAGAGCTCCTGAGCGTCATAGGGGCCGTAGAAGTCCTCGCCGGCGGAGTTCTTGCCCGGGCCGGCGTGGTCGCGGCCGACGATGAAATGGGTGACGCCGTGGTTCTTCCGGATCAGCCCGTGCCAGACCGCCTCGCGCGGGCCGGCCATCCGCATGGCGAGGTTCAGCAGGCTCATCGTCGTGGTTGAAGCGGGATACTGGTCGAGCACCGCCTCGTAGCAGCGGACGCGGGTAAAATGGTCGATATCGCCCGGCTTGGTCATGCCGACGACGGGGTGGATCAGCAGGTTGGCCTGGCTCTCCTTGGCCGCCCGGAAGGTCAGTTCCTGGTGCGCCCGGTGCAGCGGGTTGCGGGTCTGGAAGGCGACGATCTTGCGCCAGCCGAGCTTGCGGAAGAAGGCGCGCAGCTCGTTCGGCGTATCGCGGCGGGCGCGGAAATCGTAGTGCACGGGCTGCTGGATGCCGATGATCGGGCCACCGAGATAGACGGGCCCCGCGACATTGTGCAGGTAGTTGACCGCCGGGTGGGCAATGTCATCGGCGCCGAAGACCTTCTCGGCCTCGTTGGCCTTGTTCGGCGTCCACTTGTCAGAGACCGAGAGGATCGCGAGGATCACGCCCTCCTGGTCGCGGAGCGCGATGTCCTGGCCTTCCTCGATGGTCGCGGCGAAGCTTTCGGAGATGTCCAGCGTGATCGGCATGGGCCAAAGCGTGCCGTCGGCGAGCCGCATGGTCTCGACGACGCTGTCGTAGTCTTCCTGTCCGAGAAAGCCTTTGAGCGGGTTGAACCCGCCGTTCATCAGCAGTTCGAGGTCGCAGATCTGGCGCGGGGTCAGGTCCCAGCTCGGCAGGTCCGCCGCCTCGACCTTCAGTTTCTGGGCGCTTTCGTAGGAAACGTAGAGTTCCGGGATGGGAGCGTGGATTGGCTGCATGGGTTTCGTCCTGGCTTTGGAAGGGGTGAGCCCGCTGGTGGTGCCGGTCAGTTCCGCGTGCAACGCGTCGTATTCGGCAAACTTGCGGGCGAGAAACTCGTCCCGGAGGCGGGATTGTTCGGCCGCGCCGCGCGCGGTGATGGAATAGGCAAAGCGCTGCCGCCGGTCAGGGCCGGCGCGCTCGGTGATCTTCACAAGACCGGCCGCCGCCGTCGCGCGAAGCACCGCGTTGAGCCGCCCGAGCGAGATGCCGAGCGCGGCCGCCGTCGAGCGTTGCGACGCTTCCGGCTCCCGGTCGAGCTGGCGCAGCAACCGGAAGAGCAGGTCCTCTTCCTCCGGTGCGGTGATTTTTTCGATGGCGGTCGGCATTTGCGACTCACAGTGTGTTCACGCGTGAACGTATTGCATGCGTTGTCGCCGCCGGAAAGGAGAAATTCCGGAAACCGTGATCTCCGTGAGAATCCGGCCATGCGTGCCACACCTGCGTCGCCTTCCAACGGCCGCCCGCGCTTCCACGCCGTCGCCGGTGCGGAGCGCAACGAATCCTGCATCAGCGGGCCTCGCGATCGAGGGGCCCGCCGATGGGATGACGGTGGCAAATGGCTGGGGCTGCGCGTCCCGGCTGGGTCAGGACCTCAGGCGGGCTCTGAAATCAACGCGGTCTCATCTTCCTGCTCGGCGAGGAAATGCTCCGCCTCGAGCGCCGCCATGCAGCCCATCCCGGCCGAGGTGACGGCCTGGCGGTATATGTGGTCGGTCAGGTCGCCGGCGGCGAAGACGCCCGGAATGGAGGTCGCGGTCGAATCTGGCTTGGTCACGACATAGCCGCCCATATGGGTCTCCAGCTGGTCCCTGACCAGCTCGGAGGCCGGGGCGTGGCCGATGGCGACGAAGACGCCGGCGGCAGGAATCTCCGAGATCTCGCCGGTCTTGACGTTCCGCACCCTGAGCCCTTCGACAGAGAGCGGCGTGTCAGAGCCGATGACTTCTTCGGGCGTGTGGTCCCAGAGCACCTCGACCTTCTCGTTCTTGAAAAGCCGGTGTTGCAGGATCTTCTCGGCGCGTAGCTCGTCGCGTCGATGCACCAGCGTCACCTTGGTGGCGAAATTGGTCAGGAACAGTGCCTCCTCGACCGCGGTGTTGCCGCCGCCGATCACCACGACTTCCTTGCCGCGGTAGAAGAAACCGTCGCAGGTGGCGCAGGCCGATACGCCGAAGCCCTTGAACTGCTCCTCGCCTTTCATGCCGATCCAGCGCGCCTGCGCGCCGGTCGCGAGGATCACCGCGTCGGCGGTATAGGTCGTGCCGCTGTCGCCGATCGCCGTGAAGGGGCGCTTCGAGAGGTCGATAGAGGAGATATGGTCGGCGATGATCTCGGTGCCCACGGCCCGCGCATGCTCTTCCATCTGAACCATCAGGTCGGGGCCTTGCACCTCGACGCGGCCGGGCCAGTTCTCCACCTCGGTCGTGATGGTGAGCTGTCCGCCCGGCTGGATTCCCTGCACGAGGATCGGCTCAAGCATGGCGCGGCTGGCATAGACGGCGGCGGTATAACCGGCGGGACCCGATCCGATGATCAGGACCTTGGTGTGGCGGGTGCTGGACATTTCTGTCTCCGTATCTGAACGGTGCCGAAAAGGCGTCCGAATTGATATAGGCTGTGTGGGCACACCAAGGAAGCCCCCACGCCGCGTCGGTTCGGCAGAGCCATGCGCTGTGAACAAACCGGACAAATGTTGCGCGATCATGTAATAATCTTGCGTTGCGGCGGCCCGATGGCTAAAGTTCGCGAAATTCAGGAGGGCTGCATGCCGGGTTCCAAACTCGATCCGATCGACCGTCATATCCTCGCCGAGCTTCAGGCGGACGGTCGAATGACCAATGTGGAACTCGCGCGCCGGGTCGGAATTTCGGCGCCGCCCTGCCTCAGGCGGGTGCGGACGCTTGAGGAATCGGGCTTTATCCGTGGCTACCACGCGGATGTCGATCCGCGCGAGCTTGGCTTCGAGGTGCAGGTCTTTGCGATGGTCGGTCTCTCGAGCCAGGCTGAGGCGGACCTGTCGGCCTTCGAGCAGAAGTGCAGGGACTGGCCGCTGGTGCGCGAGTGCCACATGCTCAATGGCGAGATCGACTTCATCCTGAAATGCGTCTCGCCCGATCTCTCGACCTTCCAGAGCTTCCTGACCGAGCAACTGACCGCGGCGCCGAACGTCGCCAGCGTGAAGACCTCCCTTGTGATTCGTGGCGCCAAGAACGAGCCGGCTGTGCCGTTCGACGTGCTTGAAGAGCGGCTCGGGCGGGCGCCTTAGGCTTTCTCTCACGTAGTGGCGACGTGCACGCGGCCCGGACTTGTGGCTGAAAACGCCGCCTCGGCCGGCGCCGGCACGACGCCGATATTTGACCGTGCGTCTGAAAAGTGCCGCAAAAACCTCCCAGTGCAGGTCATAAACCGGCCCCGATTTCCCGCTAGCGTTGATGGAAAGCAGCAATGGAGATCACATTGGCCGAATTCGAAACACCCCGCGATGTCGCCCGCAGCGCCGCGATCGTGATGATCGGGCTCGGTGCCGCCTGTTGCTGTTCCATCGACTACGTGCAGACCCGCTGGCCGGATCTTGCCGCCTACCCCGCATTGGCCGGCTGCACCACAGCGCTTCTCGGGCTGCTTCTGCTGTTCCGGAGCCAGCGGCGGGCCAGCCGGAAGAAAGCGGCCAGTGCACAGGACTGCATCCGCATTTCGCCGTACCGGCCCGAGATGGCCGACGGGTCAGATGGCGCGGAAGTCCTGCAACTGGTCCTGACCCCGGTTGCGCGGCCGGCGCCGCTGGCGCCCCGGCACAGCCGGCGGAAAGCGGCGCGAACCGCCAGTCTGACGCCTTTCTTCGAGCCCCGCGACACACGACTGGAAAATGCGGCTGTGGCCGGTGTTCGCAGTGCCTCGGCGACGCTGATCTCCGCCCTGCGCTTCGGTCAGGAATGGTCGCGCGACCTCGAACTCTCCAGCCGCGCCCTTGCCCGGCTCGAGCGCGATCCCTTCGTGCAGCGGCTCGCGCGGCTCGGGTAGGCAGGTAGGCTCAGAACTTCACGGCGACTCCGGGCAGCCGGAGCGCCTTGATCAGGTCCCGCACCTCCTGCCGCGCCGCGATGTTGGAGAGGTTCAGCCTGTCCGAGCCGATGTCGCGCAGGTCCAGCAAGGTCAGGCCGCGCGGGAAGAGCTCTCGGAAGATCACCCGTTCGCTGAACCCCGGCGTGACCCGGAAGCCGATCCGCTTTGAGAGTTTGGCGAGCGCTTCGCCGACCTTCCGCTTGTTATGCATCTGCTGAGAGCCGAGCCGGTTTCGGGTCACGATCCAGTCGATTGGCGGAAGCCCGGCGCGGGCGCGGGTCTGCCGCGCCGACCAGACCATCTCCGCATAGACCGACGGCCCGAGGATCGCCCCGTCCTCAGGCCGGGTCCGCGCCAGCAGATCGAAATCAACGAAGCTGTCGTTCAGCGGCGTGATCAACGTATCGGCCATTGCATGGGCAAGCTGGCTCAGGCGGGTATGCGAGCCGGGGCAGTCAATCAGAATGAAGTCGCTCTCCGGCTCGAGCATCTGGATGGCGAGCCCCAGGCGGTGGTCGTTCACATTGGTGCTGTCCGGCACCGCCTCCGGCGGCAGGTCTGGCAGGTTGACGTAGGCCGGGATGGCAAGGTCGTGGCCGGCGCGGGTGCAGAAGGCGCGGCGGTTCTCGATATAGCGGCCGAGGCTCTGCTGGCGCAGGTCGAGGTCGAGCGTTCCGACGCGATGGCCCATCCGCGCAAGCGCAGTGGCCACATGCATCGAGGTCGTGGACTTGCCAGACCCGCCCTTCTCGTTGCCCACCACGATGATATGCGCCACGCTGCCTCCTGCGTCTGCCCGGCCGGCCCCGGTCTGTTCCCGACGCGTCATGCCGCCCTTTCCGGACGGTTCCATGTCGCCCTGCGTGGCCGGTGCCGGGACACGAGGATCTAAATCCGGTTGGCGCCGAGGGGAAGGCCAAAACGCCGTTCAGAGCAGCCAGCGCATCAGCATCTCTCCGGAAAAGAGCAGAAGGAACGCCGGCACCGAAAGCGCCGAGGCGAACCAGAGCGCAGCGCGAAAACTGTGCCGCGGAGCGGGAATGACCACGCCCATGACGTTGACCGGTGTGCGTCGCATGCAGCGATTAACCCGCGCTTAGGTTTCGCCGTGGTTAATGCGGGCATGGATTTCGACTGGGTCGACACCGAACGGCCGCTGCTGCCCGAGGGCGCGGTGACGCCGCTGCAGCAGCACCCGCTCTATGGCGCGGCCTGCGCGGCGCTCGGGGCGCGCGTGCGATGGCTTGCATTGTCGGGCGCGCGGCCGGCCGGTGCGGTGCAGGTCCTGCTGCGCCGCTGGCCGCTGCTCGGCGAGGCCGCGCTCGTATCCCGCGGGCCGGTTTGGGCGCCGGAGGAGCCGGCGGAGCGCCGCAGGGCAGGGCTCCCTGCGCTGCTCGAGCGGTTGCGCCGCGACCACCGCGTGGTGTGCGTGACACCCGAGCTCTGTGGCGGCGCGGACCCGATGGCGGAAAGCGGATGGCTGACCGCAATCACCCCCTGTTTCCTCGCCGAACTTGACCTGTCTCGTCCGCTGGCAGAGATCCGCGCCGGCCAGCATCGCAAGTGGCGCTGCCGGCTGAGCCGGGCCGAACGCGGCGATCTCCGGGTCTGGCATGGCCCGATGCCGGCCGATCCGGCGCATTGGCTTCTGCGGGCCGAGGCGCGCCAGTCCCGCGCCCGTGGCTACCGGAATCTGCCGACGGCCTTCCTCATGGCCTGGATCCGTGCCGGACGCGGGCGATCCGCGCGGCTCTTCACGGCCGATCTCGGAGATGCGCCGATTGCCGGCATGATCTTCCTGCTGCATGGGCGCGGGGCCAGCTACCATATCGCCTGGACCGGACCGGAGGGACGCCGGACAGATGCTCACCGCCGGCTGCTCTGGGAGGCGATGCGCTGGCTCCATGGTGCGGGCGTGGTGCGACTCGATCTCGACCGGATCGACACCGAGGACGCACCGGACCTCGCGCGGTTCAAGCTCGGCAGCGGAGCACGGGCGGTCGAACTGGGTGCAACCCGCCTCTCCGCGCCGGGGACCCGCCTCTTTGCGCAGCGGTCCGTGCGCGCCGGCGGCGTGGGCTCTCTTCCGAGACCGCATTGCGCTTGAGACAGTCGGTCTCGGGCGGCTCTGGCCGGGGGGCCGGTCTCCGCCGTCGCGGCGCGCGTCCTTCCGGCATTGACGCCGCCGGTTTTCGCTCGCAGTGTCGCGGCTCACAATGGAGGTCGACACGATGGCGCAAAAGGACTGGGATGCCCATCCGCTTGGAGATATCGCGGTGTTTCCGGTGACCGGGTTCCGGACCGGAACGGCGCTCAAGGGGCGCGCGGGCGTTCTCCGGATCGAATACGGCACTGAACCCACCCTTCGGAAACGGAAGGCGCAGCAATTCCTGCTCACACCGGACCAGTTACGGCGGCTCGGCCAGAGGCTTGAAGACCTGGCCGACCGGCTCGAGTCACCCGGATCGACGGATGAGGCCGGCGACCCGGTCAACTGAGGCCGTCGTCGGCGCTGCCCGGTGCGCTTACCTGGCGACTTCCGCCATGAACCGCTCGCGAATTGAGATTGGATTCATGGAAATGACCGGACATTTCCGGTTTCCGCTGTCGCATCTCGAGATGATGACTGTCATCCGGTCGGCTGCGAGCGCGTTCCGCAGGATGTCGGGAGTCTGGTCCGCCGGACACTCGATGACGGTGTCACAACCGCAGGCTTCCGCCACGCCGGCAAGCGAGGTGCGCCCGCCGGTATAGGTCGGCTGGTCGCCGGTCGAGCCGTAGCTGCCATTGTCGACGATCAAGACAACGAGATTCGGCTGCGGATTGTTCCCGATGGTAGCCAGGCTCCCCATATTGGTCAGGACCGAGCCGTCGCCGTCGATCACGACGACTTTCTTCTCCGTCGCAATCGACAGTCCGAGGCCGATCGAGGATGCCAGCCCCATCGTGCCGAGCATGTAGAAATTCGAAGGCTGGTCGTCGATCTCGTGCAGTTCCTGGCTCGGCGCGCCGATATTGCAGACCACGAGGTGATCCGAAAGGATCGGTTTCAGCTCTTTCAGAAGGTCGTAGCGGATCATGTTGCGCTCCCCCAGAAACTGGCGTCAGTCAGCACCGCGACCGGCTTGCGACACATCTGGCAATGATCGAGGATGCCGGGAAGCTCGTCGGCCTGCGCCACGTTGTGGAAGTGGTAGGTCGGGATGTGCAGTTGCGCCAGCAGCGCCTTGGTGTGCAGCGCCATTTCGACCTGGCAGGCCACCGGCTCGCCGACCTCGCCGCGATAGGAGATCAGCATCGGCAGCGGGATCTGGTAATACTGGATCAACGTCGCCAGCGCGTTGAGGGTCACGCCGAGCGCGGTGTTCTGCATCATGATGAGCGGGCGCATCCCACCCATGTAAGCTCCGGCGCAGAGCCCCATGCCCTCGTCCTCACGCGTACAGGGCACATGCCGGATCGTGTCTGTGTCCCCCAGCACCTCGATCAGGCCGGCCAGTTGCTTGCAGGGCACGGTGGTGACGAAATTTACCCCGTTCTCACGCAGATCGCGGATGATCTGCCGGTCGATCTCCCTTGCCATTCGGTTCCTCCTCAGACCAGATTCAGCCGCTCCAGCACGCATTCCGCGATCATCGAGCTGACGCGCGCATTCGATTCCCCGGTAACGCCTGCGATGTGTGGCGTCAGAATGAGGTTCGGGCATCCGCGGAACGGTTCGGCCGCTGCCGCGGTCAGCGGCTCGGTCTCGAACACGTCGAGCGCCGCCCCGCCGATCCTGCCCGCCTTCAGGGCCGCCGCCAGCGCCGCTTCGTCCACGACGCCGCCGCGGGCGGCGTTGATCAGGATGGCGCCGGGTTTCATCCGTTCGAGCGCGGCGGCGTCGATCATGTGCCGGGTCGCATCGCTTAGCGGAACATGAAGGCTGACGACGTCGGATCGTGCCAGGAGGTCCGGAAGATCGACCTGTTCGGCGGCTTCCCAGGCCGGGTCCTGCGGCGAAACGAACGGGTCGGCGGCAAGGACGGTCATCCCGAGGCCGCGCGCCAGCCGCGCGGTCTCCCGCGCGATGCCGCCGAAGCCGACGAGACCGAGCGACGTGCCTTGGATCTCGTGCCCGGCGCAGTCCCCGCGCGGCCACTTGCCCGCCAACATTGCGTGCTTCGAATGATACGCGCCGCGCAGCAGGACCAGGGCACTGGTGATGACATATTCGGCCACCGACCGGTTGTTTGCTCCCGTCGCCGGGATCACCTTCACGCCGCGCGCCCGGCAGGCGTCGAGGTCGATATTGTCGAGCCCGACGCCGAGCCGGCCGATGGTTGTAAGCCGCGGCGCCGCGTCAAGCAGCGCCGCCGTGACTTGGGTGCGGTTGCGCACGATGAGCGCCTCGACCTCCGAGATCATGGCCGGAATCTCCTCCTGCCGGTCAGCGAGGTCCGGCAGGTAGCGCGTCTCGACCTTCGATTGCAGCGTGGCAACCGCGGCTTTGTCCATGAACTCGGTGATCAGAACCGACATCACTAAAGGCCTGCGACGCAAAGATATTTCGTCTCGAGATAGTCGTCGAGGCCCTGGCTTCCGCCCTCCTTGCCCATGCCGGATTGCTTCAGCCCTCCGAATGGCGCTTCGACCGTGGTGATGAGCCCGGCATTGATGCCGATCAGGCCGTAATCGAGCCCCTGGTCGAGCCGGAAGACCCGGCCCACGTCGCGCGTATAGGCATAGGCCGCGAGGCCGAATTCGGTGGCATTGGCCGCCTCGATCGCTTCCTCTTCGCTCTCGAAACGGAACACGGCGGCCAGCGGACCGAAGATTTCCTCGGTGGCAAACTGCATCTCGCTCGTTGCGCCGGTGACCACCGTCGGTTCGAAATAGGTGCCGCCATTGCCGTGGCGCTTGCCGCCCTCGACGATCTTTGCGCCCTTGCTGGTCGCGTCAGCGATGAATTCCTCGACCTTCTCGACCGCATCCATGTCGATCATCGGCCCCTGCTGCACACCTTCTTCGGCGCCGTTGCCGACCACCAGCGCGGCCGTGGCTTCCCGGAGCCGTGCGACGAAAGCGTCGTGGATGCCGGACTGTACGTAGAAACGGTTTGTGCAGACACAGGTCTGACCCATGTTGCGGAACTTGGCGACCATCGCGCCCTCAACCGCGGCGTCGAGATCGGCGTCGTCGAAGACGATGAAGGGCGCATTTCCACCGAGCTCCATCGAGACCTTTTTGACGGTGTCCGCGGACTGGCGGATGAGTTGCTTTCCGATCTTGGTCGAGCCGGTGAAGGTGACCTTCCGGACCGTCGGGCTTTCCATGATCGCTCCGCCGATGGCGCGGGCGGAACCCGTGACGATATTCACCACGCCTGCCGGGAAACCGACCTCCTCGCAGAGCTTGCCCCAGGCGAGGCCGGAATAGGGTGTCGCGGTCGCCGGCTTGGCGACCACTGTGCAGCCGGCGGCGAGCGCCGGTCCGAGCTTGCGGGCGAGCATCGAGGAGGGGAAGTTCCACGGCGTGATCGCGCCGACGACGCCCACCGGGTGGCGAGTGACCATCAGCCGGCGACCGGCTTGCGGGGCTGGCACGATCTCGCCCTTGGCGCGCCGGATCTCCTCGGCGAACCAGCGGA
The DNA here is from genome assembly GCF_004146235.1 of Tropicimonas sp. IMCC6043. Taxonomy (GTDB): domain Bacteria; phylum Pseudomonadota; class Alphaproteobacteria; order Rhodobacterales; family Rhodobacteraceae; genus Tropicimonas. The sequence goes on along the minus strand of NZ_SELO01000017.1, from coordinate 6,267 downwards.
TGTAGCCGGCCGAAATGGCGATCTCGCCCTTCGCTTCGAAGAGCGGCTTTCCCTGTTCGGTGGTGAGAAGCAGAGCGAGGCTCTCCTGGTTGTCGAGCAGCGCATCATGCAGATCCTGCAGGAGCTGCACGCGGAACCCCAGGTCGGATATCGACCAGTCCCGGAAAGCCTCGGCGGCTGCTGCGATTGCGCGATGTGTCTCGTCGGCGCCGCAGTTCGGAACGGTGCCGATCACCGCGCCGGTGGCAGGGTTGGTTACCTCGATCATCTTGCCGCTGTCGGCGCCTGTCCAGTCCCCGCCGATCAGGTTCGACTGCTGCATGTAGGTCGTGTAGTCGGTCATGAAGTGTCCTCTGCGAATCTCTCTTGCCTTGCCCCGGCGCCCGGTGCGCGCATCACAGCGCCACCGCGATCGCCTCGCCCGTCCGTGCCGAGCGCTCGGCGGCCTCGCCGACGATCACGGACCAGAGCCCGTCCGTCAATGTCACCTCTGGGGTTCCATGACCAGCCAGTACCAGATCGCGGAAGCGCTGATGCTGGAAGTAGGTCGAGCCGTGGTGGTCGCCGGCCTGAAGCACCTCGTTCGGTACGTGGATCACCTCCTTGGTCACCCGCTTGGTTGCGCGTTCGGAGATGACCACTTCCGCGTCGCGCTCCTGTCCGTCGGGAGAGAAGCGCGAGGGGCCGGGAACCTTCGCCTCGATCCGCGCGTGATCCCCCGTGACGCAGATCTTCTCCTGCCAGTAGGCACCTTCGGAGAACATGCAGAGATCCAGCATGCCCCTTGTTCCGTTTGCGAAATCCACCGTGACGAAGGCGTTGTCGATGATGTCCGGCTTGCGGCCGCCATAGAGCTCGTCGACATGGTTCACGTCCATCGCGCCGGAGGCATAGACGCGCACGGGGTCGCTCTGGAGCGTGTAGCGCATCAGGTCCCAGAAATGGCAGCATTTCTCGGTGAGCGTGCCGCCGGTGCGCTCGTTGAAGCGGTTCCAGTCGCCGACCTTGGGAAGGAAGGGGAAGCGGTGCTCGCGGATCGACATCATCCAGGGCCGGCCGATCCGTCCCTCCGCCATCTCCTGGACCAGCCGTTGCATCGGCGGCATGTAGCGGTATTCCATCGCCACCCAGACCGGCGCCGCGCGGCCCTCGGCGCGGCGGACGAGGTCGCGGCAATGCTCGGAGGTGGTGCAGAGCGGTTTCTCGCAAAGGATCGGTTTGCCGGTCTCCAACAGGTCCAGCATGATCGGGTAGTGCGTGTCGTTGGGCGAGATCACCATCAGCACGTCGCAGAGGTCGGCCGACAACATTTCCCGATAGTCGGAAAAGGCCCGCGCCGCGCCTCCCGCTGTCTCGACAGAGAGCCGCCGCATGCCCTCGTCGGGGTCGGCGATGGCGGTGACCTCGCAACCGCCGAGAAGGGTCAGGTTCCGGATGTGTTCCTGGCCCATCATGCCGGAGCCGACGAGCCCGTATCTCAGCACCATTTCAGATCTCCAGAAGGGGCAGGCCGAGTTCGGCGGCCGTGGCGCGCAATGTCGCGCGGTGGTCGCCATAGGCAAGCGCCATGTGATGTTCGAGTCCGCTGGCGATGATGTCTGCCAGCACCTCGCCGACCGGTCGGGTGAAGCGGACCACGCCCGAGGTGCCGGTGAAGGCCATAGGCCGTCGCAGCATCTCGCCTGCGCCAAGGACCATTTTCGTCCGGCCGAAGGCCTGGCTGATCCGCAGGAAAGTCACCGGACCGGGTTTCAGCGGGAATTGGTAAAGCAGCGGCTGCTTGCGGTTGCTGTGTACCGTCGCGGTGGCCGGCGCGTCGGGGTCGCGCATCGAAATCGGTGCCTGGCCGCAATGCCAGACGACGCCGGTATCGTCCTTGGGGTCCATATCGACGAGGTCGGTAAGAAAGACCGGTGCCTGCGCCGCTTCCATGAGGATCAGCTGGGTCAGCGCGCCCATGACATCGGCCTCGCAGGCGCAGGGCAGGCCCGTCTCGCCCAGCATCGCCGCCGGGCCGCAGACCGCACCGCCATATTGCGTGAAGGTTTCCGGCCAGCAGCGGATCGCGAAGGCGCTGTACCCGCCGGATGAGCGAAGCGCCTCGATCCCGGACTTGAGCCGGAGCGAGCGGTCAAGTTCGGCCTGATCGACGTCCCTGAGCCCGGTCACATCGGCCTCCGCGAGAGCGCGGGTCTCGGCGAGTGCTGTCGGTGATGCGTCCGCCGCGGCCTCGAAGAGATCGTCGAGCGGGAGCGCCTCGACCGTGACGCCGGCCAGGGCCTCGATCGCCTCGGCGGAATAGGCGCAGGTGTCAAAGCCGGCCGGCGCTTCTCCGATCCGGCCGATCCTGCGGCCGCGGATCGCCATTGCGACGCGGGCGCCCTCGGGGCTGCGCTCGGGAGGTGGCACGGAGTCGAGGCGTCCGGCCATGCGCCGTCCGGCGAGGAGATCGGCGAGATCGCTGGCGATATCGCCCGCCGGGTCGGCGTGGAGCCAGCCGAAATCGCGCTTGCGCAGCCCGAGCGCGTGGGAAGCGAGGTTGAGCCCGCAGAAGGCGTTGAGCCGGAGCCGGCCGCCCAGTCGCGGCTCAGGTATCGACCAGATCGCCAGCGGCATGTCGAAAGCGTCCGCCGCGGCAACGGTCATCGACGCGTCGGTGAAGGTGACCTGAAGGATCAGCAGCCGATCGATCCCGGAAGCGGCGATCTCGTCCATGGCGGCGCGCGTCGCTGTCTCGTCGAAGAGCAGGCCGCGCGGGCCGACGAGATCGTGTCCGGTCGCGTCGAGCGCGGCCAGCATCGCCGCCAGTTTTTCCTCGGCGAAGGCCACGTCGAATGTCGGTCGACCGAGGGTGAGGATCCCAAGTCTCATGCGCCTTGCCTCAAAATGCGTCGTAGCCGTGCCGGAAGCCGGCATCGGCCGGCCGGAACCGCGCCCCACCCTCGCCATAGCAGGGATGCGCGGACCAGTCGGCGGCCCTGGCGTCGGCGAGCGCTCCGATCTCGGCGAGATAGTCGAGCGCGCCGCCGCGCAGGTCCTTCTCGATCGACGCCCAGTCGGGATAGGCGTCAAACGCGTCGAGCCAGATCGCGCGGCCGGCGAGGAACCCGCTGGCGCCGGCGGCAAAGGCGTGCTCCAGAACGTTCCGGAATGCGGCCTTGCCGGCACCGGCCGAGAGCATTACCCAGGGACGGCCCGCCAGCCGGCCCATCTCGTCGAAGATCGCCTGCACCATGGCCGAGCCGTCGGCATCCTCTGCGTTGACCGGGCTCTCCAGCTTGAAGACGTCGACGCCATAGTCGGGCTTTGCGAACTCCGCGACGCTGGCCAGCACGTCGTCCGATTTCTTTCCCCTGAGTTCGACATAGTCGCCGGTCTGGTGGGCGTCAGCGGCCAGCGGATAGACCAGAAGCTCCAGCAGGAAAGGGATGTCGTAGCGTGCGCATGCGTCGCCGATCCGTTTCACGTAGTCGCGCTGTGCCTGCACAACCTGCGGGTCCGCATCGGGCCGGTACCAGGCCAGCACCTTGACCGCATCGCCGCCCATCCGCTTGATCTTCGCCACCGACCAGTCGTCGATATCGGAGGACAGCCGCCCGCCCGGCGTCTCGGTGAAGACCGAATCCTCCAGCGTGACGATCAGTCCGCGGGTCGGGGACAGCAGGTCGATCCCCGCGGGGATGGCGAAATGCGGGTCCAAGAGGAGCGCGGTCGAGTGCGATTGCAGGATCTCGATCAGCATCGCCTTGAAGCGGGCGACTTCCTGCCAGGGGGCCTGTGCGAGACCGAGCCGTTTGGCGATAGGATTCTTGATCGGCGGGCGCTGATCGGTCGCGGTCATCTTGAAGATGCCGTTCGCATCGGCCATGCGACGCAGCCCCCAGAGCTTTCCGAGAGTGAGGTTCATCATTCCGTCTCCTCGAGAAAGGTCTCGACGGTAGCGCGGTCGGGAGTCCCGGACCGGCCGCCGAAACGCATGCATTTGAGCGCCGCGGTGGCATTGGCAAAGCGGATCGCCTCGCGTTCCGGCCGTGCTTCGGCGAGCGCCAGCGCGAAGGCCCCGTGCCAGACATCGCCAGCGGCGAGCGTGTCCACGGTGTCGACACGGAAGGCCGGGAGGTGGGCGATGCCGCCTCCGTCGGTGAACCAGATGCCATTCGCGCCGTCCGTCACGCAGCTCCAGCCGGGACGCCGCGCGGCAAGGGTCGCGAGCGCATCGGCAAGGTCCTCGCCCGGCACCAGCGAGGCCAACCCCTGTCGCGAGAGGGCGAGGTGGCTGGCCTCGGCGACGAGGCGCGGGTCGATCGGCGCCTCGCCGTCGACGATCCCGGGCACGTCCCACGCGCGGGCTCGGGCGAGCGCAGCAGCAGCGCCGTCGGGCCAGCGGGTGTCGACGAGCACGGCATCGGCGCGGGGCAGGGCGGCGATCCAATCGGCATCCTCCGTCAGCCCCTCGCCGCGGAAATTGACGACCTGCCGCTCGCCATTTGTGTCGACGAGGACCGAGGAAAAGGCGGAACGGCCGCCGGGCGTGCGATGGACGTGATCGGTCGAAACGCCGGCCGCTTCAAGGTCTGCAAGCACGATGTCCGCCAGCGGGTCGTCGCCGAGCCGGCCGACAAAGCTCGGATGCCCACCGAGCCGGGCGATGGCGACAGCGGCATTGGCGGCCGGTCCGCCGCCGACGATGTCGGCCGAACGGGCGCGATATTTGGTGGGTTCGGACGGGAACTCGTCGATACCTAGAACGAAATCGACTGCTGCCATTCCAAGCACGAGGACGTCGCTCATCGCTGCGACTCCAGCGCAGGCGAGACTTGCTGACGCTTCGGCAGCTGCGATGCGGGCAAATGTGGGTCCTCCCGAGCGGTCCGATGCGTGCGCGAATCGGAAACGTTCGTTTCAGCTTTCGAATTGCGCGGATGCTGTTCCTTTCGAACCATCCTGTCAACCGGCGGACGTCGTCGCGTCGGCGATCTAGTCCGCGATCACGAGGTCCACGCCCTCGGCCCGGCAGAGATCGCGCAGTTCTGCCGGGCAGCCCCGGTCGGTAACGAGGCTGCGGAGCTGGTTCAGATGGCCGATGCAGACGGGCGCCATGCGTTCGAATTTCGACGAGTCGACGGCGAGAATGACATTTCGCGACACCGCGAGGATGGCGCGCGCCACCACCGCTTCGCGCAGGTCGAAATCCAGCAGCGCGCCGTCGGACGCGATCGCGGCGCAGCCGACGATGGCGATGTCGGCGCGGAACTGACGGATGAACTCGACCGCCGTCTCGCCGAGGATCGCGCCATCGGAGGCGCGGATCACGCCGCCCGGGACCATCACCTCGATCCCCGCCATATGCCTGAGTTCATTGGCGATCTCGAGGTTGTCGGTGACCAGCTTGAGGCCGGAATGGTTCTCGAGGCGGCGCGCGACCTCGGCGGTGGTGGTGCCCGCGTTGAGGATCACGGCGGTGTTGTTCGGCACCAGCGCCGCGGCCGCCCGGCCAATGCGCTCCTTCTGCTCGCGGGCGATCTGCTTGCGCACCTCGTAGCCGGTATATTCGCTCCCCGCGAGCAGCGAGGCACCGCCATGGAACCGCATCACCCGCCCGGCTCCGGCGAGGATGTTGAGATCCTTGCGGATGGTCTGCGGCGTGGTCTCGAAACGCCCGGCCAGTTCCTCCACCGTCGCCCGGCCGTTCTGGTGCAAGTGGCGCAGGATGGCCTGCTGACGCGTCCTGGTGTTTCGTCCGGTCTTCATTTTGTACAACTGTCCCGGCTATTTCTTTCGAATGAAACAGCATACGAAAGTGCTTGGAAAGAGGGAATCCGCGCGGCTCCGGACCTGGAACGGTGCCGCAAATCCCGGTTCTGGCCGGTCGAATTGCCCGAAAGGCGTGGTCGAAACGACCGAAAATCGGGTCGAAACGACTGGTTCTTGTGCCTCCCGATCCGTTTCGGAGGGCGTGAGGGGACGAAAACCCGGCCTTGATCTGTATTCCGGTCATCTTGACCCAGGGTTTCGGTCGTAGGAGCGTACTGAGAGCGGCTGGGGAACTCGGCAGATCATCGGCGTGCCAACAGGGAAACCGAAAAAGTGATCACGATTCGCTCGTACCAAAGCAAGGATCGGACATGGGTGGCTGATGCTGACCTGCCCCCCGGAGTTCCCTCGTTCATAACGAGAGTCTGCGGGTCTGGTTTTCATATTACTGGGTTTCGAACTGGGCAAGCGCGCCGGGCGCGGAGCCCTCAAATTGCTCAAGCGTCCGGCGCG
>NZ_SELO01000153.1 GCF_004146235.1 Tropicimonas sp. IMCC6043 | reverse complement strand
CGGCGAGGTTATAGGCCAGCGCGTGCAGCTGGAGACGCACCTCGTTATCCCGGAACCGGCGGCACGACAGGCGCGTCCAGCGGATGGCGTACTTGCCTTCGCGGATGTGCTGCTCCGCGGTGCCACGGCGATTGTAGAACCCGCTGATCCACTCAGGCTCCATCGGCAGGTTGGTCACCACGAAACCGACGCGGGGGAACAACTCGCCCGGATGCCACTCGATCTTGGCGACCACGCGGCGCGGCTTGTCCCAGCTCTTCGCCCGGCACTCGAAGTCCTCGTAGAAGCGGCGGACATGCTTGGGCGGGCGACCGACCGGGCGCCTCAGCCGGTGCGCGATACGCTCCTGCAGGACGGCGTTCGCGGGCAACCGGATGGCGTAGAAGTACCCCGCCGCCTCCAGCGTCTTGTATAGGTCCGGCAGGGCGAAGGCGGCATCGGCGCGGAAGAACTTCAGCACGTCACGGTCGGCATAGCGCCGCATCACCGGCTCCAGAACCGCTTTCCAGCCGTCGGCGCTGTGGACGTTGCCGGGCCGCAAGGCGCAGCGCTCCAGCATGCCGAACTGGTTGAACACGAAGAGCGGGTGGTAGCAGGCGC
>NZ_SELO01000152.1 GCF_004146235.1 Tropicimonas sp. IMCC6043 | reverse complement strand
CCCCCAGAGCCAACTTCAAGAAGAACCGCGCCGCTGCTCTCGCCGAGTGGCGTCAACTTGGTGCGGCATAAGGGACAGCGGTCCTGCCCTTGCGTAGACTGGTTCGAATCTGTCTGACACCACCGCCACCGACAATCGTCTCGATTCCCCATGTCCATTTCGCGCCGAATTGCGGCGTATTTCCCGTCGGTTAGGTGGTGCGCTCCCGACCTGAGACGCGCCTGACCCGGCGAATCCCAGAGCAAAACGGCAGGTGTCTCAGTAGGCCCGAAACGCGGGTCCGCTTTCGGCTGGTCTTCCCTGTTCCGGCCGGATTTACAGCGTATCTTGATGATTTGCAGCGATTTCGGTCTGGGTGCCAGTTGATTGTGCTAGCAATATCAGTGCGTTGAGGTTGAGTTCCCTGAGCGACGGAACAGGGTATTCTTAGAGCGGAACAGGGAACGCTTGTCGGCGGAACAGGGATCGTATCCGGGCGATCAGGGAAGGTGTTCAGCCATGGAATCCGAACGCCCGCTCCTGGTCACTCCACTCCAGTGGTGGGGTTGAACGCAGGAGGCGCTTCAGGGTCAGGTCGATGGGCTGTCTGCCTTCGACAATG
>NZ_SELO01000151.1 GCF_004146235.1 Tropicimonas sp. IMCC6043 | reverse complement strand
CCGGTGGCACGCTCGACCGCCCGGGCCTGCAACGGCTGCTCGCCGATATCGACGCCGGCCGCATCGACATGGTCGTGGTCTACAAGATCGACCGGCTGACGCGGTCGCTCGCCGACTTCGCCAAGCTCGTCGAGCGGCTCGAGGAGAAGGATTGCTCCTTCGTCTCCGTCACTCAGGCCTTCAACACCTCTTCGTCGATGGGCCGGCTGACACTGAATGTGCTGCTCTCCTTCGCCCAGTTCGAACGCGAGGTCACCGCCGAGCGGATCCGAGACAAGATCGCCGCCTCGAAGAAGAAGGGGCTCTGGATGGGCGGTGTCCCGCCGCTCGGCTACGACCCGCATCCCGACCCGATGCGCCGGGAACTGGTAGTCAACACGGCAGAGGCCGAGGTGGTCCGGCAGCTCTTCACCCTCTATGCCGCCCACAAATGCCTGAACCTCGTCACCCAAAAGGCCGAGGGTCTCGGCCTGCGCTCCAAGCGCCATGTCTTCTCGACGGGCCGGGAGCAGGGAGGCAACGTTCTGAGCCGGGGCCAGGTCCACAAGATCCTCACCAACCCGGTCTATCTCGGGATGATCCGGCACAAGGAAAAGACCTTCCCCG
>NZ_SELO01000016.1 GCF_004146235.1 Tropicimonas sp. IMCC6043 | reverse complement strand
TCGCTGTATTGCTGCTCGGATGGCGTGCGTGGTCGTGGCGCTGCCGTGACGTACCTGTCCCATAGGGCTTCCTTCCATTCCAGCGAATGGATCGCACCATCAAACCGTGGGATCAAACACCTAGGCTTCGGATTCTGAGCATATGAACCGAGTTTAATTCGAAAAACTTTGCAAACTCCGAGTGGACTTCGCATCTCTGGAAAGATCGCTGATTTTTTGAACTGGGCTTTGTTCGCTTGGTGGTTCTTGAAGCCGACATCGTCGTTGGTGCCGTGGATGTGGGGGCGCCAAAAAACATTGGTTGGGCAGTGCTCGACGGCGAGAATGTCGAGCATGGTTCGAATCTTGGTTGCTTCGCTGCATGCTTTGCGGAGCACTCGCAGGAGCGTCCCTCTGCGCTAGGTTTCGAGGCGCCCTTGTTCATCCCGCATGGGAGACCGGCCAACAAACTGACCGGTCAACGCAGTGGCGAAAACGGACGGCCGTGGTCGGCCGGAGCCGGGGCGACGGTTACTACTATTGGCCTCGCTGTAGTCAATTATGTGCTGGCAAAGTTAAGAGCGCTTCAGTCAGAACGGCGGGCGGTACTCGACTGGAAGCACTGGCCAAACGGTGCCGATGTTCTCCTGTTCGAGGCCTTCGTCAGTGGCGACAATCATGCCTGACCTGGTGAACATTGGAAGGATGCCATAAGCGCCGCCGCGGGTTTCAGGGCGGTGGTGCGTGATTTGAACGCGGCGAACGCAGTCGTTGAGACCAAAGTGTTCTCTTTAGTTGGGAGTTGCATGCTTCGAACCGGTTGGAGCGACGATCCCGGAGTGTTGCATCAACCCTGTGTGGTTATCCGCCCTTGATTGCGATTCGAAAGCCCGCGAGCGCACAAGCCTCGTCTCGGTTTCTTTCTGCCCACTCCAATTTGGCACGTCCGGCAACAGCAGGAGGCGAGAAACAGACCAAGTTGGCGGCAGCGTTGATGGCGCGTCTTCCGTGACGACGTCCGATGAAGAGCTTCGATTGAATGAGATACTACCGACATTGGAGCGCGTAGGGCGATATCCGGTGCAGGAACTTACCCGACCTTTGCCTCGGAACTCTCAACCGTCGTGAACGGCCCAAAGCGGCCACCTGCAATTTCGTCAGCACCTTTCCCCAATGCGCCGCAACCAGCCATTTATCCACTACGCAGCAATCACGCCAAGTCGATACCACGGATGCGGTCGATACTTGCAGTGTTACCTCCGCGGCGGGTTTGACCAGCGACCACGCGCACAGATTGTGAACGAGACACCGGGCTTTCGTAAAAATCCTGTGCTGAGATCTAGCGGAGACAAGCCTTGGCGGAAATCAAGCCAAGATCCAGCTTTCGAGCCTTAATCTATCCGGTAGCCCGCCGGCGTGCACCAACTTGCCGTCAACCGCGATGCCGGGTGTCGAAATGACGCCCGCGATGGCGATCGCCTTGGCATCCGTGACCTTTTCGACATCGACCTCGACGCCGAGCCGCGCTGCCGCATCCTTCACCATCTGCTCGGTTGCTTCGCACCGCTTGCAGCCCGGGCCGTAAACCTTGACGTGTTTCATCGCGTAGCCTTTCAGAAGATCGCGTTGAACAGGAACCCGACCGACAGGATGCCGCTGGCAACCACGCCGATGAAGACGGCGATCAGGCGAAGAGTTAGGACCTGCCGGAGGATAATCATTTCCGGCAGGCTCAGGGCGATGACGGACATCATGAACGCCAGGACCGTCCCGAGGGCCGCCCCCTTACCCAGCAGCGCCTCGACGATAGGAATGACGCCCGCGGCATTTGTGTACATCGGGATTCCGACAACGACCGCCGCCGGAACGCTCCACCAGGCATCCGCCCCCATGATCCTTGCCATCAGGTCCTCGGGCACGTAGCCGTGGATCAACGCGCCGACGCCTATCCCGAGGATGATCCAGATCCAGACCTTGGCCAGGATCTCGCGGACCGCGTCGATTCCGAGCCGGTACCTCGCGGCCATCGAAAGGCGCTCCCCCTCGATGACCAAGGGAGCATCCGTGCCACCGTGTATGTCCTGGACCCAGTCCTGCAACCAGCCCTCAAGGCGCAGCTTGCCGATGACGAAACCCGCGACGATTGCAATGGCGAGACCGAAGCCGAGGTAGGTGATCGCCACCTTCCAGCCCACGAGGCCGAAGAGCAGCACAAGGGCAACCTCGTTGACCATCGGCGCCGAGATCAGGAATGAAAATGTCACACCGAGCGGAATGCCGGCTGAGACGAAGCCGATGAAGAGCGGCACCGCCGAACAGGAACAGAACGGTGTCAGGACCCCGAGGCCAGCCGCCATCACGTTGCCGGCCCCTTCGCGCTTTCCCGAGAGGAAGGCGCGGGTCTTCTCGGGGCTAAAGAAACTGCGCACCACGCCCATCGCGAAGACGATCAACGCGAGCAGCATCATCACTTTGGGCACGTCGTAAAGGAAGAAGGCGATGGCGCTTGCGGCATGGCTGCCCGGCTGAACGGGAAACAGCGACGCCATCCACTCCGAGGCCGGCAACAACTGCCGATAAACCAGCCACCACGTGACCGCCGCCGCAACCACACCGACATGCCCCCCCCAGGCCGGGATTTCGTACCGGGAATTTGGCGTATGTGTCTCGGTCGTCATGCGGCCTCCCGTTCCATCTCGATTTCCACCGCGAGCACCGCATCGAGGACCGCGCGAACGTCGGATGGCAGGTCAGGATTTCTGCGGTATCGCACCCATTGCGCGTCCCGCCGGTCAATCACGAGTCTGGCCTGCTTCAGAATCTGCATGTGTCGCGACATCCGGCTCTGGGTCGCGCCAATAGCCCTCATAAGCTCGCACACGCAGTGCTCGTCTCCATCGCGAAGCAGGTGCATTGCACGCAAGCGTGTGGCATCGGAAAGGGCGGAAAGAACCGATAGAATCATGAGCCACTCCTTCATGCGCATCAGCGCATAAGCGGTTCGTTGATGCATTGATCCGGATCAGTTTGACCATAACCATAACCATAACCTGGACAGATCACCGCGACCTGCCGCAGGAAGGAAGGTTCCATCCGGCGGCAGACGTGCGTCGTTACAGGCACGGCCTCCGCCTCAAGCCGAGGCACCCTGACATGACCGGGCTGGATACTGTGGCTGGCTGGGTTTTGCCTCGGGAGACGATTTTCGACTCTGACTCGGCAGAGAAGAAACTGATTAAATTATAAAAATTAGTTTCTTGAATGAGAGCGCAATCAAGTTGTTTTACGGGTAAAAACCCGCGCGTACGAAAGATGTTTTCAAAATAAGGAATTTAATGCCGGCATTAAGATAGAGATAACAGCACCCCTTGGATCGCGTGCGTTATAACGATTTAGTGAATGGTTGCCCCGCTGCCCCCGACGCTCAAATATACACCAAAAATATTTCAAAAAATATTTTTAACTAACTGATTTAGATCATTTTTTTTACTTATGGGGGCGGTTAGCAATAATTTCAAGCCCCCGGTTCATGAGATCGGGGGTTTTTTGGGATCGAGGAGATAAACCATGCATGCCAGCCGGCGCCAGTTTCTGAGCGGAATGAGCGCACTTGCCAGCTCTGTCGCAGCGTTCGGGTTCTCGCCTGCCTTTGGGCAGGTGACGTCCTCCACAATTGGAGGAGCGAATTTGGAAGTCACCAAGTCGCTCTGCGTCCACTGTGTGAATTTCTGCGGGATCGAAGTGCACAAGCACGACGGCGTGATCCGCGAAATCCGGCCCGATCCCGGCCGCCGTGAAATTTATAATCACGGGATATGCCCTAAGGGCGTCTCCGGTGCATTTACCGCCTACAACCCTTATCGCATCAAGACACCCTTGAAGCGCACCAACCCCAAGAAGGGTCTGGATCAGGATCCGGGCTGGGTTGAAATCAGCTGGGAAGAGGCTTTCGACGAAATCATTCCGCGGCTCGAAAAGATCAAGGCCGAAAACCCGTCCAAGCTGATCTGGCAGCACGGGCACGGCAAGTACCTGATCGGCGACAAGTTCCCCAAGGCATTTGCCAAGGCTTTCGGGACGCCGAACGTTGTTCACCGCACGACCACGTGCGAGTCGTCCCGCCATGTAGGGGATGACATTACATGGGGCTATCACGGCTTCCTGCCCGATCTGGCCCATACCAACCTGTTCCTCGTTTTCGGTTCGAGCTACTTCGAAGCCGAACAATATGCACGCTGGATGGATCACGCCGTGACCGACGCCCGCGAGCGCGGGATGAAGGTGATCGTGATCGAGCCGCGCCTGTCGCATTCCGGCGCCAAGGCGGACCGGTGGATTCCGATACGTCCCGGTAAGGACGTTGCCATGATGTTGGCTATGACCAAGATCCTGATAGACGATGGCGTCTACGACGAAGAGTTCCTGGTCACCTATACCAACGCGCCGCAGCTTGTTGGCGAGGACGGTCGAATCCTACGCGACGGCGAAGGACAACCGCTGGTCTGGGATGCGGTCAGTCAGTCTGCGAAGACTTTTGTGGAAGGTGTCGAACCGACCCTGCGCGGAAGCTTCGAGGTGGACGGCACGCCTGTGCGGACGGCCTTCGACGTCTTCGCCGAGAGCCTTTCGGAGTCGACGCCGGAGGCCGCCTCCGAGATCTGCGACGTTCCCGCCGAGACCATCCGCGAGATCGCTGGGATGATCGCCAAGGAAGCTCGGATCGGCACCACGACCATCGTGGATGGTTTCGAGCATCGTTACCGTCCGGTGTCGATCCATTCCTGGAGGGGGATGAGCGCCAAGGAGCACGGCGTGCAGAACTGGCGTTCCGCGCTCGTCCTGCAAATGCTGCTGGGCATTCCCGACGCTATCGGCGGGCACAAGCTTGGCAAGGTGCTTGATCACCCGGAATACATGGAACCCGCGAAATGCGAATACCCGCCGAAGCGGGTCGATCTCGCCAAGAGTGTCTATTTCCCGAATGGCCATCACGACGTTTGCCAGCAGGTCGCGCTTACACTGCTGGAGCCAAAGGCATATGGGCTCGAATACGTGCCCGAGTTGCAGATCTTCTACGCAACGAACCGGCCTGCCTCGACTTCGGAGACGGACAAGCAATATGCCTCGATGGAGAAGACGTTCAATGTCACCATCGAAGTGCATATGAGCGAGACGGCATGGATGAGCGACATCGTCCTGCCTGACAAGTCCTACCTGGAAAGCTGGCATTTCGCGCCGACACGCAAGCACAACTATTCCAGCCACACTGCGATCCGCCAACCCGTTGCGAACGTGTACTCGCTCGAACATGACGGTTTCACCATCCTTTGGGAGATCGCCAAGCGGCTGGGAATTCGCGACGAATACATCGAGCAGATCAACGCGCAATGGAAAGCCAAGGAGCCGGCCTTCGAGCCTGGCAGGGATTATTCCGACAAGGAAGCGGTCGAGATCCTTTGGCTCAATGCGACAAAAGGCAAACCGTTCCAGGAAGCCATAGAGAAAGGGTTCGATGGCAGCCTCAAGACCGCAGACAAGGTCTATATCAAAGGTCTCGAAGACCACATGAAAGGTCCCGGGACGCCCAAGATGCAGTTCTATGCGGACAGCATGCTCGGAACGTTCGAAAAGGTCGAAAAGGTCGTCAAGGAGAATGGCATTTCCAATATCGATCTGGACAAGTACCGGATCGCCTATTCAGCCTTCCCGACATTCGAACACGCTATGCCGACGCCGCACCGTGAGGCGACTGACTTCCCGTTCTATCTGCTCACTTTCAAGCGGATGTACCGGAACCAGACGGCCTGCTCCAACACCAACCCGATCCTCAACTTCGGGATTGGCAAGGACACCCAGGATAACGGGATCCACATCAACCCGGCCGCCGCGAAAGAACTCGGCATCTCGGATGGTGACAGCATTACGCTGGAAACCCGTATCGGCCAGACCCACGGGACGGCCAAACTGACCGAGTCCATTCGACCGGACACCATCGGGGTAGCCTACTCCTATGGGCACATGATCGCCGGATGGCCGCAATACGCAAAGCTCGGAACCGACGTGAACAAGGTGCTTGAGCTTCATCCGGACGTTGTTTCGGGGATGAACTCTTTCAACGACACGAAATGCCGCGTCATCAAGGCTTGAGGGGACGGAAATGAAACTTGTCCGTGTAATCGACACAACCCGCTGCATGGGTTGCCGCGCCTGCGTCGCAGCCTGTGCCATTGAAAACCACTTCACCCCAGGCGCGCCCTGGAATGTTATGGTGGAGGCCGAAAGCGGCACCTACCCGAACGTATCCCGCAGCTTTGTCACCATGAACTGCATGCATTGCGAAAACGCGCCGTGCATGGAAACCTGCACAAAAGCCGGGTTCAACGCCATCTACCGGGACGATTTCGGATCCGTGATCATCGACTACGACAAGTGCACGGGTTGCGGATACTGCGCAGCGGTCTGCCCCTATGGTGTTCCGCAGCTGACCGGGGAAGAGATCAAGACCCTCTATCCGGGAACAACAACGCCGATTGAGGACATTGCTCCCGAAGATCGACACCCGACGCACCGCAAAGTGCCAAATGTCGCGCAAAAATGCACTTTCTGTGCACACAAGCTGGAAAAGGCGGTCGCCGACGGCAAGGTTGCCGAAATCGGTTCCAACCCGGACTACACGCCGGCATGTGACGTGGTTTGTCCGGTGGATGCGCGGTTCTTCGGAGACATGGAAGACCCCGACTCGGTCGTATCGCGCAAGATAGTTCAGGGAAAGGCAACCCAACTCAAGCGCGAGTTCGGGACCGAGTCCAAGGTCTACTACATTCTGGAAGGTGGAGAAGTGAAATGAGGCTGCTCAGACCCTTTGCCGTCGCAATCGTTCTCCTAGGTGCCGCCGCCGGCGCAACACTCGGCCAGGACACAGCTTCCGAATGGCCAAACGACGGTTTCCCGCCCGGCCCCGGAATCCTCGCGGAAATGATCCGCACTGGTGAGATCGACCTTGGGGGAAAGAAAAGCCTCGCCCTTGGCGATCATTTCCACCGGATTCACACGCGTTTCATGTCAATTGAGTGCACGGCGTGCCACAACAACGTCGAGTTCCCGGAAGACATCCAGTTCCTCCGCCGCGATGAGTTCCCGGTGGTCGCCTATCCGGGAGCAGCGGATCGCGCCATTTGCATGGGCTGCCATCGGGGCGAAGGATCCATGGCAACGACTTTCTATCAAGTGCCGAAGCCATGAAAGATCTCATCCTTGACTATGAAAAAGAAGCGCAGGGGGCCTGGCTTCTTGCCACTCTTCTGCGCCATCCACCGACTGTGGAACAGCTCCGCAGTCTTCGGGAAATCGAACCGGACGGCTCCGACGGAGGCTTTTCCGGCTGCATCGCACAGGAGGACGATCTGGAAGCCTGCGACATGCGGCTTCGGGTAGAACACATGCGGCTCTTTGGTGGTCTGAAAGAAGGTTACGGCCCTCGGCCACCCTACGAGTCGCTTTGGCGCGAAGGTCAGATGCTTGCGGATTGCACTGTGGCCCTGAGCGAGCTCTACTTTCAGGCTGGGTATTCGCGGCAAGCTTCTGGCGTTCCAGCGGATCATCTTTGCGAAGAGCTCTTTTTCCGGGCGGCGTTGCTGAACGGCGAGGCCGAACAGCGTGCGCAGGACAATGTCGAAGAGGCCGACAACCTTGCAGCCATCCGGGAGAAACTCGACGCCGAGCACTTGCGGCAATGGGTGCCGGATTATGCAAAAGAGATGGGCGCTCAAACCTCCGAGCCATTCTACAAGGCGTTGTCCGAAGCACTGTGGACTGCAGTCGCTCCAGAAGCGCCGGGTCTCCGCCGAGTTGATGGAGAGACAAATGAAATGTGATCTTCGTTCGACGGTAAAAACGATCACGTTCGGTGCCGGAATCCTGTTCCTGGCGGGAATTCTGGTGGCAACGGGACAAACGCCGCAGGCAATGGCGCAACAAACGGAACCCGCGGCGGAGGAGCCTCAGCAAGAGGATGCGAAACCTTCGCCAGAGGCAGTTGCCGCTGTAAACGCGAAAAACGCAGAATGCCTCAGTTGCCATACAGAGGCGGGAGCCGTTACGGCCGACCCGACCATTGTGGATCTGGAGGCGCTTTCAAAGGTACTCATCGACCCTGTTGCCATGCAGGCCTCAAACCACACTGGGATGACCTGCATCAGCTGCCATGTCGGAAGCTATGAGGGCTTCCCGCATTCGGGGCCGCTTCAGGAAGTCCCTGGTCGGCACGAAACGCTCGATTGCGTGGAGTGTCATTCATTGCAGACCTGGCGCATCGAACCGCAGGTAGCGCATGGTGCTCACGGGCAGAATCCGAAAGTCTTCGAACGGTTCGATTGTAACAGCTGCCATGACTCGCATGTGTTCCAATCTGCGTCGAAACTGAAGGATCCTGTCGAGATCATTGCGCAGGACAATGGCATGTGCCTTTCCTGCCATGATAGTGAACTGCGTTTTGCCGAGTTTACGGCAGGAATAATCCCTGTACCGGAACAGCCTGACATCAACGTTATTCACCAATTCCTGGCCGATCCTGAACGCCATTGGTCATCGGTGAGGTGCATCGAATGTCACACGCCTGCTTCTGAAACGCCCACGCTGAACATCTCGCACAAGATCCTCACCAAGGAGGAGGCGCGTCGGGATTGCGTGACATGTCACAGCGCGGACACGCATTTGAGCGCCTCGCTTTACCGCTACGCTGCAGAGCAGAGAGACGCGGAAGATGCGGGCTTCGAGAATGCGCAGCTGCTGAGCAAGGCCTATGTTGTCGGAGCAACGCGCAACACCAAGGTTGATCAACTGGGCATGGCGTTGCTGGCACTGATTCTGGCCGGTATCGCGCTTCACATCCTTGGACGAGTGATCGGAAGGCTGATGACAGGAGGCAAAGAATGACACAGCGTATCTTCATCTTGCCAATCTGGATCAGGCTCTGGCACTGGACGAACGCTGCCTTAATGATCCTCCTTGCGATCAGCGGCGCCAGCATGCATTTCTCCGGTACCGGATGGGGCATCCTGAGGTTCGAAACCGCGGTCAAAATCCACAACTTCTGCGGTGTGACCTTGCTCTGGCTGTATGGGCTGTTCATCCTGGCAAATCTGTTCTCGGGAAACCTCGGTCGGTACCTCCCCGAAATGAAAGGGTTCATCGGGAAGTCCTGGAAGCAGATAAAGTTTTACTGCTGGGGCATCTTCGTCGGGGCGCCAGACCCGTACGAGCCGACTCGGGAGGCCAGCCACAACACGTTGCAGCAGGTCATGTACTGGGCGGTGATGTACATCCTTGTGCCCATCGTGCTGATTTCGGGCGCAATGTTCCTCTGGCCGAATCTTGCTCCTAAAGAGGTGTTGGGCCTTGACGGGTTGGTTCCCGTGGCCCTTGTGCATTACGTCGCCGGTGTAGTCCTTTTCGGTTTCACATTGATGCACATCTATCTGGGGACAACTGGCCACAAGATCTCAAGCCAGTTCAAGACCATGGTAAACGGTTATCACGAAATGGAGTAATTGGCACAGCGGTCCCATAACGTGCCCAAGCTTCATTGGCGCACCCGTCGCAACAAGTATTGAATTGCGACGGGTGCGCCAAGTTCATTGGTCCGCGGCATTGTCCTTCCCCCTTTGAACTGGGCCATTACGCTTGCCGAAATAGGGGGGACTTCACCCTGTTTCTGGTCCGGTCGTCGTGCGACCTTTCGGGTTGGTTGAAGTTGGGCCGCAAAGGCGTTCGGCGGCGTCTGCGGATAACCCAACAATACTCACGGAGCGCACTGCAAGTGTGCGGTGAGGTAATGAGGAACTTGTTCTGTTCTGCATCCTAGTCGATTTGGTGTGAGAAGAACCCTATAGCCGACGACCGAGAGGAACGCAGCGAGAGTCCGGTGTCCGCCCTTCGTGAAGGATGCTGCGGTGGGTTTGGATTTCAGCTTTCAGCACAAGGCGGTCATCCGAGCCCTTTCGCCAGATGATCGCAACGCAAGAATCTCGGACGTACCCGTCACCCTGGCGGTGGTCCGGGTCTCGACCAAGCGGCCGTCTAAGCTTCAATGTGAAAGTTGAGTGCCACTGACCAAATCCGATAAACTATCGGCGATGAGTAATAATCTTGGCTGAAGCACGTGAGAACGCGCATGAACTCAAGTTACATTCTGCCGATGGTGGCTGCACTACTGGGGATCACGACACTTGTCTCATGCGCCAATCAGCCCGCAATCGATGTCGCCGTCAGCAAGCGCGCGGCAGAGTGTATGGCGCGCGCGATGTATTTCGAGTCCGTCCAGTCAAGCCGAGACGGCATGATTGCCGTCGGAAGCGTTGTTATGAACAGGGTCGAGTCGGACGCCTACCCCGATACTGTTTGCGGTGTCGTCTCCCAACCCGGCCAGTTTGCTCCCGGTATCATGACTGGCCGGATGAGCAGCCGGTCCCTACATATGGTTCGAGAAGCCGCGATTTCTGTTCTGTCGGGGGAGCGGCACCCCGATATTGCCGAAGCAGAATTCTTCCACGCTGCCAACTACCATGCGGGCTACAACAACATGCATTACGTACTCGTCGCTGGCGGCAACGCCTTCTACGAGAAACGGCCACCTGAATTGGTAACCCAGCCTTCAACGCCGCGGCCGACGGAAACACAGCTACGGTGATGATCAGCTATCGTTGATCAGATCGCTTTGCGGTCGAAGCCAGCGGACAAGGGCATTGCTGTCATCAGTTCGTCCGAACAACTTTCCAAGCGTATTCTCATGGAGTTTCGCGGTCGATTCTGGCGCTATCCGCTATAAAACTCGGTCACCAAATTCAGTGACCTAGTGGTGACCCGAGACTGCATGCAGGAAAGTGACCTAACGCAAGAGAGGTAAGCGGCTGCCGCGTAACCCCTTCAAAAGTCGTTCTAAAATCGGGAGTGAAGTGGTGGAGCCAAGGTCCGCGCAAGTGTCTGATATTAAGACATATAGGCGTTCCCAGAGCTTCCATTCTACCAACAAAACCACGCGTTTGGCACTTCCATTGTGTCGTGCGTTGTCCTATTCTTTCCGCGACGTTCTTGGTAGAAAAAATGGTAGACGATGCGAGCGGGAAAACTGACCGTTGCGAAGGTCCGACAACTGGACCAGCCGGGCCGATACTCTGACGGCGGATGCCTCTACGTCGTGGTCGCGCCGGGCGGCTCGAAACACTGGATCGCGAGACTCACGATCCACGGGCGACAGACCGACATGGGGCTGGGCGGCGTGTCCTACGTGACGTTGGCCGAGGCCAGAGAGGAAACGGCCCGCCTGCGGAAGATTGCGCGTAATGGTGGAGACCCTCGCGCCGAACGGCGGCGCGAGACAATCACGTTCGAGGAGGCCGCGAACCGTGTTCACGCCGGGCTGTTGCCGACATGGAAGAACAAGAAGCACGCCGAGACGTGGCTCTCCACGATCAGGATTTATGCGAATCCGCACTTCGGGTCGCGGCCGATAGAGACGGTGACGACTGCGGACTGTCTCAAGGTTCTTTCGCCCATCTGGACCGAAAAGCACGAGACGGCGAAGCGCCTTCGCCAACGGCTGAGAACTGTTTTCGATTGGGCAAAGGGCGCCGGGTTCTATCCAAATGAGAACCCGATCAACGGGCTCAAGAAGGCACTTCCTGCCGTGAAGCAGTCTCAAGAGCACCTGCCGTCAATGCCCTGGCAGAGTGTTCCAGCGTTCATGACTAAGCTGAAGCAGCGGCAAGGGGTGTCGGCTCGCGTTCTGGAGTTCATCATTCTCACGGCAGTTCGATCAGGTGAGGCGCGGGGCGCTGAGTGGTCAGAGATCAACGACAGCACGTGGACCGTGCCGGCAATTCGCATGAAACGAGGAATAGAACACCGAGTGCCGCTATCTGAACAGGCGCTTGATGTTCTGGAACGGGTTCGCGGATTGGGCGAGACGATGGTGTTCCCGTCACCAATTCTCAGGCACGAAGAACGGCAGATGTCCGACATCGCGGTCAACAATCTGCTGAAGCGGATGGGAAATGAAGATGTCACTGTTCACGGCTTCCGCTCCTCGTTCCGGGTCTGGGCCTCAGAGCGCGCGCACGCTGACCGAGAAGTGGCTGAAGCTGCCATGTCGCACGCAAGGGGCAACGAAGTCGAACGGGCTTACGACCGGTCGGACCTCTTCGAGCGCCGCCGCTCGCTGATGGATGCATGGGGACGCTACTGCGCTGGCGAGGCCGGCGACGTGGTGCAGATGGTGCGGGCGTGAGGAGAATTGAGCTTTTCGACGCATATGGGAAACTGCTCTTTGATGCGAACGGGCGATTGACAGCTACAGCATATTTTCCAGACGACGACGCGAGCGTAGAGCAATGTCTTCTCATTTACCAAAGCGAAGCCGCTCGTTTTTATTCTGCGTCAGATGGAGACTTCCATCACTCTGCTGTGGCAAATGCTGTCTTGCGCACCATGCAAGAGAGGATAGGCCAAGCGATTGCATGCGGAACCATAGCATTCTTCATGGTTTGGGACAAAGTGAGTGGAAGGGAGATGAGCGTCGGGCGCGCGATTGAATTGACGTCGGAAATGTGGGGATCTGTAAACAAGGTGCCTGCAATGGGTTTCGGATTAGACGGTCGGTGGGTCGAGAGAGAGGCGAAAGTTCCTTGGAATCCAAGGAATTTGTGGAGCGCTTGGGTCCGGTTTCGGAGCGCGGCCCCATTCTGGGCCGCAGTATTATCGTCGGAAGAATACTTGGACCCAATGAAGTCGATTTTCGACCGTTGGGATGACGCTGCAAATCTCAGTTTCCTGAGAACAGTCGCCTTCTATGAACAACGCCTTCTGGAGGCAGACAACAGCGATACGTGGGATACTTGGAGAGTCACGGCTGACACTCCGGGAATGGGTTGGCCGCCAGAAATCTGGGACTATGATCCATTGCTTCCGTCTGGAGAGCGCTTGGTGGCGTTCGCCAGCGCGGCGGGCGGGATATGCCTTCCCACCGGCGAATGGATCGGGCGAGAGGAAGGCTAATCCCGGAGGGGGTACTGACAAACGCTTTGTCAGTATTATGCCGGGCGGAACGACAATCTAGATAAGTGACACGTCCTGACAATTCGGAGTGTCGCAGCAATGATCGCAAATCACAATTTTCGCCCCGCAGAGGCCGCGGCCTATCTCGGGGTTTCTCAATCCCAACTCGCCAAGCTCCGCATGGAGTCCAATCGCCATAAGGGCCCGGCATTCGCGAAAGTCGCCGGCTGCGTCGTCTATCGCCGCGCGGATCTCGATGCATGGATCGCCGCCAATATGGTGGATGCCGCCTAAACGAAACCCCGCCGATCAATTTGACCGAGCGGGGCGCATTCGTTTCTAGCGGACACTGGAAGCGTAGCGCTTTTGCCTCGGTCATTCAAGCAAAGAGGCAAAGACATGAAAACTAATTCGAGCACTACACCACCGAAAAACGCTCAGAGAATCCTGAGTTGGGCTGACCTCCCCCCGGCCGCCGACTCCGCGACCTATGAATTGATCTCCACGACCGGCGAGACCCGCACGGTCACGCTGAAGGGCGGAAACCGCCGGGTGCTTGAGGGCCTCATGCGCGGCCCCCTCTATTGCGCCAGCCCGGTGCGCGTCAGCGACCGGGTGATGGTCCTGAAGCGGGATCACGGCGTCACCATCCGCACCGAGGTCTTCGAGAGCGACGGCACGACCGAGTGCGAGCGCTTTGGGATCTACTTCCTGGACGACGAGGTGCGCGGCGTCGGTTTCGAGGAGGCCGCGTGATGAGGATCTACTACCCCGCCCCGCGCGACCTTCAGATCCGCCACCTGCGCCGCCGCTTTGGGCTCACCCATCGGCAGGCGGAAGTGCTCGCTTCCTGGTGCTTCGGGGAGGGCAGCGCATGAAGGCAGAGGCAAAGAAAAACGCCGGCGCAGCCACTCCTGCAACCGGCGTTGAATTTGGTGCTCGAAATATCTCCGACGTTAACCTTTCGACATGTCTGGATTGTGACCCAGACGTGACATCCCTCACGACAAACCCCGGCGCAATGGGGGCTGCAGCCGGGGTTCGGGGGGACGTGAGTGGTAGCTTGAAGTCTGGATACAATAGCACAGATTTCTCCGTTTTGGTGTCTAAATGGAAACAATCGCCTGACAACAAGACGACAAACGCCGGCGCAGCTGCAACTGCGACCGGGGCTCGATACACTGAGGAAGAAACCGCTCTTAGAGCAAAAAATCGCACATCCTGGCGCGCCAAGGCACTGCGTCACTACGCCAAGCCGTCCCACAAGGCTGCGGCTCGGATGGTCGGCTATGCCCTCACGTTACGTAACGACTACGGCAACGCGGCGGCGGCCATCGTCTTCCGTCACCGGCTTGATCCCGAGGACCGGGCGATCATTGCGACGGCCGTCCTCGACAGCCTGACCGACCGGGAATTTGCCGGCGTGATGCGCCACTTCTGCGGGGAGGGAGCGGCATGACGAACGTGACCACTCTATTCCCATCGACGGTTCCGCTGGAGCCCGCCGAATTCACCTTCGCCGGCACCAGGCGGGTGGTCGAAGTCCTGATGCCAGACGAGTTCGGCGATTGGACACTCTCTGTGTGGGACCGCGACGACTACGACAGCGGCGAGCTTTGGCCAGCGATGCCGGCCGCCAAGGCGCATCGCCTGTTGCAAGAGACCCTCGCGAGGATCTCGGGAGGCGCCGCATGATGCCTGACGGATCAAACACCTTCGCGCAGGCTGCGGAGGAATTCCGCTCGGCGCGGGATCGGGCCAGCGGGTTCAACGACCCGCCAATGCAACGTCGCGGCGGATCGGAATTCCTCGATTCCGCAACCTCTCGCGACAGCCGGTTCTTTTCGGCCGCATCGCTCAAGGGAAAGCCCGTGCCACCGCGCGAATGGCTGGTGCACGGGCTGGTGCCTCAAATGACCGTCACTCTGTTCAGTGGCGACGGAGGCACCGGCAAGAGCCTGCTGGCGCTGCAACTGGCTGTCGCGGTTGCCACGGGCGGTGGCTGGATCGGCAAAGGGGTGTCGGCCGGTCGCGTCATCTACATGAGCGCGGAAGACGACGAGGACGAACTGCACCGGCGCCTGGAGGACATCCTGCGGGCCGAGCGTCGGGCCTATGACGACCTGTCCGGTCTCACCCTGCGGTCGCTGGCCGGTGAGGATGCGCTGCTCGCGGTCGATAGCCAGGTGACCCTGATGCAATCCGAACTCTTCAAGGAACTGGACGCACGGGCGGCTAACGACGCTCCCGTGCTGATCGTCATCGACACACTGGCGGATGTCTATCCGGCCAATGAGAACGACCGGGCCAAGGTCCGCCAGTTCATCGGCATCCTCCGGGGGTTGGCCCTCAAGCGGGGATGCGCCGTCCTGCTTCTGGGGCACCCGTCGCTCACCGGCCTCAGCAGCGGCACGGGCGCCTCAGGCTCGACCGCGTGGAACAACAGCGTGCGCTCGCGCCTCTACCTCGCGCGGATCACAGACTGCGGGTTCGAGGCAGATCCTGACCGCCGCGTCCTGACGACAATGAAGGCCAACTACGGGCGCGTAGGAGAAGAGACGCACATCAAATGGCAGGCAGGCGTGTTTGTCCCCGAGGTGGCCGAACAGGGCCTGGACAAGCTGGCGGCGGGGGCCAAGGCGCAGCGCGTGTTCATGCACTTGCTCGCGACCTACACAGCGCAAGGTCGGCGGGTCAACCACGCTGGCGGGCCGAACTACGCCCCCAAGCAGTTCGCCGAACACCCGGACAACGAGGGCATGACGAAGCGGGCGTTCAAGGCCGCGATGGACAGCCTCCTGACCGCCGGAAAGATCAGGATCGAGAGCGAAGGGCCGTCGTCCAGGCCGCGCAGTTTCATCGTGGAGGCGGGGCAATGAACACCATGCAGACCCCCTTCATCCCCCCTAGCAAAGTGGGTTGCAAAGTGCCTTCATCCCCCCCTTCATCCCCCTGGCGCCATATATCCCCATACCCCTAAGGGCTGTGCGCCCGCCCTGAAAGGCGGGGCGCGCCCTCAAGGCGGCTGCGTCGGCGGAGGTGCCCATGACCAACCCACACGCCTCCAAGCCATGCACGGAAGGGTTCTGCCGCGGATGGTTCCCTCCCTCGTCGGCTATGGCAGCATTCGGATCGGGGAGGGACAATAGGTCAGAGTCTATGACACGAAAAAACGCAGGAACAACGTACACCGATGAGACCGGCAAGTTCGCGCTGGGCAACCCCGGCCGTCCGAAGGGCGCCCGCCACAAGGTCACGAAGGCGGTGGAAGCGCTCCTCGGCAATGAGGCCGAAGCCCTGACCCAGAAGGCCATCGACAAGGCCCTTGAAGGCGACGCCACGGCCCTGCGCCTCTGCCTGGAGCGCATAGCGCCGGTCAGGAAGGATTCCCCGGTCTCCTTCGACCTTCCCCCCATGGAGACTGCTCAGGACGCCGCAGCCGCCGCCCAGGCGGTCCTGCGTGCCGTTTCCGAGGGGGAGATCACCCCGCTCGAAGGCGCCTCCGTCATGGCGCTGGTGGAGGGCTACCGGAAGACACTGGAAACAACCGAGCTTGAGGCTCGCATCACGGCGCTGGAGAGCAGCAAATGACACTGGAACACCGAGTCGCGAAACTCGAACAGGCAACCCCGAACACAGACAACGCACCGGACGTGATCTTCCTTATCGGCGCCGGCAACCCTCACGCATCCGCCGCCCTCCTCGTGGTCCCCCCTTTCGGCAGCATGAACCGGAGCGACGGGGAACCCGCCAATGACTTTTACCGCAGAGTCTACGCCGCCATCGCAGGCGGGAAGCATATTGAGGTCATGACCGACGAAGAGCGCGCCGCGGCCTATGCGATGGCCGACGAGAAACTGGCGAACGAGGCAGCACAATGAGCATTCGAAGCAGGATCGACAGGCTGGAAGAGCAGCGTGGCACCAACCTTGTCGTCGTGATCGCGGATCGTGTTGGTGAAGACGGCGAACTGATCGTGAATAAGCCGATTCCAGAGGCGCGCAAGGTGGTCATCCTTGAGCCCGATACGAAGCAACTGTGAGGACGCAGCGATGACACTGAAGAACCGAATCGGGCGCCTTGAGGCGGGCCGTCCCGACCCGCGCGACCTTCCCATTCAGGTGGTCGCGCGCGTTCCAACCGATGACGGCAGGGAGGAAGCATCGGCAGTTGTGGTTGCCGGAACGGATCTTGGCACCATCAGCCGGGAACACGGCGAGACTGAAGGCGCGTTCCTCCGCCGGGTCTGCGCCCTCAAGGCTGGCGAAGACATGTTCGCCAATGACATCGAGGCGGCACAGGCATCGACGGACGACGAGTTGGCGCGCCGCTACGTGGTCGAGGGAACGCTGGGCGATGCGTACTGGACGGAGTTGCTCGACCGGGTGGCGCGGGAGGGGAGGAGGATTGGCGCCGGCGATGCGCTGGTATCATGTGGCTGGGGAGGCGCTTCCTAGGGTTAGGACCTACAAACTCCACGCTGGAACGGCAGTTGGCTTTCTGCGCAATGCTGACGGACATCAACTCTAGCGGTCTCGCAGGCGCAGCGTGCCATCTGTTCACACGCTGGACCTAATAGCTGCCGTTCGAGACCAACGCTACAAAAAGCATCGAAGAGCCCTTTGCTGCCGTTGAACTTTTGGGGGCCGTGAAGCGAACTGCAAACCGGCGCTACGAAAATCCTCTGATCGCGGTTTTCTGGGCTGCATGATAGCGCAAACCCGTGCTATCTTGACGTGGCGTAACCAGTGATTGCGTTCATTCCCAAGAACAGATTTCCGGAGTTCACAGAATGTCACTGAGATCGACCATAATCGGCTGTCTTCTTGTGTCCATGTTTGCGATACCGTCGTTCGCCGAGGACGCTACAAGCATTCCCGCAAAGAAGCAGACCAAGGCAGGGCTCTACCTGACATCGGCCGATGCGGTTGACATGCTTCGCGATGAAGACGTCGTTCTGCTCGACGTACGCAGCCGCGCGGAGATTGCATTTGTCGGTCTCCCCACCCGAGTTGATGTTCACATCCCTTTCATGGTGATGCCGCAGACGATTAGCTATTACCCTGAGGACAAGGGCTACCACCTGGAGATGAACCCCGCGTTTGAAATGGATTTCATGGACTATGCCGATGCACGCGGGATAGACGACGACACCCCAATCGTCGTCATTTGTCGCTCCGGGTCGCGGAGCGCAAAAGCGGCGAATGTCCTCTACGACTTGGGCTACACCAACGTCTACTCGATCCTAGATGGGTTTGAAGGCGATAAAGCAAATACCGGTCCGGAGGCCGGTCATCGTACAGTGAATGGATGGAAGAATGCTGGTCTGGAGTGGAGCTATTCGATTGCGCCGCACCAAGCATATCCAGCCGACCGAAACTAGCACAAGAAGCTGCCGACCATCGTGCTGTCCGTGATGTCTTGGGCTTGATCACAATCTGCGTGCGCCACACCGCGAGTGGTTGGTGCCCGCAGCTCCCATTTCTCTTTTAGAGCGCCCTCAAGTGCGGCAGCAGGCTGCTCGCGGCCTTTCACTAAGTCTTGACATGACGTCATGTAAACACATTCATATGTGTATGAATGACCGTGACGTGTTCAAGGCAAGACTTGAAATCGGCGCAAGATTGAGGACGCGCCGTAAGGAGCTTGGCCTCACGCAGTGTGAAGTAGCCGCCTTTCTTGGGCACAAAGGCTCGTGCCGGATCAATCAGATCGAACTCGGGCGTCAGCGATTATATGCTGAAGAGTTGCCGAGACTGTGTCGAAAGCTGGAGTGCTGCTTTGCAGACATTGTTGGTCCAGGTTATTGTCCAGACGACCAGAGCACCAACTGAAGTCTGCGACGAACCACTCAACGGCGAGATCTTCTACAGCCTCACCGGCGCGAAAGTCGAGACCGAGAGCTGACGCCGCCACTACAACACTCCGCGCCCGCAGCGAAGGTCGGCATTGTCGGCAAACTCACCCTTCGGTGGCACGAAGCGTTGGCTCTTGGACCGGACACGCCAGCGCGGTCGCTCAATGCGCACTGCGCACCGCGGACGTTTGCGAGATTTCGAGCTGTGCCGGGTTCGCGGACAGACCGGACACGCAGTGTGGCGGCACCATTCTTGCCAGGGAGGCGGGTGCCATATTCCAAGGCATCTAACAGGCGACTGTCCGCCGATTCCGCGCTTCTGCTGGGCTCACGCTGATTGTCTTAATTAAGGTCCGACAGTAACGTCCTGTTCTGGAACAGAATGAAACGCACGAGCATTGTCGCTACAAAATGGGATCTGTCAGCGGCTAGGCTTTGGACACTGTGAGGAGGACAAGACCTTGACCATTTCGAAACTGCTTTTATCGACATCCGTACTTGCCGTCATGGCGCTCCCCGCGCTTGCTCAGGAGCGCACATTCCGATCGATCGACACTAATCGGAACGGGGTTCTGGAACGGGGGGAACTTGAGGAGGCTTTCGGGAGCGGCGGTGCCACAACGGTGCTGTCGCGCAGCGACTCCGACGGCGACGGAAAAGTTACCCGGAAGGAGTTGCGACAGTCGCGCGACGACGAGAGCGACGACGAGAAAGATGATCGCCGCGACGACGAAAACGATGACCGTGACGACGACGAAAACGATGACCGCAGCGACGACGAAAACGATGACCGCAGCGACGACGAAAACGATGACCGTGACGACGACGAAAACGATGACCGCAGCGACGACGAAAACGATGACCGTGACGACGACGAGGGCGACGACGACAGAGGAAGCGATGAGAGTGACGACGAGGACGACGACTAACACTCGCGAACTCTCGGCCCGCACCTTGCGGATGGCAGAACTATCAACAGTCGGCGGTCGGTGTCATGCCGCACTACGCTTCGGCAAGAGGTCGCAATGATCGAAAAGACCAGGTACGAGAAGCTTTTCTCGACGCCGCTGATTAGATTTTGCCTGCCGGATCATGTGACTCTCGACGCCGCGCTGCTTCAGGAAGGCGCGCGGCTACGTGCCGAGGGCGGTGGCGCGTCGAAATCGAACCGCGGCGGCTGGCATTCGGAGGGCAATCTCTTCGATGTCGCGGCACCCTGCGTCTCGCAGCTACGTGAGGCTGCGCGGGAGGCGGTCCTTGCCGCGACCCGGCAGATTTCGGCGAAAGCCGATCCCGAGGCTTTACGCCTCAAACTTTTCGGGTGGATGAACGTGAATCCCCCCGGCGGGTTCAATGCGCCGCACACTCATCCGGGGGCCCACTGGTCTGGAGTCTATTACGTCTCCCAACCGGAAGTCGAAACGGGATCGTCGGGGATGATCGAGTTTCTCGATCCCCGTTCGGACCTGCCGCACTGGCGCATTCTCGACGCCGGAGCTTTCCGTCCCAAGAAGAAGCTGAGGCCGGCGGCTGGGGAAATAATACTTTTCCCCGCCTACCTGGTGCACTGG
Organism: Tropicimonas sp. IMCC6043; assembly: GCF_004146235.1. Classification (GTDB taxonomy): domain Bacteria; phylum Pseudomonadota; class Alphaproteobacteria; order Rhodobacterales; family Rhodobacteraceae; genus Tropicimonas. The sequence goes on along the minus strand of NZ_SELO01000016.1, from coordinate 80,872 downwards.
GTATATCCAAATGATAGCAGAGAAGAGCGCGTGACAGTAGCGTTCAACGCGACTTTCCGGACGTAAGGCGGGTCTTACGCGGTGCCCGTGTTTGCCTCGCCGTGCTTCGGGAACAACCTGTGTTCGTACAAAGTGGTCCATCGGCCACTCCACTACGTTGAAGGCTCAGTAATTCTTATCAATCATTTCTTCGAAAGTCAGGTTTGTCCGCGGAGCGGTCGCTCAGTGGAGCCACGGCGAACGGCCGCCAAAATCAAATCGCGTCTGACATCACATTCAATAAGCACCTGGAATGAGGCGATAACGGACGCGACGGGCATAGTCTCGATAGCCAGGTAACTCGTCCTGCAAAGTTTGGTCTTCCAGCGCCGTTCTCAAGACTGTGATTCCAAAGGCAGCCGCCATTGGCAGCAATGTCCACAGCGAACCCAGGCCAAGCACAAGGCCGAACGGCGCAATGATATTTCCGGAATAGCCCGGATGTCGGACAAACTGGTACGGACCACTGTCACACACCGCATGTCCTCGATCCGACCGAACAACAACCACGCTGTAGAAAAAGCGGTTCTCTGCCACCGCCCAGGCAGCGAAAGCATATCCAAGCGCGATTAGGATTAAGCCAATGATACTCAGCCAAGGCGGAAAGTCTGGAGACCATCCATAGCGGTGGTCCAACCCGGCGACGATGACCAACGGATAGCTGATACTAACCGCCATGAGCGGAGCGAGGATCTTGTCCCACGTTTTGGCATCCTTGAGATTTTCGTGGCTCTGTCGATTAGCAGTCAGTCCGGGATGTCGTACCTCTGCCAAAATGCGACCGCCAAGTCCAAAGCCGAGGATCAAAACGGCGTAGAGCCAAGCTTGCGACCAGCTCGGGTCGCCGCCACACACCAACAGAAGGAAAGGGATCAGAAGGTACACCAGAACCAATCTGATCCACTGGCTTGCGGCTGCTTTTCTGGCAGGGCTCTTTTGGGCCACGTGACTATCCCAAGTACTACAACGCGAGTGTATCCGTGGGTGGCTTAGGCATCAATCGGACAGCCGAACAAGAGAGCGGCTGCTTGGTCCGCGACTCGGTCGCTCACACGTTCGGCCGCGGAAGTCTGCTTCTTCACTTTGGGAAGAAATGTTGAGTGAGCGCGTCATGTTTTGTCGCACTGCAGCTAATGGCGGCAAGAGTCGGCAAACCTGCCATTTGTGGCCTCGTTGGGCGAGACCTGGCGCTCCCTTGTCTTACAGGTCGGCTCCCTGCGCAGTCCTGCCATTCGTCGGTTTCCAGCAATGACCGGACTGAGCAAGGAAGCTGACATTTGGTTGCCCTCATCAAGATCTGATGTCACGCATCACAGGACCACCGGGGCCAAGATAGACGAACCGTTCCCATACTCGGCGAGTGATGTCGCAGTTTCTTTCCGGCGATGGTGGTTTTTCGGATTCGCAAGGAGGTGGCGTCTCGCCTGGCTCGACGGGCGCGCTGATACCCGGAGAATGCCACCTCCAGAATGATCCCGTCCGCATAATGGTCACCTCCTGAAATTTCGATCTCTCGAAGGCTATGCGGTCTTGCTCATTGGCCGTGAGCGGCAGAATCGCTAAAATGGTGGCAGATTGACCAAACCCGAGAAGTGCCTTTCAATGACGGTTTCGATACTCCTTGTGGCTACGCCCCAGGCCAGTGCCTCGAGCCTCTTTGGTCTGTACGACACGCTGATGGCGGCGGGCCGCGACTGGGAAACCCTGGTCACCGGAAATCCGGCTGATCCTGTGTTCGACGTCCGCCTCGTTGGTCCGAGTACTGAACCATTTCGCTGCGGCAGCGGACTGCGTATTGCGCCCGACATTGCGTTTGACGATGCGGAGGATTGCGACGTGGCGGTCGTTCCCGGCCTTAACCTTTCTCACCATGACCGGCCCGATCCCGCGGAACACCCTGGTCTCTCCTGGCTGGCCAGGCTCCCGCCCGGAAGAACACGCGTGGTCTCTGCCTGTACGGGCGCAGTCTACCTTGCTGAGGTCGGTTTACTGGATGGTGTCGAAGCAACAACCCACTGGGCGTGGGAGGACCTTTTTCGACGGTGCTATCCAAATGTCAGGCTGCGTACCGATCGCGGCCTGTGCTTCGCCGATGCAGCCTGCGGTGTCGTGACCTCCGGTGGCACAACGGGCTGGCAGGAACTTGCCCTGTTTCTGATTGCGCAATATGGCGGCGCTCAGAGGGCTGCCCGGGCCGCCAAGGTCTGGCTCATGGCAGACCGCGGCGAATTGCAGGCCCCCTATTCCTCGATGATCCGATCCACCCCACATGAGGACGCGTTGATAAGGGAAACGCAATCCTGGATTGCCAACCACTACGCCGTCGAAAATCCGGTTGGCGAGATGGCGAAGCGCTCAGGTCTACCATCGACAACCTTCGCGCGACGCTTTCGGAAGGCAACCGGCAAATCCCCTCAAGACTACGTTCTGGCCGTGCGGATCGAAGAAGCGCGGCAATTGCTCGAGACCACGTCATCACCAGTTTCTGAAATTGGCGAGGAGGTAGGTTATCTCGACGCCCCGTCCTTCCGGCGACTGTTCAAGCGCAAGACTGGCCTGACGCCGACTGAGCATCGCAAGATGTTCGGCCAAACCCGGTTTTCCCGCTATATCTGACCCGACATTCGAAAGCAGATTGTCGAAGAGCGTTAGTCGGTTCCGGTCTGAGATCCGTCATCCGAGCGTTTTCATCAGATGACCGCGATGTCGGCATACTCCCCCTTCGGTGGCACGAAGCGTTGGCTCTTGGACCGGACACGCCAGCGCGGTCGCTCACGGCGCTAAGCCCTCGTTCGGGACCGGGGTGGCAAGGTCGGCTCTGCTCGTGTAGCGGCCCAGGCTTGATCTACCTCAGCGACAGATCCAGTCCCCAATGCGACATTTCCCCTATGTGATCGCCCTTCGAGGAGGGAGCAACGATGCACAACGCCCGGCATTGCTGGATTAAGGCGGCGACGTTGGCAGTTACGGTTGGATCAGCCACGGTATCTGGCGCGGCCGATCCGGTGCCTTGCGACGATCCGGGATTTTGGGTCGATGCATCGGAAGGGGCTACGCAAAGCATGATCTGTGCAGCAGCCTTAGATGCCCGGAGGGCACTCGACAGATGCGGTCTTTCCCAGACGGAACCAATCACGATCGAAGTCGTTTACAGCCCTATTCACAACATCGGCGAATGCCTTGCATCCTTCGATTGCGAACTCGGTCGTATCCAGATCATCGACCGGGACCTGCTGCGCGATCACTTGCTTGCTGACGATGCCTATGCTGCCCTGCCGGACGACGTGGTCTTTTGCTCCCTTCTCACTCACGAGTTGGCCCACGCGCTCATCGAACAGAAGTTGGGTGGTCGGAAAATCGCACCAGTCGATCACGAGTACATCGCCAATGCCCTAGAATTGGCTGCCCTAGCGCCTGAGCATCGAAAAACGCTACTTGACGCCGCCGGCATTGAGCCGCCCATCTCTGCAGAGGTGATCGACATCTTCATTTACGGGCTCGCTCCGCGCAGGTTCGCCGCCGCCTCGTATCTCTACTTCGAGGCTCACGGCTGTGAGACGGTGACCGGAATTCTCGATGGAAGCACCTCTTTTCGGATTGTGCCGTAGAAGTTGCATCGGACCCGACCGCTAGATGTGCGCCAGATGACCTGGCACCTGCGCAACGATGGCTATCTGCTGAACGAGAAACGCATCCGTCGGTTGATGCGGCTGGCTTCGCGCGTCACCTGCGTCATCGGCTAACGCCCCAAATCGGCGCCCGCCACCCGGCCGCAACGGCCTCTGCCTCGTCGCAGAACCAGCGCTCACCCTTCGCCTCGTTGACCTTCGTTCGCGAATACCAGGGGCTCCATGGCGTGTGATAGATCCGGCCGTTGTCGGAGATGTTTCCCTTGATCGGGCAGCCCTCCGGCGCCTCTCCTGACGCTTCGTTCCACTTGGCCTCCCGATAGACCCACGGCGGTTCTGTGGCGTTGCTCCAGATGCCTAGGCGCTGCTCACGGGCCGCCGCCTCTTCGGCAACGTAGTCTTCGATGTAGCGGACAAAGGCCCATGCGTAGCCGGTGGAGACCATCCGCCCGTTGAGGTCGATGCCACCTGCGCTGCAAACGCCGATGGTTCGGCCATACTGGTCGCTGCCCCGGTCGTCGCATGTTACGTTCTGGTCGCCGATCAGGTCCGTCAGAACGGCAACTGCCTCTTTCCCGCAGGGCCATGTGCCGCCGCCGGCCGCGTTGCATTTCTGCGCGAACTCGGGGGCGTCGATGCCATGCAGGCGGTAGATGGTGGAGTCGATTTCGATGGTGTCGCCGTCCACGATGCGGAGGTCCTGGGCGGCGGCAGCGCTCGGAACGGTCATTGAAATCATCAATAGAACTACGGTGCGCATGGGATCTCCAATCGGCGATACGATCACGGACCGCGCGCTGCATTGCAACGGCGCAAATCGGCGCTCTGCCGGCGGACCAAAACGGAAATCTGGATCGGCTTGGAGCGCCAATGCGAGCACTGGATCTTCGTTGGCGGATTTGCCATCTGCGCTCCATGAGCACGCACATCGACACCGACCGCCCCGACTCGCTTCGCCACACACTACTGGAGGACTTGCAGGGCCTCTCCATCGGAGTCTTCTTCTGCGCGCTGGGTTTGCAGTTCCTGACCCACCTCGGCTTTCTCACAGGGCAGACGGCAGGGCTGGCGCTGATTGTCTCCTATCTCACCGAATGGCCCTTCGGGCTCGTGTTCTTCATCGTGAACTTGCCGTTCTATTGGCTCGCCTGGACCCGCATGGGGGCCAATTTCACCTTGCGCTCATTGGCGTGCGTCACGGCTCTTTCGGTGCTCTCGGAATGGCTGCCCAGTCATCTTGCGATAGAACTCGTGACCCCGGCCGTCGGCATGGTGATCTTCGGAACTCTCGTCGGCGCAGGATTGCTGATCTTGTTTCGCCACAAGGGAAGTCTTGGCGGGCTCGGCGTGACGGCATTGCTGATTCAGGATCACTTCGGGTTCCGCGCTGGCTACGTCCAGTTGCTCTTCGACGCAGCGCTCTTTGCCGTCGCGGCCTTCATCTTCCCACCTTCGGTAGTGCTCTATTCTCTGCTTGGCGCTTTCGTGCTCAATGTCGTCATCGCCTTCAATCACCGGCGTGACCGATACATTGCCACGTGAAGGGTCCGGCCGCGCCTTGGCGCTCTCTACCGTCAAAGTGCGCTACACTGTATCCTGGTCCAAGGTGTGGCCGTGGCTATCCACACGCTTGCCGCTTTGGCAACCGCCGGCCCTCGCAGAGACGAGATCCGCGTGTCGCTCCAGATCAGGGTGGATGAGCACGTCTTGGCGAAAGAGGGGCCATGCGGCGGAGCGCCGACGATTTTGACTCACAACCCTGGCCGCGGTATTTTCGAACAAATGGGTTCGGGGAGGGAACTCATGAATACCCGTCGCGACGCTTGGCCGTATAAGTCCGATTGGGAGTCATTGTCGCCTCTGCGTCAGTGGCTGATCGAACAGCTCGGGACGGACTTCCCGGAAAGCCGGAAATATTACGACCACGAGCGGGTCTTCTTCAAATGGACCAAGATGAACCATGCGAGCTGTGTCTCGCTATTCAACCGCAGTCCGCCGGGAACGACCTGCACGTCTTTCCTGACATGGGTCCATAAGAACATCCTGTCGGCCGGCACCTTGTCCGGACCGCCGTTCAGTTTCAATTCCTTTGCGCTGAACGTCTGTGGCGCCAATAATCGCGGTTGGCATACCTTGGCTGAAGGCCAGAAACCGCAGAGCGGTGATTTTTACCAACAGTCGAACCCGACGAAAGGCGGCCGGACGCAGCATGTGGGGGTTCTGCTCTATTCTTTCGGGCCGGTCTGCACCGTCGTGGGCGGCGGGGCGGATCAGGGCGGCTATGGCGCAATTCTCCGCAAGGACGGACCTTTTCCGCCGCAGGACGCGACGCACCAGTTCACGGGGTGGCTGAACATCGATGAGTTTTACCCCGGATGGACACCGAATTGACTATTCTCCCCGAATCGGCCCGCCACCCGGCGCGCTAGTGAACTGCTGAAGCAGATTGAGCCGGCGCAGGGTGATGATCATGGAGTCGGGCGCGGAAACCATCGGGACGCGTCGTCCCCTTGGTTTCCCGCAAAAAAGCGGCCCGCGACGCCGGTCTATCGGAGCGCCAAGGCGCGTCTTGCCGACGAATACGACGCCGCGCAGGAGCGGGGCGAGATTGCTGGCCGGGACAGGACATGCGTTGGGGCCAACAACGCACCTCCGACCGCAGACGACATTGTCCTTCGTCGCGACGAGCGCCGACGTCGCTGCCAATCGACGAGTTGTTCAGGCCACGGCCAAGTAGAAAACAGCGGCCGACAGCAATGCAGCAAAGAGATACCAACCAAGCTCGTGAAATGGATGAGCGCGAATAAGCTTCCACGCAATGGGGTCCTTGTGCCTGTCCCATGTGCGCCAAGTCTTCCGATACGCCGGAAAGAGCCAAACCTGTGCGACTTTTGATCCGGCTAACAGGCCCACCAACAGAATTGCGGCCATCCAGAGACTCATTCTTCGCCCCCCACTTCTCCCGGTTTGAGTCAGATAACTGCCTTTGAATCGAACAAGAGCGGCTGACGGCTCGGACGCCCTGCTTTCTCAACCTCACCCCCGGCGCGCAGGAAAGGGAGGAGGTGTCAAAGGGCGGAAATCCAACCGTTGTGGACGCCAACGGTTGCCAAGCCGAGGAAACCAGTTCGCCAAACTTGCCACCACCGCCGACCTGGGCCTTCGCCGCGACGAAATCCACGAGGCCCGCCGCTTGCGCGATGCAGAAACAGCGAAGTCGGGAACCTATGCCGTGTTCAGTGGGTCTTCGCCAAAACGATTGGGTCCTGCGGTTCCCTTCGTTGCGAACCAGACGATCAGAACAATGACACCGATCAACGGGATCAAACCTAGCCAGTACCACCAGCCGCTACGGTCCGTATCGTGCAGCCGCCTCACTGACACCGAGATGTAAGGCAGGACCACGGCCAATCCGAAAATCGAGGTGAACGGAGCGAAATCCGTTTCAGAGGACACGCTGGCGGTCCCGTCGGTCGCTATCGTTGTCGTCTCGCCGAAAAGAGACAGATCAACGATGGAGAACACGATCCCAAAGCCATAGGCGAAAAGCACGAACCACCAGAACTCTGAACGTTGCGCGCGACCGGAGAAGGTAACATATTTACTCAAACAGGTCTTTACGGCTTCAGCAAATCCCATTGACGTGTCCCCACAAGAACTGTTCCCCGGATCATACACTCAAAGGCGGTCGCAAGAAGAATTTTCCGGCGAAGGCGGGGCTGTTGCCGATTGGATTGCCTACGGCACCGCTCTGAAGGAAGGCCGCAGTTTGTTCCTGAGCGATGGGAGCTAGGGCAGTGGGAGGCGGTGGCTGGTCTGTCCCACCTGGGACACACGAGACCAAGCGCGATGACCGCGCCGCCGCATCGAGAGCGGATAGAAACTCGGGCCAGAATCTTCAGGCTTCTGGCGTGAATTTGGTGCTCTGAGCCGAATCCAGTAGTATCGCCTCACAAGGGAGGGCGACCCTCATGCCAGGACTGCTTCTGCATCACGTTTCCTATCCTGTCAGGAATGTTAAGATTTCGGCCGCATTCTACGAGGACCTCTTCGACCTGACGCGACTGCCGCGCCCTCCGTTCGGTATTCCTGGTGTCTGGCTCGGCTGTGGTGATCGCCAAATTCATCTAGTGTCCAACCCATCCGGCACATACCGGACTACCCCAACCATCGACATCGCAGATGTGCATTTCGCCTTCGCAACGGATGCCTTCGAAGAGATGGTCGATCGCCTCGAACGTGCCGGCTTCAGTGACACGATGCCAGAGGGAAACCCCAAGCGGATGCTGGTAAGCCGCGACAGCATTGCCGGATTCCCGCAACTCTACCTGCTTGATCCAGACTACAACACCATAGAGGTGAACGCGGCGCCGATTTGACGAAAATGATGTCTCTTCACCGTAGTCTCCCCCACTTCCTCAGCCTCACCCCAGGCCCGCCTCCGTTCATCGGTATGAACTTGTAATGGGAGCGGCGAGCGGTTTTGTGCGGCCTTTCATCGTTGCGGTACCCGACGAAGTAAGGTTCGCCACTGCCTCAGACATTGGCCTTAGCTGCCGCGACACCATCGTGCCAGTAAGTGTTTGTTATCGCCGATAGAAAGCCCCACATCGAAGTCGCAGGAAAATGAGACAAATGGCGCCCGCAGTGGACCTGAGCTATTGCGTTGGCTGGAGACGCCCGCGCGCCGTGTCGCCGCTGTCGCGGTCAGTGACGACCAGGATGTCACCCGAGACCGTGGCCGGCTGGCAATCGAGCCGGCGCTGCATTCCTATGCACAGCTCACCGTCCCGGACATCCCAGGCGCCGTCGAAGCCGAGCGGGAATCTGATCGTGACATCACCGTCGCTAACGACCGCGGTGCGCGAGCCGATGGGCTCAACAGTGAGCGCGCCGTTTGCACGGAAAGTCATGTTAAACGCTTCAGGTTCACCGGGCTTTGGCCCTCCGTCGGGCCGGAGCTGCACTTTCTGTCCGGTTAATCTCGTGCGAAGTTCGTCCGCTGAAACTTGGGGACCCATTTCCGTGCAGCCGGAAACAACAGCGGCGCAAGCGAAAAGGCTCAAAACTTTCGTCATATTTTTTGCCTCCGACTTCATGCAAACCCTGGTACGTTAGCAGGCGACTTGGCTTCGGGTCCACCGGCGACCAACTGGCTCAGAGAAAGATCCACCGCTGAAGTCGAAGTGGACATTCCAGAGGACGTCCGAGACAGGCGCTCGTACTTCGCAGCGTGTGTGGCTGTTTACCGCCGCGGGCCTTGGACCGTTCTCACTTGGAATTGCGTCCCCTCTTTGCGCCCTTTGCTCTTGACCAAGATCATGGCGAACCCACTAGCCGCGCGGCAACCTCGACAGGCACGCTTTGACGGATCGGTTCAAACTTGACCGACCGGAGTTCTCGCGTGGGGCGGGGAATATGTTCAAGCTATATGCTCTTCTGGTGATTACAGCCGCCGGATTTCTTGCGCCGCAACTCGTCTACGCTCAGGTAGCCATCGGGGAAAGGATGGAGCCCGGCCAGCCGCCGCTGGTGATTGCGCATCGCTATGCACGGCTCGACGGTGCGCCGGAGAATTCTCTGGCTTGGCTCGGGGCCGCGCTCGACCGTGGCATCGACATGGTGAAGCTCGACGCGCAGCTTACGGGCGATGGCCACTACGTTTTGATGCACGACCCCACGCTGAACCGCACCACCGACGTCGAGCGCGTCTTTCCTGACGGCGTGCCGGGAGGTCCGACCCGAGAGAGACGTGGCGGAAAAGACTATATCGGCGACTATACGCTTGGCGACCTCAGGCGCCTGCGGCTCACCGATGGCACGGACGGCGCGGATCACACTATCCCGACGCTGGAAGAAGCGCTCGAAATGGCCGAAGGGCGGATACTGGTCTTGCTGGACCTGAAGCGGTACGAGGCGAGGAGCGTCGTTCCGCTGCTACAAGGCCACGACACCGGCAATCTGTTGCTTTTCGGTATTTTCTATTACGACGCGTCCCTTCTGTCCGACGTTGCGTCGGTTACCGGGATCGGCACCTTTGTCTCGATGGAACGAACGACGGACTGCGTGGCTGACCTCGACAAGCTATCTGGCGGCCAGGGCGCTCTATTGGCGGTAGTCGTCGTTCCGGACAGGCGAATGACGCCTGATTGCCGGGCCAGAGCAGCAGAACTCGACATTCGTGTTGCCGTCAGCGGTGTTCATGATGGCAAGGATGCGGCACTAGACCATGGCGACGCGTCGGATTGGCTGGCAGCGATAAGCCTCGGTGCGCCGGCCTACATGACCGGCCAACCTGACTTGCTCATGAAATTGCTGGACCGTTAGCTGCCGGGAAGAGCAAATGCCATTTCCCGATCCGCTCCGGTGATCGGGCCAACCCGGACGGCACGTGGTTCAAGTGGTTCGATATCCGTTCGTTTCCAAAGCATCCGCCGATTGTCGTGGCGGGTTCGGAAGGCTGCTAGTCCGCTCGCCTGAAACCGTTAACACTTTCCCGTCGCACTTTCGTTCCAATTGACAGACACTATTGGTCGAGAACCGATAGGAGAAGTGTCTTGTCGAGGTTAGTATCAGCACTCGCGGTTACCATAGCGTTGTTCTCTTCAGGAGCGATGGCCGGTGAAGCTTCCGTTTCGACGGTATCAAGCGAGACGGCTTCGATCCTCGATGTCTGGAACAATGCACTCTCCGACAGAAGCGGGACAGTTCTCGATGCTACTTGCTGCAAGACTTGTCGTAAAGGCAAGGCCTGCGGCGACTCATGCATCTCCCGTGACAAGACGTGCCATAAGGGGGTGGGATGTGCTTGCAACGGGTAGACAACTTCGGCGGCGAAAAAGCGCGCCACTGGCGACGCTACGGCTCCGATGGTCCGGGAGACAGGAAGCATGCGGAACACCCTTGAAGCCGCGATTTGCCTAATCTTGGCCTTGCTCTTCGGCGTTTCCCCGGTCGAAGCTTACACCGAGGAAGAGCTATATTTGGAGTTCGACGCGAGGAATCTCAGCGCAGCCGAAAAACGCTTCCTTCAGGCGGGACTGGCTCTCAGCGGGACCTATAACGCCATGCTGGACGGTGCCTGGGGCGCGGGAAGTCAGCGAGCGCTGGAAAGGTATGCTGTCCAGAACGAGATATTTGGACCTGTCCCAAACTGGCTGGCTACGTTGCTTGCAGTGCAAACACTCGACCAATTCGAGAAGGATGGATGGGAGGAGCGTCATCTGGAGACGCTCGACATTTCTCTGCTGGTGCCAACCAAGAAGATCCGGGATGCCGGAACATCAGGGAGTTTTGCCAACCTCAACCACACTGAGACATCGTTGGCGTATTCACTCACGAGGGGTGATGCCTCGCAAGTCGGCCGCCTCCATGCCTATACCCTCGATCAGGCGGTAGCCGGCACGACCCCCTACGAAGTGCGCAGATCAGATGTCTGGATCACATCTGCTCGGACCGGACCAGGAAATTCACTTTACACTCGCTCGGATCTGCGCGGGCGCTTGTGGTCGACTGTCATGCTTTCCGCTAGTGATGCCGACGGGGGACAACTTGCTGCCGTCTCTGGAAGCATACGGCCCGGATCGGCTCCCCCGGTGTTCCTTCCACCCGGCAAGTTGACGAGCGGAGTTTCAGCGTTGGTTGCAGTTCTGGAGGATGAGCCAGAGCATAGCTCCAAAAGACCATCGGCAATGCTTCCGGATGGGCGGCCACCGGCGACTAATGGGTCCCAATCCAGCGGAGGCTCAGGTACCGGCTTTGTGGTCTCGCCCGATGGGCTGGTGCTGACAAACTACCACGTGGCCGGCGAATGCCAATTGATCGAGGTAGACGACCATCCGGCAAAGCTCATTGCAGCCGACGAAGGCTTTGATTTGGCCTTACTCGCCGTGGAAGGAGCTTCGGGCTGGGCAAGCGCTGTTTTTGCCGACAATCCTGCACGCCTGAATTCGGACGTCACCATCGCCGGGTATCCCTACGCCGGGCTCCTCGGCGGCCTCAATGTTACTCGCGGCACAGTTGCGAGCCTTAAGGGCTTGGGCGGCGACGTCAGCGAGATGCAGATTTCGGCACCGGTTCAGCCCGGCAATTCCGGGGGACCGGTCGTTGACGCGGCAGGAAATGTCGTGGGCGTCGTCGTTGCAAAGCTCAACGCCCAAGTCGTCGCGGATGCATTCGGCGACATTCCGCAGAATGTCAACTTCGCGATTCGGGGAGAGATTGCCAAGCTCTTCCTGTTCCAGAACGGTGTCGAACCGAGGGAAGCAGACGAAGCCCCGGGGATGAACCCGGTGGATCTCGCGGAGAAAGTCCAAGGGTTCACGCGGTTCATCACGTGCTACTAGTCTACGACTCCGTTCATCTTTTGACGTGAACGAGACCGTCAGCAAGACCTACGCGGCGGAGTAGTGCGATTCACCTGCGTCACCAGCGCGTGAAATCTCACCGCGTCCGCAGTGTCTGCTTCGAAACCAGCAAAGGTAGAAGGAAGGGTAGAATTTCCGATGCGATCCGAAATGTATTTATAAAACAATCGGTTATGGGAATGATTTGGTGGAGCCAAGGGGAGTCGAACCCCTGACCTCTTGCATGCCATGCAAGCGCTCTCCCAACTGAGCTATGGCCCCGGTAGAGCGGTGTCTAGTCACCGCCCTGCAGGAGTTCAAGGGAAAAATGATCCCCTGCCGAAAGCGACGTCACGAGTCGTCGTCGTCCGAACTGACATCGGCGATATCGTCGAGCGAGACGTTGTCCTCGTCCGCGTCGTCGTCGAGCACGTCGTCGCCGAGGTCGACGTCTGCATCGGCATCGAGATCATCATCATCGTCGATCAGGGTATCGTCGTCGGGCGCGGATTTCTTTTCTTTTTCTTCTTTGATCAGGACGCGAGATTTGGCGCCGGTGTCGAGCTGCACGGTCTCGCCGGTGTAGGGGCTGACGATCGGGTCCCGGCCGAGATCGTAGAACCGTTTCCCGGTGGTCGGGCAGACACGCTTGACTCCCCATTCTTCCTTGGGCATCGGATGGTCCTTCATCTGAGGGCGGTTGGCGAAAGCCGCCCGATGCCACAGCTAGGCTGGCCTGTCAAACGCAAAGCGACCGGGGCGGGAGGACGCGATGAGCGAACACATGTTGCCGGGCGATCCGCCGGTGCAGTTGGTGCTTCGGCGATCCGCTAGGGCGCGGCGATATTCGCTGCGTGTGTCGCGGCTCGACGGGCGGGTGACCCTGACGATGCCGAGAACTGCCTCGCCCGCGCGGGCGCTCAATTTCGCGCAGGAAAAGGCGGCCTGGATCCGCGCTCGGCTTGCCGAACGGCCGGACGAGATCCGTGCCGAGTTCGGCGCCGTCCTGCCGGTCGGGGGCGTCGAGATGCGGGTTGTGGAGGCGGCGCGAAGCCGACTGAATTTCTCGCAGGCACGTATCGAGGTTTCCGATCGGGTGAACGCCGCGCCGCCAGTGGTGGCGGGGCTCCTGAAGGCGCATGCGCGGGACCGGCTGGTGGCAGCGGCGGATCGCTACTCCGGCGCGCTCGGGCGCCCCTACAGCCGGATCACGATCCGCGATACGCGCTCGCGCTGGGGGTCCTGTTCGGCGCAGGGGGCTCTGATGTTCTCCTGGCGGCTCGTGCTCGCGCCACCGCAGGTGCTCGACTACGTGGCTGCCCACGAGGTGGCGCATCTGGCAGAGATGAATCACGGGCCGCGGTTCTGGGCGGCCGTGGCGCGGCTCCGGCCGGGATACGCACCCGAGCGGGACTGGCTCCGGGCCCATGGCGAGGCGCTGCACCGCTATCGCTTCACGGCCGCGGCCATTGACGGTGACGGCGCGACGTGACCAAGATCGGCCATGTATCTGACCCCGCGCACGCCTGACACCGCCTCGCCATCCGCTCCCGCGGTGGCCGCACATGACCGCGTCTTCCGCGCCATGCGGACTCGGATCATGCACGGAGAAATGATGCCGGGCCAGGCGCTCACCCTGCGTGGGATCGGCAAGGAATTCGGCGTCTCGATGACGCCGGTGCGCGAGGCGCTGCGGCGTCTGGTGGCGGAGGGTGCGCTGACCATGTCCGCCTCGGGCCGGGTGGCGACGCCGGAGCTCACCAACGAACGGATCGAGGAACTGGCGGCGCTCCGGGCTCTTCTCGAGCCGGAACTTGCCGCAAGGGCGCTGCCACGGGCGCATATGGCGCTGATCGAACGGATGCAGGTGATCAACCACACGATCGCCGAGACCAACGCGCGGCAGGACGCACCGGCCTATATCAAGGCCAATCTCGAGTTCCACCGCGCGCTCTACCTGCGCGCGCAGGCGCCGGCGATGCTGGCGATGGCGGAGACGGTCTGGCTGCAACTCGGGCCGACGATGGGCATGCTTTATGACCGGCTGAGACGCCAGGAGGCGCCCTATAACCACAAGCTGATCATCGCCGCGCTCAAGGCGGGCGACGAGCCCTCGCTCAAGCTTGCCGTGCGCAGCGACGTCACACGGGGTCTTCGTCTCCTGGCGCAGTAACCGGCCGGTCGCCGACCGCTTCGCGCCAGTGTCGCCGGCAGAGCGACACATAGGTCTCGTTGCCGCCGATCTGAACCTGCGCGCCCTCGCGCAGGGCCTGACCGTCGGGACCCATCCGCGCCACCATCGTCGCCTTCTTGCCGCAATGGCAGATCGTGCGCACCTCGCGCATTTCGTCTGCCAGTGCCAGCAGTGCGGCCGAGCCGGGGAACAGCCGCCCCATGAAATCGACGCGAAGCCCGTAGCACATGACCGGAAGCTTGAGGTCGTCCACGACGCGGGCAATTTGCCAGACCTGTTCCTCAATCAGGAACTGCGCCTCGTCGACGAAGACGCAGGCGCAAGGGCCCTCGGCGAGACGCTTGCGGATGAGCGCGAAAAGGTCGTCCGAGCGGCCGAACACATCCGCCTCGGCCGAAATGCCGATCCGTGATCCGATCCGTCCGTGGCCGGCACGGGTGTCCACGCCCGCCGTCAGCAGGTAGGTCTGCATGCCACGCTCGCGGTAGTTGTAGGACGCCTGAAGCAGGGTCGTCGACTTGCCCGCGTTCATGGTCGAGTAGTGGAAATAGAGCTTGGCCATTCTTCGCGATTAGCCTGCGCCGGCAAGGCAGGCAAGCCGAGCCGGCGCGGCAATCAGGCGAAAGCTGCCGTCAGCGCGATCTCCACCATCTCTCCGAAGCTTCGTTCCCTGTCCGCGGCGGGCAGGGCGTCTCCGGTCAGCAGGTGGTCGGAGATCGTGCAGATGGCAAGCGCCCGCCGCCCGTAGCGCGCGGCCACGGTATAGAGCTCAGCCGCCTCCATCTCGACCGCAAGCACGCCATGTCGGGTGAGCTGCTCGGTCAGGTCGGGGCGCTCGTCGTAGAAGACATCCGAGGAATAGATGCCGCCGACATGGGTGCGCACGTCGTGCGCCTCGGCCGCGCGGACAGCGGCCGCGAGCAGGCCGTATTCAGCGCAGGGCGCATAGCGAAGCTCGCGGAAGATGCCGTTCGACGGCGTCGAGAGCGACGAGGAGGTCATTGCGATGACGACATCGCGGACCTTCACATCCGTCTGCATTGCGCCGGCCGACCCGATCCGGATCAGCGTCTTCGCTCCGTAATCCCGGATCAGCTCATTTGCATAGATCGACAGGGAGGGCATTCCCATGCCGGACCCCTGGATGGTCACGCGATTTCCCTTCCAGTTGCCGGTGAAGCCGAGCATTCCGCGGGTTTCATTCACGCAGGTGGGGTCGTCGAGAAAGGTTTCCGCGGCCCATTTCGCGCGATAGGGATCGCCCGGCATGAGCACGGTTTCGGCGATTTCTCCGGGCTTGGCGCCGATATGAATCGTCATTTGTTCCTCCAAAGCAAACGGACCGCGACCGCGGTCCGCTCAGGAAAACTCGGGGCGGCAATGCATGCGCGCCTCAGATCTTGAAGGCGTCGATATCCTTTCCGGCGTCCTCGGCTTCCTTGATCCATTGCGGCTTGCGCCCGCGACCGGTCCAGGTGATCTCCGGATTCTCGGGATGGCGGTATTTCGGCGGGTTCTTGGCCTTCCCCTTGGACCGCGCCGGTGCAACGCCGGTCAGTTCCTTCAGGCTGAATCCGTATTCCTTTACGGCCTTTTCCGCCGCTGCAAGGGCCGCCATGCGCTCGCGATCGGCCAGCGTCGACAAGGCCTTGTCCACGTCCTTGCGCAGCTGCTCGAGTTCGGCGCGGGACATCTTTTTGAGGTCGTTTGGCATTCTAGACTCCGAATAGTGTGCCGTTTTCTGGGCACAAGATTCCCGGGAACGCAATCGGCAAATCGTTGAAATGCACCGAATTGACGGAAATTTCCGGTTGGACCTGTCTAAAAGGACTATTCCGCGGCCATGTTTCGCGGGTCGGCCAGTGCGACGATATCCATCATGATCCGGTTCAGTTCGAAATCCTTGGGGGTATAGACTTTCTGAACGCCCATCGCGCGCAGCCTTTCAGAATCGTCCTCGGGAATGATCCCGCCGACAATGACCGGAATATGCCCGAGGCCGGCCGCGCGCAGCTTTTCCATCAGATCGGAAACCAGCGGGATATGGCTGCCCGAAAGGATGGAGAGACCGACGATATGGGGGTCTTCCCGGCGGACGGCATCGACGATTTCCTCGGGCGTCAGGCGAATTCCCTCGTAGTCGATGTCCATACCGCAATCGCGGGCACGAAAAGCAATCTGTTCGGCGCCGTTGGAATGGCCGTCGAGTCCAGGTTTGCCAACCAGGAGTTTCAGCCGCCGGCCGAGCCGATCGGAGGCCGCATCGACAGCAGCGCGGATCTCTTCCAATCCCTCGGTCCTGTTCGAGGGCGCGCGCGAGACTCCGGTCGGCCCGCGGAACTGGCCGAAAACCTCGCGCATGATCCCGGCCCATTCGCCGGTGGTCACGCCGGCCTTCGCGGCGGCGATGGAGGGCTCCATGACATTCGCGCCGGACTTCGCCGCGTCGCGCAGCGCGGCAAGGGCCGCCGCGACCGCTGCACCGTCGCGATCGGCGCGCCAGGCATTCAGCCGGTCGATCTGGTCCTGCTCGACATCGGGATCGACGATCATGATGCCGCCATCCTCGTCCATCAGCGGCGAGGGTTCGGCCTCGGTCCAGCGGTTGACACCGACAACCACGGTGCCGCCGGTCTCGATCTCGTTCAGCCGGTCCGCATTGGAATTCACCAGCTGCGCCTTCATGTATTCGATCGCGCCGATCGCACCGCCCATGCTCTCCAGATTGGCCAGTTCGTGGCGCGCGCCCGCCTTGAGCGCCTCGACCTTCGCCTCGACCGCGGGATTATTGTCGAACAGATCCTCGTATTCCAGAAGGTCGGTTTCGTAGGCCAGGATCTGCTGCATCCGGAGCGACCATTGCTGATCCCAGGGGCGCGGCAGACCGAGCGCCTCGTTCCAGGCCGGAAGCTGGACGGCCCGGGCACGCGCCTTTTTGGAGAGCGTGACGGCCAGCATCTCGAGCAGGATACGGTAGACGTTGTTTTCGGGCTGTTGTTCGGTCAGCCCCAGCGAATTGACCTGCACGCCGTAGCGGAAGCGGCGGTATTTCGGATCTTCGACGCCGTAGCGTTCTCGGCAGATCTCGTCCCAAAGGTCGACGAAGGCGCGCATCTTGCACATCTCGGTGACGAAGCGGATGCCTGCGTTGACGAAAAAGGAGATGCGGCCGACGAGCTTCGGGAAGTCTTCCGCCGGCACCTTGTCCTTGAGGCCGTCCAGCACGGCCTGGCCGGTGGCCAGCGCGAAGGCGAGTTCCTGCTCCGGCGTCGCGCCCGCCTCCTGCAAGTGATAGGAACAGACATTCATCGGGTTCCATTTCGGCACGGCGCGGTAGCAGTATTCGGCCACGTCGGTGATGAGTTTCAGCGAAGGCTTCGGCGGGCAGATATAGGTGCCGCGCGAGAGGTATTCCTTGATGATGTCGTTCTGCACCGTGCCCTGGAGCTTGGCGACATCCGCGCCCTGTTCCTCGGCCACCGCGATGTAGAGCGCCAGCAGCCAGGGCGCGGTGGCGTTGATCGTCATCGAGGTGTTCATCTGCTCGAGCGGGATCTGGTCGAACAGAGCCCGCATGTCGCCCAGATGCGCCACCGGCACGCCCACCTTGCCGACCTCGCCGCGCGCAAGCGCGTGATCGCTGTCATAACCGGTTTGGGTTGGCAGGTCGAAGGCCACGGAAAGCCCGGTCTGGCCCTTCGAGAGGTTGGTCCGGTAGAGCGCGTTCGATTTGGCGGCGGTCGAATGGCCGGCATAGGTGCGGAACAGCCAGGGGCGGTCTTTCGTCGTATCCGTCATCGGAGGCCTCGTGACTCGTGGTGGGCAACAAGATTTCGTTCTTGGTGAGTTATTCGAAAGATTGTGGCGCTGTCAATTCGCTGCGTTGCGGCGGGCGCTGAAACCTGACCTTGCGAGCGCCGACAGAAGGAAATGGCCGCGAAACAACGGTTCCGGCGGATTTCAGGAATCCGCTGGGACATAAAGTTTCAAAAATACCGAATGTGATGTTGCAATGTTGCGTGACGAACCGTATCAAATCCCGAACCCCGCGATGATTCTGCATCGCGGCACGCGAAGACAGGGAGAGTGACATGGCTCTGGATGACATGACCCACGCGAGCTACCAGGCTCCGGAGAAGGAACTTTACGAGATCGGAGAGATGCCCCCGATGGGATACGTGCCGCCGAAGATGTATGCCTGGGCAATCCGCCGCGAGCGGCATGGCGAGCCGGACAAGTCCTTCCAGGTCGAGGTGGTGGACACGCCGTCGCTCGACAACCACGAGGTGCTGGTGCTGGTGATGGCCGCGGGCGTGAACTATAACGGCGTCTGGGCCGGGCTCGGCGTGCCGATCTCGCCGTTTGACGGCCACGGCGCGCCGTACCATATCGCGGGGTCCGATGCCTCGGGCATCGTCTGGGCCGTCGGCTCCAAGGTGAAGTCCTGGAAGGTCGGTGACGAGGTCGTGATCCACTGCAACCAGGACGATGGTGACGACGAGGAGTGCAACGGCGGCGACCCGATGTATTCGCCCTCGCAGCGGATCTGGGGGTACGAGACGCCGGACGGGTCCTTCGCTCAGTTTACCCGCGTGCAGGCGCAGCAACTCCTGCCGCGGCCGCAGCACCTGACCTGGGAGGAAAGCGCCTGCTACACGCTCACGCTGGCCACCGCTTACCGGATGCTCTTCGGCCACCACCCGCACGAGCTAAAGCCCGGACAGAACGTTCTGGTCTGGGGGGCGTCGGGAGGGCTGGGGTCCTTCGCGATCCAGCTCATCAACGCCGCCGGCGGCAACGCGATCGGTGTGATCTCGGACGAGAGCAAGCGCGACTTCGTTATGACGCTCGGCGCCAAGGGCGTCCTCAACCGCAAGGATTTCGACTGCTGGGGCCAGTTGCCGAAGGTCAACACGCCGGAATACGCCGCCTGGTTCAAGGAGGTGCGGAAGTTCGGCAAGGCGATCTGGGACATCACCGGCAAGGGCGTCAATGTCGACATGGTCTTCGAGCACCCGGGCGAGGCGACCTTCCCGGTCTCGACATTCGTCTGCAAGAAGGGCGGCATGGTCGTGATCTGCGCCGGCACGACCGGTTTCAACTGCACCTTCGATGTCCGCTACATGTGGATGCATCAGAAGCGCCTGCAGGGCTCGCATTTCGCGCACCTGAAACAGGCCGCCGCGGCGAACCGGCTGATGGTCGAACGCCGGATCGATCCCTGCATGTCCGAGGTCTTTCCTTGGGACGAGATCCCGAAGGCCCACATGAAGATGCTGCGCAACGAGCACAAGCCGGGCAACATGGCAGTGCTCGTGCAGGCGCCGACAACCGGGCTGCGCACGCTTGAGGACGCGCTCGAAGCGCGCCGCTGACGCTCACGCCTTACGCTGATTTTTGGGCCGCCGCCCGGGATGCCCGGGCGGCGGCCTTCTGTTGTGCGGGCCGGATCCTGCAGCGCATTTCCGCCTTCGGGTGCCCCTTTCCCGCATGAGGATATCGATCTCCGGACGCGCGCCGCGAGAGCCGCGTACCGGCCAATGGTACGAGTCGTGGGACATGACTGATGCGCAGCGCGCGTTCTGAACCGAAGTCCCCGAAATCAGGGGGTTGTGATCATTTGCCTCACCATTTTGGGGGAGGATAAAGCCGTGAATATGGGCCCAGGGGGGGCTCGTGTTAGAGTTGTATCAACCTTTGTTGATGAAGACGGATGAGCTTCTGCTATGAAACATGCATGGATACTGGATGTTCTGACGGACCTCGGCAGCTACGCGCGCGGCAACGGCCTGACCGCGCTGGCCGAGCAGCTCGACGACGCACGACACGTCGCGAGTGCAGAGATCGTCTGTCAGGCGGGTGGCAGCGATCCGGATGGCGCGGACAGGCGACGAGTGGCGGCGCGTCATGAAGGAGAGGCTCGAGGCGCTGTGTGAATTCGTGCAGAACGCGGAGGATGTCGGCGATCTGCAGTCCGCGACCGAGCAGCTTCGGGATTACTACGAGATCGCGCATATCGTCTATCACTGGGTGAACTCGAAAGGCGAACGCTTCGGAGCAGGTACCTACAGCCAGGACTGGGTCGACCGGTATGTCGAGAAAGACTACCTGCGCATGGATCCGGTGATCCTCGGCTGCCTGCAACGTTTCAATCCCGTCGACTGGAAGGACCTCGACTGGTCGAGCCGGGCGGCGCGCGCCTTCTTCAAGGAGGCCGTGGAATACGGGGTCGGAAACCAGGGCTTCTCGATCCCGATTCGCGGGCCGGCCGGGCAGTTCGCGCTGTTTACGGCATCGGACAATAAGGACGATTTCGGCTGGGCGAGTTTCATCGATGAAAACATGCGCGATCTCATGATCATCGCGCATGAATTCAACAAGAAAGCGCTCGAGTTCGAGCAGGGAGGCGATTCGGCACCGGCACCGGCGCTTTCGCCGCGGGAACTTGCGGCGATGACCTATCTGGCGAAGGGGATGAGCCGGGCCCAGGCAGCACAGGAGATGGACATATCCGAACACACGCTCCGCGTTTATATCGAGGCTGCGCGCCACAAGCTCGGAGCGATCAACACGACGCACGCAGTGGCCCGGGCGCTGTCGCGCGGGCTGATTGTTGTCTGAATCCAGTCAATCCACGGTTCTTGGTGTCTTTGGTGCATCATTTCCGGGGGTGGGTAGGTTTCTGTTAACTAAGTTTGGACAATCCTTTCTGCATCCGACGGAAAGGAGCCACTCGTCATGCTGCGTTATGTTTACGGAACCGACCTCGACCGCTTCGCCAAACTCCGGGACACCATGTTCCGGGACAGGGCCGAGCAATTCTCGCATCGCCTGGGCTGGGACGTCTCGGTGAATGCAAATGGTGAGGAACGCGATCAATACGACGTTCTGAACCCGCTCTACGTGATCTGGGAACTGGACGACGGGAGCCACGGAGGCTCGATGCGTTTCCTGCCCACCACCGGGCGCACGATGATCAACGAGCACTTCTCGCACCTGCTCGACGGCGTAAAAATCGAATCGCCCTTTATCTGGGAATGTACCCGCTTCTGCATCTCTCCGCGCGCCGACCGGCGTGCGGCGGCGGCGCTGGTGCTCGGCGGCGGGGAGTTGATGGACAACTTCAGGCTGTCGCATTTCTGCGGTGTCTTCGACCCGCGGATGGAGCGGATCTATCGCCTCTACCATGTCGATCCGGATGTCATCGGCAGCGCGGGTGAGGGCAAGGACCGCATCGGCGTCGGACTCTGGGAGATGAAACCCGCTGCCTGGGTTCCGACGATCAAGCGGCTCGGTATCGACCGCGAGACGTCGCTCTCCTGGTTCAACCGCTCGTTCAACCGCCAGCCGCGCCGGGACTTCGCCGAGAGCGCCTGACGGTTGCAGACGGGTCGTGAGGGCGTGTCCAAACGGGACGGGTCGCGCCATCTGGTGTCTGGACTCTGCAGCCAGTAGGGTCCGGGCATGCCTCAGGCGGCCCTGACATTTTCGGAAGACCAGGCGGAGGCCTGGGACCGGGCGGCAGATGTGCTCGCCTCGGCCGGTGTCGATCTGCACGAAGAGCTTTTGACGCCGCGCGCCGAGGCCGGCCCGGGCGTTCTGGCCGTGATCGGCAAGGCCGGCTCGGGAAAGACCGTGCTGCTGGCGCGGCTTGCCCAGGAACTCGAGGCGATCGGCGTCGATATCGTTTCTGGGGACTGGGAAGGAAGGCGGCGCCGGGATCGGCGCACGCTGGCAATACTGGCGCCGACGAACAAGGCAGCGAGCGTCCTGCGCGGACGCGGCGTGCCCGCGACGACGATCCACCGCATCCTCTACACCCCGGTCTACGACCCCGAATACGAACGCATCGCCGAATGGCTTGCCGGTCAGGGTGATCGGCCGGAGGTCGAGGGTCTGACCGATATCGCGCTCGATCGCGCCTACGCCTTCTATCAGTCCCACAAGTCGATCCCCGGCGCGCTGGCCGCCGCCGGGTTGCGCGGGTCGGACTTCATCACCGGCTGGAAGCGGCGCGAGGAGCCGCTCGACATCGGGTTTGTCGATGAGAGTTCGATGCTCGACGCAAAGCAGTTCGAGGATCTGAGGGAGATCTTTCCGACGCTACTCCTGTTCGGCGATCCGGCGCAGCTCGCCCCGGTCAATACACCCGGCGGCATGATCTTCGACAGCCTGCCGGAGGGCCGCAAGGTTGTGCTGCACCGCGTTCACCGGCAGGCTGGCGACAACCCGATCCTCGATCTCGCCCATGCGCTGGCTGACCCAGAGTTAAGCTTCGAGCAGTTCGAACGGATGGTCGAGGATGCCGCGCGGCAGGACGAACGGGTCATCATCGGTCAGCGTGTCGAATCCGAACTGATGGCACGCTCGCCGGTGCTCGTCTGGCGCAACGCCACGCGCATCCGGCTGATCCACGCCTTCCGTGCCGCCTATGGCGCGCCGGCCGACAGCCTGCTGCCCGGCGAACCGCTCATCTGCGACGGCATCGAACTGCCTGTAAAGCACCGCCGCAAGCGGCTCGACCTTGAGGCGCGCGGTCTCATAAAGGGTGCCCAGGTGGTCTATCTCGGCCCGGGCCGAAAACCCGGCTTCTCGCAGCTCCATGTGGTCGGCGCCGAAGATCCCCGGCTCTCGGCCGCGTCGATCATCAAGATCGAGATGCCCGACGAGGAGGAGCCGTTCATTCCCTTTGCCGCCGGCATGGGCGCGACTTTCCTGCATGGCGCGGCGGTAACGATCCACAAGGCGCAGGGGTCGCAATGGCCGGTGGTGCAGGTTTTCGCGCCCGATCTCTATGCAGCGGCGCGGGCAGGGCGGGTGGAATCGGGCCAGCCGCTGTGGAAACGGCTCGCCTATGTGGCGATCACCCGCGCGGAGGAGCAGCTCATCTGGGTCACCCGCTATCGGCTCGGGAAGCCGAAGGCGGCGCTGGACACCAGCGATCTCGCCGTGCCGGCGCCGGTCCTCACGCTCGAACAGGTCGAGGAGTAAGGCGCGGGTGCGGGATCAGCCGCCGCGCAACGTTTCCAGTTCGAATCCGGTAAGGCGCGGGATCGGCATCGGGCCGAAACCGTCGAGTCGTTCCACATGCGGGAAAAGCTCACGCAGCGCTTCGCAGGTGGCGCGGTCCGCGAGGCTCTCGACCTGCGGGCCGGGGTGGTAGCTCTCCACCTCGATCCCGTTGGCCAGTATCACCTGCTGGCCGTGCAGGGCGAGGTGATAGAGGCGGACCGGTGCGAAGGGCGTGATTTCGACGGCGCTGTCGCCGTCGATGAAGCCATGCGCCGGAGCGAAAGCCTGAGACGTGCCCAGCATTTCTTGGCAACGTGGGCTGCGATAGAGGATGCGAGCGCGCGGGCCGAGAAGCAGGTCGGGCGCGGGACGGCCGACGCCGAATGATTCGGCGGCGAACCGCGTCAGCCGCAACGGGGCCGGTCCGGATCGGCGCTCCGTGTCGACGTCGATCTGCGTGCTGCCGATCCAGAGCAGCGGCTGCGGCCCGTTGGCCACGGTGCGCAGCATCGCTCCGGGGTGCAGGTCCTCCACCGCGATCGGGCCGTCTTCGGTGGCAATCAGCGTGCCGCGGGTCAGCGCCGAGAAGGCTTCCTCGAAGACCGGCGTGGCCGGGGCGCTGCGGGAGACATGCGCGATCTCCCCGTAAGGCGTCAGATACGCGATGTCGAATTGCCGGACGACCGGGTTCGCGGCACGCGGTGACCAATCCGGATGGGGAATCCTGTCAGGAAAAGAAGCCGCGACGCGGAGTTTCTCCGCCGTCGAGGGGCCAAACGCTACGCGCGGGGTGGTCATGCAATCGATCCTCTCGGTCGGTCGCATCTGCCGTGGCCCCCACCAGGTCGCAGAAGGACATGTCTGTTCAGAGTATTGCCCGCCTGCCTGACGGGTTGTCAAAATCCCACTCCGATTTGCACCCGATCCGCGGCCAATCTCATCTCCGGCCGGGGTTTGTTTCCACGCGAGCGGTCGCATTTACCCGGCTCCGAATCACGACGCCCGCCGCAGCGATATCGGCGACAGGCGTTTGCGGTGTCCGAATGGCCGAGTTCACGCGCGGAGCCGCGGCGCCTTCCGGGATGCCTCGGCAGAGGCGCGGCGGGCGATCATTTCCTGGCGCCGCTGGCCGCGGGCCCAGGGCATCTCCACGATGTTCTCTTCGGCGGCCTCCAGCACCGATTCCATCCAGCGGTTGTTCATGGTCTTGCTCCACCTTGGCGGCCCGCCGCGACATGCGGCGCAGTTGTTTCCCGATCACGGACAATATCGCCAGGGATTCGGGCACGACTTTGTCGGAAGCGGGACGATCTCGCGGGTTCAGAGCCGGATGACCGAGATCAGCCTTCCGTAGTCGGGTTCCTTGCGGTGCAGCGAGCGGCGATAGGAGAAGAAGCGCTGCGGGTCCGAATAGGTGCAGTGGCGCGTCCAGACCGCATGGCCAATACCGGCACGGCGCATCCGGTGAAGCCCGTAGGCGGGGAGGTCGAAATGCGGTTTCTCGCCGCCGCCGGCAAAGAAGCGCTGGTTGTCGGGATCTTCGGCGATGAAATCCTCGAAGAACTCCCAACCGACCTCATAGCTGGCCTGGCTGATCGTCGGGCCGATCACGGCGGAAATATCGGAGCGGGTCGCGCCGAGCCGCTCCATCGCATCGAGCGTCGCCTCCAGCACGCCATCCAGGGTGCCACGCCAGCCGGCATGGGCGGCACCGATGATGCCCGCCTCGTGATCGGCGAAGAGCACGGGTTGGCAATCGGCCGTGAGCACCGAGAGCGCGAGCCCCGGCCGGTCCGTCACCATGGCGTCGACGCGCGGCGCGCGGTCGGGCAGGGTCTCGATGACCGCAACCTCGGTCGAATGGGTCTGGTGCATCGAGACCAGCGCCGAAGGGGCCACGCCCAAGGCCAGGGCGACGCGCTCGCGGTTGATCGCCACGATATCCGACTGGTCCATCGAGCCCGGACCGCAGTTCAGCCCCTCGAAGACGCCCGAGGAGGCGCCGCCGCGGCGGGTGAAGAACCCGTGGCGCAGAGGGGCGATCGCCTCAGATGTCAGCATTTCCAGCGTCATGTCTCGAATCCGGGTGGCGGGTTGGACCCTTTCGGGTAAATCGCGATTGCCTTGAAGAGCGAACCCATTTCCTGCGGATGGGTCAAGCGCCGATGCGCCGAAACATGCGCGTCGATTGCCGCCTCGTCGCGGAGCGACCTCGCAAGCGTCTGCGCTCGTTGGGTAATCCCGAGGCGCTCAAGAAGGAGGCCCTGCGGAACCATTGCCGTGACGGCTGCACCCGCGCTTTGAGCAGCGCGTGCGACTGCCTCGAAATCGACATGGGCGGTCAGGTCGGCTTCGCCCGGGGCCGCGAATGGGTCGGTAGGCGCATGGCCAAGGACGGCCTGGAAGGTGTCGCCACGCGAGCGCCAGTCACCGTAATCGACGAGAATCGCCGTGCCGCCGTGCCGCGCGATACGGCTGGCCATCACAGCAATCTGTGTCGGCAGGCTGGGGCAGAGCTCGACGATCTCTCCCTCCTCGGTGTCGCCGAGTCGGTGGTCGAGCGCCGGCACCGCGGCCGTGGCGGAGAAGACCGGCACCAGCCGGTTTCCGTCGCGGTGGACCAGGCGCTCGCGCCAGCCGTCTGCGTGGCGGAGAAACTGCCGGATCGGCAGCGCGTCGAGAAACTCGTTGGCGACGAGAAAGAGCGGCGCCTCGGGAAGCTCCGCGAGCCGGTCGCACCAGCGCGCGGAATGGCCGGAGAGCGCCGCGCGCTGGCGCTGCCGGAGGCGCGGGCTCGCCTCGACCAGATGCAGGTCGAACGCCTCCGGGAGGCCCGCGACCGTGGCCATTGCACGCAGCGCGTCCGCCATCAGCGTGCCGCGCCCCGGCCCGACCTCCGCCAGGACGGCGCCGGACGGGCGTTCCTGGTCAATCCAGCTCTGGGCGAGGGCGAGGCCGAGAAGCTCGCCGAACATCTGGCTGATCTCCGGTGCGGTGATGAAATCACCCGCCGCGCCAAAGGCATCGCCGCGCGTGTAGTAGCCGTGCTCGGGATGGAGCAGGCACTCGGCCATATACTCGGACAGCGGTATCGGGCCGGTCACGTCGATCCGGCTGAGCAGGATCTCTCCGAGGGGGGTCATGCCGGCTTCGGTGTCCGTCGACGGGATAGCGCGATCAGCGCGAGGCCGAGAGCGACCATTGGCAGCGAGAGCAGTTGCCCCATGGTCAGGCCGATGCTGCCGGAGCCGATCGCAAAGCCGAGCGGATTGTCCGGCGTGATGAACTGTGCGTCGGCCTGGCGAAAATACTCGACGACGAAACGTGCGAGCCCGTAGCCGGCGAAGAAGCTTCCGGCAATGAACCCGGGCTTCTTGAGCGCGTTGCGTCGCAGCGCCAGCCACAGAAGGAAAGCGCCGAGAAGCAGCCCTTCGAGGGCAGCCTCGTAAAGCTGGCTCGGGTGGCGTGCGAGTTCGGAGCCGTAATAGAACCATTCGCCGGCCGTAGGGCAGCCCTGCCAGGCCGGATCGTGACACATGGTGGGGAATTTCATCGCCCAGGGCACATCCGAGGGCCGGCCCCAAAGCTCGGCGTTGATGAAATTGGCGAGTCGGCCGAAGAACAGGCCCAAAGGCGCGGCGATGGCCAGCGCGTCGGCAGCGCCGAGACGCGGGATAGCGTTGCGGCCGGTATAGATCCAGGCGGCGAGAATGGTGCCGAGGAGCCCGCCGTGAAAGGACATGCCGCCCTCCCACACCGCGAGGATCTGGGCGGGGTGCTCGAAATAGTAGGCTGGCTTGTAGAACAGCACGAAACCGAGCCGTCCGCCGAGAACGACGCCGAGGATGACCCAGGTCAACAGGTCCTCGACCTGGCGCGGCCGCATCGGCGGGCCGGAGTCGGGCCAGAGCGCGGGGCGCTTGACCAGCGCCACGATCAGGCGCCAGCCGATCAGCAGCCCGGCGATATAGGCCAGCGCATACCAGCGCAGCGCGAACTCCATGCCGAATAGCGAGATGGAGAAGAGTTCCGGGCTCGGCTCGGGGAACGGGATGAGTGCCTTCATGGTATCCGCTCTTGATCGCCTCGCTGTGGCAAAGTCAACCTTGAGGCCGCCTGCGGTGAGGGCCATATAGGGCTTGGATGTAACGAACGGGTGCCCCATGCAGAGCCGCAACAGGTTTTTTGACGACATGTCCCAGCTGATGACCAATGCGATGGGCGTGGCCCAGGGCGCAAAGGAAGAAGCGGAGACCGCCTTCAAGTCCATGGTCGACCGCTGGCTTGCCGACCGCGATTTCGTCACGCGCGAGGAATTCGACGCCGTGCGCACCATGGCGCAGAAAGCGCGCGAGGAAAACGAGGCGCTCAAGGCGCGGATCGAGGCCCTCGAGGCCGCGACGAAGAAATCCTGACGCAATAGTCGCCAAGGGCTGCCGGGTCCGGCTGCTCCTGGGACAAACAATCGCGGGGCCTCTGCCGAAATTGCCCACCGCATGCGGCGCGGTGGGCTTGGTGTCTCTGCGACAGGACAGCCCTATCGTTCCTTGCGGCATCCCGTCTACCAGACCTCTGTCACTCTGCTACATCTTGCGGAGGAGCGGAACCCTGTCACAAAAATTCCGCTTTACAGGCCGGGGCTTTTGCACGCACCATATGTTGTAAGGTCGGTGGCACGTACTGCCGGACCTAGAGCAGGCACCAAGCCCTAGTTGTCGGCAACAGGCTAGGGCGTGTAAAAAATGAGGCCCGGCATGTCACTCTCCGAAGATTTCCTGACAGATGACATTCATCCGATCGACATCGTCGAGACTCTGGCGGAATCCAACTCCTGGGATTTCGACCGGGTCGCCGAGGACCAGATCGCGATGGCGGTCGAGGGGCAGTGGCGGACCTATTCGATCACGCTCGCCTGGTCGGCCTATGACGAGACGCTGAGGCTCATCTGTACCTTCGAGATGGAGCCGCCCGAAGCGCGGCTGCCGAAGCTCTACGAGGCGCTGAACAAGGTCAACGATGCCTGCTGGGCGGGCGCCTTCACCTACTGGGTCGACCAGCAGTTGATGACCTATCGCTACGGGCTGGTTCTGGGCGGCGGGCAGATTCCGCATCCAGACCAGATCGACCGGCTGATCGGCACGGCGGTGATGGCCGCCGAACGCTATTACCCGGCTTTCCAGCTCGTGGTCTGGGGCGACCAGGACCCGGAAGCGGCGATGCAGATCGCCATCGCCGAGGCGTTCGGGCGGGCCTGACCCTCTACAGAACTTGACCGACCCCGTCGCGCGCCCTGCGCGAGATTTTCGCTAGGATATCCCAGGACAGCTGGCTGTCGGGTCGTTGCCGCCGGATTGCATGGAGGTTAGCTTCGGCCGCGTACAGGTCTGGAGGGAATTTATGGACATGGATGCGGTGAGGGCGCGGGGGCTTGTGCTCCTGGGCTGCGGCAAGATGGGGTCGGCGATGCTGCAGGGCTGGCTGGCGGACGGTTTCCCGGCCGGAGCGGTGAGCGTGATTGATCCCAAGCCATCGGACTGGCTGAAAGCGCAGGGGGTACGGCTCGACGGAGATCTGCCAAAGGATCCAGCGATCGTTCTCGTGGCCGTCAAGCCGCAGATGATGGCCGAGGCTCTGCCCAACCTGGCCGGGTTCGGAGGTGGCGGCACGCTCTTCCTGTCAGTCGCGGCGGGGACGCCGATCTTGTACTTCGAGGCAGTTCTTGGGGAAGGGACGCCGGTTATCCGGGCAATGCCGAACACGCCGGCGGCGGTCGGACGGGGGATCACGGCGATCATCGGCAATGCAGAGGCGACGGCGGCGCATCTGGACCTTGCGGAGCGATTGCTGAGAGCAGTCGGCGCGGTCGTTCGGCTGGAGGAGGAGGCGCAGATGGACGCGGTGACGGCGCTGTCTGGGTCCGGGCCGGCCTATGTGTTCCACCTCGTCGAGGCGATGGCGCAGGCCGGGGTTGCGCAGGGGCTTCCGGAGACGCTGGCGATGCAGCTCGCCCGGGCGACCGTTGAGGGCGCCGGGGAATTGCTCCACCAGGCCGATGAGAGCGCGGCGCAGTTGCGTGTGAACGTGACCTCGCCCGGGGGAACGACGGCGGCGGCCCTTGAGGTCCTGATGCGCCCGGAGAACGGGTTTCCGGCGCTGCTGGAACGGGCAGTCGGCGCGGCGGCGGCGCGGAGCCGGGAGCTGGCGACATGAGCGAGATTTCCTTCGAGGACTTCCTGAAGGTCGACATCCGGGCCGGACGCGTTCTGAAAGCGGAGCCTTTTCCGGAGGCGCGTAAGCCGGCGATCAAGCTCTGGATCGATTTCGGGCCGGAGATCGGCGAGAAGAAGAGCTCGGCGCAGATCACCCGACACTACGATGTCGAGACGCTGCCCGGGCGGATAGTCATGGCGGTGGTAAATTTCCCGCCCCGGCAGATCGGGAAGTTCATGTCGGAGGTGCTGGTTCTGGGCGTGCCGGACGCAGAGGGCGAAGTCGTCCTGCTGGCACCGGATGCGGCGGTGGCGGCAGGTGCAAGGATGTTCTGAGCGTACACGCCTGCTTCGGCAAGGCACCGCGCGGCCCACCCATCCGTTGCACTCCGAAAACGAAACGGGCCCGGCCATCTGGCCGGGCCCTGGTGTCTCAAGACTGCCTTTAGCGTTCAGTGCAGGCGTTCCTGCGCCAGGAGGCGGATCTCGGCGATCGCCTTGCCGGGGTTCAGGCCCTTCGGGCAGGTCTGGGTGCAGTTCATGATGACGTGGCAGCGATAGAGCTTGTAGGGGTCTTCCACGTCGTCAATCCGTTCGCCGGTGGCCTCGTCGCGGCTGTCGATCATCCAGCGATAGGCATGCAGCAGCGCGGCCGGGCCGAGATACCGGTCGCCGTTCCACCAGTAGGCGGGGCAGGAAGCGGTGCAGGAGGCGCAGAGCACGCATTCATAGAGGCCGTCGAGCTTCGCGCGGTCCTCGGGGCTTTGCAGCCATTCCTTCTCGGGCGCCGGCGTCTTGGTCTCGAGCCAGGGCATGATCGAAGCGTGCTGGGCATAGAACAGCGTGAGGTCCGGGACGAGATCCTTCACCACGGCCATATGCGGCAGAGGGTAGATCTTGATGTCTCCCTTCTGCTCGTTGATGCCCCAGATGCAGGCCAGCTTGTTGATGCCGTTGATGTTCATCGCGCAGGAGCCGCAGATCCCCTCGCGGCAGGAGCGCCGGAAGGTCAGCGTCGGATCGATCTCGTCCTTGATCTTGATCAGGGCGTCGAGGATCATCGGGCCGCACTTGTCCATGTCGATGAAATAGGTATCGATCTGTGGATTCTTCCCGTCATCGGGGTTCCAGCGGTAGATCTGGAACTTGCGGACGTTCTTTGCGCCCTCCGGCTTGGGCCAGGTTTTCCCGGTCTTGATCTTGGAGTTCTGGGGGAGAGTGAATTGAACCATGTGGTCACCTCAGATGCCCAGGCGCGGCCGGAAGCCGTCGCGTGGCTTTGGTTCGAGTGATATGTCTGACCGACCCATCCGGGTCAGCGCCTTGCCCATTGGCAATAAAGATCGCCCTTGTAGAGGATCGAGGGGGTTCGACCGCAGCCCTGGCCGCGATAGCCATTGGGGTAGCGGATCGATCGAACGATTGTGCGGGTACGCCAGCCGATCTTGTCGATCTCGGCCTGCGTGAGGCCCAGACGCTTGGCCGCGCAGCGGTTGATCGCATCCGCATCGACATAGGTCACCTGGTCGTAGGGCAGGATCTCGACCGCCATCTGGCTGGACGCCGACGCACCCTTGCGTTGCACGATGTAGGCGGCTCCACCCACGAAACGCTGCGCCTTGCACTGGACGATCGCGTCGCGCTGGGCATCCAGGGTGGTGCTTGCGGAGGCGACGCTCGCCAGGGAGCTTGCGACCACAATGGCGGCGGTAAGCAGGTGGAACCGGTATTTCATCAGTAGACCCTCGCTTTCGGTGCAATCTTGGCAGTATCGATTCCACCTTCAGCTTCGGGGGTCAGCGGGTCAAGATGCACGGGCCGATAGCTGAGCGTCACGTTCGGGCCGTCGACCACCGCCAACGTGTGCTTGCGCCAGTTGACGTCGTCGCGCTCGGGATGGTCCTCGGAGGCATGCGCCCCGCGGCTCTCCTTGCGCGCCTCGGCGCCCACGATGGTGGCCATCGCACAGGGCATGAGGTTGGTCAGCTCGAGGCTCTCCATCAGGTCGGAGTTCCAGACCAGCGAGCGGTCGGTGAGCTTCAGGTCGTCGAGCTTGCTGGCGACTGCCTTCATCTTCTCGACGCCCTCGGCGAGGATCTTGTCGGTGCGGAAGACGGCGGCGTTGTCCTGCATGGTCTTCTGCATCTCGAGCCTTAGCGCCGCGGTAGGCGTGCCGCCATCGGCGTGGCGGACCTTGTCGAACCGATCCAGCGCGGCGTCGAGCGACGCCTTGTTGAGCTCGGGGTTGGCCGCAGCGGGGTCGACCACCTCGCCGGCGCGAATGGCAGCGGCGCGGCCGAAGACCACGAGGTCGATCAGCGAGTTGGAGCCGAGGCGGTTGGCGCCATGGACCGAAGCGCAGCCCGCCTCGCCGACGGCCATCAGGCCGGGCGCGACGGCGTCGGGATTGTCCTCGGTCGGGTTGAGCACCTCGCCCCAGTAGTTGGTCGGGATGCCGCCCATGTTGTAGTGCACCGTCGGCAGCACCGGGATCGGCTCGCGGGTCAGGTCGACGCCGGCGAAGATCTCCGCACTCTCGGTGATGCCCGGCAGGCGCTCGGCGAGCGTCTCTTTCGGGATGTGGTTGAGGTGCAGGTAGATGTGGTCCTTGTTCGGGCCGACGCCGCGACCTTCGCGGATCTCGATCGTCATGCAGCGGCTGACCACGTCGCGCGAGGCAAGGTCCTTGTAGGTCGGCGCATAGCGCTCCATGAAGCGCTCGCCTTCGGAGTTGGTCAGATAGCCGCCCTCACCGCGGGCGCCCTCGGTGATCAGGCAGCCCGAGCCGTAGATGCCGGTCGGGTGGAACTGAACGAACTCCATGTCCTGGAGCGGCAGGCCGGCGCGCGCGATCATCGCGTTGCCGTCGCCGGTGCAGGTATGGGCCGACGTGGCCGAGAAATAGGCGCGTCCATAGCCGCCGGTGGCCAGAACGACCATCTTGGCGTTGAAGGCGTGAAGCGTGCCGTCATCGAGTTTCCAGGCAAGCACGCCCTGGCACTGCCCGTCTTCGGACATGATCAGGTCGGTGGCGAAATACTCGATGAAGAACTGCGCGTCGTTCTTGATCGACTGGCCGTAGAGCGTGTGCAGGATGGCGTGGCCGGTGCGGTCTGCGGCGGCACAGGTCCGCTGGACCGAGGGGCCTTCGCCGAACTCGGTGGTGTGGCCGCCGAAGGGACGCTGGTAGATCTTGCCTTCCTCGGTACGCGAGAAAGGCACGCCGTAATGCTCGAGCTCGTAGACGGCCTTGGGTGCCTCGCGGACCATGTATTCCATCGCGTCGGTGTCGCCGAGCCAGTCCGAGCCCTTGACGGTGTCGTACATGTGCCACTGCCAGTTGTCCGGGCCCATGTTGGCGAGCGATGCGGCGATGCCGCCCTGAGCGGCGACGGTGTGCGACCGGGTCGGGAAGACCTTGGTGACACAGGCCGTCTTCAGCCCCTGCTCGGCCATGCCGAGGGTGGCCCGGAGGCCGGCACCGCCAGCGCCCACGACGACAACGTCATAGGTATGATGGGTGATATCGTATGCGGTCATTGTATTCTCCCAGAACTCAGCCAGCGATCATCGAGGCGATCAGGATCTTGACCAGGGCAAAGAGGCCCAGGCCGCAGAAGAACCAGCCAAGCGCGGTGGTGATGATCATGCCGGCGAAGTCGAAGCCGTGCGGGACATAGTCCTCGAACACCTTCTTGATGTTGAAACGCCAGTGATAGGTGGTCGAGACCACGAAGAGGCCCATGATGACGAAGTTGAAGGGCCGGGTCAGGCCCTCGAGGACGACCTCGTAGGGGGCGCCGACGAGCGGCGCGATGCGGATGAGGAACAGGATGACCAGTGTGGCCATCATGTAGGAGCTGTAGGTGACCTGGAGCTGGTGCTCGGCCCCGTGGGCCAGCGAGCCCTTGCCGGCGGCGCGTTTGCGATCGGTCATGTAGGACATGGGTGCCTCCGGGTCAGACGATGAGCAGGATGATGGATGTCACGACGGCGCCGACGACGGAGCCTGCGACGATGATCCAGCCGAGCTTTTCGGCGGTCTCGAGCTCGAGGCCAACAGCCTCGTCCCAGATCAGGTGACGGATGCCGCCCAGCATGTGGTACCACAGCGCCCAGATCACGCCGAACCAGACGATATAGGCAAGCCACCAGCCGAACAGCCACGCGCTATGTGCGGCGTAGACGTCGGGCCCGGCGGCGGCGGCGAGCAGCCACCAGAGCACGAGCACCATGCCGACCGTCGATCCGTTGCCGGTGATCCGGATGAGGATCGAACTGACCATCAGGATATGCGGACGGTAGATCTGGAGGTGGGGCGACAGGGGACGATTCCCCCGGTTCACATCTGCCATGAGATCTGGCTCCCTTTGTTAGCGCGGAATGTGTCCCGCATTTGCCCCCTTCTCTAATACTTCCCGGACGGGTGTCACGCGAATGCGGTGCGACTCGGCGCGATAAATCGGCGCAACAACCGCCGAGCCGCGGCCAAAGCCCGCCGAAAACAAGCGTTTGGAGATACATATTCAGATATGATCGGAAATTGGCAGGTCGGCGTGCGGCGTCTCCTGGTCAGTCCTGAAAGTCCGGCCCATCGGAGGCGCGGGCTCTTTCCAGATAGGTTTCGAAGGCGCGCAGCGTGGCGTCGGACACGTGATGCTCCATGCCCTCGGCATCGAGTTCGGCGGTCTCGGCGGGCACGCCGACGGCGACCAGGAAGTCGACCAGCGTGCGGTGGCGCATGCGCACCCGCTCGGCGAGTTCCGCTCCGGCCTCGGTCAGGAAGACGCCACGATAGGGGCGCGACACGGCGAGACCCTCTCGCTTGAGGCGACTCACCGCCTTTGTCGCTGTCGGATGGGTGACGCCCATGCGTTGGGCGATGTCGGTGATGCGGGCCTCGCCGAACTCGCTAATGAGATCGCCGATCATCTCGACATAGTCTTCCAGTACCGCCATGGATTGTGCGGCTCGCGCCTGGTTGAAGCGCTCTGGCTCCACCGTCGCCTCGCCTTCGTCCGCTCGATCCTGCTGCATTCACCCTCTCCCCGGCCTCGCGACCTCCCTGTCGACCATAGCCTATCCGGCGTCGCGAACGAAGCCGCTGGCCATGCGCCGATCTGGCAGACCAGCCATGCTTTTAATGCTTCTTGACAGAAATGTTGCCAAGGCTTCATTTGCGGTGATCTTTCAAGAGTGCGAGGCCGTTGCAACATGACCGGGCGGGTAACGACGCGGACGCAAGCTGCTATGGCGCAGGTCCTCGCCGGTCAGCGCCGGGGACCGCGCGCGGCCTTGCTGTTCTTCGGCCCGGCGGTGATCGCTTCGATCGCCTATATGGATCCCGGCAACTACGCGACCAATATCCAGGCGGGCGCGGGCTACGGTTACACGCTGCTGTGGGTGGTGCTCTGTGCGAACCTGATCGCGATGCTATTCCAGGCGCTCTCGGCGCGGCTCGGCATCGTCACAGGGAAGAACCTCGCCGAGCTCTGCCGCGACCACTTCCCGCGCCGCGCCGTCTGGGTCATGTGGGCGGTGAGCGAGGTCGCCGCCATGGCGACCGATCTCGCGGAATTCCTCGGCGGGGCGATCGGGCTGGCGCTGCTCTTCCAGATGCCGCTGATGGCCGGCATGGCGGTGACGGCGATTGTCACATACGGCATCCTGCTGTTCGAGGGGCGCGGCTTCCGGCCGATGGAGCTGATCATCGGCGCCTTCGTCGGCGTGATCGGACTCTGCTACTTGATCGAACTGCTGATCGCGCCGATCGCCTGGGGCGATGCGGCGGCCGGGCTGGTGATCCCGCAGATGCCCGATTCGACGGCGCTGCTGATCTCGGTCGGCATCATCGGCGCAACGGTGATGCCGCATGCGATCTATCTCCACTCCGGCTTGACGCAGGGCCGCACCCCGATCGGCAGTGACCGCGACCGCCGCATGATCCTGCGGTTTTCGAACCGGGAGGTCATCATCGCGCTGGCGCTCGCCGGGATGATCAACATGGCGATGGTGATGATGGCCTCGAGCGCCTTCCATCGCGGCCATAGCGAGGTCGCAGAGATCGAGACCGCCTATCACATGTTGACACCGCTGTTGGGAGCGGCCGCTTCGTCTGTGTTCCTCGTTTCGCTGATCGCGTCCGGCATTTCCAGCTCGGTTGTCGGCACCATGGCGGGGCAGCTCATCATGCAGGGCTTCCTGCATATTCGCATTCCGATCTGGCTGCGTCGCCTCGTTACCATGGCGCCGGCCTTCGCCGTGGTTGCGCTCGGGGTCAATGCCACCGAGGCGCTGGTTATGAGCCAGGTGATCCTGAGCATCGCCCTGCCAGTGCCGATGGTGGCGCTGCTGATCTTCGTCGGGCGCAAGGACATCATGGGCGAGTTTCGCGTCGGCCCGCTGACCCGACTTGCGGGTATCCTCGGGGCCACTGTCGTCCTGACACTGAACTTCGTCCTTCTGGCACAGGTCTTCGGCGTGCCGATTCCGGGGCTTGCGGCCGGTTAGGCGCACTCCGGTCGAACCTTTCGAAGTGCCGTCTTCATTGGTCCGCGGTCGAACTTGGTAGATGAAGCGGCTGTCATTGACCGTCGTGCCGCGCCAAACGCCAGGCTCAATTTCGCTGTACCCGGACTTTCACGCGACGAGAGATCAGTTAGAACCGAAGCGAACAGAGCATTCCTGATCGAAAAAGCGTTACATTTATTAACGATTGATGACATGGTTCGAACGGGGGCCGGTCTTGTATTGAGGGATTTCATGAAACCTCTTCTGTCTGTACTTGCCTTCGCGCTGCTTGCGCCGGCGGCATCCGATGCTCTGGTCGTGAGCTACGATGCGTATATTTCGAATGTTCCCTCGGAAACCGGTTTGGCCGAATTCTACGGAACCTACGGATGCGATGGCGGCAGTGACCAGCCCATCTGCAATCCGCCGATTCCGCCGGT
Organism: Tropicimonas sp. IMCC6043; assembly: GCF_004146235.1. Taxonomy (GTDB): domain Bacteria; phylum Pseudomonadota; class Alphaproteobacteria; order Rhodobacterales; family Rhodobacteraceae; genus Tropicimonas. The sequence continues at coordinate 44,494 of NZ_SELO01000016.1, read as the reverse complement.
TGGGACACTGGCCACGGTCGAACTTCACGTGGACGACGCGGAGTTGGACACTCTGATCGGCCCGACGGATCGTTGGACAATCGACCAGAGCTCCGCCCTTGGCCGTGCGTTTTCGGCTGTTCTGATCGTCCCGGGATTTTTCGAGGCGGTTCTGGACCCCTGGATGTATTACAACTCGGTCTACGCCGTGTCCGGGCTGTATCTTGCGGAAGAGAGCGGCCCTTTTGGCGGTATCCACGCCTTGCGAATGTCACTGGACACAAGCCGGTCTTTGGAGACCATTCGGGATGTCGTCGAGGCGCTGCTCCCCGTGGGACGGTTCGATGCGGATTTCGGCACCTACCCTGATCCGCTCTATGTCACGGCGACTCTGGCACCGGCGCCGGAAACTGTGCCTCTTCCAGAAACAGGGGTATTGCTGATCGGTGGGCTGGCGTTTGTTCTCGCCCGAAGGAAATCCGCCAGAGGGGCGTGATCTCGTGTCCCGGCCTCGGGGAGATTTGCGAAAGTTGTGCGAAACGGACTGCCGTCGACTGTATCAAAGCGGCATCAGCGCCCAGTAGTCGAGATCGAGCAGAACCTCGGGGAGATACTTGCCGTCCTCACCCCGGAGCCGGAACGGCGCTCCGCCCTTCGTTGCGACCAGCCTGAGCCGGATCGCGCCGACGCCGGGCGCGGCGGTCTCGGCCTTGTCCAGCACTTCCGACCACGCCTTCACCGTGTCGCCGGAGAAGCAAGGATTGGCATGGGCGCCTGCGTTCAGGCCAACGATCATCTGGGCATTGGCGAGCCCGTTGAAGCTGAGCGCACGGGCCATCGAGATGACGTGGCCGCCATAGATCAGCCGCTTGCCGTCCGGGCGGAACGTCGCGTCGAAATGGACCTTGGCGGTGTTCTGCCAGAGCCGCGTGGCCATCATGTGTTCGGCTTCCTCGATGGTGACGCCGTCGACATGGTCGATCCGTTCACCGATCTCGTAATCGCCCCAGCGATGGGGTTCGCCGGCCTGCGCGAACGGGTAGGCGTTGAACTCCAGCCCGAGCGGGAGCGCGAGTTCGGACGGATCCACGACCTGCGCCAGATCCGGGACCACCGTCTCGGGCGCCGGCGCTTCGGGATCGCGTTTCCGGACCATGACCCAGCGGACATAGTCGATCACCACGTCATTGGTCTGGTTGCGCCCCGTCGTGCGGACCCAGACCACGCCGGAGGTGCCGCTGGAGTTCTGCTTCAGCCCGATCACCTCGCTTTCCGAGCGCAGCGTGTCGCCCGGGTAGACCGGCGTGCGGAAATGGCCCTCGGCATAGCCGAGATTGGCCACCGCGTTGAGCGAGATCTCGGGAACGGTTTTGCCGAACACAGTGTGGAAAGTGATCAGGTCGTCCATCGGTGCCGCGCGCAGCCCGCATTTCCGGGCAAACTCGTCCGAGGAGGCCAGTGCGAAGCGGGACGGGTAGAGCGCGTGGTAGAGTGCCCGTTCGCCGCCCGAGAGCGTGCGCGGCACGGCATGCGCGATCACCTCGCCGAACCGGTAGTCCTCGAAGAAGCGGCCGGGGTTGGTCTTCTGCGCGGTTGCCGTGGCCATGTCACTGCTCTCCCAGCTTGAGGTCGGGGTGGTAGGTGCCGGCAACCTCCTTCACCACCGCCTGACCGCACCGCATCACGCCGCGTGCCGAATCAAAGGCATAGGTCGGATCACCCTGCAGGTGCCAGCCGTTGTTCAGCGCCTGGGTCACCTTATGGCAGAAGGCAGACGTGTCGTCCTCGCTCAGGAACCGATAGAGTTTCATGGGTAGAATCCGCAACTCGCAAAGGGGCAGTAGCCAAGCCAGGAATGCACCCAGCCGATAAGCAGCATGAGCACGGCGGAGGCCACGAGGAACATGACGTCCTTCCCGATCGAGCCGGGCTCCGGCGGTGTCCAGTCGGGCACGGCGCGGTTGACAAGGACGGGCGCGACCAGCGACCAGGCGAGCAGCCCGCCGAAGAGCAGGATAGACGCCAGCGTTCCGTTGACCAGAAGGTGGGCGATCGCCCAGAGGCTGAACCCCGCGAGCATCGGGTGGCGCATGCCGTTGGCCAGGCGGCCTTTCTTCGGCGCGGGTGACATCAGGAAGATGGCGATCAGCACCAGGAGGTTGTTGACGTGGAGAAGAAAGGTCGGCGGCGTCCAGACCTGGACGACGGGCGTCGCGCGGAACCCGATCACCATCAGGACGATGGAGACCAGCAGGGCGAGCGCGACGACTCCGCGCCCCTTGCTATCGCCGAGCGAACTGCGAAAGTCCGGCGCGAGACGCTTGAGAAGATGGGCGCCGCACCACAGCAGGACGCCGACAACGAGAAGCAGCCAACTCATGAAGATCTCCTAGTCCAGGGCGTTCATGGCCGCCGCCTTTGCCAGCGTGGCCTTCGCCGTGACTATATGGAGATTCTCCACGATCTTTCCATCGACGACCGCGACACCGAGACCCTTCGCCTCGGCCTCCTCGAAGGCGGTGATCTGGCGGCGGGCGAGGTCGATCTCGTCTTCGGTCGGCGCGAAGACCTCGTTGGCGATGGCGAGCTGCGCGGGATGGATCAGCGTCTTGCCGTCCATGCCGAGGTCGCGCCCCTGCTCGCATTCCGCCCTGAGCCCATCCTCGTCCTTGAAGGCGTTGTAGACGCCATCGATGCAGACGAGCCCACAGGCGCGGGCCGCCAGCAGGCAGGTCTGCAATGCCGTCTGGAGCGGCAGCCGGTCGGGGCGGTAGCGGCAGCCGAGATCCTTGGCGAGATCGTTGGTACCCATGACGAAACCGGTCATCCGTGGTGTGGCGGCGATGGTAAGGGCATTCAGGATGCCGACAGGGGTCTCCATCATCGCCCAGATCTCGGTCTCGCCGCAGGCGGGATGGGCGTCGAGCTGTGCCGCGACGGCCTCGACCTGTCCGGCGGTCTCCACCTTGGGCAGGAGCACCGCCTGCGGGCCGACCTCCATGATCGCGGCGAGGTCCTCCGGTCCCCAGGCCGTCTCCATCCCGTTCAGCCGCACGATCTGCGCCCGCGTGCCAAAGCCGCCGGCAGCCAGCGTCTCGGCCAACAGTTTGCGGGCATTGGCCTTTTCCTCGATCGCGACCGCATCCTCGAGATCGAAGATGATCGCGTCGACCGCAAGCCCCCGGGCCTTTTCCATGGCGCGTTCCCTGGAGCCGGGAATGTAGAGAACCGAGCGATAGGGGCGGGCGGCGGGATCCATGACTCTCTCCTGTCGTTTGCTGCAAAGCAGAAAGCACAGCGGCGCCCGCCGCGCAAGATAAGATCGCGCCGGGCCCTGGTGGGTGAAAGAATTATGCGCGGGCGCGCCGGTCACCTGGAAATCGGCCTTTGTATACCACCTGTTAACCATGTCCTTCGTAGTGAGGTAGCGGGACAGAGAACCGGGGACGGGCGAGTTGGTGCGCATCGAGGAACGAAGATGCGGAAAAAGAAACGCCACGAAAGAACGGGCGCCATCGGCGCGGCTATCCTGTTCTGCGCCCTATTCGTCAGCGTCGCTGCGGTCTGGCTCGTGCCGGCGCTCGACAGATCGGCCTGTTCGCCGCGCGACCGTGTCGTGGCTGGGCTCGACAGGCTCTTCGGAGAGGTCCATCGCGGTCGTGCGGTGACCGGCGACGACAGCGTGATGGAGTTCTTCAGTTCGCGCACCAACGGCACCTGGACTCTTCTGCGCACGCTTCCCGACGGGCGCAGCTGCGTCGTGGCAACAGGCAGCAGCACGACACAGCAGGCAAGCTCCAGTGTTTTCGAGACAGCACTCGACATCTGAGAGCGATTTCCAAGCCTCCGCGCGCGTTTCCGTGCACCCCAAGTTGGCGAGACGGCCAGGTGCCGCATGCGATACCGGGCAGACAGCCCTCAATGGAAGCCAAAGGGGCCGCATCAGCCACTTTTGGGCCTGATTCCGGGATTTCCGCGATCCAGCCCGCCGGTTCGCGCGGGTTATTCTGCGTGCAGCCTTGTGCCGCGCGCTGCCAAGCTTGCGCGCGCGCCCTCAAATGGCTAGGCACAGCGCCGAAGTCACACCAAACCCAGGGAACATCAAATCATGGCCAGACCCAAGATTGCCCTCATCGGCGCCGGTCAGATCGGCGGTACGCTTGCCCACCTCGCGGCGATGAAGGAACTCGGCGACGTCGTCCTGTTCGACATTGCCGAAGGCACTCCGGAAGGCAAGGCGCTCGACATCGCGGAGTCCGGCCCCGCCGAAGGGTTCGACGCCGCGCTCAAGGGCACACAGGACTACGCAGACATCGCCGGCGCCGATGTCTGCATCGTGACCGCCGGCGTGCCGCGCAAGCCGGGCATGAGCCGCGACGACCTGCTGGGCATCAACCTCAAGGTGATGAAGGCGGTGGGCGAGGGCATCCGCGACAACTGCCCCGACGCCTTCGTCATCTGCATCACCAACCCGCTCGACGCGATGGTCTGGGCGCTCCAGAAATTCTCCGGCCTGCCGACCAACATGGTCTGCGGTATGGCCGGCGTGCTGGACTCGGCCCGCTTCCGTCACTTCCTCTCCCTCGAGTTCAACGTCTCGATGAAGGACGTCACGGCCTTCGTCCTCGGCGGACATGGCGACACCATGGTCCCGTCGGTGCGCTATTCCACCGTCGGCGGCATCCCGCTGCCGGACCTCGTGGAAATGGGCTGGACCACCCAGGAGAAGCTCGACGCGATCGTCCAGCGTACCCGTGACGGCGGTGCCGAGATCGTCGGCCTGCTGAAAACCGGCTCCGCCTTCTACGCGCCGGCCACGTCGGCCATCGAGATGGCCGAGGCCTTCCTTAAGGACCAGAAGCGCCTGCTGCCCTGTGCGGCCTATTGCGACGGCGACCTCGGCCTGAAGGACACCTATGTCGGCGTGCCGACGATCATCGGCGCCGGCGGCATCGAGAAGGTGGTGAACATCAACCTCTCCAAGGAGGAGCAGGAGATGTTCGACAATTCGGTGGCTGCCGTGAAGGGCCTCGTCGAGGCCTGCAAGGGCATCGAGCCGTCGCTGGCCTGACCGGACAATCTACCACGCAACATGGGGCTGCCGCCGGGTCACCAGCGGCAGCCCTTTCCGTATGCGGCTAGCTCATCGCTTCGAGCGTGACCGGTTCGGGCTCCTGGGTCTCGTCGTAGAGCCCATGCCGGGTCTTGTCCCAGTAGAACGGCCGCATCAGCAATTCGAAAAGGGCCTTGTAGGAGGCGATCGCGGCGAGCGGGAAGTAGAGGTGGAGCGTCGGCACCCAGGGCATCAGGAACCGGTGCCCGCGGCCACGCGTGGCGAAGAGGCCGAGCGTGACGCCGACGATCTCTGAAGAGACGAACAGGCCCATCAGCGGCCAGTAGAGCGCCGCGGGAACCAGGCCGGACAGGGGATGCGGCAGGCCGAAGGCGAGCAGCCAGAAGGACCAGAGCACCGGCGCGAGCAGGAACTGCGAGAGCGTGCCGAGAAAGAGCACCTGGAAACCTGCGAACTGCCTTGGCCCGAGGTCGCGCCAGAGCTGGCGCGGCGCGCGCATATGCACCGCCCAGGTCATCGCGTAGCCCTTGAGCCAGCGGGAGCGCTGCCGGATCCATGGCAGGACGCGGCAGTTGGCCTCTTCCTTTGTGGTCGTGTCGACCATCTCGGTGCGATATCCCATCCGGACCAGCCGCATGCCGAGATCGGCATCCTCGGTGACGTTATGCGCGTCCCAGCCGCCGAGGGCCTCGAGCGCCGCGCGGCGGAAGTAAAGCGTCGTGCCGCCGAGCGGCAGCGCCAGCCGCATCCTTTGCAGGCCGGGCAGGACGACGCCGAACCAGCTCGCATATTCAATGGTAAAACAGCGGCTGAGCCAGTTCGCGCGCGCATTGTAGTAGTCGAGCTTGCCTTGCAGGCAGGCGACTTCCGGACCCCGCTCGTGAAAGCGGCGGACGACCTTATGGAGCTGGTCGGCGTCGGGGGCGTCCTCGGCATCCCAGACGCCGACGATCTGGCCCTTGCAGAAATCGAGCGCGTAGTTGAGCGCGCGGGGCTTGGTCTGCACGCCGCCCGCCGGCACCACGATCACCCGCATCCAGCGTGGCAGGGCGGTGCGCGCGAGCGCCGCCCGGGTCAGAGTGTCGGTCTCCTCGGCGACGAGGAGGATGTCCATCAGTTCCTTGGGGTAGGCCAGCCGTTCCAGCCGGCGGATCAGCCTTCCGGCAATCTCCGCCTCCCGAAAGAGCGGCACCATGACCGAGACCGTCGGCAACCGGGCGATAACCGGTCCGGTGCGGCGGATGGTGTGGAAGAGTTCGCCGTGTTGCGCGTGATGGGTGCGGGCCGCGAAGAAGAGCGCCGCCGCCTTGAGGCCCAGCGTCGCCACCAGCGTCGCTATGGCCCAGAGGGTAAGCAGCGAGAAGGTCGCGACCGGCCAGAGCAGCGCTGCTGTGAGAAAGGCCAGGAGCCCAACGGTTACGATCCGCGCCGCGCGGCGCCCGTCCCAGCCGCGACAGGACATGTCGAGGCGAACGCGCTGCTCGGCGCGGTCGGACAGGACCGGGTTGCGCAGCGCGGTGATCGCCCGATGCAGGGCGGGCTCGGTTGTCAGCGCCATGTGCACCTTGCCGAAACGCGCCTCGAGCGCATCTCGATGCGCGGCGAAACGTTCCGGTCGGGCGGTTGCGACGATCGTGGATGCGCCGGTGCGTCGCCAGGGCACGAGCCCGTCACCGAGGCAGCGCGTTGCGCTCCACTCGTCGATCAGCCGGGCGTCGGGCGGCTCCACCTCGAGATCGACGACATCGGTCTGCCATTGCTCGGAGAGCACATCGAGAAGCGTGGATTCGGACACCATGGAATTGGCCAGAAGGATGTCGCCCAGCCGCGCATCCTGTCTCGCCTGCATCGCCAGCGCCTTGACGAGATCTCCCGGCGCCAGAGCGCCGCGATTCACCAGCCGCTGGCCGAGCAGGTTCTTCGACGAGCCGCCGCCTTCGATGACGCGAGTATCGGTACGGACCGTCCGGATACGCGGACGGCGTTTCAGCGGGACCGGATTGTCCAGCAGCGATCTATGGGTCGGTGCGGTCATGGAGCGTGCCAGTATTCCCGGAACATCGGGAAGACACTGCTCGGCCCTTGGTTAATGAGTGCTTAACCGGCAGGGCCCAAGCGGCTCTTTCGCTCAGGCTGCGACGGAACGGTCCGCCATTGCCGCCGCAAAACGCTCGAAGAGGTAATAGCTGTCCTGTGGGCCGGGGCTGGCCTCGGGGTGGTATTGCACCGAGAAGACCGGCTTGTCCTCCAGGCGGATCCCGCAATTGGAGCCGTCGAAGAGCGAGACATGGGTCTCGCGAACGCCTTCGGGGAGAGTCTGGGCGTCGACGGTGAACCCGTGGTTCATCGATGTGATCTCGACCTTGCCGGTCTCGAGGTCCTTCACAGGGTGGTTCGCGCCGTGATGGCCGTGGTTCATCTTGATCGTCTTCGCGCCGAGCGCCAGCGCCAGCATCTGGTGGCCGAGGCAGATGCCGAAGACCGGCAGGCCCGCGTCCAGAACGCTGCGGATCATCGGCACGGCATATTCGCCGGTCGCCGCTGGGTCGCCCGGCCCGTTCGACAGGAACACGCCGTCGGGCGCATGCGCCAGTACCTCGTCCGCCGTTGCCGTCGCCGGCAACACGGTCACGTCGCAGCCCACCGAGGCGAGGCAGCGCAGGATGTTGCGCTTGGCGCCGTAGTCGACGGCCACGACCTTGTATTTCGGCGCTTCCTGGTGCGTGTAGCCTTCCGGCCAGGCCCAGCGCATCTCGTCCCAGCGGTAGCTCTGCGCGCAGGTCACGTCGCGCGCGAGGTCGAGCCCGACCAGCCCTTTGAACCCGCGCGCCGCCGCGACCAGCGCGGCGATGTCGAACTTGCCTTCGGGGTCATGCGCCAGCGCGACATGCGGCGCGCCCTGCTGCCGGATCGCGCGGGTCAGCCGCCGGGTGTCGATGCCACCTATGCCGATCCGGCCGCGCCGCTCGAGCCAGGCTTCGAGCCGTTCAGCCGCGCGCCAGTTCGAGGGTTCGGTCGGGTCCCATTTGACCACCATGCCGGCGGCCACCGGGTCCGCCGCCTCATCATCATCGGTGTTCACGCCGACATTGCCAATATGCGGGAAGGTGAAGGTGACCACCTGGCCGGCATAGGAAGGGTCGGTCATGATCTCCTGGTAGCCGGTCATCGCGGTGTTGAAACAAAGCTCGGCGACCGTCTGCCCCTTTGCGCCGAAGCCGCGCCCGAAAAACAGTGTCCCGTCGGCAAGGGCGAGGCAGGCGGTGGGTTTCGGGCTGGGCATCAGGCGACTCCTGCGGGCAAATCGGCGGCAACCTATGGGGCAGGCGGCGGGGCGTCAAGCGGCCCCGACGCGCCACGCCACCCGCGCAGGCCTGTCACGGAACCGCGCGCCTTGCCAGTCTGGTGCGAACTCTCTATTACCCCGGCGCGTTATCCGAGATCCGGGGGAGCCACGAGAATGACGCAGATCAGGGACAGGGTGAGCGCTGCCCTTAAGGAGGCCATGCGCAACAAGCAGGCCGACAGGCTGTCCACGCTTCGGTTGATCACCGCGGCGATCAAGGACCGCGACATCGCCGTCCGTGCCGAAAGCACCACAGAGGGCGTGACCGAGGATGACGTGTTGCAGATCCTCGGCAAGATGGTCAAGCAGCGCCAGGAGAGCGCGCATGCCTATGAGGAGGGAGGCCGACTGGAACTCGCCGAGCAGGAGCGGTCGGAAATCCTCGTGATCGAGGAATTTCTTCCCCGCAAGCTGACCGAGGACGAGGTCGACGCTGCCATTGCCAAGGCGATCGCCGATACCGGAGCGGAGAGCATCCGCGACATGGGCAAGGTCATGGGCGCGCTCAAGGCGAAATACATGGGGCAGATGGATTTCGGCGCTGTCGGCCCGCGGGTCAAATCGCAGCTGGGCTAACGAACCATGTCGGGAATTCTGGTGCGCGACAGCCGGCCCGAGGACCTGCCGCAGATCGCGGCGATCTACGCCTATGAAGTGCTGCACGGGCTCGCCACCTTCGAGGAGATCCCGCCGGATACCGAAGAAATGGGCCGCCGGCGGGAAGCGGTGCGAGAGCTCGGTCTTCCGCATCTCGTCGCCACCGCCGAGCGCGCGGATCGCATTCTCGGTTATGCCTATGCTGCGGCCTACCGCGCCCGCCCGGCCTATCGCAACACGGTCGAGGATTCGGTCTATGTCGCCGAGACCGCCCGCGGCCGGGGCGTCGGCCGGGCGCTGCTCGCCGAACTCGTTGCGCGCTGCGAGGAAGGCTGGCGCCGCCAGATGATCGCGGTGATCGGCAACAGCGCCAACCGGGGTTCCATCGAGCTCCACCGGTCACTCGGGTTTGAGCATGTCGGCACGCTCAAGGCGGTGGGCTTCAAGCATGGCCAATGGGTCGACACGGTCTATATGCAGCGCCCGCTTGGTCCGGGAAGCACAGTGCCGCAATCGCCGCCGGGGGCGGGCTGACGGCACTGCGCCTTTGCACGTTGCTCAGGCCGCGATGCGCGCCACCTGTTCCTGTGCGCTCGCCATCGTTCCGGCAGCGTCAAAGGCCAGCTTGTCGGCCCGGATCAGTTCGATATCCGTCATCCCCATGAAACCGAGCACGTGGCGCAGATAGGGCGTGGCGTAGTCGATCGCCGAACCGGCCTCGGTGCCGCCCGAGGCCATTGCAATGATCACCCGCTTGCCGGTGAGCAGCCCGACAGGGCCGTCCTGAGTGTAGTTGAAGGTGACGCCAGCGCGGGCGATGAGGTCGATCCAGGCCTTGAGCGCGGCGGGCAGGCCGAAATTGTAGACCGGCAGTCCGATGACGATCACATCGGCCGCCTTGAGTTCGGCGACGAGCGTGTCGGAGAGCGCGATCATGTCCCGCTGGCCTTGCGAGAGCGTTTCGGGCGCGCTGCCCTTGGTGATGGTTACGAAGCCCTCGTCGACTTGCGGCAGCGGTTCGCGCGCAAGATCGCGCGTGATCACCGTCGCGCCATTGAATTTGTCGACGATCGCGTTGGTCAGCTCGCGGCTCACGGAGTCGGTCAGGCGGGCGGAACTGTCGATCTTGAGGAGGGTCGGGGAAGTCATCTACGGAATGTCCTTCGGCTGGGTTCTTGTTCCAGCCAAAGGTGCTTATGTTCTTTCGTGCCTTCAATCCGCGGAAATCGCTCTTGCTCTGTGCGGAAATGCAGAGGCAGCCAATGCTGGCGGATCCAGTCGGTCAGTTGCCGAGATCGACCTCGCGGCAGGTCGGGACAAATCCGGCAGGGCTGGCGGGGTCGGCCAGGGATTTGCAGTAGAGAATGTCGCCGGTACGTCCATCGACGACCCAGAGGCCGCTTTCACCGTCCGGGACGGCCTCGAAGGCTCTGGCCGGGCCGTATTGTCCCTGGCTCCGGTTCATTCCCTTGCCTCTCCCCTGACCGGGGCCCTGTTGTCCCTGCATCCAACCTTGACCGCCGTAACCGGGCCTCTGATCCTGCATCCAACCTTGGCCGCCATTGCCGCGGCCCTGACCTTGCATCCATCCCTGGCCGCCATTGCCGCGGCCCTGACCTTGCATCCATCCTTGGCCGCCATTGCTAGGTCCTTGTGCCTGCATCCGTCCCTGGCCGCCATTGCTAGGTCCTTGTGCCTGCATCCGTCCCTGGCCGCCATTGCCGCGTCCTTGTCCCGGCATCCATCCCTGGCTGCCGTTGCCTCGACCTTGGCCCTGCATCCATCCCTGACCGCCATTTCCGGGACGCTGGCCTTGCATCCAACCTTGACCGCCATCGCCACGGCCTTGGCCCTGCATCCAGCCTTGGCCACCATTGCCGGGACCTTGGCCTTGCGCCCATCCCTGACCCATCCCGGGCGCTCGGGCACCGGGGCCGAAATCGGCTTGTGTGAGGACGCCGTCGCCGTTGCCGTCCATCATCGCCATCCAGGCTTCGGTGGCGGCGTGGAACTCTTCCGGGGTGACTCCGCCGTCGCCATCGGTGTCAGCCGCGACGAAGCCGAGGCTCATTTCGGCGCGCCCGCTGCCGGTGCCGCGATCGGCGGGACGCTGCATGGAGTCCCGGCGGGTCTGGTCGAGCACCGCGAATTCATCGGCGTTCAGAACGCCGTCCTCATTCTCGTCGAAGCCGGCGAAAAGATCGTCGCGGCGGCTCTGCAATTCCTCGAGCGTGATGCGGCCATCCTCGTCCGCGTCCCAGTTGGTCAGGAAGTTCACGCCTGGTTCGAACGGAGCCTCGGCGGTCTGGGCGACGAGCGCACCGGTTGAGACAGCGGCGACCGCGGCAAGTGCGACTGCGGAAAGGTAGTGCCGTTTCATGGCGAGGGTTCCCTTGGTTGAGGTGTCATTGCCTCTTTCACGGGGAGCCCGGAAAAATCCGTCGCGCGGATGCAAAAAGGCGCGCGGCTCTCCGCGCGCCTCAAGCCAGTACCGGAATGATCACTCGTCTCCGGCGACGTCTCCCGTCGTCGACAGGCGCGCGACGAGCGGTTCGCCGAGCGGGTTCGTCAGAATCCTCTGGATCTTGAACGGGCTGCCGCCCTCCTCGCGCAGGGCGAGGAGCTGTGTAAGCTGGCTGCTGGAATATTGACCGGGCTCGACACCTGCCTTGCGGGCAAGCTGGGTCTGGTCGGCGGCAGCCGGCATCGCGATGAGAGCGACCAGCCCGGCAATCATAGCTATCCGTTTCATGTTCATGCCTTTCCTGGTCCAGGCGCCTCCCGGAGTCTGCGGTGGCGCCGTTTCACTTGCTTGGTTCAGATGGGGTCGGCCGGGCAAAAAACAGCTTTCGGAAATTGCGGCAATCTGTTCATCTCCGCACAACACTTTTGCGGGATGCGGGTTTGAGTGAGATGACTGTCGATACCTGGGACGAGATCCGGACCTCCTTCCACGTCGCCAAGCTGGGCACGGTCTCCGGCGCCGCCGAGGCGCTCGGCGTGCACCACGCGACCGTGATCCGCCATGTCGACGCGCTCGAGGCGCGGCTCGGGACCAAGCTGTTCCAGCGCCATGCCCGCGGCTACACGCCCACGGAGGCGGGAATGGACCTGCTTCAGGTCGCCGCGGCCACCGAAGACCAGTTCACCCAACTCGTCGGCCGCATCCGGGGGCGCGGATCCGACGTTTCGGGCGAGCTGATCATCACCTCGGTGCCGGTGCTCTCGACGCAGATCGCGCCGCTTCTGGCCGAGTTCATGGAGGAGCATCCCGAAATCCGGGTGCGCTTCCTGACCGACCAGCGACTCTTCAAGCTCGAATATGGCGAGGCGCATGTGGCGATCCGCGCTGGGCGGAAACCGGACCAGCCCGACAATGTCGTCCAGAGCCTCGTCGTGCTGCCGATGGCGCTTTACGCGACCAGGCGCTACGTTGAGCGGTTCGGGATGCTCGAGGAGGGCAACTGGGAGGGCCACCGCTTTGTTGGTACCGACGACCCCAACGACCGCGCGCCCTTCTACCGTTGGATGTTCGAAACGATACCGGCCGACCGGATCGTCTATCGCGCCTCTCAGGCACGCTCGGTGGCGGACGGCGTTCTTGCAGGGGCGGGGATCGGTTTCCTGCTCACCCACCAAGCGATGAACGAGCCCGACCTCGTGCAGATGATGGAGCCGAAGCCGGAATGGCACAGCCCGCTCTGGCTGGTCACCCATGTCGACTTGCACAGGACCGCGAAGGTCCAGACGATGGTCAAGTTTCTCAAGGCGAAGTGCAAGGAATTGGAGCAGGGATGAGCCGGGTCCGGATTCCGGGGCAGTCCGGACGCGGGCATCTCGCAATGCTGCTGTTCTCGGCCCTGGTGGCAGGCTCTTTCAGTCTTGGGTCGATGGCGGCGAACGAGATTGCACCGGCGGCGCTCAATGCGGCGCGTTTCGTGCTGGCGGCGGCCGTGCTGGGGGCAGTGGCGGCGAGCACCGGCGGGCTCACCCGGGCCGCTTTCGCGGCCCCTTGGCGCTACCTGATCCTCGGGGGCCTGTTGGCGGTCTATTTCGTGACCATGTTCGAGGGGCTCAAGACGGCGCCGCCGGTCTCGGCCGCGGCGGTCTTCACGCTGACGCCGCTGATGGCGGCGGGATTCGGTTGGCTTCTGGAAGGGCAGGTGATGACGACGCGCATCGCCGTGGCACTGGCGATCGGCGCGTTGGGGGCGCTCTGGGTCATCTTTCGGGCCGACTGGTCCGCGTTCCGTGCCTTCGAGATCGGCCGCGGCGAGATGATCTTCTTCGGCGGCTGCGCCGCCCATGCCGCGTATACGCCGATGGTGCCGCGGCTGAACCGGGGCGAGAGCCCGCTGGTCTTCGCTTTCGGAACGCTGGTCGCGGCGGCCTTTGTAATCGGGCTCCCCGGCGCGCGCGACATTCTGGAAACAGACTGGGCCGCGCTTCCGCGTATCGTGTGGATCACGCTCATTTACGTGGCCATCGTCGCGTCTTCGATCACATTCTTCCTGTTGCAGTTCGCCGCTCTCCGGCTCCCGGCCTCCAAGGTCATGGCCTACACCTATCTGGTGCCAAGCTGGGTGATCGGCTGGGAGGTCGCGCTCGGCCAACCGCTGCCGAAGGCGCTGGTTGCGGTCGGCTTGGCCCTGACGGTGCTGGCGCTCGTGCTGTTGCTGGAAGCGCGCAAGCTGTAGGGAACGGCTGTGGGAGTGGGCGCGCGGTGCCAGCGATCTCTCTCCTGAGGATTTCCGGGCAGACGTGTCCGGGACAGGAGCAGGGTCATTCCAGTTCCCAAGGCACAGCGGGCGTCAGCTCTCGTCGAAGTCGGCCAGTTCCTGTTCGAGGAAGCGTTCGAAGGCATCGAGATTGATCGCCTCGAACTGGCCGAATCCCTGCATCCAGACCGAGGCCTCTCGCAGGGCGTCCGGCTCAAGCTTGCACCATTTCAACCGCCCGCGCTTCTCCTGGCTGATGAGCCCGGCGCGGGTCAGGATGACGAGGTGCTTCGAGATCGCCGCGAGCGACATGTCGAAGGGGTCGGCGACGTCGGTGACCGCCATGTCGTCCTCGAGAAGCATCGTCAGGATCCGACGGCGGGTCGGATCGGACAAGGCGGCAAAGACGAGGTCAAGCGACGGCTGCATGGCCGCAGGTTACGCTGGCGGCGCGGCCGGGGAAAGGGAGGGAGAGACCCGCCGCGCCGCCAGGAGAGCCCTGCCGCAGGGGGCGGCGGGGCAGGTTCCGCTCAGGCGGTCCGTTCGGACGCCGGGCGAGAGGAGTTCACGAAAGCGGTCAGACGCTTCCAGCCGGCCGAAACGCTCTCAGCGATCATCCGGGCCCGCATCTGCTCCGCTTCGCGTTCGATCCGGCGCAGGGTTTCGGGGTGGATGGCGCGGTCAAAATCGATCTTGTCCATGGTTGCTGTCCTGTAAGTCGTTGTTTCGATCTGACTTCAAGCTAGACTGTTACCGGTAACACATGAAGGGCCGGCGACCGAAATGCCGCAATGCAGAAAACGCATGGCGTCGCCAGTCAACGTCTGAGGCGTCCTCCAGAAACCGGACCTTCCCAGTGTCTCAAAACCGCAAGAAGCGGGTGGCGCGTGCCTTCGCCCTCTGGCAGAGAAGCCGCATGACAATACGCAACTGGTTCTGGGTCCTGGCGCTTGGTTTCGGCTGGGGGGCCTCCTTCCTCTTCAACGCGATCCTGCTGAGGGACATCGGACCGCTTTCGGTCTCCGCCCTGCGCATCGCGCTCGGCGCGGCGACCTGCTGGGCCTGGGTCTGGGCGACGCGCAAGCCGGTGCCCTGGCGGCCAGCACTGGCCGCGCAGATGCTGTTTCTCGGCCTTGCCAACTACGGCATCCCCTTCGCCATCTACCCGATGGCGCAGCAATATGTGACCTCCGGCGTGGCCGGGATCGTCAACGCGATGATGCCGATCATGGTGGTGATCGTCTCGCATTTCTGGCCCGGCGGCGAGAAGGCGACGGCGGGACGGAGCCTCGGTATCCTGTTCGGATTCGCCGGCATCGTGGTGCTGACCCTGCCGGCGGTCGGCCGCGGCGCCGAAAGCCAGGTCTGGGCGATCCTGTTCATGCTGCTCGCGCCGATCTGCTACGCGGTGGCGCTGAACTACCTGCGCCGGTTCCACGGCCTCGACACGGCGGTCCTCGCGGCAATGGCGCTGACCGCGGGAGCGGTCGAGATGACACCGGTGATGCTGGCGGTGGAAGGGGTGCCACATATCACCTCGCTCGCCGGCTGGCTGTCTTTGATCGCGATCGGCGTGGCGCTGACCGGCCTCTCCTTCATAGCGATGTATGCACTGGTCGGGCGGGTCGGCGCGACAAATGCCTCGACCGTCACCTTCGTTGCGCCGGTTTCGGCCGTTCTGCTCGGCGCTCTGGTCCTTGGCGACCATGTCGAAACCGAGCACCTGCTCGGCATGGCGCTGATCTTCTGCGGGCTTGCCGTGCTCGACGGGCGGCTACTCACGTGGCGCCGCCGCGCCAATTGAGCCTCCGATGCCTGCCTGATCCGGCAATGCCGCGGCTTGGCCATTTCCCATAGTGGGATCTTGCGGCCTGCCACGCGGTGATACCGGGGAACGATCCGGAAAATCAGCCCGGCCGCAAAGGGCCGGGCTCGCCGTGTTCAGCGGGGTCGCTGGCGCGGCCTGCGCCAAGGACACCGGCTCGGATCAGCCGCGCGCGAACGCGTCCGTCAGCAGGACCACGGCAGCGAAGCGGTGCGCCGTGCGGATCGCGTGGCCCGGGAAGCCGGGCAGGTTCTCGAGCGCGGAACGCAGAAGCAACTCGGTCGAGGAGACCGCCATGGCGATCTTGTCATATTGCACCTGTTTCCTCGGCGTGCCGCCGGAGCGCAGGAGCAGCGTTTCGGTTTCCTTGATGATCGCACGCGCCGCCGGTTCCACCTCGGCTCTGGCGGTTTGCTTGACCGCACGGATTGTACGATTGCCAATGCGCGAAGGCGGCTGGGCCGGATCCTCGTATTGATCGACCAGTGCACTCAGCTTTGCGCCGCCGGTGGCCAGAATTTCCTGCGCCTTTCGATAGTCGCTCGGCTTGTTGGTTCGGACCGCCGCCGCGTCCTTGAAGACATAGCTTAGGCAGTCATAGCGATAGACCCAGGGGAATTGCCCGCAGCGCTCGGAATCGCCGTCGATGATGCGCAGGATCCAGGCGGTGGCCTGGTTGGCCGCGCTGGTGCGGTCCTCTCCGGTCGCCATCGAGGGAGAGCTATGGTAGTCCTCTTCGCTTTCCTGGGCGAGGGCCACGCCCGAGGAGAAACTGGCTGCGACGGCGATAAGCGCGAGCTGCCGTGTCCATCTGAAAATTCCCTGAAGTCTGGTGTCGAAGATCATGGCTGTACCCTCCGCAGATTTCCCGGGCTGAACGCGCCGTAGACACCGCAACTCGCAATGGAGACCGGGGCCGACAGCACCCAGGTTCGACTCGCTTCAGTCTAGCGCATTCCGCCGGGGTTCGGGATTGACGTGCATCAATCGGTCGCGGCCCTTGCGAAAAGATCAACCAAAAGGTTGAATTTGCTCCCCGGGGAGATGTCGGGCGCTAACACGAGCGGCGGAATCAGTGTCCGCATTTTTATGTTTTTTAATCAATGAGTTGTCTGGATTTTCAGTTGCGGCATAGCCAATTGACTCCGACGCCACCCCCGGCATAGGGTCCGCTCCAATTGTTGGAGGGCGGTCCCACTTGTCTGACGACGGCGAACGCGAGCGGCTCCGGCGGCTCGAAGAGAAGATCGCGCGTGCCAAGGGCGAGGCAAAGGGGCCCACACCGACGGGAGACATCTCTCAGGCGAACGTGGCCTGGCAGATGGTGACGGAGCTTGTGGCCGGGATCGTGATCGGCCTTGGCATCGGTCTCGGGCTGGACGCGCTTTTAGGCACAAAGCCCCTGATGCTGGTGCTGTTCATATTGGTGGGCTTCGCGGCCGGTGTGCGCGTGATGATGCGGACCGCTGCGGACGTTCAGGAGAAGCAGGCAGCGAAAGCGGCCGAGGACAAGAGGGACTGAGACGTGGCAGAAGAAGCGCACGGCGGCGGAATCCAGATCCATCCGATGGACCAGTTCGTGGTCAAACCGCTTTTTGGCGGCGACTCTGTCGGAATGCTCACCCCCACCAACGTCACGCTCTGGCTGGCGATCGCCGTAGGGGTGATCACCCTGCTGCTCGTCGTCGGCACGCGCGGCCGCGCCATCATTCCCAGCCGCGCCCAGTCCGTCGCCGAGCTCGCCTATGGCTTTGTCTACAAGATGGTCGAGGATGTCGCCGGCAAGGACGCGCTGGTCTTCTTCCCCTACATCATGACGCTCTTCATGTTCATCGTCACCGCGAACATGCTCGGGCTCGTGCCAATGTCCTTCACCACGACGTCGCATATCGCCGTCACCGCGGTGCTGGCGCTGGCGGTCTTCATCACCGTCACAGTGGTCGGCTTCGTCAAGAACGGCACAAAGTTCCTCGAGCTCTTCTGGGTCAAGTCGGCGCCGCTGCCGCTCCGCCCGGTGCTCGCGGTGATCGAACTGATCTCTTACTTCGTGCGACCGGTCAGCCACTCCATCCGTCTTGGCGGCAACATGATGGCCGGCCACGCCGTCATCAAGGTCTTCGCCGGCTTCGCCGCCATCGCTGCGGTCGCGCCCTTCTCGATCCTCGCCATCGTGGCGATCTACGGGCTCGAGTTGCTGGTCGCCTTCGTGCAGGCCTACGTTTTCACCATCCTGACCTGCGTCTACCTCAAGGACGCGCTGCACCCGTCGCACTGACGGTCGCGAACAGGTCCCCGACACAGACAGAAACATCCACTTCCAATCGCAAGGAGAAACGAAAATGGAAGGCGATATCGCAAGCATGGGTCAATTCATCGGCGCCGGCCTCGCTGGCATCGGTTCGGGCGCGGCCGCTATCGGTGTGGGCCACGTTGCCGGCAACTTCCTCGCCGGCGCCCTGCGCAACCCCACTGCCGCGGCCGGTCAGACCGCGACGCTCTTCATCGGCATCGCCTTTGCCGAAGCCCTGGGCATCTTCTCGTTCCTGGTCGCGCTTCTGCTGATGTTCGCCGTCTGAGCAACATTTCTTCCGATCCTTGCCGCCGAGGGGGCGGGCCGACCCGTTCGGCCCCTCGGTGAACCACCAGATCCAGGAGGATAGCATGGCCGGCGAAAGCCAAGCCCCCGAAGCCGGGGCACATACCGAAGGCGCCATGGAGGCCCTGCACGATGCGGCGCAAGGCGGCACGGCTGCGGCCCACGCGACCGAAGCGGCCGGCATGCCGCAGCTGGACTTCGCGACCTTCCCAAACCAGATCTTCTGGCTGATCGTCGCCATCCTGGCGATATATTTCATCCTGACCCGGATCGCGCTGCCGCGCATCGCCGGCGTCCTTGCCGAGCGCAAGGGCACGATCACCAATGACATCGCCGCGGCCGAGGAGCTGAAGCTCAGGGCGGTCGAGGCCGAGAAAGCCTACCACAAGGCACTGGCAGAGGCCCGTGTCGAGGCACAGAAGATTGCCGCCGAGGCCCGCGCCGCGATCAAGGAAGATCTCGACGAGGCGACGGCGAAGGCGGATGCCGAGATTTCCGCCAAGACGGCCGAATCCGCCGAGCGCATCGCCGAGATCCGCGACAGCGCGATGGCGAGCGTCGACGCGGTGGCCAAGGACACCGCGGCGGAGATCGTCACCAGCCTCGGCCGCCCGGTCGATGCCGGCGCCGTGGCAGCCGCCGTCGAGGCGCAGATCAAGGGAGACGCCTGATGCGCAAGCTCATCCTTTCCGCAGTGCTCGCGACCGCGGCCGCGCCTGCCCTGGCCGCCTCAGGGCCGTTCTTTTCGCTGGCAAACACCAATTTCGTCGTCCTGATCGCCTTCCTCCTCTTTGTCGGCGTGCTGGTCTATTTCAAGGTGCCGGGCATGCTCGGCAAGATGCTTGATGACCGCGCCGACACGATCCGCGGCGAGCTCGACGAGGCGCGCGCGCTGCGCGAGGAGGCCCAGACCCTGCTGGCGCAGTTCGAGCGCAAGCAGCGGGAGGTCTCCGAACAGGCGGGCCTGATCGTGCAGCATGCCAAGGCCGATGCCGAGGAAGCCGCCAAGCAGGCAAAGGTCGACCTGGAAAAGTCGATCGCCCGCCGCCTGAAGGCCGCAGAGGACCAGATCGCCTCTGCCGAGGCAAACGCGGTCCGCGAAGTTCGCGACAGGGCCATCAACGTGGCGATCGCCGCCGCGTCGGAAGTGGTCGCCAAGGGCATGACCGAAAGCGATGCGACGGCGATGATCGACGAGAGCATCAAGGTCGTTGACGCCAAGCTGCACTGAGCGCCGTTGGCAATCTGAAAACCTCGATCGAAGGCCGGCATCTGCCGGCCTTTTCAGTTTCGACGGCTAGCGGCGTCAGGCCGACCAGTCGGCCAGGACGTGATAGTCCTGTCGTTCGACCGGAGCTTCGAGGAACTCCGCGAAATTTGACCAGAGCTGCGCCACCTTCTCGGTCGTCTCCTCGTCCATCGTCTCCTGGGTGGTGAGCGCGATCACCAGCCCGCTGCCATCGTCTTGCATCACGTTGATGAACCGCACCATCCCCGGAAGGCCCAGGATGTTGCCGCGGAGCCCGTTCATCACCTCGGTCGCCCCCGCCCGTGAGCCGGGTTTCATCTTGTAGCTGGTAATGCGCGCATACATGGCTGTCCTCCCTGGAATGCCGCCGGATTCGGTGGTGGGTCGGGTGACCCTGCGGAAAGTATACCATGCGGCCGGAGATCGACCGATTCCCCGTGCGCTCTCCTGTCGCAAACCGCCTTGCTTGTCGGAGGCGGTCGTGGCGCCCCGAAAGGAAGAGGCCCTGCCGGTGCTCCGCCGGCAGGGCCTCCCGTTTCTGTGGTTGACTTGCCAGCAGCGGCCGTGCCGATGCCGGCCCACGTCAGTAGCGGACCTGCGGGCACGGAGGATAATCGGCGTATCCGCAGGGCGACTGGTTGGCCCAAGTTTCTGCGTTAGTGGTCTGATACATCGCAGCGCGCGCCGCCGTGCGCCGTGCCACGCCTGCGCCCGAGATCGGCGTCAGCGGGCGTCCGATACGGTCGATGAATACCGCCGCCGGCCCGGTCAGGTTCCAGAGGTCACCCTCCAGCACGTCGACATCGAAAACGAGATCCTCGCCAGACATCGCCGGCGAGCGCAGGGTAACGACGATATCGGCGATCTGGTCGGCACTGTCTCCGAAGACCGACACGGTTGCGTTCGGCGGGTCGGCCGCGAAGCTCTCGGACCCCTCGTTCCATTCAGACAACAGGTCGGCGACGGTCGCGTGGCCGGCCGCGCGCACCGGCCGGTCGGCAAAGACGATGGCGTTTTGTGCCACGTCCTTCAGGGTCAGGGTGCTGCCCTCGAGTGTCGCCCCGTCGGCGTTCAGCACAATCAGGGACGGAACCACTTCGGGCCGTGCCTGCCCGATGGTCTTTTCCAGCGGCTTGTGCGGTGGCGGCCCGTCCTGCGCCCAGGCGGTCGCCGAGCAGAACAGGGTTGCCGCAACGCATGTCGCGATCATTGTCAGCTTTTTCAGGTCATTCATTTCAATACCTTCTTTCCTCTCCTGTCATGGAATTTGCCGGCATCCAGAGAACCGAACCGACAGATGCCGGCCGGGCAGTCGCATGTCCGGCATCTGTCAGGACCGACGATATGGTCCTGGATCCCGCAATCGTTGGGGCCCGCCTCGCGATCGGCTCCCGGTCTGGCGAGACCGAGTGGCCCGAGAGGGACGTTGGGATAACGCATCGCGAGCCCGGTCTGACAGACAAGGCGTATGTTGCTGCCGGAGCCACAGGCGGGTGTTGATCGAGATCAAGCGAAGAATACACCGCTTGACTTCATGGGCCAGAAGAATCGCGGACCGGCCAGTTGGCCGATCCGGTTATGCTTCTCAGCATCGGAGCGCCGCGCGGCGTGCCCCTGTCAGGATGGAAAGTTCTACGCCTGAGGCCGGATCAGGATGTCGACCCGGCGGTTCTGCGCCCGGCCTTCCTCGGTGAGGTTCGAGGCGACCGGTGCGTCCTCGCCGCGGCCGCTCGCGGTGATCCGGTAGGGCGCGACGCCGCCGGCGACGATCATGTTCGAGACCGCCTGTGCCCGGCGCACCGAAAGGTCCTGATTGTAGGACGCATCGCCGGTGTTGTCGGTATGGCCGACGATCTGGGCCGTGGTGTCCGGATACTGGTTGAGGTTCCTGGCCAGCGCCGCAAGGTCGCCCTGAACGGCCGGGCTTACCGCCGCGCTGTCGACGGCGAAGAGAATGTCCTGCGGCATCGTCACCCGGAGCAGGTCGCCCTCTTGGGTAATCGCGATGTTCGGGTTGGAGATCGACTGGCGCAGTGCCTCTGCCTGCCGGTCCATCCGGTTGCCGACGATCGCGCCGGCGCCGGCGCCGATCGCGGCACCGATGGCCGCGTCCCTGGCCTCGCCCTCGCCGACCACGAGCCCGGTCGCGGCGCCAATCACGCCGCCGACGATTGCGGAATCGCGTGTGTAGTTGCGGTTCGGGTCGAGATTCGCCGGGTCGGTGCAGGCCGCCAGAAGAAATGTGCCGCCGAAGACGACAAGGATAAATCGGGAACTCATGCTCTTTGCCTCACGTTCTTGTTCTGATCCGAGGATAGTCCGGATCGCGACGGATTGGCAGCCCCGATCATCGCGCGACAGAGGCGCCTATCCGGCGTCCGCCCGAGCCGATTCCCAGGCCAGCAACGCCCGCTTGACCGGCAGGCCCCAATGGTAGCCGCCCAGTGCCCCGGACTTGCGGATCGCGCGGTGGCACGGAATGAGCCAGGAGATCGGGTTGCGCCCGACGGCTGTTCCGACGGCGCGGCTGGCCTTCGGGTGGCCGATGGCGCCGGCAATCTCGGAATATGTGGTGACATGGCCGGAGGGGATCTTCAGCAGCGCCTCCCAGACCTTGATCTGGAACGGCGCGCCGATCAGGTGCAGCTGCGCCGGCCGGTCCGCCTCGGCGGTGCCGAGCACGGCCGCCATCCAGGGGGCAAGCGCATCCGGATCCTCGCGATACGTCGCCTGCGGCCAGCGGCTCACCATATCCGCCATCGCCACCTCCCGCCCGGTCTCGGCTGTGAAGGCGAGGCCGCAAAGCCCTGTCTCGGTCCCCATTGCGAGACTCTCGCCGAACGGCGTGTCGAACCAGCCCCATGCGATCCCAAGCCCCTTGCCGCCGCGGGCGAACTCTCCCGGCGTCATCGCCTCCCACCTGAGAAACATGTCATGGAGCCGACCGCTGCCCGACAGCCCGACGGCATCGGCCGTCTCCAGCGTCGTGAACCGTTCCCGCAACAGGCATTTCGCCTGCTCCAACGTGAGATATTGCTGGTAGCGCTTCGGTGATACCCCGACCCACTGGCTGAACAGCCGCTGGAAATGCGCCGGGCTCATCTGCATCCGCGCCGCCAGCTCCTCGAGCGACAGCATCTCGCCGGCCGCCTTCGCGGCGTCGATCTCGTCGAGCGCACGGCGCATGACGTGGAAGTGGTAGCTGGAATCGGGAGCGTTCATCTCGGACCTGTTCTTGGCTTGAACCCAAATCTAGGCTTCCGCTCGGCCACGCGCGACCCGTTTCCTGCGCTTGTCGCGCCCGCTCCAATTATTCTGCACCCAAATAACCCGGGGGAACGCGCGGGTGGGCGTGGGTGGCAGCGCCCCCTTGCCCCGCCCTGCCGCAGCGGGCATGACGCTTCCATGAGCAAGCAACTCCCCTATGCCACCCTGCGCCGGATCTTCGAAGCGTTCCGGGCGAGCGAACCGGAGCCCAAGGGCGAGCTGGAGCACACCAACGCCTTTACACTGCTCGTTGCCGTCGCGCTCTCCGCACAGGCGACCGACAAGGGTGTCAACCGCGCGACGCGGGCGCTCTTCGCGAGGGTCTCGACGCCGCAGGAGATGCTCGATCTCGGCGAGGAGCGACTGATCGAGCATATCCGAACCATCGGTCTTTACCGCAACAAGGCGAAGAACGTGATGAAGCTCTCGCGCATTCTCGTCGAGGACTATGGTGGCGAGGTGCCGAATTCGCGCGCCGCGCTCGAGAGCTTGCCGGGCGTCGGGCGCAAGACGGCGAATGTCGTGCTTAACATGTGGTGGCGCATGCCGACCCAGGCGGTCGACACCCATATCTTTCGGGTTGCCAATCGCACAGGGATCGCACCGGGCCGCGACGTCCTCGCCGTCGAGCGCGCCATCGAGGACAATGTCCCGGCCGATTTCGCGCTTCATGCGCATCACTGGTTGATCCTGCACGGACGCTATGTATGCAAGGCGAGAAAACCCAACTGCGCGGTCTGCGTGATTGCCGAGCACTGCCAGAGGAACGGCGTCGAATGAGCGAGAAATATCAGGTCGTCGGCATCGGAAACGCGATCGTGGACGTGTTGTCCCATTCCGACGACAGTTTCCTGGACATCATGGGGATCGAAAAGGGCATCATGCAGCTCATCGAGCGCGGCCGTGCCGAGATCCTCTACGCCGCGATGGATGACCGCCGCCAGGCGCCGGGTGGCTCGGTCGCCAATACTTTGGCCGGTCTCGGCCACCTCGGGCTCAGGACTGCTTTCATTGGCCGGGTCCATGACGACGCGCTCGGGCGCTACTATGCCGAGACGCTGGCCCGCGAGGGGACCGATTTCGTCAATCCGCCGGTGCCGAATGGCGAGCTGCCGACCTCGCGCTCGATGATCTTCGTCTCGCCGGACGGCGAGCGTTCGATGAACACCTATCTCGGCATCTCCGCCGAGCTTGGCCCGAACGACGTGCCGGACGCTGTGCCCGCAGCGGCCGAGATCCTGTTCCTCGAGGGCTATCTCTTCGACAAGGACAAGGGCAAGGAGGCGTTCCTCAAGGCCGCGCGCCTCTGCAAGGTGGCCGGCGGTCGTGCCGGCATCGCGCTCTCGGACCCGTTCTGCGTTGACCGGCACCGGGCCGACTTCCGCTCGCTGGTGGTGCACGAGATGGATTACGTGATCGGCAATGTCCATGAATGGTGCGCGCTCTACGAGACCGACGATCTCGAGACCGCGCTCGGCCATGCCCGTCTCGACTGCCCGATGGTGATCTGCACCCGCTCGGGAGACGACGTGGTTCTGATCCGCGGCAACGAGCGGATCGAGGTGCCGGTGCACCGGGTGACGCCGGTCGACGCCACCGGCGCGGGCGACCAGTTCGCCGCCGGCTTCCTCTACGGGGTGAGCACCGGGCGCGACCTCGCCACCTGCGGGCGGATGGGAGTTATCTGCGCGACCGAGGTGATCGGCCATCTCGGGCCGCGCCCGGAGACCGACATGCGCGATCTGTTCCGCGCGGAGGGGGTTCTCTGAGGCCTCAGTCGCGGCAGTCTGGGCTGGCCGTCAGCCTCTCGCGGGCACCGGCGGGTTCGAGCGCCCGGTATCTTCCCTCCGAATAGCGCTCGCAGTCGAGCGCCAGCCCAAGCGCGACCAGCGTCGCCGCGATGTCCTCGCCATCCGCGGTGCAGTTCCCGAGCCGGTGGTTGGAGACCATCTCGTCGGAGACGCGGCAGGCGACGAAACGGTTCCGGACGATCTCCTGCATCCCGTTCCGGGCGCGCTCGGCCTCCCGGTGCGACGCGCGGGGCATGTCGATGCCACTGATCCGGATCGGCGTGCCGGCGATGACAATGGTGTCGCCCTGTGCAACAAAAACCTCCCCCTGGCTCGCCGCCAGAAGCAATGCAAAACCGGTCGCAAGAACCATCATCTCGTCATACCTCCTCAAAAATGCGATCTATATATTCAGAGGCTACACAACGATACCTTGCGTATCAATTCCGGAATATCGAGTTGATCTTTTGTCCCTTTGGTGCAATTGGCAAACGATGAAGATCGGCGAAGTCATCGCCCGGGCGCGTCGCGCCGCCGGGTTGAAGCAGAAGGAGCTGGCTGCCGCGGCCGGTGTCCATGTCCAGACGCTCAAGCGCCTGGAAGGCGGAGGCGGCGCCGGCTATTCCACGGTCCGCGCGCTGGAAAAGGCGCTTGGCAAGGCCGGCGCGAGCTGGACCGAGACCGATGACGGCTTCGAGCTACGGGTGTCCCTGAAATCGAAGAAATAGGTGCGGCCCCGCCGGTTGGGGCGGAGACACTGAGCTGTCAGGCGCGGCGTCCCGGACCCTCGGCGGCATCACGTCCGGCGACAATACACGCCTCGCGCCACTCAGCCCTCCCCGCGCCTCAGATCAACATGCGTCGCGGATCTGCCAGCAGGCGACAAAGATGGGCCATGAACCGCGCCGCGTCGGCGCCGTTGATCACGCGGTGATCATAGCTCAGGTCGAGCGGTAGCATTGGCGCGGGGCGTGGCGTGTCGCCGTCCCAGACGGTCGCCGTTTCGGTGCGGGTGATACCGAGAATGGCAAGCTCGGGCGGGTTGACGATCGGCGTAAAGGCCGTCCCGCCGATGCCGCCGAGCGAGGAGATGGTCATCGAGGCACCGCCCATCTCGTCCGGCCCTACCTTGCGCTCCTGCGCGCGGGCGGCGAGGTCGGAAATATCGGCCGCGATCTGCAGGAGCCCCCGGCGGTCCGCGTCGCGGATCACCGGCACCATCAACCCGTGAGGCGTGTCGACGGCGATCCCGATATGGACATAGTCCTTGAGCACAAGCGTCTCGCCGTCGGGCGTGAGCGAGGCATTGAACCGCGGAAAGGCGCGAAGGGCCAGCGCGGTTGCCTTGACGTGAAAGGCCAGCGCGGTGAGCTTCACGCCGCGCGCCCGGGCCTCGTCCTTCATCTCCCGGCGAAAGGCCTCGATTGCTGTGACGTCGGCCCGATCATGGTGGGTTACCTGCGGAATCACCGCATTTGCGGCGCCCAGATTGGCCGCGGCGACGCGGGCGAAGCGGCTCATCGGTTCCTCGGTCACCGGCCCGTATTTGCCGTGGTCCACGTCCCAGTAGGACTTGTCGCCGGCGGGGACCCGTGCGGGCGTGTCGCGCTCGAGATCCTCCCGCGCAATCGTCGTCCTGCCAAGATCGTCGGCGAGTTGCTCGATGTCGATTCCCATGCGTCCGGCGAGTGCGCGGACGGAGGGTGATGCGATGACGTCCGACATGCTGCCCCCTACCAACTGGCCGAGATGTATTGAGTTTCCATGAATTCGAGCATGCCTTCATGCCCGCCTTCACGGCCAAGGCCGGATTGCTTCATGCCTCCGAACGGGGCGGCCGGGTCACTGACAAGGCCGCGGTTAAGGCCGACCATGCCATAGTCCATCCGCTCGCAGACCTGCATGCCCCGCTTCATGTCCTGCGTGAAGACATAGGCCACGAGGCCGTATTCTGTGGCGTTGGCCCGACGGATGACGTCTTCCTGATGGGAGAAGGATTGCAGGGCGGCAACCGGGCCGAAGATCTCGTCATGAACGCATTCGGCGGTTTCTGGGACGTTGGTGAGTACTGTCGGCAGGTAGAAGTAGCCCTTTCCTTCGGGTGCCTTTCCGCCGACCTCGACTTTCGCGCCCCTGGAGACGGCATCTTCCACGAAGGCGGCTACCTTGTCGCGGGTGTCGGCGTTGACCAGCGCCCCCACGTCCACTGTCGGATCGGTACCATCTCCGACCTTGAGTTTGCCCATTGCCTCGGCAAGGCGCCGGGTGAACTCCTCCGCGACGGCCTCGTGCACGTAGATCCGGTTGGCGGCCGTGCACGCGGAGCCGAGGTTGCGCATCTTGGCAACCATGGCGCCCTCGAGCGCGACATCGAGATCGGCATCGTCAAAGACGATCAGCGGCGCGTTGCCGCCAAGTTCCATCGCCGGCTTTAGCACCTGATCCGCGGCGGCGTGAAGGAGCTTGCGGCCGACGGCGGTCGATCCGGTAAAGGAGATCACCCGCACCCGCGGATCCTGCATCATGTGGCTCACCAGCGGCCCGGCGCTTCGGGTCGGGAGCACGTTGACCAACCCCGGCGGGACGCCAGCCTCTTCGAGCAGCGGCATGAGCGCCAGCATGGTCAGCGGTGTTTCGGCGGCCGGCTTGATGATCACGGCACAGCCCGCGGCGAGGGCCGGCGCGATCTTGCGCGTTCCCATCGCCGCCGGGTAGTTCCACGGCGTCACCAGTACGGCGATGCCGGCGGGCTTGTGCTGCACGATGATCCGGGCGCCCGATGCGGGGGCGTGGGTCACCATCCCGTCGGCCCGGACGGCCTCCTCCGCGAACCACCTGAAAAACTCGGCGGCATAGGCGGCCTCACCCCGGGCATCCGCGCCGGCCTTGCCGTTTTCCAACGTGATCAGGTGCGCGAAATGGTCCAGCCGCGCGGTCATCAGTTCCCAGGCTCTGCGCAGAATTTCGGAGCGCGCCCGCGGGGTGCGCGCGGCCCAGTCCTTCATCGCCGCTTCGGCAGCGTCCAGCGCCGCGTCCGCATCGGCGACCGAGGCCGAAGCGACCGACGTGATGCATTTCTCGGTCGCCGGGTTGACCACGTCGAACCGCTCGCCAGAATCGCTCTTGTGCCAATCGCCGTTGATGTAGAGGTCGGTGAAATCCATGTCGTGCTCCATGTTTCAGAGCAGGTGGCGGAGCGGTTGCTCCATCCGGCCTGCAAAATCGGAGAGAAGGGCGACGGCCTCAGACGCGGTGAGGTGATGGCTCGCGCATTCGAGCGTGAGAGCGAAACCCTCGCCGCGGGCCGAGACGGTCAATACGGGGGAGTCCTCCGGCCCGAGATGCACGCTGCCGATCCGGCTGGAGCGCAGATCGCGCAAAACGAGATCCACGGCGGTGCCGGAATCGGTCTCCGCGACATCGCCGAACTGCCGGCCCGGAACGGAATAGTGCCGCGTCCCAACCGGCGTTTCGACCGCGACTACCGCACCATCCGACTTCAGGCTTGCACCGGCAAGGCCCGCAAGCAGTGCGCCGTCATCCTGGAGACCGGCCTGTTCCGCTGCCCAGAGCGCGAATCTCGAGAACCCGTCGGACGGAACCTGGGCGGTGATCCGTCGTGCCCCGGACGAGGGACCCGGCGCCGCTTCCGCGGGAAGGGACCGGAGAATCTCCAGGTCCTTCACGTGGTACGGTTGTGGATACCCTTCCCGGACGAGACGATTCAGGTCCAGCCGCTGTTCCAGGGCCAGGCGGCGCGCCTTCGGAGAGGCGAGTATGCGGTCATGTTCCGAGACCACCTCCGCCCTCGCGGGAGGCGGCGGCGTAGCCGGGACCGGAGCTTTCGGCGCCGCCTTTGGCGCCGTCGCTGCTGGGGGCGCGGTCGGTGCGGCAGCGGGCGCGCTCTTGCGGCTCCGCTGCACCGGTGCTTCCGGTTTGTCGGCCGAGATGATGGCGATCGCCTCGCCTACGGGAGCATCCTCGCCGGCTTCGGCCAGAAGCGCAGCGACGAAGCCGTCGTGACCGGCCTCGACCTCCATCGTGGACTTGTCTGTCTCCACTTCGAAAAGGATGTCGCCGGCAGCCACGGCGTCGCCGGGGGCCTTGTGCCAGGCGACAATCAGGCCGCTGTCCTGTGCCATGCCAAGGGCCGGCATGATGACCTCCCGGCCCGTCGGCAGGTCGGTGTCCGCCGGCAGCGGGGCGTCGGCAGGGCTCTCTTCGGCCTGCACGTCCTCCTTGCTGTCGCCGATCATCGCAATGACTTCGCCCACGGGCACGTCATCGCCGGCGTCACGCCGGACCTGGAGGAGAAACCCGTCAGTCTGCGCCTCGACTTCCATCGTCGCCTTGTCGGTTTCCACCTCGAACAGCACATCGCCCTCCGAGACCGCGTCGCCCGGACGCTTGTGCCAGGCGACGATCAGGCCGGAATCCTGCGCCATGCCCAGGGCGGGCATGATCACCTCATGCGGCATGGATCATCTCCCCGTGTACGAGGCGACGTGCATTTTCGACTACGCTTTCCGGGGTCGGGACGGTGATGTCCTCGAGCGCCGGGCTGAAAGGAACAGGCACGTCCATCGCGCCCATGCGCAGCACCGGCGCGTCGAGATGATAAAACGCCTTCTCGTTGATCCGGCTGGCGATTTCGCCCGTGACGCCAAAGCTCTGGTGGCCCTCGTCCACCACGATTACCCGGCTGGTCTTCCGGGCCGATGCCAGAAGGGTCTCCTCGTCAAGCGGCACGATGGTGCGCGGGTCGATCACCTCGGCGCTGATGCCCTCGCTTCCAAGGATCTCGGCGGCCTTCTGGCAGACCTGCACCATCGAGGACGTCCCGATGAGCGTGATGTCCGATCCCTCGCGCAGAACATTGGCTTCGCCGAAGGGGATCAGATACTCCTCCTCCGGCACGGGCGCCTTGTCCTGGTACATCAGCTTGTCTTCAAAGATCACCACGGGGTTGTCGTCGCGGATGGCGGTCTTCATGAGGCCTTTGGCTTCGTAGGCGGAACTCGGCAGCGCCACCTTGAGGCCCGGGATATGCGCGACCAGCGCGTGCAGCGACTGCGAGTGCTGCGCGGCGGAGCGACGGGTGGCTCCCAGGTTGGTGCGCAAGACGAGCGGCACGCTCAGCTTGCCGCCGGACATGTAGTGGGTTTTGGCCGCCTGATTGCAGAGCTGGTCCATGATCAGGTAGATGAAATCGCCGAACATGAGGTCCACGACCGGGCGGGTGCCCGTCATGGCCGCCCCGACCGCGATGCCCATGAAGCCGGGTTCGGCAATGGGCGTGTCGACCACACGGGCTGTTCCGAATTCCTCGACGAGCCCGCTCAGAACCTTGAACGGCGTGCCCGCCTCGGCGACGTCCTCGCCGATGATGAACACGGTCTCGTCACGGCGCATCTCTTCGGCCAGAGCTTCGTTGACGGCCTGGGAAAGGGTGATCTCTCTCATCTCGCGTCTCCTCGGGCAAGCGCGTGTTTCACGTCCGTGTAGACATGCATGTCCACTTCGGTGGAATCGGGGTATTTGGCGGCCAACGCATAGTCGACGGCCGCCTTGGCATCGTCCGCAATCTCGGCGTTCATCGCGTCGATCTCCGCCTCGTTGGCGATTCCCTGTTCCACCAGCCAGGACCGGAAGCGGATGATCGGGTCCCTGTTTTCCTTCCAGTCCTTCTCCTCGTCTTTGGAGCGGTAGTAGTCGCGGTTGATATCGCCGACATGGTGGCCGTGGTAGCGATAGGTCTTCAGCTCGACGAAGAACGGCCCCTCGCCCTTGCGCGCCCGGGCAACGAGCTTTTCGGTCAGGGCGTTGACGGCAAGGACGTCCTGCCCGTCGACCTGGTGGCTTTCGATGCCGAACGCTTCGGCGCGGGCGACAATCGACCCCGCAGCGATCTCGTCGGTCCGCGTGTATTCGGAATAACCGTTGTTCTCGCAGGCGTAGATGACTGGCAGCTTCCAGAGCGCGGCCATGTTCATGACTTCGTACCAGAGGCCCTGCGCGGTGGCGCCGTCGCCAAAGAAGCAGACGGTCACGTCGTCCTTGCCCAGAAGCTTGGCGGTGAAGGCCGAGCCGGTGGCGATACCCATCGATCCGCCGACGATGGCATTAGCGCCCAGATTGCCGTTCGACTGGTCGGCAATATGCATCGAGCCGCCCTTGCCGCGACAGTAGCCTTCCTCCTTTCCCAGAAGCTCACAGAACATTTCCTTGAACTCGGCACCCTTGGCCACGCAATGGCCGTGCCCGCGATGGGTCGAGGTAATCTTGTCGGTGACGCGAAGCGCCTCGCAGATCCCCACCGCGACCGCCTCCTCGCCGGAATACATATGCGTGAGACCCGGCATCTTGGCCGAGAGGTAAAGCTGGTTTGCGTTGTCCTCGAAGGCGCGGATCCGCGCCATCTGGCGGTACATGCGCAGATAGTCGTCGACGTTCGATTTTTTTGCTTTGGCGCGGCTCATGGGTATTTCTCTCGGGAAAGGCGCCCGGTTCCGTGAAACCGGGCGGATTCGGGCAGGTCAGTACCGGTTGGCGATCGGCAGTTCTTCGGCCGGGAACAGGCTGATGACCTCGCAGCCGGTATCGGTGACGACGACTTCCTCCTCGATCCGCGCGGCGGAGTAGCCGTCTGCGGCGGGGCAGTAGGTCTCCAGCGCAAAGACCATACCGGTCTGAATCTCCATCGGATTCTCGAGGCTGACCGCACGGCTGATGATCGGGCGTTCGTGCAGGGCGAGGCCGAGACCGTGACCGAACTGAAGGCCGAACGCGCTGAGTTCGTCGGGGAAGCCGAACTCCTCGGCCCTCGGCCAGGCTTGCGCGACGGTGTCGGTCGTCACGCCCGGGCGGATCAGGTCGATCGACGCATCGATCCAGTCCCGCGCCTTCACATAGGCATCATGCTGGGCCGAGGTGGCGCGGCCGATGTTGAATGTGCGGTAATAGCAGGTCCGGTATCCCTGGTAGGATTGCAGGATATCGAAGAAGGCCTGGTCTCCGGGGCGGAAAAGACGGTCGGTGAAATTGTGCGGGTGCGGGTTGCAGCGTTCGCCCGAGATCGCGTTGATCGCCTCGACGTCGTCGGAGCCCATCTCGTAGAGCAACTTGTTCGACAGGGCCACGATATCGTTCTCGCGCACCCCCGGCTTCAGTTCCTCGTAGATCATGTGGTACACGCCATCGACCATGCTGGCCGCCTGGGTCAGGAGCTGAATTTCATCCCAGTTCTTGATCTCGCGGGCCGACAACATGATCTGCTGACCGTCCACGACCTTCAGCCCGGCCTCCTGGAGGGCGTGGAACATCGCCGTTTCGGCATAGTCCACGCCGACAGGCATGTCGATCATGCCCGCATCCCGGATCAGCCCCGCGATTTCCTCGGCATATTTCTTCATCAGGCCGAAACTCGGCGGGATCGTCCCCCGCATTCCGACCACGCCGGCGCGGCAATGGTCGGGCACAAGCCAGTCGGAGAACTTGCGGTGATGCACGGCAGCCGAGCCGAAATCCCAGACATAGGGGGCGTCGTCGCCGGTCAGGAGGCAGAACCGGCACATCTTGTCCCGCTCCCATTCCCCGATCTTGGTGGCCGATACGTAGCGGATGTTGTTGACGTCAAACAGCAGCAGCGTACCGCAGTCGCTCGCCTTCAGGGCCTGCCGGGTGCGGCTGAGGCGGTAGCGGCGCAAGCGGTCATGGTCGATGCGTCTTTCGAAATCGACCGATGTGTGCCCCCAGGCGGGAAGGCGACCCTCCCATTTCCAGTTGGGTTCGAGGTCGGCTGGGGTCAGAATATTCGGGGTGAGTGCGCGAGACATGGCTTCCTCCTGCGGCTGCGATGCGACGCAACCGGATATTTTTTGTTTTCAGTTGGTTAGATTGCTACTGGATGCACCAGCCGCCATCGATGTGGATCATCTGACCCGTCATGTAGTCGCTGTCGGGGCTGGCCAGGTAGGCGGCGGTGGCCTTGATGTCGTCGGGATAGGACACGCGTTTGATCTGCAGGGCGTCGCGCACGATATCCTCGTAGGCTTGGCCCTCCTTCTCCTTGAACCCGATATCGACGAGATCCTTGTCGAGCTGCTCCCAGAGGGGCGTCACGACGACACCGGGGGCGTAACCATTCACCGTGATGTTGTGCTCGGCCAGACCGAGCGCGCCGCAATGCGTCAGCGCGAGGCAGCCGTATTTCGATGTGCAGTAGACGGTGACGTCGATCAGCGGCTTGCGGGACGCGATGGAGCCGACATTGATCAGCTTGTAGGGATAGTCCTGTTTGCCCTGCTTGATCATCTGCCGAGCGGTCTCCTGCATCCCGAGCCACATCGCCTTGGTGTTCACGTTCATGATGAGGTCCCAGTTGTCCTCGTCGATGTCCATGAAGAACCGCGGCTTGTTCAGCCCCGCGTTGAAGAGACCCACGTTGATCATCCCGAAGGCCTCAACCGTGGCGGCGACGGCCGCGGCGTTGTCCTCGCGCTTGGTGACATCCATCTTCACGGCGATGGCCTTGCCGTTGCCGCGTGCGTTGATCCTTTCGGCGACCTCCTGTGCCTCATCGAGATTGAGGTCGCCAAGGCACACATTGGCGCCCTGTTCGGCAAAATGCTCGGCGTTGGTCGCGCCCATGCCGCGGGCGGCGCCGGTGATCAGGATGTTCTTGCCCTTCAGGCGATTGGGGTCCATGGCTCTCTCCTCCGATTGTCACGTGGATCCTTGGGTCTCGAAAAGCGCATCTGCGCGCGACTGCGCGCGCTGAAGCGCTTCGCGCGGGGGGATCGTTCCGCGCAGCATGTCGTGAAATTCCTCGCCGCAGATCTGGATGATGCCTCCGATCTCCGGAACCGGCGGGCGTGGCCAGAACTGCAGCTCGTCACGCCAGGACATGTCGTCCACCGCCCCAAAGATCTCCGAAGTGCGGCGCACATCCGGGTCGGCGCCCACGGAATAGCGCGGGTTGGTCCGGCTTCCGTTCTGGATATAGAGCTTCTGTGCCTGGGGTGACGTGAAAACGATCAGCGCTTCGACCGCGGCGTGCAGGCGCTCGGGCGGCAGGTTGGCCGGAATTCCCATTGCATAGCCGCCGACCGGCGCCACGGGGCTCGCTCCTGGTCCCGGCGGATGCGGCAGGTAACCGGTCTGTCCGCAGGCAGGCGAGGTTTCGTCGAGCTCGAAATAAGGTGCGAGCAGCGTGTAGCCGTAGGCGATGGCGACCTTGCCCGCGGCGTAGGGCCGGACCCGCTCGTACCAGGACATCGAGAGGATGTCCGGCGGCGAGTAATCGAGCAGCTCGAGAAGATATTCCGCCGCCATCAGACCGCGCTCGGTATCTATGGTGGGACGGTACCGGCCCTCGGAAAGGCGGTCGGTATCGAAGCCGCCGGCGTTTTCCGGCAGGTCGAGCACCGGCTGGCCGAAATCGGCCATCGTCATCAGCACCGTATGACCGAGCGCCGTGCCCCGGGCGGCGTTCCAGGCAATGCCGTAGCGGCCACGTTTCGGATCGTGGAAATGGCGCGCGGCGTCGAGAAGCTGGTCGGTGCTGGCCGGCGGCGTGAGTCCGGCCTCCGCGAACAGATCCTTGCGGTAGAACAGGAGTTCGGGCGTGGTCTGAGCTGGCACGCAGAAGGGGCGACCGCCCCAATGCGCGGCTTTCCAGCCCGCGGTATGGAAATCGGCCGGGTCGAGCCGGGCGATGTCTATCACCTCGTCCAGCGGCATCAGGATCCCGCGTTCGACGAACTCGCCGACCCAGGGCAGGTCGATTGCGATAATGTCGTAACGGCTTGCGTTGCGTTCGGCGTTGCGGATGGCTTCCTCGCGCAGGCGGTCGATGGAGAAGGCGCGTTGGTGAATGCGGGAGCCGATCACCTGTTCGAACTGCCGTTTCAGCGTTTCCATGACCATGAAGGTCGGGTCGCCATGCACCAGGACCCGGACTCCGCCACTCGGGTTCAGCTGCTCCTGAAGGACCTGCAGCGGCGGAATGGAGCGGGCGTCCAGGTAGGAACCGCCGAAATAGTAGTCCTGATTCTCCGGAGACTGGCCACCGCCGAACTGTGTTTCCGCCAGACGCCGGACCCGGTCGGAAAGCTGCACCCACTGTTCGAGGAGCTGCGGGCTGGGATGAAGCGAGAAGCTCTTGCCGGTGCGTGTCCGCGGGCGCTGTTCCACAAGACCCGCTTCGATCATCTCCTTCATACGCCGGTTCGCGGTGGCATAGGGCACATGGCTGGCACCGATCATCGAGCTTGCCGTGACGACCCTGCCTTCGAGGTAGCCGCGGATCAGGTGCAGGGCCATCCGTATGATGGGGCTGGGCGCCACGAGTTCGATCGTGCCCTCAAGCTCGTCGCCGAATTTCTCCAGAAAGGTGATCGACTGGAGGAGGTCGGCGTTCGCCTGTGGCGGCACCAAGCGGCCATGCGTTCCCTGTGTGCTCATCACGTTCATCAGGTCGTCCTGAGCCCTTTGCTGGTTGCCCGTCGGAGCGCCCGCCGGACTGTCCGTTTTGGATATCTTCGATTTCGACATCACGTCGGTCCTCCTTAAAATGGCCAGAATGAGGTCGCCGCCACACCGGCAATTTATCCGATGCGGATATAAATTCATCCAATATGGATTTTTTTTGTGCATTACGATTGGGCAGGAGTCGGCATCCTTGCTGCATCCGTCCGCAAGGTAGGATGGGGGAAACAGCGACCATGACATCGCGTCGTCATTGGACAGGAAACCGGGAAGACCGGGAGGAGACCACACATGAAACTTCGCAATACACTGGCCGTCACCACTGCCGCCGCCGCACTGGCCGTCGCTGGTGGCGCGTTCGCAGAGACCTACAAGATTGGCATCACTCAAAACAACGTGGGCGTCGACAGCTACCAAACGACCTATGAGAAGGCCTTCATCGCCGCGGCCGAGGCAAATCCGGACGTCGAGACTGTCGTGCTCGATGCCGGCGGCGACGTCGCGCGCCAGATCGCCCAGATGGAAGACCTGATCCAGCAGGAAGTGGATGCGATCATCATCTGGCCGACCAACGGCGAGGCCGTCATCCCTGCCGTCCGCAAAGCGCATTCGGCCGGCATTCCGGTGATCGTGACCAACTCCAACATTGCCGAGCAAGGCTTCGAATTCGTCGCCTCCTTCTCCGGGCCGGATAATATCACCCAGGGCTCAAGGTCGGCCGAAATCATGTGCGACAAGTTCAAGGAGATGGGGATCGAAACCGAGGCGAAGATCGTTCAGATCTCCGGCCAGCCCGGCTACACAACCGCCATCGAGCGCCAGAAGGGCTTCGACGACCGCCTGCCGGAAGTCTGCCCGGATGTCGAACTCGTCGAGACCCAGCCGGGCGACTGGAACCGCGAGAAGAGCCAGAAGGTCATGGAGGCCTTCCTGGTCAAGTATGACGACATAGACGGCGTCTATGCCGGCGACGACAATATGGGAGTCGGCGCGCTCAATGCCGCGAAGGCCGCCGGCCGAGAGGGAATCATCTTCGTTGGCGCAACGAATTTCGCGGTCGGCTACGAGGCGATGGAGCGTGGCGAATACTGGGGCTCGATCTACCAGTCGCCGGTCGATGACGCCGAGGCTGCACTACAGACAGCCATCGACGTCCTAGAAGGCAAGGACGTGCCCTTCCTGAACTATTTCGACACGCCCAAGATCACCCAGGACAACATGGGCGAGTTCACCAAGCCGGTGTTCTGAGCGATCTCCCTGGCAGCGCGGGGTGCCTCGGCGCCCCGCGCGCTTTCATCTCAAAGACAACGCAAGAACGGGGAGAGACGACATGGGTCGGGTCTCGGGACGCTCCTGCATCGTGACGGGAGCCGCTCAGGGTATCGGGCGCGCGATTGGTGAAGCGCTTCTGGACGAAGGTGCCGATGTCTGCTTTGCCGATATCAACGGTGCCAAGGCCGCAGAGGTTGCGGAGGCCAATGCCGCACGCGCCGAGAGGCATGGCGCGCGGGTGGCCCATGCCGCTGTCGACGTCACCCGCCGCGACCAGGTGCGGGCGATGATCGCCCACGTGGTCGATGTATTCGGCAAGCTCGACGTCAAGTTCAACAATGCCGGCATTAACAAGCCGATGAACTTCCTCGACGTGACCGAAGACAACTGGAATTCCATCATGACCGTCAACGGGCTGGGGTGCATGATCGGCATGCAGGAGGCCGCGCGGCAGATGATCGCTCAGGGAACTGGCGGCAAGATCATCAACACCGCCTCCATCGCGAGCCGACAGGGATTCGACAACGTGGCGCCCTACTGCGCGTCGAAATGGGCCGTCGTCGCGCTCACGCAGTCGGGGGCGCGCGATCTGGCAAAGCATGATATCACTGTGACAGGATTTGCGCCCGGCGTCGTCGCAACCGAGATGTGGGAACAGGTCGACAAGGACCTGATGGCGATCGGAGCGTCGGAGCGCCCGGGCCAGGCGATGGATGAATTCTCGGCCGAGATTCTCAAGGGGCGGGTGGCGACTCCGAAGGACATCACCGGGACGACGACATTCCTCGCCTCGGAGGACAGCGACTACATGACAGGCCAGATCGTGATGATCGACGGCGGCATGACCTTGGTCTGATCGCGGTCGTCGCCCGTCCTGGAACGGGCAAGAACAAATGCGGGACAACAATCGGGTCGCCGGAGCGGCCCTTGGGAGGACACCATGGGAGCGTTGTCGAAATCGGATATCGGGGGCTTTCTCGCGCGGCAGGGCATTCTGGTCGCCTTCGTGGTCTTCATGATCGGCTTCACGATCGCGAATGACCGCTTTGTCGATCCAGACAATATCCTCGGCGTGATCCGGTCCTCCGCGATCCTGGGGGTGATGGCGCTAGGGGTCACCTTCGTTGTGATCAGCGGCAATCTCGACCTGTCAGTCGGCTCGATGATGTCCTTCTCGACCATCGTCGTGCTCGACCTGCACGACAAGATCGGGCCCGGGCTGGCCATTCCGGTCATGTTCGCCATGACGCTCGCCCTCGGTGCCTTCATCGGGTTTCTCGTCGGATACCTGAAGCTGAACTCGCTGATCGTCACGCTCGGCATGCTCTCGGCCATTCACGGTCTCACGCTGACCTATTCCGGCGGCAAGAACATGGACATCGTCGACAAGGAAGGCACCTGGTTCGGCGTTTTCGGGCAGGGCACCGCACTCGGCGTTCCGATCCCGATCCTGATCTTCGCGATCCTCGCGGCCGTGCTGGGGATGACTCTGGCCAAGACGCCCTTCGGGCGAAAGGTCTATGCCGTCGGCGGCAACGGAGTCGCCGCAACGTTTTCGGGCATTCGCCGGGCGCGGGTCGTCTTTTTCTGCTACCTGATGTCCGCCTTCTGCGTGGCGACGGCCGGCCTGATCCAGGCGAGTCGGTCACTCGGCAGCCAGAACACGGTCGGACAGGGGCTCGAGTTGGAAGTTCTCGCGGCCGTGATCCTCGGGGGCGCCTCGCTGATGGGCGGCTCGGGAACCATCTTCAAGACCGTGATCGGCGTGCTGATCCTGGGATTCATTCAGAACGGGCTGCTCCTCGTCGGGCTTCAGTTCTACGCCCAGTATGTTGTCACCTGGATCATCATCATCCTTGCCGTCTGGCTGGACATTGCCGCCAAGCGTGGTCGGCTCTGGTCCCCCATCGCTTGAAAGGCAGACTTCCATGGAACCCGGAACTCTCAGCACCTTCCTGAAACGCGGCGCGATCTGGGCCTTCATCGTGATCGAGCTGATCTTCTTCTCGATCGCGGGCGAATTCCTGTCGCTGTCGGACAAAGCCTTCATGGACTTCGACAACATGCTGCTCTTGTTCAAGCAGTCGGCGCCGATCGGGATCATCGCCATGGGCATGACTATCATCATGGTCAACGGCAATATCGACCTGAGCGTCGGTGCGACCTACGCGCTCAGCGGGATCATCCTGCTCGACGCCATGTCCTGGCCGATTTTCGGCTCCCTCGGCGACGCGGTGATCCCGGTGGCCTGGTTGCTGGCGCTGCTGACCGGCGTTCTGCTCGGCGCGCTGAACGGGTTGATCGTGTGGAAGACCGGTGTCGATGCCTTCATCGTCACGCTGGGTTCGATGCTTGGCTATCGTGGCCTCGTCTTCATGTATAACGGCGAGCAGCCGACCTCGCATCTCAACTGGACGCTGGTCGACTTCGCAGAAGCGCAGTTTCTCGGCATTCACACCCCCACATGGTTCCTGCTGGCCGTCACATTGGCGATCTGGTTTCTGATGACCCGTACGGTGCACGGCCGGAACGCCTATGCCATCGGCGACAACCGCACGGCCGCCGTGAATGCGGGTATCCGGGTCGGACCGCACATGATGATCAACTTCATGATCATAGGGTTTCTCGCCGCGCTCTCGGCGGTGGTGTTCTATTCCGAGAGCGGATCTGTGAACCCCAACGATGGCGAGCTCTACGAGCTGTGGGTCATCACCGCCGTCGTTCTCGGCGGGACCAAGCTGACGGGCGGGGCCGGTTCGATCGTCTCGACCTTTGGCGGCGTGCTGGCGATCCAGCTCCTGCGCAAAGGGCTGTCGCATATCGGCGCCGACACCTCGACGGTGAACCTCGTGATCGGTCTGATCCTGATCGCCGTGCTGTTCCTCGACAGGCAACTTAACCTCAAGGGCAAGGAGGAGCTGAGAGTATGAGCGACCAATCCCAGGGGCGGCCCCCCGTGCTCCGGCTGGCGAATATCGTCAAGAGCTTTCCCGGCGTTCGCGCACTCGACGATGTCTCCTTCAGCGTGATGCCCGGCGAGGTCCATGCGCTCATGGGCGAGAACGGTGCCGGCAAGTCGACCCTCATGAAGGTTCTCGGTGGCATCTACCAACCAAACGAGGGCCAGATCTTCGTCGATGAGCAGCCGGTGGTGATGAACACGCCGATGGAGGCCAAGGCCAAGGGGATCGTCTTCATCCATCAGGAGCTCAGCCTCGCAGAGGAACTGCCGGTTGCCGAGAACATCTATCTGGGAGAACTTCCCCGGAAGTCCTTCGGACGGGTCGACTGGGAGAAGCTCTACGCCCAGACCAACGCCATCCTGAAAAAGCTCAATGTCAGCTTCGACGCCCGGACCGTGGTCGGCGACCTCTCCATTGCGAACCAGCAAATGGTGGAGATCGCCCGGGCGCTCACTGTCGACGCGAAGGCGGTCATCTTCGACGAGCCCACCGCCTCGCTGACCGACGCGGAGAAGGTGGTCCTGTTCGATGTGATCGCCGACCTGAAATCCCAGGGCGTCGGAATCATCTACATCTCTCACCGGATGGAGGAGATCTTCCGGATCACCGACCGCATCAGCGTCCTGCGGGACGGCCAATACAGCGGAACGCTCACGACCGCCGACACTGACGAGGACGAGGTCACGCAGCTGATGATTGGCCGGTCGCTCGACCTGTCGCGCAACGCAAGCCACCACGAGCTGGGCGACGTTGCTCTGGAAGTTCGTGATCTCTCCTGCGGTCATCTCTACCGGAATATCAATTTTGAGGTCCGCCGCGGCGAGGTGGTCGGCTTCTATGGCCTGGTCGGTGCCGGACGCACGGAGATTGCCGAAACGCTGTTCGGTCTGCGCGAGCCGACATCCGGCACGATCCTGCTCGACGGCAAGGAGGTCCGCATCCATTCCCCGGTCGAAGCAATCGCCCACGGCATTTCGCTCGTTCCCGAGGATCGAAAGGGCCAGGGGCTTGTTCTCGGAATGAACTGCAGGGACAACATCACCCTGCCGCAGGTGGACGACCTGACCGCGGGCCCATTCGTGGCCGACGGTGCCGAGATTGCGATCTTCGATCTCTACCGGGACCGGCTCGACATCCGAACGCCCGGATGGCGTCAGCTCGTCGGCAACCTCTCGGGTGGAAACCAGCAGAAGATCGTGATCGGAAAATGGCTCTCGATGCACCCGAACGTGCTGATCGTCGACGAGCCGACGCGCGGCATCGACGTGGGCTCGAAATCCGAGATCCACAATCTGATCCGGGATCTTGCCGCACATGGCTATGCGGTGATCGTGATCAGTTCGGAGATGCCCGAAGTGCTGCATGTCAGCGACCGGATCGTTGCCATGTATAGCGGCGAACTGATCAAGACGTTCACCTCTGAGGAGGTCACCGAGGACAACCTGATCCAGGCCATCTCCGGGATCCGCAGCGACAGCGCGGCCTGACATGCGGATCGGATTCGCCGGACTCGGGCGGATGGGCCGGCGTATGGCGGCGAATCTGGCAGCCGCAGGGCATGATCTTGTGCTCTGGAACCGCACCCACGTGGTGGCGGCAGATCTGGCCAAACGGATCGGCGCGCGGCACGCGACGACTCTCGCTGACCTCGCCCGGGATGCTGACGCGGTCGTCACCATGCTGGCTGAAGATGCCGCGGCCCGGCATGTCTATCTCGGGCCGTCGGGTCTGATCGCTGCGGGGCAGGCGCCGATGCTGATCGAGATGGGAACGATGAGCCCCGGGCTGATTGCGGAACTCGCATCTGCCGCCCAAGGCGCCGGCAAGGTCTTCGTTGACGCTCCCGTATCCGGGGCGACGGCGGCCGCGGAGCGCGGCGACCTGTTGATCATGGCCGGCGCCGACGCGGCCCTGGCACCCCGGATCGCGCCGATCTTCGACGTGCTTGGAGGCAAGACCGTCTGGCTGGGCGCGCCCGGAGCCGGTGCGGTGATGAAGCTGGCCGTCAATATGCTGATCCACGGCATGAACCAGACGCTTGCCGAGGCGTTGACGCTCTCCGAACGCGCAGGGATTGCGCCGGAGCTTGCTTTCGACGTGATCGAGGAGTCCGCCGCCGCCGCGCCGATGTTCGGCTACAGGCGCCCACTCTACCTCGACGAGTCGCGACACGCTGTCACCTTCACGGTCTTGCTCGCGCGCAAGGACATGGAAATAACGGCCGAACTGGCCAGCGACCTCGGCGTCTCCATACCCCAGGGACGTGTCACGCTTGCCCAACTCAAGGAAGCCGAGACGGCCGGCTTCGCCTCCCGCGACATGGCCGCCATGTTGGCCTTCATGAAGGAGCAATCGGAATGAAAGCGGCACTCTTCGTCGGGGGCTGGGAGGGCCATGCGCCCACGGCATTCGCGGACTGGTATCGGGCGCTCCTGGAAAGCAACGGGTTCGATGTGGACGTCTACGAAACGCTGTCCCCGCTGGAGCGGCCGGAAGATCTTGCCGACATCGACCTGATCACGCCGATCTGGTCGTCGGCCCGTTCCGGCCACCGCGAGGAATTCGGCAACATGACAAAGGCGCAGGAAGACGGGCTCCTGCGGCTCATTGCCGATGGTTGCGGAATGGCCGGCTGGCACGGTCACATGGGCGACGCCTTTCGCGACCGCCCGACCTACCATTTCCTGATCGGCGGCCAGTTCGTGGCCCACCCGCCCGGTTGGCCCGATAATCTGCAGCCGCGAGAGGACTACATCGACTACGACGTGACGATCTGCCGGCCGGCCGACCCGATCGTTCAGGGTATCAAGAGTTTCCGGATGACGTCCGAGCAATATTACATGCTCGTCGATCCCTCCAACGAGGTGCTGGCAACCACGACTTTTTCGGGGGAGCACCTTTGGTGGATCGAGGGAACGGTGATCCCGGTCGTCTGGAAGCGGCGATGGGACAAGGGGCGGGTGTTCTATTGCTCGATCGGTCACGAACTCGACGATCTTCGGATCCCGCAAGTGACCGAGATCATCCGAAGGGGGGCGATCTGGGCCGCGGAGGGACGGTCTTTCGAGCGCACCGAGGAATGAGAGTGGAGCGCCGGCACCCTGTTCCGGGCGCTCCATTGGTTCCGTGCTCTCTCGTATGGTCAGCCGCTGGATCCGATTAGCCCGCTCAGGGGGTGGTCGGCGCCGGCTGTGCGGAACTCGCCGAATTCGGGGTCAACGCCGAGCTCCTCGGCGGTCAGTTGCATGACCCGCAATGCGGATTCGAAGGCGCGGGTGGGGTCGCGCAGCCGGATGCATTCCATTAGTTCCCGGTGCCGTTCGAGCGCCTCGCGCAACTCCTCGCTGGAATCATTGCTGCGGCTGACGACGAGGGTGATGGCTGGGCGCAGGATATGCGCCAGGTGCGACCACACCGCGTTATGGGTCGCCCGGTAGACGGCGACGTGGAAACTTACGTCCCATTGCGTGAAGCTCTCCGTGCCGGGCGCGCGCGCCTCGGCGCAGCGCGCCATCCCGTCGATCGCATCTTCCATCGCTACGAGGTCGCGGGCCCGTGCGTTCCGCGCCGCCACCGCCGCGATCAGCGGTTCGGCAGAGAAGCGAAACTCGAAGATCGAGCGAACGAGATCGGGATGCGGGCTCTCGTGATCGGCGAGCATGCCGGTCACCACCGGGTCGAGGATGTTCCAGTCGCTGAAATCCTGCGCGACCGTGCCCTGGCCGACGAACCGCTCGACGATTCCGCGTGACGCGAGCGCCTGGAGTCCACTGCGAACCGAGGCGCGGCTCACGCCGAACCGCTCGGCAAGCTCCACCTCCGTCGGGAGCACGTCGCCCGGCCTGAAGATCCCCGACAACAGCTCATTCCCGAGCGCCTCGGCGATCTGGTCGCCGAGGGGCTGGTCCTTGTCGACCGAAACCGTCCGACCCATCGCCGATTTCCTCTCTGACATGGTCTGGATGCTATGGAGGCCACATTTGTCTGACAAGCCACGCAAGTCAACCTGCGTCAAAACGACATGACGGTGGGGATGAGCCGAAAACTATACCGGCTCGCGTTGACAATGTCAGACTTGATTGTCTTTATTGTCGGGCAATTCAGCCTGAAGGGAGGCAAATGTGAGCAAGCTGGGCTTCATTGGACTTGGCATCATGGGCGGGCCGATGGCCGCCAACCTGCAGAAGGGAAACCACGAGCTCTTCGTTTGCGACGTGAAAAAGGTTCCGGATGACCTGATCGCGGGCGGCGCGGTGGTCTGCGCCACGCCGAAGGAAGTGGCCGAGAAGGCAGAATTCGTCTTCACGATGCTGCCGAACACGCCGGATGTCGGCAAGGTGCTCTTCGGCGAGAACGGCGTGGCCGAAGGGCTCACGCCCGGCAAGATCGTCATCGATCACAGCTCGATAGCGCCCAAGGAAACGCGGGAATACGCGGCGAAGATCAACGAACTGGGCTGCGAATATATCGACGCGCCGGTCTCGGGCGGCGATGTCGGCGCGCAAGCGGGCACACTCGCGATCATGTGCGGCGGCAACCAGGAAGCTTTCGACGCGGCCAAGCCGCTTCTCGACCGCATGGGCAAGAACGTCACCCTCGTCGGCGCCAACGGCATCGGCCAGATGACCAAGATCTGCAACCAGATCATCGTCGGCAACACGATCGAGGCCGTGGCCGAGGCGCTTCTGCTGGCCGCGAAGGCCGGTGCCGATCCGCGCAAGGTGCACGCGGCTCTGGCGGGCGGCTGGGCCGACTCGCTGGTGTTCCAGAACCACGGCAAGCGCATGATCGAGCGGAATTTCGAGCCTGGCGGCCGGATCGAGCTGCATCGCAAGGACCTCAACCTCGCGCTGGCCGAGAGCTATGCGCTCGGCGTTCCGCTGCCAAACACGGCGACGACCCATGCGCTCTGGAACGCCTGCGTCGGTGCCGGCGGGATTGCCTGGGATCATTCCGCGATCGTCAAGGCGCTCGAGGCCATGTCCGGCTTCGAGATCGGCGACGAGGCCTGATCCGAGCGACACTCACTTTGCTGGGCGGCCCGGGGCGACCTGTTCCGGGGCGCCCGGTTGTGCGCGGCGCAACTGTAAGCGAGACATGTTCCGGCACATCTCCTGGCTGCGCCAGGCCCGCGCTGACGCGAGTGGGCTTTCGCGGACCTGCTGGCCTTGCCGGGGCGGATTATAGGATATGGAAACAGGA
The DNA here is from genome assembly GCF_004146235.1 of Tropicimonas sp. IMCC6043. Lineage (GTDB taxonomy): Bacteria > Pseudomonadota > Alphaproteobacteria > Rhodobacterales > Rhodobacteraceae > Tropicimonas. The sequence continues at coordinate 128 of NZ_SELO01000016.1, read as the reverse complement.
CGGGAGGAAGACGGCATGAGCGAGACGCACACGAAGAAGCTGATGAACGCGCCCGAGGCGATCATTCCGGAGATGATCGAGGGGATGGTTCTGGCGCATCCGGAGATGCTTCGGGTGGAGGGGGCGAC
>NZ_SELO01000150.1 GCF_004146235.1 Tropicimonas sp. IMCC6043 | reverse complement strand
AGCCTCGCGGCACACTCTCATCCAAATGCCACCGCCACTGCGGCCCAGAACGAAGCCGCTCGGCGCGTTTCTTGCGGATCTCGGCGGCGAAGATCGGGCCAAGGCGCTGTCGCCAGAACCGGACGGACTCGTCACTGATCTCGATCGCGCATTCGTGCAGCAGTTTCTCGATATTTCGGATGGATCGCGGGAAGCGACCTTATACCAACGGCCTTTCTGGCTGACTCTCGGGGATTCCCAAACGTTCCGATCTCTGACTCACTGCTGTTGAGGCATGAGGGAGACAGTGATGTCAGCAGCGGTAGCGATCACGCGGACGGACCCAACGGCAACGGAGTTGAGGCGGGCGGCGGGCAAGTGTCGGGACGCGAGGGCGGCGCGGCGGATGCTGGCGCTGGCACTGGTGCTGGAGGGCGCCGACCGGAGGACCGCGGCGGAGACCTGCGGGATGAACCGGCAAACATTGCGGGACTGGGTGCATCGCTACAATGCCGAGGGTCTTGCCGGGCTCGTGACCCTGCCGGGCGGGGCGCGGCCGCGGCGGCTCGACGCCGATCAGATCTCGGAGTTGCGGTCCTGGGTGGAGGCCGGTCCCGATCCTGCGGTGGATGGGGTAGTGCGCTGG
>NZ_SELO01000149.1 GCF_004146235.1 Tropicimonas sp. IMCC6043 | reverse complement strand
CGGATCCTTGAATACGGCGACCGGGCGGCCGATGAAGAATTCGATCATCGGTTGCAGAATGCCGAACTGGAAATCGAGCATCCATGACCAGATCAGGGTCACCACGGAGACCGGCAGGACATAGGGCCCCGAGCGTTTCCAAGGAACTGTTCGAGGCCACGCTCGCTCTGTTCGCGCGCGAGGCCGGGGCAGGCCCCGACCGGATCGTTGTTCTGGTTCTGGACAATGCGGGATGGCACACTGCCCCCGGGTTGGCGGTCCCCGACGGCATCCGCCTCGTCTATCTACCGCCGTACTCACCGGAATTGCAGCCGGCAGAGACGCTCTGGACCCACGTCGACGAGCCCCTGGCAAACCGTCACTTCGACACGCTCGCCGATCTCGATAACGTCGTTGCCCACCGATGTGTCGCGCTCGCAAATGACCCCGACCGTGTCCGAGGCCAAACCGGATTCCACTGGTGGCCCCCAAAATCCATTCCGAGTTAATCAACCGGAGATTGTATCAAGCCACGTTCTTCTGATGGTGTGGACGGCTCCACCCGAACGGCATCGCGATGTGCCAAGCTGGTGCTGTTTGGAACCAGCTAAGGAAGGAACCGACCACATGGAAATTACAACACTCGGGATCG
>NZ_SELO01000148.1 GCF_004146235.1 Tropicimonas sp. IMCC6043 | reverse complement strand
GGGCGCGATGCGCGGCCGATACATAATCCGCGATCAGAGCCTGGATCTCGGCCACGGTCAGTTCATGCGGAACCGGCCAGCCCTCTGCGACCGGGATCGCCGAGGCGCCCACGGGCGTCCACGGCATGTCGCCGCGTGCGAAATCGTCCTCGCCGAGGGGGCCGTTGCCGAACCAGGGCCGCTGCATTCCAGCCTTGCGCCCAGCATGGCCCAGCTGGATCGCAGGAATGGCGCCATGGCGCAGCAGAAACTGGGCAACCCGCGTGTGCCCGGGGATCTGGCTGTCGGCCCAGAGGCCCGGGCAACCATGTGTGATTCGCCCTCTTTTCTGCACGGCGGTGGCCTCGGTGAACACGATGCCGGCACCGCCGATGGCGAACCGGCCGAGATGGACAAGATGCCATTCGTCCAGGTGTCCATCGTGCGCCGAATACTGGCACATGGGCGAGATCACGACGCGGTTGCGGGTCTTGAGGCCACGCAGCTTGAGTGGCTGGAAGAGCATCGGGGCGTCGGGCATGGCGTCGTCTCCGGGTTCGGGTTCCGACTTTGTCTGTCTGCGATAAGCGTTGCAGATTCAAGCAACGGCCAGTCTTAAGCGACCGTCCTTTTGACCTTCCCTGCTCCTCGTCGA
>NZ_SELO01000147.1 GCF_004146235.1 Tropicimonas sp. IMCC6043 | reverse complement strand
GCATGGAAATGTCGGGTGCGTGACGGTGGGCGTGGCGCGCATTGGATCATCACTGGGTAGCTCGCCTCGGCAGGTCTCAGGCGGCACGCGTCACGGCTATTTCGCGCTGAGCGGTGCCACGGGCCGCGCGGTGCTGGAGAACGCTCTGATCGGCGAGGGGCTTGCGACTGCAAATACTACGGCAGCTGAGATCACCGGCATGCTAAGCGGGATGGCCGCCTTGCTGCGTCAATACCGCAGCAAGGCGGACGGCAGCGCCGTCTCACAAGCGGAGAACTGGTCTACGCATAACTGCGCCGAAAGCAATCTTGCCCTCTACCTGTTCAGGTTAGGCAAGGACATGGGCAAGATCACTATCGCATCTTACGAACAGAATGGCTCGACAATCGATTACAAGCCCCTGTGCCGTAACTGTCGGCAATGGGTCCGGCAGCACTTCAATGTACTGGACGATTTCAACGCGCACACCTAATCCTGCGCTGCGCGGTGCGCCGCTCCCAAAATACGAAGAGGATCTCGCCCCCCGGCGGCGCACCTATACGGCTGTGCGGTTTCGGCTCTTGGAGTGTGTCGCCAGCACGGACGGCCGGATCACGCGTGACTGCTCACAATGGGACGGTCCGGCCCCTGACGGCAAATTGGGGATGAGCCGGGTGCTGGCGA
>NZ_SELO01000146.1 GCF_004146235.1 Tropicimonas sp. IMCC6043 | reverse complement strand
ACGCGCTCCCGCAATTCCATAGGATGTGGCTTGCCCATTCCTACCCCCTATATCTGCCTCACAAACAGAGAACCATGGGCGCCACATCTTGGGAATCCTGAATCCGATCAGCTTGGGAACGCTCTAATCGTTGCCGTGATGTCGAAGAACGTCGTGATGTGGTAATCACGCTGGGTCATCTGGAGACTGAGATCGACACCACCAATGTTGTTGATGACACCGCTGCCCGTCGAAAGGAAATCAAGGATCGTTGGTTGAGTGCCACCACTGGTCGAAAAGTTGAGCGCTCCCGTGTATTCGATATCGCCCAAGTAATCTCCAAGAAGCAGATTTTCCGGGACGGCCGCAGACTCCGGATTGGACGAGTCTACTTGCCGGTAGATGCCCATGGTGAATGTTCCGTCGAGATAGAGGGCGTTTGCAGCACCTCCCGCGATGCTTGCCGCCGAAGCGACCGCAGCAACCAAGTATTTCATCGTGCACACTCCAAATTTTGGCGCTTCCAACTTGACGAAGAGGCGATCACGCGTCCTCGCGTGGCTCAATAGTATTAGGTCGTGTTGACAAAAGGGATTCACACTCGGCAGTAGGCGTGATTCAAGCTGGTATCTGCGATGGAGACCAGCTTGGCACGAAACCTGATGTCGGAATGAGGCGGGTCAGAAAACGGTCCGGGGG
>NZ_SELO01000015.1 GCF_004146235.1 Tropicimonas sp. IMCC6043 | reverse complement strand
GCTAGCGTGTCGTCGATCTCTTCTTGATGCAGTCCAAAGAGCGAGTTGCCGCGATCGTCGAACATGTGGGCTAGGATTGGCAGCATGAGCTTCGCACCCTCAGATGTCTCGACCTTGGACTTCCAAGCGGCAGGTGCCAGCTTTACGGCGTCCATGAAGCCTTCGCACCAGTCCATGGCGATTACGTGGCCTTCCTTCATCTGCCAGAATACTGGTTCGATAGGCTGAGATTGTTGCTCCAAGATCGAGTGGATTTCGTCGAACCGATCAGTAACTAGTTTCTTGATGTCGTCAGGCACGGCATCTGGATCTCCGAGAGCCGTTACCATCCAAACCTCCTCCGAGATCTCTTCCGGAAGACACGCCACGCCGGTCAGGAAGCCGTCTAGGTCTGAGATCGCCATCGAATTTTCGGGGGCGTTGTCGGAGGTGAGGTATTGGTCGAGTTTCTGAAGGGGATCCATCGGGCAGAAGGCTCCACAGGTGGATTGTTGGAATCATCTTCCGTTTTTTTGGCATCAGGACATCGCTCGATCAGCCACGGATCAAAGATAAAATCTGGCTGCGCCTCGGTGCTAGCCGTGGAGAACTGGAGTGCTTGTCTCGCCCTGCGTCTCTCCCATGAGGAAGTTCCGCCCGCGAGAAAACCCTAACTAATTGATTTATTGGCGCGCTGGGGAGGATTCGAACCCCCGACCCCTTGATTCGTAGTCAAGTACTCTATCCAACTGAGCTACCAGCGCGTGAGGCGGTCACATAGCTGCGGGGGCGGATGGGTGCAAGAGCAAAGCGCACGAAAGTCCGGAAATTCCCCAAGCCTCGCCTACGAAGACGCGCGCAGCGCTTCGTCCGGGCCGAGATCCTTCGGCAGGAAGACCTCGAAAGTCGTGCCCTCCGGCCCCGTGCTTTTCAACCGGAGCGCGCCGCCATGTCCGCGCACGAGTTCGGCGGAGATCGCGAGGCCGAGGCCCGTGCCGCCGCGGCGGGCACCGCCCTGAAAGGGCTGGAAGAGGTTGTCCTGCGCCTTCGGCGGCAGGCCCGGGCCGGTGTCAGACACGGTCAGCCGCCAGCCCCTGTCATCTTCCGTCGCCGCGACGCAGATCTCCCCCGGCTTTCCGGTGGCGAGGATCGCCTCGCGGGCGTTGCGCACCAGATTGGAGATCACCCGGAAGAGCTGCTCCGGGTCGCCACGCAGGATCATGCTGGAGGGCACATCTTCGGCGAAACTCACATCGGCGTCGCCCACCGCCAGCCGCTCGCTCTCGATCACATCATTGACCAGGCAGGCCGGCTGGATCCGCTCGAGTCGCGGCGCGGGTTCCTCCGCCTTGCCGAAGGCGAGAGTTGATTCACAGAGCGAGACGGCGCGGGAGATCGAGTTCACGAGCTTCGGCGCCGCGCGCTGGACAGCAGGATCGTGGCTGGTTTCCATGCGGTCGGCAAAGAGCTGGGCCGTGGTCAGGATGTTGCGCAGGTCGTGACTGATCTTGGCCACAGCGCCGCCGAGCTGCGCAAGTCGCTCCTTTTGGCGCAGCGCCCCCGTCAGGTCGGTCTGCATCGAGGCCAGCGCCTCCTCGGCCTCGCGCAGTTCGAGCACACTCGCGTCCGGCGCGATGATGCGGCGCGCATCCTCCGGCGCGGCGGCATAGCTCTTCATCGCAGTCACGAGGTGGCGGATCGGAGCGACGATGAAGCCGCGCACCGCGAGAAACAGTAGGAGCGCGGTGAAGATTGAGATCACCGCCGACAGCAGCAGGACGCGCAGGCCGAAATCGATCATCTCCATGCGCAGGATGTCGGTGGTCATGGTGACCTCGATCAGCAGACCCGCCTCGCGCACCGGCTCGCCGATCACCCGGATCACTTCCGTCTTCGGGTCGGCAAGACAGGCCAGCGCGTCGCGGATCAGTTCCCAGGCCGAGGCGTTGCGCAGATCGTAGGTGGCATAGATCGGTGCGGGAATGGGCGAGGAGAGGATCAGCTGGCGCATCTCGTCCCGCCGGAGCACGACGTTCAGCACACCGGCATTCGCCAGGAGCTCCACCTCCAGGTCCTCGTCGATCATGTCCTCGGTTGCCAGCAGCGCCAGCGACGCGATCTGCGCGCGCTCGAGTCGCGACAGCAGGAAATCCTCGCGGAAGCGGGCGATGGAGGGAACGAAAATCAGCACCTCGGCCAGCATGACGAACACCACCGTCAGGATCAGGAACCGGCCGGAGAGCGAATTGGCGAACATGGCAAGCGAAGCCTTACGGGATGTGGCGCTGGACGCGGGTAACCCATGCCCTGACCAGACAACTATCAAACAACATACGCGAGAAATAGGCACCCGTGGCGTGTTTGCCAATTTCCGCCAATGTTGGATAGGGCAGGACTGTGTTCGCCATGGCCTTCATTTTCAACCTGTTGGCGATCATGAGCGCCCAGGGCGCGATGAGGTCGCCGGCCGCGGCCCCGACGACGGCGGCACCGACCGGGCGGCCGCGATGCACCATGATCTTGACGAGGCCGTCGGTCCTGCCGGAAGCGATCGCCCGGTCGGCCCGGGAAAAGGGAACGCGGATGACCTCCAGCGACGCGCCATGCGCGCGCCGGGCCTCGGCCTCGGTCATCCCAACCTGCGCAATCTCGGGGTCGATATAGGTGACCCGCGGCAGATGCGCGGTGGCCGCCCGTGCCGGCAGCCCGAAGAGGATCGAGCGGGCCAGGACCGTGGCGTGGTAGCCGGCGGCATGGGTAAAACGCGGCTGCCCCGCAGCGGCATCGCCGATGGCGTAGACGCGGCGGTTGCTGCTGCGCAGACGCGCGTCGACGGACACGCCTTGGCTGTCGAAATCAACGCCGGCGGCGGTCAGGTTCAGGCGCTCGGTATTGGCGCTGCGTCCAGCTGCGACCAGCAGATCAGTTCCCCTGACCGGACCTGCCGAGGTCTCGAGCCGGATCGCTCCCTTCGTGCCCGTGGCCCGCTCGACTCGGGTCTCCTCGAGGATCTCCACCCCTTCCGCGCGCATCGCCTCCAGAGCCACCGCTGCGATCTCGGGATCTTCCGCCCCAAGCGCCCGCGCCGCCTCCATTACCGTCACCCGGCACCCCAGCCGCCTGTGCGCCTGCGCCATCTCCAGCCCGACCGGTCCGCCACCCAGAACCAGCAGGTGGTCCGGCCGCTCGCGCAGGTCGAACAGTGTCTCGTTGGTCACGATGGGAACCGAGGCAAGCCCGTCAATCGGTGGCACAATGGGACGGGAGCCGGTTGCGACGACGAAGCGGCGGGCGGAAATACGGGCCGCGCCTGCCTCCAACTCGGTGCCCGAGACGAAACGCCCCCAGGCGCGGATCACCCGGACGCCGAGGCCCTCGAACCGTTCCTGGCTGTCATGCGAAGCGATGGCATTGATGACGCGGCGGACATGCGCCATCGCGACGGCGTAGTCGATATCCGGCTCGATCGGCGCCACGCCGAGGCCCGCGCCGCGGCGCTGCGCTTCTGCGGCCGCCGCCGCGGCGATCAGCGCCTTGGACGGCACGCAGCCGTGGTTGAGGCAATCGCCGCCCATCTCGTCACCTTCCACGAGCACGACCTTCGCCCCCATCTGCGCCGCTCCCGCCGCCAGAGAGAGCCCGCCCGAGCCCGCCCCGATGATACAGAGGTCGGTCCTGAGCCGTTCCATGATTCAGGCGGCTCTGCGACGGCGGAGCGCGCGCAGGACAATCGGCAGGGCAGCGAGCGCAGACAGGCCAAGTAGCGGAGCGAGAATTTGCGGTTCGAAGACCACTCCGAGATCCGGGCGTTCGCCGCGCGTCAGAACGCTGCCAAGGCCCGCGCCCATCGACGTGTAGACGAACGCGCCCGGAAGGATGCCGAGAAACGTCGTGATCGCAAAACGTCCTGGCGGGACGCCGACCAGCGCCGGAAGGAAATTGGCGAGGAAGAAGGGCACGATGGGGACGAGGCGGATCAGGAAGAGCATCTCCCACTGGTTTGCGTCGATCCCCGCCTTGATTCGTTTCACCTGACCGTCCGATGCGTCCATCCGCGCCGCGAGCCGTGAGCCAAAGCCAAAGCGCGCGGCGGCGAAGATCGCCAGCGCCCCGAGGCTTGCGGCCATGACGTTGTAGAGCACGCCCGGAAAAGTGCCGAACAGGAAGCCGCCGACAAGCGTGGAAAGCGTGGCGCCCGGCAGGCTGAAGGCGACTATGACGAAGTAAACCGCAAGGAACAGACTGAGCGTGACGGCGTAGTGGCTGTCGCGCAGCGCGAGGAGGTCCAGGCGATGCTCGGCCAGCGCCTCGAAGCTCAGGAGATCGCCCAGCAGCACGGCACCGGCGACGCCGCCGAGCGCGAGCAACGCCAGCGGAAGCAGACGCAGCGTCGCCGGCGCAGCATTGCTTGTCGTCTCGGACATCGGATTCGTCACCTCTCCCCTCATGCCGCCAAGATGCGGTTTCGCCGCGCGTGACGACAGCCCCTTCACGCCCGCTTGATAGAAGGGCATGTGTTTCGTGATCCACAGCGGGTGTTCCTCGCAACCCTGATATCGTTCTGGCCGGGAAGGCACCGGTTGGTGCAGATTTCCGCGCGGGTGAATTGACTTGGCTGCGAAACTCGCCTAATCGGCGTTCTTCAAGTTGCCCGCGCCTTCGAATCCGCCGCCGGATTTGGGCCGAAGACCGACATTCACGGAGACGAAGCGATGAAACGCACTTTTCAGCCGTCCAACCTGGTCCGCAAGCGCCGCCACGGCTTCCGCGCCCGCATGGCGACCAAGGCAGGCCGCAAGATCCTGAACGCCCGCCGCGCCCGCGGCCGGAAGTCGCTCAGCGCCTGATCCGGGGGGCCGATGCTGGCCACCCTGACCAAGCGTGCCGATTTTCTCGCCGCCGCCCGCGCGGGGCGCGCCGGAACTCCCGGGTTCCTGCTGCAGGCCCGCAAACGTCGAGACACCGAGGCCGATCCGTCGCTCGTGCGGGTCGGCTTTACCTGTTCGAAGAAGGTCGGAAATGCCGTTGCCCGCAACCGCGCCAAACGCCGGCTGCGCGAGATTGCCCGCGCCGTGCTTCCCGAGGCGGGGCGGCCGGGCTGGGACTACGTGCTGATCGGCAGGGCCGGGGCAACAGCCGAACGCCCCTTTGCGTCGCTGCTCGAAGACCTGCGCACGGCCGTCGAGCGGGTCCACAGGCCGCCACGGAGCGGCGAATGAAACCCGTCGCCTGGCTCCTTTCGCAGCCGATCCGCGCCTACCGGCTGGTCTTCAGTCCCTGGGTCGGCTTCAACTGCCGCTATCAGCCCACCTGCTCTGCTTACGCGCTGGAAGCGCTGGCCAAACACGGCGCGCTGAAGGGCGGCTGGATGGCGCTCCGGAGGATCGCCCGATGCAACCCCTGGGGTTCCTGCGGCTACGACCCGGTGCCGGGAACCGACCCCGAGCATGACGCAGGGCATCACCACTAGGCGACGCGTGTGGTCGGATCAGCGCCTGCCTAGCCGCCGCGCCGCCGTGTCGGCGCCAGTCCGATGGCGACGCCGCCGAGGATCATCGCGGCGGCCAGGAGAGCGTACAAGGTGACCGACTCACCGAGAACGAGCGCTCCCAGCCCCAGAGCGATCGCCGGAGCCGAAAGTTGCGCCAGCGCGCCGCGCGTCGCTCCGAGGTCCGGCAACAACGAATACCACAGCGCATAGCCCAGAGCCGAGGTGATCCCGCCCGAAATGGCCGCCAGGGCGAGTCCACGCGTGCTCACTTCCAACACGTCGGGCCAGACCAGATGCGCGACGAGAACAACCGGGAGGCTATAGAGGAAGTTCCAGGCCGTCACCGAAAGCGGGTCCGAGATGCGCCGTCCCGCAAGCGAATAGATCCCCCAGCCGACCGCAGCGCAGGCCATGAGCAGCAACGCACCGGGCGGGACGGCGACGGGACCCTTCGGAAGGGTAAGAACCGCCAGCCCCGCCATGGAGAGCACCATTCCCGTCCAGCGGCGCGGTGGCGGCGTCTCGCCCTCCGCGAGCGCCCCGAGAAACATCGTGACCTGAACGCCGCCGAACAGGATCAGGGCGCCAAGACCGGCATCCATCGAGACATAAGCGAAGGAAAAACCGAGTAGATAGGTCGAGAGCCCGGCGATGGCAGCCGGCCGCGGCCGCGCCGGGCGCGGTAAGGACCGGCTCCGCAGGATCAGGAGCGCGGCCAGCACAGCCGCACCGCTGCCGACGCGAATTGCAGCGAACCCGCCCGGGCCAATCGCGCCTTCTGCAAGGGCGAGGCGGTTCAGCAGCGAGTTGGCGGCGAAGGCCACCATGGTCAGCGCCGTCAGCAGAAAGAGTTTCATGCGCGCCTCCCCTCTGCTCGCCGCGAGGCTTGAAGGCTCCGGCATTCGGGGCGAGTTGTCCAGCCCGTGCACGGATTCGGCCGCGTCACGCGCCCCCTTTGCCGGCGCCCCGCGATCTGCCATAGAGCCCCCATGTTCGACGATCCCGACGATATTCACCCGCTGTTCCACGGCGCTCCCGACACGACGGAGTTCCGCAAGCTCCGCAAACGCATCGTGCGGCAGACGCGCGAGGCGGTGGAGCAGTATGGAATGATCGAACGCGGCGCGCGCTGGCTGGTCTGCCTTTCCGGCGGCAAGGACAGCTACACGCTGCTCGCCGCGCTCCACGAACTCCAGTGGCGCGGCCTCCTGCCGGTGGAACTCCTCGCCTGCAACCTCGACCAGGGCCAGCCCGGCTTTCCGGCCACCGTTCTGCCCGAGTTCCTCGAGCGAATGGGCGTGCCGCACAGGATCGAGTATCAGGACACCTATTCCATCGTCATGGACAAGATCCCCGCGGGCCGCACCTATTGCGCGCTCTGTTCGCGCCTGCGCCGCGGCAACCTCTATCGGATCGCCCGCGAAGAGGGCTGCTCGGCGGTGGTGCTCGGCCATCACCGCGACGATATCCTCGAGACCTTCTTCATGAACCTCTTCCACGGCGGCCGGCTGGCCACCATGCCGCCCAAACTGGTGAACGAGGATGGAGACCTCTACGTCTACCGCCCGCTTGCCCATGTCGCCGAAGCCGACTGCGCCCGCTTCGCCCGGGCGATGGACTACCCGATCATCCCTTGCGACCTCTGCGGCAGCCAGGACGGGTTGCAGCGCCAGCAGGTCAAGGCAATTCTCGACGGCTGGGAGGCCAACCACCCCGGCCGGCGCAACAAGATCTTCCGCGCGCTGATGCATGCGCGACCGTCGCACCTTCTGGACCCGGAGCTCTTCGACTTTGCCGGGCTGACCCGCGGACAGGCCCAAAACGACGAAAATTGACGGTAAATGGCAGGGCCCCCTTAAGGATCTGATGAGTCCGACCCGCTAATTTCGGGACGATTTGCGCCGCGCGCGCCCATCGAGGAGCCAGCCATGGCCCGGACAGCGATTCGGATACACCGGATCAGGCGTCGCCTGAACCATGCCTTCCTTCGCCCCCAGACGCTGGCCTTCCTGCCCGCGCTGATGCTCGGCGGGTTCTGGTTTGGCGGCGAAGGGTTGCTGATGATCACGGCGGTGACCTTTCCCGGCGTGCTGCTCCTCGGCGGGTTGCTCGAAGGCGACCGAAACAAGGAACGGATGGATGGGCTCACCGGGCTGGCCAACCGGGAGCACCTGCTGGAAACTCTCGCCGGGCATCTCCACCATTTTGAAGGCCGCGGCCAGTCGACCATTGCGCTTGTGGTTCAGCTCGACGAGTTCGCCGAGGTGGCCGAGACGCTCGGAACAATTGGCGCCGAGGACGTGCTGCGCCTGTCAGCAGACCGGATCCTGGGCGCGATCCGGCCCGGCGACCTCGCCGGGCGGATGGTCGAGCATCGCTATGCGGTGGTTCTCGGCCCGATCCGACAGGCCAACATGGAGGTCGGACTGCGCGTCTCGGAACGGATCCAGGCCGCCATTGCCGAACCGATCAGCCTCGAAGGAGGGGCCGTCTATGTCACAGCGTCAGTCGGATTCTGTCTCGCACGGCGGGCACCGCGCCACACTGCCGAGTCGATTCTCGAGGCCGCGGAGATCGCCATGGACGAGGCCCGCCGAGCCGGACCGGGGTCGATCCGTTCCTATTCCGCGGAAATGGGTGACGCAGTCGAGGCGCGCCAATCCCTTTCGGAGGAGATCGTCGTCGCCTTCGAGAACGGCCAGATCCGGGCGTGGTTCCAGCCACAGATCTCGACAGACACCGGCCTGGTCACCGGCTTCGAGGCCCTCGCCCGCTGGGATCACCCGACACGCGGCGTTCTGCCGCCCTGTGACTTCATGGCCGCCGTCGAAGCCTCCGGCACTCTGGAGCGGCTGGGAGAAGTGATGCTGTTCCAGAGCCTCTCGGCGCTCAGGCTGTGGGACAAGTCGGGCTACCGGGTTCCGCGTATCGGGTTGAACTTTTCCGCCGCGGAACTCCGCAACCCGCGCCTCGCGGACAGGATCCGCTGGGAGCTCGACCGGTTCGACCTGACGCCGGACCGGCTGACCATCGAGGTGCGCCAAACCGTTGTGGCCGGGTCCTCCAGCGACATTGTTTCCGCCAATATCACCGCACTGGCGGGCCTTGGATGCGACGTGGACCTCGACGATTTCGGGATCGGCAACGCCTCGATCGCCAATATCCGGCGTTTTGCGGTCAACCGGATCAAGATCGATCAGAGCTTCGTTACCCGCGTGGACACCGACCGGACCCAGCAGAAGATGGTCGCGGCGATCCTGGCGATGGCCGAGCAGCTGGACCTCGCGACACTTGCCGAAGGTATCGAGACCCATGGCGAGCATGCGATGCTGGCGCAACTCGGATGCGGCAGCGTCCAGGGCTTCGGGATCGCCGCACCGATGCCCTTCGAGGACACGATGGCCTGGATGGACAAGCACATGAGCCGCGTGGGCCAGGCGCCCGAGATCGGCCGCCCGCCCGGGTGACCGCGCCCCAGACCCATCGGCGGTTCCCCGCCGCGGCGGCGTGGAATGCCGTCCACCGTCCTTCCAAACGGGATTCTGCTTGACGTTTCCGCTCGTGGCAGTTTGAACCTGCCCGAACCCAGAAGTCGGAAGGACGTCGGTGATCCCCTGATGGATGATCAGAACAAGAACCTCATTCTCGCCACGGCGCTCAGCTTTCTCGTGATCCTCGTCTGGTTCCTGCTGTTCCCGCCGCAAGAGCCGGTCGCACCCCCGCCGAGCGACGTCGCCACGAGCGAGACCGCCCCGCAAGGCAGCAGCGGCACGATCGCCACGGTGCCGCAGGCGGCCGAGCCCGGCGCACTCGGGCAATCGGCCCCCGCAGCCCTCGCTGAGGTCGTCGATGCGCCGCGCCTTAAGATCGAGACGCCGCGCCTCTCGGGCAGCATCTCGCTGGCAGGTGGCCGGATCGACAGCCTGCTGCTCACCGACTACCGCGTGACCCTCGCCGAGGACTCGCCCAACGTGCGCCTGCTCGAGCCCGTCGGTGACGGCTTGTCCTATTACGCGCTCTTCGGCTGGGCCCCTGGCTTCGGCCTCGAGCCGGGCGACGTGCCCGGGACCGACACGATCTGGAGCGTCGAGTCTGGCGAGACCCTGACCCCGGAGAGCCCGGTCACCCTGCGATGGGACAGCCCGTCGGGCCTGATCTTCCGCCGGGGCATCGCGATCGACGAGAACTACATGTTCACCGTCACCCAATCGGTGGAGAACCCAACCGACACCGCCCGACGCGCGGCGCCCTACGGCATCATCGCGCGCCACGGGCTGCCGGAACTTACCCGGTTCTTCATTCTCCACGAGGGCGTCGTCGGCATGGCAGACGGCGCGCTGACGGAGATGGACTACAAGGATTTCGAGGATTTCGACACCGATCCAGCGCTCGGCGTGCAGGCCGTGACGGTCGAGGGAGTCGATGACGGCTGGATCGGCTTCACCGACAAATACTGGATGACCACGCTGATCCCGGCGGCCGGCCAGACCCACAAGCAAGTGATGCTGTTCCAGCCGGGACCGCAGATCTACCAGACACAGACGATCTCCCCCTCGATCGACATCGGACCGGGCCAGCAGGTCGTTCAGCAGACCATGCTCTTTGCCGGCGCCAAGGAATGGGACACGATTCGCGACTACCAGAACGACGACGGCATCACGGGATTCCTCGATTCCATCGACTGGGGCTGGTTCTTCTTCCTCACCAAGCCGATCTTCGTCGTGCTGCATTGGCTGCACGGCGTGATCGGCAACATGGGCTGGTCGATCATCGCCCTGACGCTGTTCCTCAAGACGCTTCTTTTCCCGCTGGCCTACAAGTCCTACACCTCCATGGCGAAGATGAGGGAACTCCAACCGGAGATGGAGAAGCTGAAGGAGCGCGCCGGCGACGACCGGCAGAAACTCCAGAAGGAGATGATGGAGCTCTACAAGAAGGAGAAGGTGAACCCCGCCTCGGGCTGCTTGCCGATCCTCTTGCAGATCCCGATCTTCTTCTCGCTCTACAAGGTGATCTTCGTCACCATCGAGCTCCGGCAGGCGCCCTGGATCGGCTATATCCGGGACCTCTCGGCGCCCGACCCTTCCTCGATCTTCAACCTCTTCGGCCTTCTGCCCTATACGGTGCCCGATCTCGGCGCGCTCAGCATCCTGTCGCTCGGCATCATGCCGATACTGCTTGGCATCTCGATGTGGATGCAGCAGAAGCTGAACCCGGCTCCGACTGACCCCACCCAGCAGATGATCTTCGCCTGGATGCCCTGGATCTTCATGTTCATGCTGGGAAGCTTCGCCAGCGGGCTGGTGCTCTACTGGATCACCAACAACACGCTGACCTTTATGCAGCAATACACGATCATGCGCCGCCACGGGTACAAGCCTGACGTCTTTGGCAACATCAGGTCGAGTTTCAAGCGCAAGAAGCCCGACACGAAATGACCAGCACCACCGGCCGACTGGCGCATATCTTCCGCCATCCGATCAAGTCGATCGGGTGGGAGGCGCTTGCCGAGGTGGAACTCTCTGCCGGCGAAACGTTGCCGTTCGACCGCCACTGGGCCGTGGCCCACGACGCCGCCCGTTTCGGGGGCACTTCGGGTGGCTGGCAGGACAAGCGGAACTTTGTCCGGGGTGTCGCCGGACCGCAGCTCATGGCCGTGCGCGCGGCGCTCTCCTCGGATGGTCAAAAGGTGCGCCTGAACCATCACCAGCGGCCGGAGATCGAGATCGCCCCCGATGCACCGGGAGAGTCCGATAGGCTCGTCGCCTGGCTGGCTCCGCTCTGGCCAGACACACGCCCGGCCGCCGCCCGCATCGTGACGGCCGGCGCCCAGGCCATGACGGACGTGCCCGATCCGTTCGTGGCGCTCCTAAACCTCGCCTCGCTCCGCGCCCTCGGCGAGATGCTGGACCGCACGCTGTCGGTCCATCGGTTTCGCGGGAACCTCTGGGTCGACGGCGTCGCTCCCTGGGCGGAAAGCGGCTGGATCGGCAAGGAGATCCGCATCGGTTCGGCCGGCCTGCGCATTGAAGCGCCGATCACCCGCTGCAACGCCACCAAGGTCGATCCCGAAACCGGCCAGGTGGACGCCGACACGCTCGGCGCCCTGAGCGCAGCCTTCGGCCACCGGGATTTCGGCGTCTACGCGACCGTCATCAACAGCGGCACCGTTCGGCCGGGCGACGAGGTCGCGGCACCATGACGGAACTCCCATTCCCGATCGCCGACGCACCTGACGCGGCAGCGCTCGAACGCGGGCGCAAGCTCTTCGCGGGAAGCTGCACCTTCCTGAAGGGCGTCGTCGCGATGTCCGGCCTGCCGCCGGCAGACCGGGTCGAGATCTGTTTCGCAGGCCGTTCGAATGTGGGAAAGTCGAGCCTGATCAACGCGCTCACCGGCCAGAAGTCGCTCGCGCGTGCCTCCAACACGCCGGGCCGGACGCAGGAGATCAACTTCTTCACCCTCGCGGAGAGCCATTTCATCGTCGACCTGCCGGGCTATGGCTTTGCCAAGGCGCCGGTTGCGGTGGTGGCGAAATGGCAGGCGTTGCTGAAGGCCTATCTTGCCGGCCGGCCGACGCTGCGCCGTGCCTTCGTGCTGATCGACGCGCGACACGGGATCAAGGCGGTGGACGAGGAGATCCTCACGCTGCTCGACACCTCCGCCGTGCCGTTTCAGGTCGTCCTGACCAAGGCGGACAAGGTCAAGGCGAAGGAGCGCGAGGCGGTGTTGTCGCAGGTGCGCAAGGCGCTGCAGCCGCATCCCGCGGCATTCCCCGAGCTTGTCGTCACCTCCGCCGAGACGGGTGACGGGCTTCCGGTCCTGCGCAGCACTATCGCCTCGCTCGCCGACAGCTGAGCCTGCCCGGCGCCCTTTGCCCTTGGCAGCCGGTCCGGCCGGGCGTATCAGAACAGCCCAACCAACCCCGAGCCTCATCGATGAAGAAGCAGAACATGAACCGCGACTGGATCGCCACCGCCCGGACCCTGTCCGAGGCCCTCCCATATCTCCAGCGCTATACCGGCGCGACCGTGGTCATCAAGTTCGGCGGCCATGCGATGGGCGATGCGACGCAGATGGCGGGATTCGCGCGCGACGTGGTCCTGATGAACCAGGTCGGCGTGCATCCGGTGATCGTCCATGGCGGCGGGCCGATGATCAACGCGCTGCTCGAAAAGCTCGAAATCAAGAGCGAATTCGTCAATGGCAAGCGCGTGACCGACGAAGCCACGATGGAAGTGGTCGAGATGGTGCTTTCGGGGCTTGTGAACAAGCGGATCGTGCAGGCGATCAACCAGGAGGGGGGCCGGGCGGTCGGCATTTCCGGCAAGGATGCCAACATGATGGTCTGCGATCCCGTGGACCCGGCGCTCGGCCTGGTGGGCCAACCGGTCGAGGTCACGCCGGACCTGATCCGTCAGATGCATGCGCATAACATCATCCCCGTGGTTGCGCCCCTTGGTACCGGACGCGACGGCGAGACCTTTAACGTCAACGGCGACACGGCAGCGGGTGCCATCGCCGGAGCGCTCCGCGCCGACCGGCTGCTGCTCCTGACCGATGTCGAGGGGGTCAAGGACGCCGAGGGCGCGGTGATCACCGCGCTGACCATCGATTCCGTGGAGCGGCTGACCGCGGAGGGCGTGATCGCCGGCGGGATGATCCCGAAGACCGAGACCGCTCTCGCCGCGATCCGCGACGGCGTGCGCGCGGTGGTGATCCTCGACGGGCGCGCGCCCAATGCCTGCCTGCTGGAGCTCTTTACCGACCACGGCGCAGGCTCGATGATCCGCGCCGAGTGAAGCACCGCCCGCGGTCGCTAACGCGACGGAACGGGACCCGTTCCTGCCGAGCCGCACACGGCTGTCCCGGCACAATCGCCTTGACACTCCGGCTGGGTCGGATTGCATGGGGCAGGTCGGCGCGCCGCGCAGGCCCGGCCAGCCAGCGCCCGAGACGGAGTCCGGCGCCGTCGGCCTTCCAGATATGCGCATTGCACGGACCGAGATGAAACGCCTGATTCTGCTCCGCCACGCCAAGTCCAGCTGGGTGAACCCCGAGCTGGACGATATCGACCGACCGCTCAACAAGCGTGGCAAGCGCAGCGCCAAGGCACTCGGACATTGGCTCAGGAGCAATCACGCTCGTCCGGAACAGGTCTTCTGTTCATCGGCACGGCGCACGCGGGAAACCTGGGAGGAGCTGAAACTGCCGGGCGAACCGGAGCTGCGTCACGACCTCTACCATGCAAGTCCCGACACCATGATGGACGTGCTCCGGACGGCGGAGGCGCGCTGCGTGATGATGATCGGGCACAATCCGGGCATCGCGCTGCTCGCGCAGACGATCGTGGCGGAGGCGCCGGAGCATGCAAGGTTCGGTGACTTTCCGACCGGTTCGCTGCTGATTGCCGATTTCGGGATCAAGAAATGGACCAAGCTGACTGGTCACAGCGGCAGTGTCGTCACGTTCCTGACTCCGCATGACCTGATCGAAACCGCCGACTGAGCGCACCGCAGCGCACCGCACAAAAGCGGTGGGCAAGTTGCTCCGACGCCCCTGCCCCTCGCCGTTCGCTCAGTGCCCGAGGATCTGGCTCAGGAAGAGCTTGGTGCGCTCGTGCTGCGGGTTATTGAAGAACTCTCTCGGCTCGTTCTGCTCGACGATCTGCCCTTGGTCCATGAAAATGACCCGGTTCGCGACCGCCTGAGCGAAGCCCATCTCGTGCGTCACGCAGAGCATGGTCATGCCTTCCTCGGCGAGCTCCACCATGGTGTCGAGCACTTCCTTGATCATCTCCGGGTCGAGCGCCGAGGTCGGCTCGTCGAACAGCATGATGCGCGGCCGCATGCAGAGCGAGCGGGCGATGGCCACACGCTGTTGCTGACCGCCCGAGAGCTGGCCCGGGTATTTGAGCGCCTGCTCGGGGATCTTGACCTTCTCGAGGAAATGCATCGCCGTCGCCTCGGCTTCCTTGCGCGGTACCTTGCGTACCCAGATCGGCGCAAGGGTGCAGTTCTCGAGGATCGTCAGGTGCGGAAAGAGGTTGAAGTGCTGGAACACCATCCCGACCTCGGACCGGATCTTGTCGATGTTTTTCAGATCCGAGGAAAGTTCCGTGCCGTCGACGACGATCTCGCCGGCCTGATGCTCTTCCAGGCGGTTGATGCAGCGAATGAGCGTCGACTTGCCCGAGCCCGACGGGCCGGCGATGACGATGCGCTCGCCGCGATAGACCGTCAGGTTGATGTCGCGCAGCACGTGGAAGGTCCCGTACCACTTGTTCATGTGGGTGATCTGGATAGCCACCTCATCGGAGACCTGCATATGCGAGCGGTCGATTTCGCGTTCCGCGGCGATGTCGGACATTGGCGGTCTCCTCAGCGGTGGCCGGTCCGGAGCTTGCGCTCCAGGAACATGGAATAGCGGGACATGGAGAAGCAGAAGATGAAGAACATCAGCGCGATGAAACCATAGAGTTCCCAGACGATGCCGTTCCAGGACTGGTCGGCACGGATTGAGTTGGAGAGCCCGATCGGGTCGAGAAGGCCGATGATCGAAACCAGCGTCGTGTCCTTGAAGACGCCGATGAAGGTCGAGACGATACCGGGAATCGAGATCTTCAGCGCCTGCGGCATGATGATCAGCCGCTGCGCCAGCCAGAAGTCGAGGCCGAGCGCGTCGGCAGCTTCATACTGACCCTTGGGAAGGGCCGCGAGGCCGCCTCGCACCACCTCGGCCATGTAGGCGGAGGCGAAGAGCGTGACCATGATGATGACGCGCAGGATAATGTCGAAATCGGTGCCCGGCGGCATGAAGATGTTCAGAAGCGTCGAGGCCACGAAGAGCAGCGTGATCAGCGGCACGCCGCGGATGAACTCGATGAAGCCCACAGAGAGCGAACGGACGATGAAGAGGTTCGATTGCCGCCCGAGCGCCAGCACGATGCCGATCGGCAGGGAGATGGCGATGGCGACCACGCCGATGGTGATCGACAACATGAAGCCGCCGAAATTCCGGCTCTCGACCGGCTCAAGCGCCAGCGGCAGGACCGAGGCGACGGCTTCGGAGACAGGTCCGGCGAGGAACAGCCACCAGATGACCGGCACCAGGACGGCGAGGATCATCGCCGCGAGGCCACCGAGCGCCGCCTTGGCGAGCTTGTGGGCGAGGTAGCCGAGACCGAAGCCGAGCGCCGCAACGACGGGTCCCCAAACCGTGCCGCCCCAGAGCAGCCAGGGCATCAGGAACGGGTAGAGCGCCGAGAAGATCAGCATCTTGCGCGGCAGGCCGGTAAAGAGGACCGGCGCCACGGCGACGATCAGCAACAAGAAGTCGAGCACAACCCGCCAATACAGCTCGCTTGGGTAGAAGCCGAAGAGCAGCTGAAGCCAGCGCTCCCGGATCACGCCCCAGCAGGCGCCCGACGCGCCTTCGAGGATCTCCCGGCATTCGCTCAGTGAACTGGCCTGCCAGGTTGGCGAAATCAGCCAGGGGATCAGCGCGGCAATGACCGAATAGACCAGGGCGAGCGACAGGACACTTAGGATTGCGTTCAGGGGTGAGGAGAACAGGTTCTGGCGGACCCAGCCGGCGGCACCGGAAGACGCAGCGGGCGGTTCCAGCTGTTCGATCATTGCGCCGCGGACGTAGTGAACATTTGCCATCCTACCGCTCCACCAGTTTGACGCGTTGGTTGTACCAGTTCATGACCGCCGAGATCGAAAGCGAGATGAGCAGGTAGACGAGCATCAGCAGCAGCACGCATTCGAGCTCGCGGCCTGTCTGGTTCATAGTAATGCCGCCGAGGGTTCCGGTGATGTCCATGTAGCCCACGGCGATCGCCAGGGAGGAGTTCTTGGTAAGGTTGAGATATTGCGAGATCAGCGGCGGGATGATGACCCGGAGCGCCTGCGGCAGGATCACCAGGCTCATGATCCGGCCCGAGCGCAGGCCGAGCGCCGCGGCAGCCTCGGTCTGTCCGCTGGAGATCGCGAGGATGCCGGCGCGGACGATCTCGGCGATGAAGGCCGCCGTGTAGAGCGAGAGCGCCAGCCAGAGCGCGATCAGCGAATTCCGCAGATAGACGCCGTCCTGGAAGTTGAAGCCCTTGAGCTCCGGTCGACCGAGGTGAAACCCGAGTGCGATGAGCAGCGCGAGGGTCGGTAGGATGATAACCCCGAGCCGGAGATACCACGTTGTCGGACGGTCGCCCGTCTCGTTTTGGATCCGCTCGGCGCGGTGGGCAATCCTGTTGGAAGCGTAGAGGCCGGCGCCAAAGACCAGCAGCACCGCCAGCAGGTCGAGGCTGACCTGGAATCGACCGCAAGCATCGCCGATCTCGCCGATCTCTCCGACCTCGCAGGCCGGACTTGTCCGGTCAGCCATGACCGGGAAGTCGCCGAGCCCGCGGCTGAAGAGCGGCTCCGGGATGTAGACACCGCGGTTGGTGATCGCCACGGTATCGAAGAGCACCATCGACGCCGCGGGATCGTCGCCGCGGAAATCCTTCGGAGCCGGTAATGTCTCGATCAGGATCGCCATTGTGAAGACGATCCAGAGCAACACGGGCACGTTGCGGAACATCTCGACATAGACGGTCATCAGCTTTGCGACGAGCCAGTTGTTCGAGAGCCGCAATACGCCGACGAAGAGGCCGATCACTGTCGCTGTGATGCAGCCCATTGCCGCGACGAGCAGCGTGTTCAGCAACCCGATGAAGGCGGCGCGCAGATGCGTGGATTGCGAACTGTAGTCCAGCAGCCGCTGGTTGATATCATAGCCGGCCGGGTCGCTCAGGAATCCGAAGCCCGTGGATTTGCCCTGTGCGGCCAGGTTGTAGATCGTGTTGTTGATCAGCCAGGCGGCGAAGACCATGAACCCGAAAAGCGCGATGATCTGGATGGTCAACGAGCGGTAGCGGGTGTCGTAGATCAGCATGCCGAGCCTGAACGACTCCTTCCTGGGGTCGGTCAGTGTTGCCATGAAGATACCTGCGGCTTGGCGAGCACCCCCGCGCGGGTCTTGCTCCCCGCGCGTTTGGTCCCGATTGGTCTTGTCGTCGGAAAACAAGGAAGGGCGCGGTTGGTGCCGCGCCCTTGTGTTACGACCCTAGCGGAACGGCGGCGCGTACATCAGGCCCCCGGACGTCCATTGCGCGTTCAGGCCGCGCGCCAGACCGATCGGGGTCGCCTCGCCGATATTCTTCTCGAAGATCTCGCCGTAGTTGCCGCCAGCCGAGATCGCCTTGACGGCCCAATCGGGCTGCAGGCCGAGCATTTCACCGAGCGTGCCCTCGGTGCCCAGCAGGCGGTTGATCTCCGGGTTGCTGCCCGGTGCGGACGCCAGTTCGGCCACGTTGGCCGAGGTGACGCCAAGCTCCTCTGCGGCGATGAGCGCATTCAGCGTCCAGCGCACCACGTCGCCCCATTCATTGTCGCCATGGCGAACGAGCGGGCCAAGCGGCTCCTTGGAGATGATCTCCGGCAGGATGATGTGGTTGGCCGAGTCCTCGAAGGTGGCACGGTTGGCGGCGAGAGCGGACGCATCCGTGGTGTAGGAGTCGCAGGCTCCGGCCAGATACTGCTGCTGCGCCTCCGCTTCCGTCTCGATCGGAACAGGATCGTAGTCCATGTTGTTGATGCGGAAGAAGTCGGCGAGGTTCAGCTCGGTGGTCGTTCCGGTCTGAATGCAGATGGTTGCCCCGTCGAGTTCCTTGGCCGAGGACACGCCAAGATCCTTGCGAACGATGAAGCCCTGTCCATCGTAATAGTTCACGCCGGTAAACTCGAATTTCAGGTCGACGTCGCGAGTGAAGGTCCAGGTGGTGTTCCGAGCCAGCACGTCGATTTCACCCGACGCCAGCGCGGTGAACCGTGTCTTTGCCGTCGTGGGGACGAACTCGATCGCGTTCGGGTCGTCCAGAACGGCGGCGGCGATCGCGCGGCAAACCGCGACGTCGAAACCGCCCCATTCGCCGTTGGCGTCGGGTGCTGCGAAACCCACCAGGCCGGCATTGACACCACAGTTGAGCTTCCCGCGAGTCTTTACCTCGTCCAGCAGACCGGCGGCGGCGACGGATGCCGACATGCCGGCAAGCGCCAGAACCCCAACGAATACGGTCTTGTTCATGTGTACCTCTTCCTGATGGCCCCCGGTCCGCCCAGGACCTGGGTCTCTTATTTTTCTGGGCCAGCGGCGCGAACGGAGTGGTCGTCGGAATGGCCCGCTCTCTCAGCGCATCAACTTTGGGCAAATTACCAAGAAAACGTCAAGGGTCGTCCCAAATGCGACGTGGAACCGCTTTGGGAAACAGGGGGCCGCCGCGGGTCCGCCCAAAAATTACGCAATGCTCTGGAGCCGCTGATTAAAATCAGGATGCAGGCCGAGACAGTCGGTAGAATCTCGCCGCGTGCAGGAAATCTTGCCGCTTCCGGGCCGCCATTCCGGTAGCCTCCTCGTCAATGCCCCATTGCCTTTCCTGGAAGTCCTCGTCGACACGGGATCGGCGCCAGAGATCCTCGATCTCGTAGCGATCTTCGAGCGCGGCGAGGCCGATCAGGAGTGAACCCGAGAGCGAGACGAGGTCATGCAACGCTGTCAGCGCGAAGGCATCGAGCGCCGACACATGCGCGCTCAGCGCGGCGAGGCTGCGCGCCGGCTGCGGCACCGGCACGATGCCAGCGGTCTGCACCAGCGGCGCACCGAGTTCGTCGCGCGCCCAGTCCAGCAGCGCATTCCAGGCGCGGGCCTGCTCGGCGCGGAGCGTCTCGGGGCCTTCCGCCCGGTAGCAACATAGATCGGTCTCGCCGAAGACGGCGATGTGCGCTGCAACCTCCGTCTTCTGGCGGGCCACATTGTCGATCGCGGCATTGGCCGAGCGGGTGCAGGGCATCGACATCGGGTCGACATGCTCGCCCTGAGCCTGCCATTCCTCCGCGATCGCCTCGGCCAGCGCGACCGACGGCAGCACCAGCGGCGCCTTTGCCGGAGTACGGAGCATGCGGCCGTCGAGCAGAACCTGCCAGCCGCTCTCGGCATCGGCCACGCGCGCATCGCTCCAGAACCGTTTCGGCATCCAGACGGTCATCTACCCCTCCCAGACCTGCACCAGCGCCCGGTCGAGCGCGTCGAAACCGTCGATGACGATTTCCGCGCCCGCGGCCAACAGCGCGCGCGCCGGATGGTAGCCCCAGCTCACGCCGATGGTTCGGAGCCCGGCGGCACGGCCCATCTCCATGTCGTAGCTGGTGTCGCCGATCATCACACCGTCCCGGGCCTCGACACCTGTTTCCGCCAGCGCGGCCAACAGCATTGAGGGGTGCGGCTTTGACGGGTGGTGATCGGCCACCTGCTCGGTGGCGAAGCGTCCGGTCAACCGATGCGCGGCGAGAAGGTGGTCGAGCCCGCGTCGCGACTTGCCGGTGGCGATGCCGAGCAGCAGATCCTCGCGCGCCAGCAACCCGTCAAGCGCATCGAGGGCACCGGGATAGAGCGGCGACATCTCGTCCGCAGCGCCCGACATCCGGATATCGGCAAAGCCTGCCTTGTAGCCCTCTACCAGCGCCGCCTGGCTCTCGGCATCGAGATCGGGCGCCAGCCGCGCGACCGCGACCGCGAGCGACAGGCCAACGATCGAGAGCACCTCGTCGCGCGGCGGGACGGGCCGACCAATGCCGTCGAAAGCCCGCGCCATCGCTGCGAGAATATGCGCCTGGCTGTCGACCAATGTGCCGTCGACATCGAAGACGACAAGCCGCAGCGGAGTCGGGTCGCTCATTCGGAATCCTCGAAAGGGTCGTCCGGCACGTCACCAGCGTGCCAGTCGAGCATGTCCCAGGTCCGCGCCATGTGCTCCGGCAGCGGAGCGGTGAGGCTCAGGCGCCGGCCGGTCACCGGGTGGACCAGGTTCAGCGAACGGGCGTGCAGGTGCAGCTTGCGCGAGATCGCGCCGCCAAGCCCCGCGCCCCAGCCATCGCCGAGATTCTCCTGCCCCGAGCCGCCGTATTTGCCGTCTCCGACGATCGGATGCCCGATCTCGGCCATGTGGGCGCGCAGCTGGTGGGTGCGGCCGGTGACCGGCACCAGCGCGACCCAACTCACCCGGCCGCCGAGCGCCGACAACACGGCGTAATCGGTGGTGGCGCGTTTCGCGCCCGGAGTGGCCTCGACCTCGCGCGGGTGAACGCAGCGCATCTTCTCGCCCTCGCCGCCCGCGCCATGCCCGCCGGCCTTGACCAGGCCGAAGCGGATCGTGCCCATCCGGGGCTCCGGCACGCCGGCGACAGCAGCCCAGTATATCTTGCGTGTCTCGCGCGCCCGGAACGCCTCGGTCAGCGCGCCCGCCATCGCCCGGCTTCGCGCCAGCAGCAGGATGCCGGACGTGTCCTTGTCGAGCCGGTGCACGAGCCGCGGTTTCTCCTCCGCGCCGAAACGCAGAGCCTCGGCCAACCCGTCGACGTGCCGCGACTGCTTGCTGCCGCCCTGCACCGGCAGGCCCGGTGGCTTGTTGAGCGCGATGATATGGTCGTCGCGCCAGATCACGGCTGCACGGATCATCTCCGCATCGGCGCGGGAAATCTCCGTGCGCTCCGGAGCAGGCGCGGGGGCGTCTTCCTTGGGAAGCGGCGGCACGCGAACCACCTGCCCCGCCTCGATCCGGGTTGAACTCTTCACGCGGGCGCCGTCGATCCGCAACTCGCCCTTTCGGCACATCTTCTCGATCCGTCCCTGCGCGAGCTGCGGGAAACGCCGCCGGAGCCAGCGGTCGAGCCGCTGCCCGCCCTCCTCTGCACCGATCTCGATCTGCTGCACCTGGCTCATGGCAGCGGCACCACACCGCGGGCAAAAGCGAGGCCGATGACGAGCGCGGCCAGCGAGACAAGCACGGACGCCACGATATAGACCATCGCCACCTCGGTCCGACCATCCTCCATCAGAAAGATGGCATCGAGCGAGAAGGCGGAAAATGTGGTGAACCCGCCGAGGAAGCCGGTCATGATCAGCGGAACGAAATGGGGCATCCCCTTGCGTTCCAGCACGACGACCAGCGCCCCCATCAGGAACGAACCGACGATGTTGACCGTCAGCGTTCCCCACGGGAATCCGATCCCGAAAACCGCCTTCATGGCGACATTCGTGAGATAACGGCATACGGCGCCAACGGCCCCGCCAAGGGCAACCTGGAGAGCTGTGAGGATCATGGCGCCGGTGTCTTCCGCCGCGCGGCGCTTGTCAAGCGGACGAGCGGGTCGGACGACGCCACCCGCCGCGCGACATCGCCTATTCGGGCAGTTCCTCGATGATCCGGTCGGCCGGAACCGCGCCCCTCACGATCTTGCGGCCGTGCAGCATCGAGGGGACAAGATTCTCGTTCTTGTAGACCTTGTAGAAGACGATTGCGGCGAGATGCAGCAGGACCAGGAGGAGGATGATCGGCGGCAGGACCTGATGGATCGAAGTCGCCCAACCAACCATGCCCGGTACGCTGTTGGCCAGCGGCCCCCGGTTGATGAAATCGTCCGGATCGGCGAAGAGCCCGGTGAAGGCCTGCAGGCCCAGCACACCAAGCAGCAGGAAGACCGAGAGCGCGCCGACCGGATTGTGACCCGGCCAGAGGCTGGGACGACGCTTACCGATGCCGGAGAGGTACCGGAAGAACGTTCCCGGACCGTAGACGAAGTGCTGGAACCGGGCCGGCCAAGCCCCGATGAAGCCCCAGATGATGCGGATTGCCAGCAAGGCGATAATGGCGTAACCGAAATAGAAATGCAGGGTCATGATACCCGGGCCGAATTCGCCCAGGTACCACGCGGTGCAGACACAGATCACCAACAGCCAGTGGAAGGACCGCACCAGCGGGTCCCACAACCGCACGCGGCGGAGCTTGTCAGCCTCTGGCGATCGGCCAGTCATCTCACTCAGTTTTTCCGGGCTTGAGCGATCTTGTGACAATCCTGGCAGGCATTGCCGACGGCGCCGAGGCCGGCCATCATCTCTTCCTTGCTGCTGCCGGCGAGCTGGACGAGATCCTGGGCGGCCATATAGGCCTGTTTGCCGATCTCTCCGACTTTCTCACCGTTTTCCCAAAGCGCCGGCTTGGCGTAGGACACACCCGGCATGTCTTCCGAGCTCGTCCCGGGAAGCCAGAAGCCGGACATGTCGACGCTGAAGACCTCGACCAGCTTTTCGGCGGCCTCCTGGGCGGCCGCGGACTCGTACTCGATTTCGCCCTTGGCCATCTTGGCAAGGATCTCCACCTGGGCGGCACGCGCGTCCATGTTGTCCTGACGCGCCTTGACGGCATCCGTGGCTGCGTCGGCAAAGGCGAGGGCGGGAAAGGAAAGGGCAATTGCCGCTAAAATCATTTTGCGCATGGCTGGTCTCCTATTGGCCAGTTCGGTCACTCGTTCGATACACGAAAAGTGATGGTTTCTCCGTCGATGATTCCTGCACATACCCTGTGACGATTGGAAGACAAGAGGATCCGGAAGGAGCGGATCTGGCGAGGCCCTGCCGTGCCTCCGGGGTACCTCCAAGTCAGAGAGCCGGGCGTATCTCCTTGTTTTCCTTTCTGAACCGGTCTTTCGCCTCTGACTATCCCGCCGATCCCGATCGGCCGAAATAACAGAGATTTGACCGGAATGCTGTTTGCCCCCGACCGCGCCGGGCAGGACCTGCATAAGGATCGGGCAGGCGCAGCACGGATCCACGACGCCGGCAGATCAGGGAGATTTCCAACCCGGTGCGCCCGGTCTAGTCTGGCGCCGATGCCAGACCTTTTCGACTCCCCCGGCCCCCGCGCCGAGACCGCCCCGCGCCCGCTCGCCGACCGGCTGCGCCCCGCCACGCTCGCCGAGGTGATCGGCCAGGACCACTTGCTCGGCGTCGAGGCCCCGCTCGGCACGATGCTGGCCGCGGGAAGCCTCTCCTCGCTCGTGCTCTGGGGCCCACCCGGCACCGGCAAGACCACCATCGCGCGGCTGCTGGCACACGAGACCGATCTTCATTTCGTTCAGATCAGCGCAATCTTCACCGGCGTGCCGGAGCTCCGGAAGGTCTTCGAAGCGGCAAAGCTCCGTCGACAGAACGGCAAGGGCACGCTGCTCTTCGTCGACGAGATTCACCGCTTCAACAAGGCGCAGCAGGACGGCTTCCTGCCGCATATGGAAGACGGAACGATCGTGCTGGTCGGTGCGACGACCGAGAACCCCTCGTTCGAACTCAACGCGGCGCTACTGAGCCGGGCCCAGGTTCTGGTTCTGAACCGGCTCGACGACGCAGCGCTCGAGGCGTTGCTCGCCCGAGCGGAACACGAGCTCGGCGCGCCACTGAAACTGACGCCGGCTGCGCGCGAGGCGCTGATCGGCATGGCGGACGGCGACGGCCGGGCGCTCCTGAACCTCGTCGAGCAGGTCGCGGCGTGGCGCGTCGCGGCGCCGCTGGAGACATCGCAGCTGACCGCGCGGCTGATGAAACGGGCGACGCAATACGACAAATCGGGCGAGGCGCATTACAACCTGATCTCGGCGCTGCACAAATCGGTGCGCGGCTCCGACCCCGACGCGGCGCTCTACTGGCTGGCGCGGATGCTCAAGGGCGGCGAAGATCCCCGTTACCTCGCCCGCCGGATCACCCGGATGGCCGTGGAAGATATCGGCCTCGCCGACCCGCAGGCGCACGGGATCTGCCTTGGTGCGTGGGAAACCTACGAGCGGCTCGGCAGCCCGGAAGGCGAACTGGCGCTGGCGCAGGCAGTGATCTACCTCGCCCTGGCGCCGAAATCCAATGCCGGCTACGCGGGGTTCAAGTCCGCGATGGCGGCGGCGGCCAGGAGCGGCTCCGCGCCGCCACCCAAGCATATCCTGAACGCGCCGACCGGGCTGATGAAGGAACAGGGCTATGGCGCGGGCTATCTCTATGACCACGACGCCGAGGACGGCTTTTCGGGGCAGGACTATTTCCCGGACGGCATGAAGCGTGGCGTCTACTACCTTCCGGTGGAGCGAGGTTTCGAACGGGAGCTGAAGAAGCGGCTGGATTTCTTCGCCCATCTGCGCAGCAAGCGGCAGTCCGGCGGCGGGCGCGAAAGCTGATCCCGGTCAGAGCAGCCGGGCATCCTTGGCGCGCTGGATCGCCTCGGCAGTGGTCCGTGCCATCAACCGCTGGCGCGCCGAGGTCAGCCGCGCCTTAAGCGCACTCTCCGAGATGCCGAGCTTGCCAGCCGCGGCGGCGTGGCGGTCACCCGCCGCGACGAGGCGGAGCGCCTCGACCTGCGCCTGTGTCAGGCTCTCGGGCGGTTCGGTCAGCTCGTGCATGCGTACGACGATCTGCGCCGCGCGGTCGCGCTCGGTGTCGGTGAATTCCCGGTCGGTGCGGGCCAACCCGGCGATGCTGCGCGAGGAAATCGGGCCATGGGCGATCTGGACACCGAATCTCAGGCCGAAATCCGCCGCTTCCTGCATGATGCCAAACGGGTCGGGAATGCGGCTCTGGATCTCGCTCCAGCGCGCCGCTCCTTCGGTGGAGAAACCCCACGCGGTCATCGGATCGCGCATCGCATAGGCCTGCGCCGTATAGCGTTCGATCCAGGCCGGATCGTAGGTCTGGAAGGTCATCAGCGGCGAGGCGAACCGGATATGCAAACCGACGAAATAGCCCGCCGGCGCCAGTTTCCCCAGCAGCCTCAACTCGCGATCAATGCTAGCCCGTTCAGCCATGATCAAGTGTACTATTTCTGGTCAGCTTTTCGTCAATCTTATTGTGAACCAAAGGTTACCATGAGGTTCCCGCCACACGTCGCGGTTCGCGGCCGGCGTGTCTCAAGTCGACCGTGCATGCCTCCACGCCGCTCCACGACAACAAAAAAGCCCCCGCAAAACGAGGGCCCTTTCGAATTTCCGGGCAAGTGGACTATTCCTCCACGGCCTCTTCACGCGCACGGTCTTCGGCACCCTTGGCATCGGCGTCGCGATCGACCAGCTCGATGATCGCCATCGGGGCCATGTCGCCATAGCGGAAGCCGGCCTTCAGGACGCGGACGCAGCCGCCGGCGCGCTCGGCATACCGCGGGCCAAGCACCTCGAAGAGCTTGGCAACGTGCTTGTCCTGCTTGAGCCTCGACGCGGCGAGCCGACGGGCGTGCAGATCGCCACGCTTGCCCAGCGTGATCAGCTTCTCAACGATGGGTTTGAGTTCCTTCGCCTTGGGCAGGGTCGTCTTGATTTGCTCATGCTCGATCAGCGAGCCGGCCATGTTCGCGAAGAGCGCCTTGCGGTGCTCATGGGTCCGGTTCAGGCGGCGGTATCCGCGGGCGTGACGCATGTGTCTATCTCCAGTTTGCCCTCTACGGGCGATTTTGCTTTGTCCGGCCGGCGATGCGTGTCACCGGCTCTCCTTGGGGCAGAATGCCCGGGTCGGGTCGGGCGCGCCGCTCCGGCACGCCCTTCGGGGATCAGAACTGGTCCTCGAATTTCTTGGCGAGATCCTCGATGTTCTCCGGCGGCCATTCCTCGACATCCATGCCGAGATGCAGCCCCATGCCCGAGAGCACTTCCTTGATCTCGTTGAGCGACTTGCGGCCGAAGTTCGGAGTGCGCAGCATCTCGGCTTCGGTCTTCTGGATCAGGTCGCCGATATAGACGATGTTGTCGTTCTTCAGGCAGTTCGCAGACCGGACCGACAGCTCCAGCTCGTCCACCTTCTTCAGCAGAAGCGGGTTGAACTCGAGACCATCATCCTCTTCCTGGCGGCTGGCCGCTTCCGGCTCGTCGAAGTTGACGAAGATCGAGAGCTGGTCCTGCAGGATACGGGCGGCGAAGGCCACGGCATCCTCGGGCGTGACCGAACCGTCCGTCTCGATCTTCAGCGTCAGCTTGTCATAGTCGAGCACCTGGCCCTCGCGGGTCGGCTGCACGTCATAGGAGACCTTCTTGACCGGCGAATAGATCGCGTCGATCGGGATCAGGCCGATCGGCGCATCCTCGGGGCGGTTCTTGTCGGCAGCGACATAGCCCTTACCGGTGTTGACCGTGAGCTCGACATAGAGATCCGCGCCATCATCAAGGTGGCAGATGACGTGATCCTTGTTGAGGATCTCGATGCCGGCGGTCTCGGAGATGTCGCCGGCGGTAACGATGCCGGGTCCCTTGGCGGCAATCGACAGGCGCTTCGGCCCGTCCACATCCATCGCGATCGCCACGCCCTTCAGGTTCAGAACGATGTCCGTGACGTCCTCGCGGACCCCGGCCACCGAGGAGAACTCGTGCAGGACATTGTCGATCTGCACGCTGGTGATGGCGGCGCCCTGCAGCGAGGAAAGCAGCACGCGGCGCAGCGCGTTGCCGAGCGTCAGGCCAAAGCCCCGCTCCAGGGGCTCGGCGACGAGGGTCGCCTTGCGGGAGGCGTCGGCGCCGGGCTTGACCTCCAGCTGGGTCGGCTTGATCAGTTCCTGCCAGTTCTTGTGGATCATGTATGTCGCCTCCATACCTGTCTGCCTGCCATGTCCGAGCGGGCAGACGCCCGAGGTTCAAAATGCTGCAACGGACCGCGCCCGTTCCGGCGCGATCCGCATGTCTCTGCCCTGTGCGTCAGACGCGACGGCGCTTCGGCGGACGGCAACCGTTATGCGCGATCGGGGTCACGTCGCGAATCGACGTGATGTTGAAGCCGACAGCGGCCAGCGCCCGAAGAGCGCTCTCACGGCCCGAACCGGGTCCCTGAACTTCGACCTCGAGCGTCTTCACGCCGTGCTCCTGCGCCTTGCGGCCGGCGTCCTCGGCAGCCATCTGCGCCGCGTAGGGGGTCGATTTCCGGGAGCCCTTGAAGCCCATCGTGCCGGCAGACGACCACGAGATCGCGTTGCCCTGCACGTCGGAGATCAGGATCTTGGTGTTGTTGAACGAGGAATTCACATGCGCAACGCCGGTGGCGATGTTCTTGGAAACCTTGCGTTTGGTGGATGCGCGGCGATCGCGAGCCATTGGTCCTGCCTCCCCTTACTTCTTTTTGCCGGCAATCGGCTTGGCCGGCCCCTTGCGGGTGCGGGCGTTGGTATGGGTGCGCTGGCCGCGCACGGGCAGGTTGCGGCGGTGGCGAAGGCCACGGTAGCAGCCCAGGTCCATCAGGCGCTTGATGTTCATCTGCGTCTCGCGGCGCAGGTCGCCTTCAACGGTCAGGTTGGCGTCGATATGCTCGCGGATGGCGAGCACTTCAGCGTCGGAGAGCTCGTTGACGCGGCGGGTCAGATCGATGCCGACAGCCTCGCAAATCGCTTCCGCGGAGGCGTTGCCAATGCCGGTGATGTAGGTGAGCGCGATCGGGACGCGCTTGGCGGTCGGGATGTTGACCCCAGCGATACGTGCCAAGTGGTATCTTCCTTCATGGTTGCGGTTCCGTAGTTCCAGAACCTTTTTTCACAACAGAAGCCCGACGGCGTCGCGCCACCGGGCCGGTCTTGCCACCGAATCTCCCCGCAGCGCAGGCAGGAAAGAAAGCGGCGATTCTCGTCAGAGAGGCTGTGAACTACTGGCAATGCGAAGGAGCGTCAAGGCCCGATTTCACGATTTGTCAAGGCCATTCGGAGAGGGACCGAAAGCCGGGGCATCGCGGAGAGGTTCGGCGATCCCGGCCAAAAGGTCAACAGGTCCGTTCGGGCAGAGCGATCGGCTCCGGGCGGGTGCGTTGAAATGCCTTCAGGACGCACGTCACGGCTTGATGCCAGCAGTCCATTTTCTGCCTCACTGTCGAACTTCGCCGGGTTTGCCTTCCAAACTGAAACAATACTGGCGCGCTCCCGGAATCGTGCCCAATCGGGCTTCAATTGAGATTGTCTGTCAATAATTTACGTGACACGACGCTACGTCAGATCCTAGTGTCCGCCTTACACATATCTCGGCGCAGAACGCGGCGAGACAAGGAGGTAGAATGTCCATTTTCAAGACGAAACTTGCCCTGGTGTTTGCCATGGGATTTGCCAGCCAGGCCTATGCCGTTCCGGTGCCGTCCTTTTCCGGCACGTATGACGAAGCCACCGGTGTTGAGGCCGGCGGCGATTACGACAATATCGGAGGTGTCTCGGACGTCGGTGATTTTTCCCTCGTTGCGGGGGTGAACACCTTTGAGGGGTCGATCTTCACGCCGGGAGACCCGGCCGACGTCTTCAACATCGTCATCGGGCCCAATCAGACGCTCGTCGGCGCGACGCTGGTCTTTGCCTCGAATGCGGACGCTTTCAATCCTTTCTTCGGCTTCCCCTCGCCGACATGGGGCTTGTACGAAAGCTCGGTCACGCCGGTGATCTTCGAGTTCAAGGTGCCGGATTCGAATGGCCAGTACTCGCCATTCACGTCAACCCAGACCTTCACCCGCGGCGCGGGCATCTACAACATGGTTATCGGCAACGGAGTCTTCGGGATGAACGATGGCAGTCCGGTTGACTACACGATGACCTTCACGGTCGAGGAGACCCAGCAGCCGGCGATCCCGTTGCCGGCCTCTCTGCCGCTCATGCTCGGCGGAGTTGGCGTTCTGGCCGGGCTTCGGCGTCGCGCGAAACGCTGACGTTTCGGCTGACCCATCGAAATTCGGGAAGGGCCTTCGGGCCCTTCTCTGCCCCCGGCCCTGTATCCGCGCAGGGTCGCCGCACCGAGCAAATCATTCTAGAAAGCCCAACTGCCGGAAGGAGGCGTCCTCCTCCTTGCCGATCACCACATGGTCGTGGATCGTGATCCCCACCGCCCGGCAGGCCTCGAAGATCCGGTCGGTCATCACGACATCCTCGTTCGAGGGCGACGGGTCTCCCGAAGGGTGGTTGTGCACCAGGATGATCGCCGAGGCATTGAGCTCCAGCGCCCGCTTGACGATCTCGCGCGGATAGACCGGAACATGGTCCACCGTGCCGTCCGCCTGTGCCTCGTCGGCGACGAGGTGGTTCTTTCGGTCGAGGAACAGGACACGGAACTGCTCCGTGTCGCGATGCGCCATCACCGTCTTGCAATACTCCATCAACGCGTCCCACGACGTCAGGACATGCCGCTGCATAACCTTCGCGCGCGCCATCCGGTGGGCAAAGGCCTCGACCACGCGCAGTTGCAGGTAGACCTTCGCCGTCGCGCCCTCGATCTCGAGGAGCCGCGATTCCGACGCCGCGACGACGCCGTTGAGGTCCCCGAAGGCCGCGAGCAGGCGCTTGGCCAGCGGTTTCACATCGATCCGGGGAATGGCATTGAAGAGCAGGAGTTCGAGCAGTTCGTATTCCGGCATCGCCGCGTGGCTGCCGGCGAGGAAACGTTGGCGGAGCCGCTCGCGGTGGCCCCAGTAATGCGGCCGCACCTGGCCGTCATCGCCCGTCATCAAGCCGCCGCCAGCGCTCGCCTCCGTCGAGAGCCGGGCGGTCTGACGGAAACGCGGCGCGGCGGCGGGCCGGGTCTCGACGCCGGGTGGCGGCAGCCGGGCATCGAGTTCGTCGAGCCCCCTGAGCGCGGACTCGGAGAAGCCACCGCGCGTCGCACCGGACGCGACCGGCCGGTAGCTCGGAGGTTCGCCACGCGGCGCCGGTCCTGTCTCCGGCGGCGCGCGCCCCGTAAGCCTGTCCCAGATTCCCGACATCCCCGGCCGATCTCCGAGCCGGCGGCGGCCGCCCATTGGCCGCTCCTGCCCCGGCAACAGGGACACTGAACGCCGAAGTGGTTAACAATTCGTGTGTCGCGCCGGGATCACCGGGTCCGATCGTTCCGATGTGCTCAGAAACCGCGACCCGCGATGAGCCGGGCGAGATCGCGCACCGCCGTAGCCCGCGCCGCGGCGATCGCCTGCGGGCTGCCATCGCCCCCGATGGGCGCGCGGACCGCGAAGGTGCCGGAGACCTCGCGACCGCCGGTCAGACGGGCGATGAAATACTGGCCGGACATGCGGAAGACCGCGTCCGACCCTGCAACCATCTCCTCGACGCGCACGAAGAGCCGTGCCTGCGGCAGGTCCTCGAAGGGCCAGGGCTCGGCCGCCACCTTGGCCCCGCTCAACGCCGCAAGGTGCCTCGACAGTTCCAGCGTCACGCCACGTGCCGGATCGTCGGCCCAGAGGCTCTTGGGATCTGACTCGATCGCGCCGCTCTCTGTCTCACGCCAGATTTCCTCGCCCTGCGCATAGGTCGGCAGCGAGACCTCGCGCACCTCGAGCCGGCTGACGCCGATGGAGATCCGGTCGCCCGAGGCGACTTGCGGCGCGGCATAGCGCATCGGTGCCGGCCCGCAGGCGGCAAGCCCCGCCAGCAGGGCGACAAGGCAGAGAGTCAGGCGCATGGGCCGTCCCTTCGTTCGGTCTTCGAGGCCAGAGCATACAAGCCCGCTATCCGGGAGCAAGCGCCTCCTCTGCCGCAGAGTCGGGTTCATTTGCCGGTCAGAAGCGCGTTGGGCTTGCGCTCGAGCGTCCGCATCAGCGACCGCACCGAGTCCGCCGCGCGGCTGACATCGCGCATCGTCGCCTGCGCCTGCCGGTTGAGCGCGCCGCTGTCGGATAGGCCGGCCAGCGCCAACTCGGCTTCGCGCAGAGTCGCTTCGGCGCGGCGCACCAGCTCCGGCAGGTCGGTGGCGGCCTGCGATACCGAATCCGCCGCCTTCTCCGCCGAGGCCAACGCGGCGTTGACGTTCTCGACGGTGCCACCCTCGCGCAACTCGGACAGCGCCGCGCCGACCTCGTCGAAGGCCGCCGACAGCGCTCCCGGAAGCTCGCGGGCCGCCTCGGTGCCGATCAGCGCATCGGCGCTCTCCACAAGTCGCGTTACCTCTTCCGACAGAGTCGCAAGATCCATCTGCGCCGCGTTCTCAGCCACCTTGCGGAAGTCCTCGATCAGCGCCGGCAGGTCCGCGACGGCCGTCTCAACATCGCCCGCGGCCGCGTTCACCTTGTCCAGCGCCTGGGTCAGCGTCTCCGCCGCCCCCGCTTCGTTCATGTCCGCAAGCAGCGTGGTGGCTTCGCCGACCGCGGATTCGACACCTTTCAGCGCCTCAACCATCGTGTCGGGCAGGGCTCGCGCTCCATCGGTGTCGAGCACTTCGCGGGCC
Source organism: Tropicimonas sp. IMCC6043 (assembly GCF_004146235.1). GTDB lineage: Bacteria > Pseudomonadota > Alphaproteobacteria > Rhodobacterales > Rhodobacteraceae > Tropicimonas. The sequence goes on along the minus strand of NZ_SELO01000015.1, from coordinate 70,888 downwards.
GACCCGGCCAGCCCCTTGACCTGCGCCAGAAGACCCTCGATATCGAGCGCCGTCGCCTTGTCGGCAACCGCCTCTACCTTGGTCAGAAGTTCCGGCAGGCCTTCAGCGACCGTTGTGATCTCCTCTGCCGCCGCATTCACGCTTTCCAGAGCCGCAGCCAATGCGTCCGCCGCCTTCGCGGAATTGAGCTCGGCGAACAGGCTCGACGCCTCGCCGACGGCCGATTCGACCCCATCGATCGCCGCCACCACCTTGTCCGGCAGCGCTCGCGCCGACTCCGTGTCAATCACCGCGCGGGCGGAGTCGACAAGGCCCTCGGCCTGCGCCAGCAATCCCTCGAGGTCGAGTTCGCCGGCCTTGGCCGCGACGGCTTCGATCTTGTCCAGAAGCTCGGGGACGCCCTCGGCGGCCGTGCCGATTTCGCTGGCCGCGTCGCCGGCCTTCTCGATGGCATCGGTGAGCTTGGCGACAGCCTCTCCCTGCCTGACCTCTTCGAGCACTCCGCCGATCTCGTCCGCGATACCGGTCAATCGCGCAGGAAGAGCCTGAATGTCGGCGCTGCCGATCACGCCGCGCGCGTCGCCGACCGCGCCACGGATCTCCTCGACCGTGCCGCGGATATCGCCCGGGATCTGTTGCATGTCCTCGCTGGAGATCAATTTCGCGGCGTTGTCGAGCACCTGTTTTGCCGAGGCGAGCAGGTCCTCGATCGGCAGGTCGCTCACCCGTTTCATGAGGGACTCCGCCGAGGCGCCGGTCGCCTTCAGGTCGGTCGTGACGGATGGGAAGATCGGATATGGCTCGGCATCGCGCTGGAACACCGCTGGAGCCGCATCGGGTTCCTGCGTGATCTCGATCCGCAGCGCGGAAGACAGGAGCCCCGTGCGCGCCAGCTTCGCCCGCCAGCCGTCCGCGACTGCCTCGACGAAGAAGTCCAGAACGGCCTCGCGCCGTTCTTCGGTTCCGTCGGCCTCGGGTGCCGCCTCGAGCTTGCCGAGATCGATCGAGAGCACCGCGACGAGGCGCACCCGGTCGTCGCCGAACTGCTCGGGATCGACCCTCCCGGTGATGCCGACCACTTCGCCGATCTGCAATCCGTTCAGCATCACCTGCGCGCCGACCTGCAACCCGGTGACGTTTTGGTCGAAGACCATCGCCATTTCCATCTGGCCGCCCTCGGGACCAGTGCCTTCGAAGAGGTTCTCGCGCGCCTCGTCCTGGCTCCCGAAGACGGTGAAGTCCACCCCGTCGGTGACCGGGTCGCCGCCGGAGACGACTGTCTCGAAGCTGATGCCGCCGGAGATCAGCGAGGCGATGCTCTCCACGTTGACCGAGGCGCCGGTCGGACCGAGGTTGAAGGAGATCCCGGACGCGTTCCAAAAGCGCGATTGCGTGGTCAGCAGCCGGTCATGCGGCGCGTTGATGAAGGCCTCGGCCTCGATCGTGATCCCGTCTGGCGAGAGGGTCGGCCGGCCGATCCGGCCGACTTCCAGCCCCTTGAAGAACACTGACCCGCCCTCGCTCAGCCCCTTTCCCGAGACCGAAGACAGCACGATCCGGGTACCCTTCTGGTCGGGGCGCGCAACCGGCCGCTCCGGCAGGCCGGTGAAATGCTGATGCAAGCCGCCGGGGATGTTGTCCCAGCTTCCCTCGATATAGACGCCGCTCAGCACCGTCTCGAGGCCGGAGACGCCGCGCGCGCTGACCTGCGGCTGGACGACCCAGAAGAGCGCCTCGGAATCGACAAAGGGCTCGACAGCCTTGTCGAGCCGGACATGCGCGACGACGGAGGAGAGATCGTCGGAGAAGGTGACTTTCTCGACGATGCCGACCGAAACCTCGCGATAGCGCAACTGAGTCTGCTCGGCAACAATGCCGGATGCGTTCTGGAAGCTGATCTCGATCAGCGCGCCGCGGTTGCTGTAGGCCTGCCATGCGATGCCGAGCGCGATGAGCAGCGCCGCCAGCGGGACCACCCAGACGATGGAAACACGCTGCATCAGGCTGCGTTTCGCCGGCTGGACCGGGATATCGGGGATCTGATCGGTCACGTCTGAGGATCCTTCAAGACGCCACCGGGAGCGGCTGGCGCGGGAATTTTTTTGGTCCCGGAAGCCCTGGGCGCATCTGCCTCAAGGCTGTCCCAGATCAGTCGGCTGTCGAAGCTTCGTGCGGAGATCATGGTGAAAAAGACGGCCAGTGCGAAGGTCAGCGCCGCCGGTCCGGGGTGGATCGAAACCACGATCGAGAGCTGCACGAGCGCGGAGAGCACGGCGACGACGAAAACGTCGATCATCGACCATCGGCCTATGAATTCTACGAGTTCGTAGAGTTGGGTGCGCCGCAGTGGGTCAGCGGGCAGGCCGCGCTGCACCGAGGCCGCGAGATAGGCCACGGCGATGAACTTGGCGACCGGCACGCAGACCGAGGCCAGCAGGATAACCAGAGCCACCGGAACGGCGCCATGCATGGCCAGGAGCACGGCGCCGCTGACGATGGTGTCGCCCGAGGTCTTGCCGAGAAAGGTGGTCTCGAGCATCGGGAACAGGTTCGCCGGGATGTAGCAGATGAGCCCGACGGTCCACCAGGCCCAGACACGGGAGAGCGAGCGCCTGTCGCGGGAGATCAGCCTGCCACCGCAGCGTCCGCAGCGCCGCTGCCCCAGCGGCCAGACGCGGGCGCAATGCGTGCAGGCGACGAGCCCAGCCTTGCGCGCCGTCAGTACGGGCTCGAAAACGTCGCGGGGCTCAACCATGGTCCGGCTCCGGGACCGATGAGGGGCGCTTGTGCGCCGCCTCCTCGCGGTCGAGCGCTTCCCAGATCGTCCAGCGGCAGATGATCGTGTCCTGCCAGACGGTGACCACTACCAGCACCGCGAAGAGCCAGAACGCGGTGCCCAGCTCGACCCGGGCCATGTCCGCGATCTTCACCAGTGCCACCCCGACTCCGAGAACGAAGATCTCGGCCATGGACCAGGGTCGGAGATCCTCGGTCCATCGGAAGGCCAGCCGCGCGCCGGGCAGCGGCCGGCCGTGCGACAGAAGGGGAAGGAGCGTAAAGATGAGCAGGCTCGCGCGTAGCACCGGGATGAACACGATCAGCGCGAGCACGGCCATGCTGAGCGCCACCATCTTCGCGTCGGCAAAGGCAAGCGCCGCGTCGAAGATCGAGGCGGTATGCGACAGACCCTTGGCCTCGATCTTGAGGAACGGCAAGAAGACCGCGGTGACCAGCAGCAGCAGCACTGTCAGCGAGAGCGCAACGATATTGAGGATCGCCCCCTCGAGCGGGGCGATCAGCACATGGTGACAGCGCGCGCAGACCGCCCGCTCGCCATGCGCCGTCTCGGCGGCGCGGTAGAGCGCGTCGCAGGACGGGCAGGCGATCAGGTCGCGCAGGTCGCCGGGGAGTTCATTTGCCTGTGGCACGTCGCACTCGAAAACCTCTCTTCGTCCCGCAACCTAGCATCGACGGGGGGCAGCGCAATGGAGAGTCGACTGTCCCCGGTGACGCGGCGAAGCGCTCACCAGCCATCCGTCGCCTCAGAAGGTGAGCCCGGCATGGATCAGGATGCCGATGACCAACAACAGGTTCATGACAAGGCTCAGCCCAATGACGGGATAGATCGGAGGTGTTCCGACACGCAATCTGCCGGTCAGCAACAGCAGCGACGGCGCCGAAGACAGGGACCAAGTCACGAGCGTTTGGCCCGAGGCGTGTCGCGAACGCGTCAGACAATATGCCGGGTCTGATCCCTGTCCCGACAGACTGGACCAGTCTCGTGTGTCGCGCATCCGGAAATCGAACGCGCGCTCTCTGACAATGCGACGGAAGCGAGCGGACGCCAGTCGCCTCAGCCGAACTTCAGGAAGAGCTGCGAGTAGGGTTTCTTGAGCCCGGCCACAGCCGCCTTCACCGCCTCCGGATCACCTGAACGGGTCGCCTCGAGGAACGCATCCGCCGAGGCCCGGAACGGTTTCGCCAACTGGTCGAACTCGGCGCTGCCGATCGCCTCCTCGGGCGGCGTGTCGATGACCCGGCGGGCGAGGAAGTCGAGCACGGCCGCACGCTCGCGCAGCATGCCCACGTCGGCCTTGCTCAGATCCATCTCCAGAACATGCTCCATCTCGGCGTGATAGGCATTCATCCGGTCCGAGAAACTGGCGATGTCGTTGCGGAGATGCAGCGAGCCGAACAGGTCGCGGATCCCCTCGAGGGTTTCGTGCGCGGCCGGCAGGTCCCCTGCCTCGGCCTCAGCCGCCGCCTGTTCCAGGAGGCCGCCCACCCGGGACATCGTCTCGCCCCAGGCCGGGTCATCCGCGTAGTGCGGCGGCGGCGTCGTGCCATAGCTGTCGTTCAGCGCCCAGAAAGTCTCTTCCAGCGCAGTCAACGCCTTGACCGCCGCCTCCGGCTTGCCGGCATTGGTCATGAAGAGCGCGGTTCGGTAGTTTGCATACATCTCGCGGTAGTCGCCTTCGAAATCGGCAACCGGGCCGGCAAACGCGACCGGGGCGGAGAGAACGGCGGCAAGCGCCAGCGTGGACAGGAGGGATTTCATCGGGGGCCTCTTGGACAAATTCAACATTTTCTATATATGCCCATGCCGCGCCCCACGACAAGCCACCGCCCGGGTGGTGCGCCAGTTTGCGCACTTCAGCGCATGATCCCGGACATGTTCAATCCCCTAGCCCAGCACACAAGCCTGGCCGGGGTCGACCAGCCCAGGCCGCGCCGGATCCTTTCCCGGGAGGGCGCATCGCGACGCTGCAACCAGAAACCCTGTAGCAGTGGCTTGCACCAGAAGCCGCCTGAGTTCCGTTGCTCCGAAACGCCCACCAAGGGTCGGACGCGGCCCTTTTCGCAGTGCTCGTCCGTTGGAAATCCACGTCTACTCAGAAACGCATTCCGCAAACTTGGACCACAGAAGGTTTCTTGGCCTGTCCCTCGGCCGCGCTTTCGTGCTCCTTCAATCCACGACTGTTCTCACCCCACTCACGCTCGCGATCAGCCCCTTCACAACCTCCCCCGCCGTGACCGGGCACCAGGAGAAATGCCCCGGCCCGACCTCCTGCATTTCCGGCACCGCCTCGGCGCAGGCCGGCAGTGCCCGCGGGCAGCGGGTGCGGAAGACGCAGCCCGAGGGCGGGCGGAGCGGCGAGGGGAGGTCGCCCTCGAGCACGCGGTGCTCGCGGGCCAGCTCGACCTTGGGGTCCGGGATCGGCACGGCCTGCACCAGCGAACGGGTGTAGGGGTGGACGGGCCGGTCGATGAGGGTTTCGGCGTCGGCTGTTTCCATCGCCCGGCCCAGATACATCACCAGGATCCGGTCGGATATGTGCTTCACCACCGAGAGGTCGTGGGCGATGAAGATCAGCGAGATGCCGAGATCGCGCTGCAGTTCGGAGAGCAGGTTGATCACCTGCGCCTGCACCGAGACGTCGAGCGCCGAGACCGGCTCGTCACAGATCACCAGGTCCGGGTTCAGGATCAACGCCCGCGCGATGCCGATGCGCTGGCACTGGCCGCCGGAGAACTCATGCGGGTAGCGGTTGATCTGGTTCGGCAAAAGCCCGACCCGCTCCATCAGCGCGCCGACCCGGCGCTTGACCTCTGCCCGCGGCGTGTCGGGGTGGTGGGTGGTCAGCGGCTCGGCGATGATCTCGCCGACCTTCATGCGCGGATTGAGCGCGGCAAGAGGGTCCTGGAAGACCATCTGCGCGTCCTGCCTGTGTCGGCGGCGGGCGTCGCTTCCCATCTGCAACAGATCCTGGCCATTCCAGAGGACGCGGCCACCGGACGCGGGCACGGTGTTGATGAGGGCGCGGGCGACGGTGGACTTGCCCGAGCCCGATTCCCCGACGATCCCGAGTGTCTCGCCCTTCTCCAGCTCGAAGGATATGCCGCCGACCGCCTGTAGGTGCAGCGAGGGCGTCCAGGGCCAGGCGCCCCGAGGGCGGATCGAGAAAGTGACACGGAGATCCTCGACCTTGAGCAGGGGCATGTCGCTCATCGGACCTCCTCCGGGGAACGGTGACAGGCACGGACGCGGGTCTCGCCAATCCGCTCGAGCGGCGGAGTGTCATCCGTGCAGCGGTCGATGCGCAACGGGCAACGCGGCTCGAACGGACAGCCCCGGACGTCGCGCATCATGTCGGGTGGCTCCCCCGGAATGGTCGGCAACACCTCCTCGCGACGGTCGAGCCGCGGCACCGCCTCCAGCAGGCCCAGCGTATAGGGATGCGTGGGGGTCTCGAAAATCTCCTCGGTCGGGCCGCGCTCCATGATCCGCCCGCCATACATGACCATCGTGCGCTCGCAGCTTCCGGCAACAATCCCGAGATCGTGGGTGATCAGGATCAGCGCGGTGTTGAACTCGTCCTGCACGTCCCTGAGAAGCTTCATGATCTGCGCCTGGACGGTGACATCGAGCGCAGTTGTCGGCTCGTCGGCGATCAGCAGCCGTGGCCGGCAGAGCAGCGACATGGCGATCATGATCCGCTGCCGCATGCCGCCCGAGAACTCGTGCGGATACATGGTGATCCGAGCCGCCGCGTCGGGAATGCGTACGGCATCGAGCATGCGCACGCATTCGACGCGCGCGGCCCTGCGGGACATGCCTCGGTGAAGCGTCAGCACCTCCTCCATCTGGTCCGACACCCGCATGAAGGGATTGAGCGAGGTCATAGGGTCCTGGAAGATCATCGCGATCTCGGAGGAGCGGATCCGGTTAAGCTTCGATTCCGGCAGGTTGAGGATTTCCTGGCCATCCCATTTCACCGAGCCGGTGGCATGGCCGTTGCGCGCTAGCAGGCCGATGGCGGCAAAGGCGGTCTGCGACTTGCCCGAGCCCGACTCGCCGACGATGGCGAGCGTGTCGCCCTCGTTCACGTTGAAGGAGACTCCGTTGACCGCCGAGACGATGCCGTCATTGGTCTCGAACCGGACGGCGAGATCGTTGATTTCGAGCAGCGCCATGGATCAGCGGTCCTTCGGGTCGAGTGCGTCGCGCAGCCCGTCACCGACGAAAAAGAAGGCGAAGAGCGTGATGACGAAGAAGAAGAGCGGGAAGAGCAGCATCCAGAGCGTGCCGTATTGCATCTGGCTCGCCCCGTCGGAGATCAGTGCCCCCCACGAGGTGCTGGGCTCCTGCACGCCGAGGCCGAGGAAGGAGATGAAGCTCTCGTAGATGATCATCGAGGGCACCAGGAGCGTCGCGTAGACGATCACGACGCCGAGCAGGTTCGGCAGGATGTGGCGACGGATGATGGTGACGGGGCGGACGCCGATCGCATGTGCCGCCTCTACGAATTCCTTGTTCTTGATCGACAGAGTCTGACCACGCGCGATCCGCGCCATGTCGAGCCATGAGATCAGCCCGATGCCGACGAAGAGCATCAGCACCGACCGGCCGAAGACGACGAGGAGCAGGATCAGCACGAACATGTAGGGGATGGCGAGGAGCACATCGACGATCCGCATCATCACGTTGTCGATCCGCCCGCCGTGGTAGCCCGAGGTCGCGCCATAGATCGTGCCGACGACAACGGCGATCAGCGCGCCGATGAGACCGACCATGAGCGAGATCTGCGTGCCTTGGATGGTTCGGGCAAAGACGTCGCGGCCAAGCTCGTCGGTCCCGAAATAGTGGCCCGACGCGAGGCTCGGGCGGCCCATGGTGTCGACCTGTCCCAGCACGGCCCAGTCAACCTCCTCGTTGGACCAGGGCGCGAGGAACGACCCGAAGGCCGCGAAGAGTGCGACGAGGACCAGTACGACGAGCCCGGCGACCGCAGCCTTGTTCTTGAAGAACCGGATGCGGGCGTCGGCCCAGAGCGAGCGGCCATCGACGGCGTTCCCGAGATCGGCGGTCTCGAGGTCCCTGACTTTCTTGCGGCTGAGGATCATGGCGTAACCCTCAATAGCGGATCTTCGGGTCGATCCAGGCGTAGAGGATGTCGACCACGAGGTTGAAGAAGATGGTCAGCGCGCCGGTCAGAATGGTGATCCCCATGATCACCGAATAGTCCCGGTTGAGCGCCGAGTTGACGAAGAAGACACCGATGCCGCCAGTGGAGAAATACATGTCGACCACGACCGAGCCGGTGATCATCGCCACGAAGGCGGGGCCGAGATAGGAGACCACCGGCAGCAGCGCGGGCTTCAGCGCATGGCGCAGGATCACCTTGCGCATCGGCAGGCCCTTTGCGCGGGCGGTGCGGATGTAGTTGGCGTTCAGCACCTCGAGCATCGAGGAACGAGTGAGCCGCGCGATCGAGGCCATAAAGGAGGTCGAGAGCGCGATCACCGGCATGACGACATATTGCCATTGCCCGCCCTGCCAGCCGCCTCCCGGCAACCAACCGAGCCAGAGGGTGAAGACCAGCACCAGGATCGGCGCCATGACGAAGTTGGGCAGGACCTGCGCGCCGATCGAAACGCCGACGGCAAGGTAGTCGAGCCAGGAATTGTGATAGACCGCAGCGCAGACGCCGAGCGACATGCCGACGACCACCGCGACGACAAAGGACCAGAAACCGTAGGTGAGCGTCACCGGGAACCCCTGCGCGATGATGTCGTTCACCGTCTGGTCCTTGTAGTAATAGGACGGCCCGAAGTCGAAATGCACGACGACGTTCCAGACGTAGTTGGCCATCTGCACGACGAGCGGCTTGTCGAGCCCGAACTTGGCCTCGAGATTGGCCATGACCTCCTGCGGGAGCGCGCGCTCGGTATCGAACGGTCCTCCCGGCGCAGCGTACATGACGAGGTAGGAGAAGACGACCAGGACAAGGAGCGTCGGTATGGCGACCGCGAGGCGCCTGAAGATGTAGCTGAGCATTGGGAGGCCTGCCAGATGGTCGGGCGCGCAAGGGAAGGTCCCCCGCGCGCCCGGTCAGATACGCTTATTCGGCGACGCGATAGAGGTCCTTGGAATACCAGTTCCTCTCGGCGTTGTTGTAGGGCCAGCCCTTGACGTCCGGCTTCAGCAGGAAGGCGTTGGTATAGTGGTAGATCGGCGCCAGCGCCATGTCGTCCGCCAGGATCTTCTCGGCCTTCGTATACATCTCGTTGGGATTGTCCGAGGTGGTCGAGGCTTCGATCAGGTCATCATATTCGGCGTTCGACCACTTGCCGTCGTTGTTGCCGTTGTTCGACGTCAACAGGTCGAGGAAGGTCGAGGCTTCGTTGTAGTCGGCGCACCAGGCACCGCGGGCAACGTCGAACTTGCCGTCCTTGCGAATGCCCAGATAGGTCTTCCACTCATAGTTCTCGAGCGTGGTCTCGACGCCGAGCTTCTGCTTCCACATCTGGCTAACGATGGTCGCGATGGCCTTGTGGCTTTCCGAGGTGTTGTAGATCAGCTTGACCTCGAGATCCTCGACCCCGGCTTCCTCCATCAGCTCCTTGGCCTTCGCGTCACGCTCGGCCTGGGTCCAGCCGGCATAGTCGATCTCCGGCATTTCGAAGCCGGCGGTCGCGCGGTGGGCGAAGTTGTAGGCGGGCCACTGGCCGCCCTTGAGGATCTGGTCGACGATCACGTTGCGGTCGATGGCATAAGACAGCGCCTTGCGGACCCGCACGTCCTGCAGTTCCGGCTTGGAGTCAGGCCGGAAGTTGAACGTGTAGTAGTAGGAGCAGAGCCGCGGAACGGAATGCGCCTCGTCCGGCATCTCGGCCAGCAGGTTCGGGTACTGCCCCGGCGGAAGTTCGTCGGTCAGGTCGATCTCGCCGGCTTTGTAGCGGGTCAGGCCCGCATTCGCGTCATTGATGATATGGCCGGTCGTCTTCTCGATGATGACGTTGTCGGCATCCCAATACATCGGGTTCTTTTCCCGGGTATTGTACTCGTTGAGCACCACGTCGGTCAGAACATAGGCGCCGTTGGAGACGATGTTCTCGGGATCGGTCCACTTGGAGCCGAATTCCTCGACCGTCGCCTGATGCACCGGCATCATCGTGGCATAGGTGGTCATCGCCGGGAAATACGGCAGCGGCTTGGTGAGCTGCACTTCCAGCGTGTGATCGTCGAGCGCTTTCACGCCGAGTTCGGAGGGGTCCATGTCGCCGGCCAGGATCTCCGCGGCGTTCACGATCGAGGTCAGCTCCATGTACCAGCCATAGGGCGAGGCGGTCTCGGGGTTCACCGCGCGCTGCCAGGCGTAAACGAAGTCATGCGCCGTGACCGGGTCGCCATTGGACCACTTGGCTTCGGGGCGAAGGGTGAAGGTGTACGTCTTGTTGCTGTTGGAGGCCTCGTAGCTTGTCGCGACGCCCGGGATCAGGTTGCCGTCGGCGTCCTGAATCAGCAGCCCTTCGAAAAGGTCGCGCGCGATGGCCGAGCCGATGGTCTCTTCGACCAGTTGCGGGTCGACAGACGGAAACTGGTCAAGCTGGAGATAGTTGAAGGTCTGGTTGTCGGAGAGCGCCTCTCCCGTCACCGGATGCGTGCCCTCCGCCAGCGCCGCGGTCCCGAAGACCAGCGTCGCTGTCGTGAGAGAAAGGATTGCCTTGAGGTTCATTGTCTACTCCCTGTTGATTGCGACAAGGGCCGGCAGGCCGGGCCCGCAGACCTGTCTGCGTGCACTATGGCCGTCGTTCCCGTCTGCCGCCAACATTTTTCGCCTTTGCGCCCCCCACAAGAGTGACGTCGCGGAACGGCGAGCCGTGTGTTATATTCCAACGGCTTCGGGCAGGCCAAACCATGTGCGGCCTGCCGCAGTGTCACGCGATTGCGCGACACGGGCCGAATCGATCCGGCTCTTTCAGGCCTCGAATGGCCGTATCAGGGCCAGAACCGCCTCCTTCTTGCGCTCCAGCAGCGCCCGGTCGCCGCGAGCCTCCACGTTGAGCCGGAGCACCGGTTCGGTCGAGGAGCGCCGCAGGTTCAGCCGCCAGTCGGCAAAGGCGAGGCTCAGCCCGTCCATCCGGTCGATCTCGCAGGTGTCGTCGACGAGCGCGGCCTCGATCGCAGCGATGGCGGCATCGGCGTCGCTGACTCGGAAATTGATCTCGCCCGAGGAGGGATAGGCCGCCCGCATCTCGCCGATCAGCTCGGAAAGCGGCGTGCCCGTCTTGCTCAGGTGCTCTGCGATCAGAAGCCACGGGATCATACCGCTGTCGCAATACATGAAATCGCGGAAATAGTGGTGCGCCGACATCTCGCCGCCATAGACCGCATCCACGCGCCGCATCGCCGCCTTCACATGCGCGTGCCCGGTAAGCGAAGCCACTGCCTCGCCCCCCATCCGCGCGACGACCTCCTGCGTGTTCCACATCACCCGAGGGTCGTGGACGATCGTCGCGCCGGGCACCTTCTCGAGGAAGGCCTCGGCGAGGAGGCCGACGAGATACTCGCCGTCGATAAAGGCCCCGGTCTCGTCGAACAGGAAGCAACGGTCGAAATCGCCGTCCCAGGCAATGCCGAAATCAGCACCGCTGGCCGTGACTGCCTCGGAGGTCCCGGGCCGGTTCTCCGGCAGGAGCGGGTTCGGAATGCCATTCGGGAAACTGCCGTCGGGCGCGTGATGCAACCGCTCGAAGGCGATCTCCGCGCCCCGTGCCGCCAGCGCCTCGGCGATCGCGTCAAAGGTCGGACCGGCGCAGCCGTTACCGGCGTTGACGAGGACCTTCAGGCCCGTGATCGCCTTCGGATCGACGAAGGACAGAACTCTCTCGACATAGGCCGGCCGGTGATCCTCCTGCCTGAGCGTGCCGCGCGGGCCGCCCGGTGGGTCGATGCCCTCCGCCACGAGGTCGCGGATCTGCAGGAAGCCGCCGTCCGGCGGGATCGGCTTGGCGCCCCGCTCGACGAACTTGATGCCGTTATAGTCGATCGGGTTGTGCGACGCGGTCACCATCAACCCGCCGCCCGCGCCGTAGTGATCAGTCGCGAAATACACCTCCTCGGTGCCGCAGAGCCCGAGGTCGATCACATCGACACCGCTCTCCAGGAGCCCCTCTGCGAGCGCCTGCTGGAACGCCTCCGAGGTGGCGCGAATGTCGCGGCCGAGCACCACTGTACCGGGCGTCATCACCGCGGCAAAGGCGCGGCCGATGCGGCGGCAGATCGCCTCGTCGAGATCCTCTCCCACGCGCCCTCGCACATCGTAACTCTTGAAACAGCCGAGTGTCATTCCGGTCCTCCGAAGTCGTTTCTGCGGGGGTTATGCACGCTGAGCGCCCGCGCTCCAACCCCCCCGCCGGCCGCGGCGGCCTTGTTCGCGCGACCACAGCCCGCTAGGAGGGCCTCGAACCGGGAGCCTGCCGATGTCGATCCTCCAGGGCTGGGGCGAATTCGTCGTGGCCATCCTCGTCTTCCTCGCCTCGCACTCCCTGCCGGTGCGCCCGCGCACCAGGGGCGCGCTGGTGGCGCGGCTCGGAACGACCGGCTTCACTCTGGCCTATTCGGCGATCTCGCTGGCCGCGCTCGGCTGGCTCATCGTCGCAACCCGGCGCGCACCGGTCATCCCGCTCTGGGACTGGGCCCCTTGGCAAAACCACGTCACCTATGCCGCCATGGCGCTGGCCTGCGTCATCGCCGCGCTCGCCATCGGCCGCCCCAACCCGCTCTCCTTCGGCGGCGCGCACAATAACCGTTTCGACCCAGCCGCGCCCGGCATCGTCGGCTGGGTCCGCCACCCGCTGCTGGTCGCCCTGCTCCTCTGGTCGCTCGGTCACTTGCTGCCCAACGGCCAGCTTGCCCCGGTGCTCCTCTTCGCACTCTTCGCCGGCTTCTCGCTACTCGGCATGCGGATGATCGATCGGCGCCGGCAGCGCCAACTCGGCCGCGCCGAGTGGCGGCGCCTTGCCGGCGGCCCCCGCCGTCTCGACGTAACCCGCGCCGGCCTCCTGCGGACAGCCGCCGGCCTCGCGACCTATGCCGGGCTCATCGCTCTGCACGGGCCGGTGATCGGCGTCGCGCCGGCGTTCTGAGCACTTCCAATCGTCGTCGCGCTGTCGCAGAGAGGGCGCATGGACATGCCCACCGCCTTTCTCGGCGCCGCCATTTTCGACGGAAGATCACTCCTCCTCGACCACGCGCTGCTGGTCGAGGGGCAGGACATCATCGACCTGATGCCCGCCGGAGAACTGCCGCTCGAGGTCGAGCCGTTCGACCTCGGCGGCGGCACCCTCGCGCCCGGCTTTGTCGACCTGCGGGCGGTGGACGACACCGGAGCGGTCTTTGGCGCGACGCCGGACGGGGAGAGCCTGCGACGGTTCGCGGACGCCCGTGCGCGGAGCGGCGTGACGGCCATCCTTCCGACCTTGGTCTCCGACCGGCCCGCGTCGATCGGCAGAGCCGTCGCGACCGCGGAGATGGCGGTGGCGAACGGGGTGCCGGGCATCGCCGGGTTGCATATCGTCTTCGCGCCCGCCCCCCCGCAGTCCGGAGCCCGGTCCAAACCGATGACCGCGGCGGATCTCGACCAGCTTTGTGCCGCCGCAGCGGCGCTGCCGGCGCTTATGCTGACCGTTGCCCATGAGAGCGTGACGCCGGGCGAAGTCGCCGCGCTGAGCGGCGCCGGAATCCTGGTCTCGCTCGGTCGCGGCTGGACGGACGCGGCGGCGCTCCGCGCCGCGGTCGCGGCCGGCGCGCGCTGCGTGACACCATCCTTCGACGTAGACGACCCCGCGGACGCCTGCGGCGTCCCGGACGACGGCGCGATCGCGACCGGGCTGAGCGCCGGCTCTGTCCTGGCCGACCATTGCGGTGTCGCTGCGGCGCTCACGGCCGGGCACAGGGCGGGTCCGGTCTTCCTGCTTGGCGACGTCTCGGCAGGGTCCGACCTGGCGGACGCGGCAAGGGACCTGATTTATGAGCATGGGCTGCGACCGGCCGAGGCGCTCACCATGGTGACCTCCTTGCCGGCTGCACTCGCAGGTGTCGGGGCGAGGCACGGACGGCTCGCCACCGGACGGATGGCCGACTTCCTCCATCTCGACGCCTCGGGGCGGCTCAACGCGGTCTGGCGCGGCGGCGTGCCGGTCTAGACCGTATCGAGGATCAGGTTTAGGATGTCGCGGCGGCATTTCATGAAAGAGAACCAATCTCTTAGCATCTGGATCGCGGCGGTCATTTCGGCGCAGCGGCCGGCGAAATGACCGAGCCAGGCAAGCTGGTCCATCTTGTCGGCCAAGGGTATCGGATCGGGCGAGTTCGGCCTGCGCGAGCCCTCCGCGGTCGCCTATGACGACGTCTGCGGCGTCGTCTATGGCTTGCTTTCTGGCGCCTTCGGGACCGCCGAGATCCTCCAAGTCGAGACAGGCGATCGGATCAAGATCCTGAACGCGGCAGCCAGCTTCAACGAGCTCGAGATCCGCGACACCGGTTCCGGTGCGATCGAGATCGCCTCGACAACACAATCGTTCTTCTGGCGGTGACAGATGCCAGCTCGACGCCCGAGGGTTCCTCTTCGGCTGATCCAGCCCCGCTCACCTTTGATGGCTTGCCTTCCGGCGCTTGCATCGCGATCTTGCGGCAGCACCTGCATCCCGGGAGGAACAGTCCATGGACAAGCCCTGCATCATCTGCGTCGCTATCACCGGCTCGGTCGCGACCAAGGACAACAACCCCGCCGTTCCGATCACTGTCTCCGAACAGGTGGAGAGCGTGCAGGAAAGCTTTGAGGCAGGCGCTACCATCGCCCATTGCCATGTCCGCAACGACGACGGCACGCCCTCTTCGGACCCGGAGAAATTCGCCCGCCTGAAGGAGGGGCTGGAGAAACACTGCCCCGGCATGATCCTGCAATTCTCCACCGGCGGCCGCTCCGGTGCGGGCCGGGAACGCGGCGGCATGTTGTCGCTCGCCCCCGACATGGCCTCGCTCTCGGTGGGATCGAACAACTTCCCCACCCGGGTCTACGAGAACCCGCCCGATCTCGTCGACTGGCTCGCCAGCGAGATGAGGACTTATGGCATCAAGCCCGAGATCGAGGCTTTCGACCTCAGCCATATCCACCAGGCGGTCGCAATGAACCGCGACGGGCGGATTCCGGGCAGGCTCTACGTGCAGTTCGTCATGGGGGTGAAGAACGCGATGCCGGTCGACCGGAATGTCTTCGACTACTATATCCGAACGGTCGAGCGGCTGGCACCGGAGGCGGAATGGTGCGCCGCCGGCATTGGCCGCCACCAGGCGGAAGTCAACGAATGGTGCATCGCCGCGGGCGGCCATACGCGGACCGGGCTCGAGGACAATGTCCGGCTCGACCGAGATACGCTCGCCCCCTCCAATGCGACGCTGGTCCGTCGGGCGGTG
Source organism: Tropicimonas sp. IMCC6043 (assembly GCF_004146235.1). Taxonomy (GTDB): domain Bacteria; phylum Pseudomonadota; class Alphaproteobacteria; order Rhodobacterales; family Rhodobacteraceae; genus Tropicimonas. The sequence continues at coordinate 55,626 of NZ_SELO01000015.1, read as the reverse complement.
GCGCTCTGCGAGAAACACGAGCGGCCCGTTGCCACTTGGCAGCAGGCGCGCGAGATCCTCGACGTGCCGCTCAGAAAGGCCAGTCCGGCTCCTGCGTGAAGGCAACCTCGTCCCGGGTCAGATCCTTCACCGAGATGGCAGATCGGGCCTGCTCCGAACAGGGTTCGCCACACGCGGACCCGCTTCCCGCAGAGGCGCCTAGTCCGGCGCTCGCACGCGTCGCACCGGAGCACCGCCCTCCGCGGGATAGAAAAGGACCTCGCCCGACTCCGTCACCACAACCCAGAAATCGCGGGCCTGCGTGACCGCGGACACTCTAGCGCCCTCGGGCAGTTCCAGCGTCTCGGGGAGCGCCGGCACCAGCGCCTCTCGCGGCGTACCTGGAAAGCGCGTCGCGAAAAGAACCACGAGCACCGCCATTCCGGCGATCATCGTCGCCGTCAGCACCAGGACCAGCAGGCGAAGGAAGCGCAGATTGCGCGTGTCGGTCTCTCCGAGCGGTTTCTCGTCGTCCATGTCCGGCCCCATGACTTCACCCTCACCCGCAGGCTTGCGCCGGGATGGGCATCGGCGGTATCTCCATGTCTCCCGTCCAGCCCGAAAGCGCAAGGTTTCCCATGTCCCAGGCCAGTCGCCGGATTCGCGTCGTGATCGCCGAGGACCCGCCCGGGCGGCTCGACAAGGCGCTGGCGCGCGACGTTCCCGACGCCGCGGCGCTCAGCCGCTCGCGACTCGCCAGGCTCATCGCCGAGGGCCATGTGCGCCGGGACGGCGTGGCGGTAACCGACGCCAAGGCGAAGGTCGCGGAAGGCGACGCAATCGAGATCCTTCTCCCCGAAACCGCGGAGGTCGATACCGCGCCGGAGGCGATTCCGCTCACAATCGCCTACGAGGACGACGACCTGATCGTGATCGACAAACCCGCCGGAATGGTAGTCCACCCGGCGCCGGGCGCTCCGTCCGGCACGCTGGTCAACGCGCTGCTGCATCATTGCGGTGACACGCTCTCGGGTATCGGCGGCGAGAGGCGGCCCGGCATCGTCCACCGCATCGACAAGGACACGTCGGGCCTGCTGGTCGTTGCCAAATCCGATGCCGCCCATCACGGGCTGGCGGCCCAGTTCGAAGCGCACAGCGCCGAGCGGCGCTATCTCGCGCTCGTCTATGGTTGCCCGGATCCGGCCGACCCGCGCCTGAGGGGCGTGAAGGGCACACATTGGGAGAGCGGCGGAACGCTTCGGATCACCACCGAACTCGCGCGCCACAAGCACGACCGGCAGAAACAGGCGGTGGTCTGGTCCGGCGGGCGGCACGCGGTCACCCGCAGCCGAGTGCTGGAGTCGTTTGGCACCCCGCCCGCAGCGGCGCTCGTCGAATGCCGCCTGGAGACCGGCCGGACACATCAGATCCGCGTCCACATGGCCCATGTCGGCCACGCGCTGATCGGCGACCCGGTCTATGGCGGGAGACGCAGGCTCTCGATCCGGGCAGTTGGCGCAGAGGCGGCGGCACGCGCCAATGCCTTCCCGCGGCAAGCATTGCACGCCGCGCGCCTCGGCTTCGCCCATCCGGTCTCGGGCGCATGGCTTAGCTTCGATAGCCCGCTCCCCGATGACATCGACGGATTGGTCAAAGCTCTGCGCGCAGGCTGAAACATTCCCACTCCTCCCTGTGCCTTTCGGCCGCCGGGGCGTATACTGAGCATTACGGGCACAGACCCGCATATTTCTGCACATCGGCAGCGCGCCGGCCGCACTTGAACCGAACAGTTTAGAAATTAGATAATAGGTTAAAGGGCTGCACCCCGCGCGCAGCCAGTCCAATGAACGGAAGGGACAAGATGAGCAATGTTGCGAAGCTTCCGGCCCCGTCCCCGGAACAGGGGCTGAACCGCTATCTCCAGGAAATCCGCAAGTTCCCGATGCTGGAGCCGGAAGAAGAATACATGCTGGCCAAACGCTGGGTCGACCATCAGGACGCCGAGGCGGCGCATAAGATGGTGACCTCGCATCTGCGGCTCGCCGCCAAGATCGCCATGGGCTACCGCGGTTACGGTCTGCCGCAGGCGGAGGTGATTTCGGAGGCGAATGTAGGCCTGATGCAGGCGGTCAAGCGCTTCGACCCGGAAAAGGGCTTCCGGCTGGCGACCTATGCGATGTGGTGGATCCGGGCGGCGATCCAGGAATACATCCTGCGCTCCTGGAGCCTGGTGAAGCTCGGCACGACCTCGGCGCAGAAGAAGTTGTTCTTCAACTTGCGCAAGGCCAAGTCGCGCATCGGCGCGCTCGAGGAGGGCGACATGCGGCCCGAGAACGTGGAGCGGATCGCCAACGACCTCGGAGTCACCGAGGAAGAAGTGATCTCGATGAACCGCCGCCTCTCGGGAGGCGACGCCTCGCTCAACGCGATGGTGGGCTCGGACGGCGATACCTCGACGCAATGGCAGGACTGGCTCGAGGACGAGTCCGCCGACCAGGCCACGCAATATGCCGAGAGTAACGAGATGGCAGTGCGCCGCGACCTGCTACTGGAGGCGATGGAAGCGCTGAACGACCGAGAGAAGGACATCCTCACGCAACGCCGGCTCGCCGAACCGCCGGTGACGCTGGAGGAACTGTCGGGCCAGTATGACGTGAGCCGCGAGCGCATCCGCCAGATCGAGGTGCGGGCCTTCGAGAAGCTGCAGAAGCGGATGAAGGAACTGGCGCGCGAAAAGGGTATTCTGACACCGGCGTAAGGCCGGACCGCTTGAAAGAACGCCGCCTGGATTCGGGCGGCGTTTTTTTTGTTTCCGGAACAGGATCTCCGGGCGACAGGTGGGGCGACAGCAGCCTCAGGCCGAGAGTGTCGAACGCACCCAGCGGGGCCGCCGTGTCATCTCCGCCAGAGAGACGGTCGGCGCGTGGCGCCCGCCCAGCCGCAACGTCGCCGTCTTGAGCTGTTCGATCGCCTCGTTCGAGTTCGTCGACAGCGCGCTTGCCGGGATCGGCCGGCCGAAATTCAGCCGATAGGGCTGCCGGTCCTTGTTAAGCGTCTCGTGGAACAGCGTAATGTCGCGCAGGCTCGGGTGGATCAGGTCGAAGAGATAGAACAGCGCCGAGTTGCGGGCGCGCACGTTGACCGGGATCACGTCGAGTTCCCACTTGCGCGCGATCATCGCCGCGGAGGCCATCCACTCGCGTTCATGCAGCTTGAGCCAGCGGCGCTTGGCGAGCCGGCCGGACGGGAAGATGACGCCGATCCGCCCGGCCTCGATGGCCTTGCGGGTGTAAGCCATTGTTTCGCGGGTCTTCGCATGGCTGCGGCGCTCAAGCCGCCATTCGACCGGCGCGATCATGGTTTCCATCTGCGGCATCACACGCAGGATGTCCGAATTGGCGTAAAAGAACGGATCCTTGCGGCGCTGAGTCACCGCGTGCCACATGATGATGCCGTCAGCGATTCCGGTGGGGTGATTGGCCACGATCAGTGCCGGACCCTCGGCGGGCACGTTCTCGAGCCCCGAGATCTGAACGTCCCGCGCGATCATGTCTGCCATATGGCGCATGATCACGTCGTTCGGCTCGTCGCGCAGCAGCGTCGCGATCTCCACCGTCCGATCATAGCTGAGAACCCGGTCGAGGACGCGGCGCGCATTGCGGCAGAAGAAATTGTCCGCAAAGAGCCACGCGGCCCGTTCCGCGATCAGGGGATCAAATCTCTCTCGCATGGTTTACCCCAAGGACTTCACGGAACTGCGTCTTTATCGGCCATCGCGCCGACATCGTCGACCCCCCGCTTTCACGCAGTCCCGCTGCGCTACACGCCTAATTTAACAGCTTAATGACGGCTCGTCACGCAAGTTGAAATCTCAGCGGCGGAAGAGCGCCACAGCCGGCGAGGCCCCGTTGGACGGGATTGAGGCCGCGCCGCCTGCCACATTTCCCGGCCGCCGAAATCGCGCTACCGTGCTGCGCGGAACCAGAGGGAAGGTAGAAAACATGGATGATTGGAACGCGGCGCACTATCTCGATTTTGCCGACCTGCGCCTGCGTCCGGCGCTCGATCTTCTGGCCGCCGTGCCGGCACTGCCCGACGGTGACGTGGTCGATCTCGGATGCGGAGCGGGAAATCTCGGCCCAGCGATGGCCGCCCGCTTCCAGGGGCACCGGCTCATCGGCATCGATTCGTCCCCCGCCATGCTGGAGAGGGCACGCGCCGAGTCCGCCTATCAGAGGCTGGAGCAGTCCGATATCGCGCAGTGGATCCCCGACCGGCGCCCCGCACTGATCTATTCCAACGCGGCGCTGCAATGGCTGCCAGAACACGGATACCACCTTCCGAGGTTGGCGCGCGAACTCGCACCCGGCGGCGTACTGGCGGTGCAGATGCCGCGGCAGGGCATGGCGCGCGCCCAGATGGTGTTGCGCGAGCTTTCGGCTGCGCTCTTTCCCGACCGGTTCGACTGGTCCGACTGGACCTCGCCGGTCGCCGAGCCAGAGGAGTACGCGACCGTCCTCGCCCCGCTCGGCGCGCTGTCACTTTGGGAGACCGTTTATTACCAGCGGCTGGAGCCAAGCCGGGAGGGGCACCCGATCCGCCTCTTCTCGCAATCGACCGTGGCGCGGCCGATCCTCGAAAAGCTGACGGAGGCAGAGACGGAGACCTTCCTTGTCGCCGTGGACGCGGCACTTGCCGATCAATACCCCTCTCAGCCCGACGGCACTGTGCTTTACCCGTTCCGCCGCCTCTTCTTCACACTGACCCGCCCCGGTTGAGCCCGGCATCCCGCCGGTGCCGCTCCCGGCGCTCCAAATGTCGCAATCCCCCCCACCGGCCCATGGCCGCGCGGCTAAGAGCGGTTTAAGCCAGTGCCGGAACCGCGGAGGAGGAATCGCCATGAGCCATCTGACCGACATCGATATTGCCCGCGCGGCGGCAAAGAAACCGATCCAGGAGATTGGCGCGACACTCGGCATCCCCGCGGATCACCTGGTGCCCTACGGGCATGACAAGGCAAAGGTCGGACAGGAATTCATCGAAAGCCTCAAGGATCGGCCCGATGGCAAGCTCATCCTTGTCACCGCGATCAACCCCACCCCCGCCGGCGAGGGCAAGACGACGACAACAGTCGGCCTCGGCGACGGTTTCAGCCGGATCGGCCGCAAGGCGGCGATCTGTATCCGCGAGGCGTCACTTGGCCCCTGTTTCGGCATGAAGGGCGGCGCAGCCGGTGGCGGATACGCGCAGGTGGTTCCGATGGAGGAAATGAACCTCCATTTCACGGGCGATTTCCACGCCATCACCTCAGCGCACAACCTGCTCGCGGCTCTGATCGACAACCACATCTACTGGGGAAACGAACTCGGAATAGATGAACGGCGGGTGACCTGGCGGCGGGTCGTCGACATGAACGACCGCGCGCTTCGCGACGTGGTGACCTCGCTCGGCGGCGTCGCCAACGGCTTTCCGCGCCAGACCGGCTTCGACATCACGGTGGCCTCCGAGGTGATGGCCTGCCTTTGCCTCGCGGACAACCTCGACGACCTGCAGGCGCGACTCGGATCGATCATCGTCGCCTACACCCGCGCGCGCGAGCCGATCCGGGCGCGAGACCTGAAGGCCGATGGCGCGATGACCGTGCTCCTGAAGGACGCCATGCAGCCCAACCTCGTGCAGACGCTCGAACACACGCCCGCCTTTGTCCATGGCGGACCGTTCGCCAATATCGCGCATGGCTGCAACTCGGTCATTGCCACCAGGACGGCGCTGAAACTCGCCGACTACGTGGTGACCGAGGCAGGCTTCGGTGCCGACCTCGGCGCCGAGAAGTTCATGAACATCAAATGCCGCAAGGCAGGGCTCGCGCCCGACGCGGTGGTGATCGTGGCGACGATCCGGGCGCTGAAGATGAATGGCGGCGTGGCGCGGGGCGATCTTGGGGCAGAGAATGTCGCCGCGGTCACCTCGGGCTGCCCCAATCTGGGCCGCCACATCGCGAATGTGAAGAGCTTCGGCGTGCCGGTCGTGGTGGCGATCAACCATTTCGCCAGTGACACCGAGGCCGAGATCGCCGCCGTCCGGGCCTTTGTCGGAACCCAGGGGGCCGACGCCATTCTCTGCCGTCACTGGGAGCTCGGTTCGGAAGGGACCGAAGAACTGGCGACCCGCGTGGCTGAGATCGCCGATTCTGGCGCTGCGCAATTCGCCCCGCTCTATGCCGACGAGATGCCGCTCTTTCAGAAGATCGAGACGATCGCGAAACGGATCTACCACGCCAGCGAGGTGCTGGCCGACAAGAAGATCCGCGACCAGCTTCGCCAGTGGGAGGCGCAAGGCTATGGCAACCTGCCGATCTGCATGGCCAAGACGCAATATAGCTTTTCGACCGATCCGAACCTGCGCGGCGCGCCCACTGGTCACGGCGTGCCGGTCCGCGAGGTGCGGCTTGCGGCGGGCGCCGGCTTCGTCGTGGCGATCTGCGGCGAGATCATGACGATGCCCGGCCTGCCGCGGGTCCCGTCGGCCGAGGCGATCCGGCTGAATGACGCAGGCGAGATTGAAGGGTTGTTCTGAGCCGCAGGACGTATATCCCTCGCGGGGTCACGGAACCGCAGGAGGTCCCGAGGATGACCCGCCTCGCCCCCGAAGACTGCCGCAGCATGACCGAGCTGCGCCAGCAGATCGACATGCTCGACGCCGAACTGGTCGCATTGCTGACCGCCCGCGCGGGCTATATCGACCGCGCGGCTGAGTTGAAGCTCGGAGAGGGTTTGCCGGCACGGATCGAGTGGAGGGTCGAAGAGGTGGTCGAGAGCGTCCGGGGGAGGGCGACCGAGATCGGGCTGGACCCCGATCTGGCCGAAGCGCTCTGGCGGCGGCTGATCGACTGGTCGATTGACCGCGAGGCGCGGGTGCTGGGGCCGGACGCGACATCAGGAATCGACAGGAGCGAAGACGCATGAGTGCAGAGATCATCGACGGCAAGGCTTTTGCGGCCGGCCTGCGCGAGACGGTGGCGAGCCACGTGGCGCGGCTCAAGGCGGATCATGGGATCACGCCGGGCCTGGCGGTTGTGCTGGTCGGCGAGGATCCGGCGAGCCAGGTCTATGTCCGCTCCAAGGAGAAGCTGACGGTCGACGTGGGCATGAAAAGCTTCGCGCATCGGCTTCCCGCCGATGTCTCCGAGGCCGACCTCTATGCGCTGATCGACAGGCTCAACGACGACCCGGAGGTACACGGCATCCTCTGTCAGTTCCCGGTGCCGCGCCATCTGTCGGAACGCGACATCGTTGCCCGGATCGACCCGGACAAGGATGTGGACGGGCTGAGCGTGACCAATGCCGGCCGACTTGCCACCGGGCAGGAGGCGATGGTCTCCTGCACGCCGCTTGGCTGCCTGATGATGCTGCGCGAGGCGCGGGGCGATTTGACCGGGCTCGACGCCGTCGTGATCGGGCGATCGAACCTGGTGGGCAAGCCGATGGCCCAGCTCCTGCTGGCCGAGAACTGCACGGTGACGATGACCCACAGCCGCACGCGTGACCTCGCCGAAGTGGTGCGCCGCGCCGACATCCTCGTCGCCGCTGTGGGCGTGCCGGAGATGGTCAAGGGCGACTGGATCAAGCCTGGGGCGACGGTGATCGATGTGGGCATGAACCGGATGCCGCCGGCGGAACCGGGCGGCAAGGACCGGCTGGTGGGCGATGTCGATTTCGCCGCGGCACGGCAGGTCGCCGGCGCCATCACACCGGTCCCGGGCGGAGTCGGCCCGATGACCATCGCCTGCCTCTTGGCCAACACGGTGACCGCCTGCTGCCGGGCGAACGGCCTGCCCGAGCCGGAGGGCCTGACGGCCTGACCCCTCGCCTGCCCATGGCAGCCATGCGCCGGCGGCGGTTGCAATCGACTCCCGGGCAGCGTGAAATGCGCCCCGAACAGCATGCGCCACGCCGCACACGGCGACGCGCGAGGAGGAACGGGACATGAGCAAGCCATTCGACGCGCTGGAACGGCGCACGGCGGACCAACGGGCGGCGGCGCTGGCCGAGGCGCTGCCGAAACAGATCGCCGCAGCCAGAGCGCTGCCGGGATATGCCAACAGCCTTGCCGATGTGGACGCCGCAAGGATCACCGGGCCGAAGGCGCTGGCCGAGCTTCCGGTGCTTCGCAAATCTGAACTTCACGGCAAGCAGTCGGCCGACGAGCCGTTTGGCGGCTTCACCACCCGGCCGGCGCAGGATTTCGCACATGTCTTCCAGTCACCAGGGCCGCTCTATGAGCCGGGCATGGTCAGCGCGGACTGGTGGCGCATGGGGCGCTTCCTGCACGCGGCCGGGATCGGCAAGGGCATGATCGTGCAGAACTGCTTCGGCTACCACCTGACACCGGCGGGGATGATGTTCGAGAGCGGCGCGCGGGCGGTGGGCGCGGCGGTGCTGCCGGCCGGCACCGGCCAGACCGACCTGCAAGTGCGCGCGGCCGTCGATGTCGGCACCACGGCCTATTCCGGCACGCCGGACTTCCTGAAGGTCATCCTGGACCGTGCCGACGCGCTCGGCGAGACGCTGAAGATCGCCCGCGCCGTGGTCTCGGGCGGTGCGCTTTTCCCCTCTCTCCGGCAAGAATACGCGGATCGCGGCATCAGCTGCCTGCAATGCTACGCCACCGCCGATCTCGGCAACGTCGCCTATGAGAGCGAGGCGATGGAGGGGATGATTGTCGACGAGGGGGTGATCGTGGAAATCGTCACGCCCGGCACCGGTGACCCGGTGAAGGAGGGCGAGGTCGGCGAGGTGCTGGTGACCACGCTCAACCCCGATTATCCGCTGATCCGCTTCGCCACCGGCGACATGTCGGCCTGGCTGCCCGGCGAGAGCCCCTGCGGGCGGACCAATGCGCGGATCAAGGGCTGGATGGGCCGCGCCGACCAGACGACCAAGGTGAAGGGGATGTTCGTACGCCCTGAGCAAGTCGCCGCACTGGTGGCGCGCCACAGCCACGTCTACAAGGCGCGGGTGATCGTCACGCGGGAAGGCGAGATGGACAAGCTGCACGTCCAGATCGAGGCCGATGGCGGCGACTGGACGGAATATCGCGAGGATGTCCACGACCTTCTGAAACTGCGCGGCACCGTCGAGGTCGTGGCCCCGGGAGACCTGCCGAAGGACGGGATCGTCATCGAGGACCGCCGGAGCTACGACTGACCAGACGGTCGGAGGACGCATCCCGGCGACGGACGCCGAAAACGACCGTCGCCTTCTTCTGCTCGAAAATTTCCCGGGGAAGTCGTCGCGCAGGCGACGACAGGGGCAGCGCCCCCGATCCTCAGGTCATGTCAGCAATGGCGACCATGTCCATGTCGGTGAAATCGACATTGTCGCCTGCCATGACCCAGCAAAAGCTGTAGGCCCCGGTGCCGGCGCCGGCATGGATCGACCAGGGCGGCGAGATCACCGCCTCCTCCGGCCCCATCACGATGTGGCGGGTTTCCTGCGGCTGCCCCATCAGGTGGAAGACGCGCTGCGCGGGATCCATGTCGAAATAGAGATAGGCCTCCATCCGGCGGTCATGGGTATGGGCGGGCATGGTGTTCCAGGCCGAGCCTTCGTGGATGATCGTGTAGCCCATGACCAGCTGGCAGCTGTCGACGATGTCGGGATGGATGAATTGCAGGAGCGACCGGCGGTTGACGCTCTCCTGCGCGCCGAGTTCCAACCGGTTGGCCATCTCGGGCGTGACCAGCTTCGCCTCAGTCGCGCGGTGAGCCGGCGCGGATGTAACGTAGAACCGTCCCTGCCCGGAGAAAGTCACCGGGCCGGAGCCAAGCGGCAGGTAGAGGATTTCGCCCTTCTGCATCGCCCAGCTCTCGCCGCCGGCCGCGACCTCGCCAGGCCCGCCGATATTGAGGATTCCCATCTCGCGGCGGTCGAGGATCGAGGTGGTGCCGGCCTCCGCCACCGCGTCGAGCACGAGGCTGCCACCTTCAGGCACCACACCGCCGAGGATCAGGCGATCGTAGTGAGTGTAGACAAGGCGGATCTCACCCGCCGCGAACAACCCGCCGGCGTGGAAATGGCTGCGGAGTGCAGCAGTATCCATCGCCCTTGCAGCGATCGGGTCGATGGCGTGGCGGGTCTCGACGGTGAGCATGGCAGACCTTTCAGAGGAAGTCGTCTCGGCGCGGGGTGAAACTGTCGATGAGCGCACCGGCCTCGAGGCAGCGGCAGCCATGCACGGCGTTCGACGGGATCACGAAACTGTCGCCGGGCCCGACCTCGAAGCTCTCCTCTCCGATGGTGAAGCGGAACCGTCCGGAATGCACATAGGTCGATTGCACATGGCTGTGGTTGTGCAGCGCGCCTTCCGCGCCCGTGTCGAAAGTGAACCGCACCATCATCAGGTCGGGGGAATCCGACAGAACCTGGCGCGTGGAACCGGGAGCCGCCTCCACCACAGGATAGGTCTTGACCATGTGTCTCTCCTAACGGAACAGGGCCGGCAACCAGAGCGAGAGTGCCGGGATGAAGGTGACCAGCATCAGTGTGACGAGTGCTGCGATGTAGAACGGGCCGATGGATCGCATCACCTGCCAGATCGAAATCTTGCCCACCGCGCAGCCGACGAAGAGGACCGTGCCGACGGGTGGCGTGCAGAGGCCGATGCCCAGGTTGAGGATCAGGATGATCCCGAAATGCACCGGGTCGACGCCGAAGGCCATCGCCACCGGCAGGAAGATCGGCGTGGTGATGACGATGAGCGGCGACATGTCCATGAAGGTGCCGAGCACCAGCAGGGTGATATTGATCAGCAGCAACACGACGACCGGATTGTCCGACACGCCCTGCATGAATTCGACGAGATCGGCCGGGATCCGGAGATAGGCCAGCAGCCAGCCGAAACCGGCGGCGCAGCCGATCACCAGGAGCACCATCGCCGTGGTCCGGACCGCACCGAGCGTGGCGCCGACGAAAGCCTCCCAGGAGAGCGAGCGATAGGCGATCAGCGTCGCGAAGAGCGCGTAGACCACCGCGATGCAGGAGCTTTCCGAGGCCGTGAAGATGCCCGAACGGACACCCCCGAAGATGATCGCCACGAGGATCAGCCCGGGCGCGGCGTTGATGAAGAGCCGGCCAACCATGTTCCAGCCCTCGAAGGGCTCGGTCGGGTAGTCCCGCCGGCGAGCCATGATCCAGGCGGCGACCATCAGCGAGACCGCCAGGATGAAGCCCGGGATGATGCCGGCAGTGAAGAGATCGGCGATCGAGAGCTTTCCGCCGGCGGAGATCGAATAGATGATCAGGTTGTGCGACGGCGGAAGCATCAGCGAGATCATGGAGGAGGTCACGGTCACGGCCACGGCATAGTCGACGTCATAGCCGCGTCTTTCCATCTGGCCGATCATGATGCCACCAATGGCCGAGGTGTCGGCCGCGGCCGAGCCAGAGATGCCGCCGAACATGACGGAGGTCAGGATGTTGACCTGTCCCAGCCCGCCCTTGAAATGGCCGACCATCGAGCCCGCAAGCGCCACGAGCCTTCGGGCGATATCGCCCCGAACCATCAGCTCGCCGGCATAGATGAAGAACGGGATCGCCATCAGCGCGAAGACCGAAACACCGGAATTCAGTCGCTGGAACACGACCACCGGCGGCAGGCCGAGATATGTGACCGTGGCGAAGGAGGCGACGCCGAGGCAGAAGGCGATCGGCGTGCCGATGAAGAGCAGGAACACGAAGGTACCGAACAGGATCCAGTATTCCATCAGATGTCTTCCTCGATCCGGTTGGCCGGCACGCGGCCGTCAAGCGCGTCCTCGTCGATGTCTTCGCCGAAACGGGCGGTCGGCATCCCCGCGGCGCGCCGTGCGAGGCGTTCGAGCGAGAAGATGACGAGCAGGAAACCACCGCTGACCAGCGGAAAGAAATCGAAAGCGCCCGAAATACCGAGCGAGGGGATCTTGTTGCCGGCGGTCCTTTCGAGAAGCTGCCAGCCGTAGAAGATCATGCCGCCACCGAAGGCGACGACGACGATGTCGGAGATAGAGTGCATCCAGAGCTTCACGCGGTCGGGCATGATCATCAGGAACACGTCGAAGGAGAGGTGATAGCCCTCACGCACGCCCACCGCAGCGCCGAGGAAGATGAACCAGCCCATCACCATGACGGACCCCGGTTCGGTCCAGATGATGCTGTCGTTCAGGATGTAGCGCCAGAAGACCTGGGCGGCGATCATGGCAGTCATGATGACGAGCCCGGTTCCGGAAATGTAGAGCGCGGCGCGTCCGATGATCGCCGTGAGCCGCGCCACGGCTTGCATTCTCTCCTGCACGAGGACCTCCGGAGAAGGAAGCGGCGGCCGGTAAGGGCCGCCGCGGGTTTCGATCAGGTCACTCGGTCGCCTGAATACGGGCCACCAGATCCTTGAGCGTTTCGTCGGTGACGTATTTCTCGTAGACCGGAGCCATCGCCTCGACGAACGGGGTCTTGTCGATATCGGTGATGATTTCGTTGCCGGCGGCACGGACCTTCTCTTCGGAGGCGGCTTCGCGCTCCGCCCAGAGCTTGCGCTGAACGGCGGTCGATTCCTTGGCCGCTTCCATCACCAGCTTCTGATCTTCCTCGGACAGGCTGTCCCAGGTCTTCTTCGACATCACAAGAACTTCCGGCACCATCAGGTGCTGATCCAGCGTGTAGTAGCCGGCAACCTCGAAGTGACCGGAGGACTCGTAGGACGGCCAGTTGTTCTCGGCACCGTCGATAACCCCGGTCTGGATACCACTATAGACCTCGCCATAGGGCATCGGCGTGGCGTTGGCGCCGAGCGCACCGACCATGTCGACGAAGAGGTCCGACTGCATGACGCGGAACTTCATGCCTTCGAGATCCGCCAGCGAGGTGATCGGCTTCTGGCTGTTGTAGAAGCTGCGCGAGCCCGCGTCATAGGAGGTCAGCGCGATCAGGTCGTGATCGGTGAAGGCGTCGAAGATCTGCTGGCCGATCTCGCCGTCCATGACCTTGTGCATGTGCTCGGTCGACCGGAAGATATAGGGCAACGAGGGGACCTGGGTCTCGGGGATGATGTTGTTGAACGGGCCGAAAGAGACGCGGTTCAGGTCGATGACGCCGAACTGGGTCTGCTCGATCGTGTCCTTTTCCTCGCCGAGCTGGGCTGAGTGGAACATCTCGATGCAGAGGCGGCCGTCGGTCTTCTCCTCGAGATAGGCGCCCATGGCCTTGACGCCCTCGACGGTCGGGTAGCCGTCGGGATGGGTGTCGGAGGCCTTGAAGGTGACCTCGCATGCGACGGCCGCACCGGCCATCGCGACGCTGGTGAGCAGCGCGGCGGTAACTGTCTTGAGCATTGTGTTTCCTCCCACAGGATTGGTCGTCAGAGATGATAGGCTTGTTTCACAAGCCGGTAGGCGAGGTCTTGGGCGACCTCGTAGGCCTCGTCTTCCGCCAGCCTCCCGGTGGCGACGAGCGTCGCGAGATAGGCGCAGTCCACTCGCCGCGCGACGTCGTGGCGCGCCGGGATGGAACAGAAGGCGCGTGTGTCGTCGTTGAACCCGACGGTGTTGTAGAATCCGGCTGTCTCGGTGGTGAGTTCGCGGTAGCGCCGCATCCCTTCGGGACTGTCGAAGAACCACCAGGCCGGGCCGAGCTTGAGCGAGGGGTAGACGCCGGCAAGCGGCGCGAGTTCGCGGCTGTAGGCGGTCTCGTCCAGCGTGAACAGGATGATAGAGAGGCCGGGTTCCAGCCCCACCGCGTCGAGCATCGGCCGGAGCGCGCGGACATAGTCGGTACGCGACGGGATGTCGAAGCCCTTGTCGCGGCCGAAACGGGCGAGGATCTGCGCCGAGTGATTGCGCACGGAGCCCGGATGGATCTGCATGACCAGCCCGTCCTCGAGGCTCATCCGCGCCATTTCCGTCAGCATCTGGCCGCGGAAGGCATCGGCCTCCTCGGCCGTGCAGGTTCCGTTCAGCGCCTTGTCGAACAACGCCGCCGCCTCCGATCTGGGGAGATTTTCGGTCCGCGCCGTGGCGTGGCCATGATCGGTGGAGGTGGCGCCAAACTCCTTGAAATAGGCCCGCCGGATGCGGTGGGCCTCGAGATAGCCGTCCCAGTCCGTCGCCGTCGCGCCGGTGATTTCGCCGAGTTTCTCGACATTCTCGGCAAACCCTTCGAACTCCGGGTCGACCACCGGGTCGGGGCGATAGGCGGTAACCACGCGCCCGGCCGTCCAGCCGCTTTCGCGGATCATCCGGTGCCAGCGGAGGTCGTCGAGCGGGCTCTCGGTCGTTGCAATGACCTCGATACCGAACCGCTCATAAAGCGCCCGCGGTCGGAACTCCGGCGTCTTCAGGCAGGCATCGATGTGGTCATAGATCTCGTCCGCGGTTTCCGGCGAGAGCCGCTTCTTGAGCCCGAACACTTCCTGGAAGGAATGGTCGATCCACATCCGCGAGGGGGTGCCGCGCAGCAGGTGAAAATTCTCGGCGAAACGGCGCCAGATCCGGCGCCCGTCGGTCTCGACTGCACTTCCATCCGCCGTCGGAACACCGAGATCCTCCAACCGGACGCCCTGCGAGAAGAACATGCGGAAGACATAATGATCCGGCGTCACGAAGAGCTGTGCAGGGTCCGGAAATGCCTCGTTCTCGGCGAACCAGCGCGGATCGGTGTGGCCGTGCGGGCTGACGATCGGCAGGCTCGCCACGGTCTGGTAGAGCGTGCGGGCCAGCGACCGTGCGCCCGCATCTGTCGGAAAGAGCCGATCCGGATCGAGTTGCGCCATTGCGCCGCCGCCTCCTCACTGGATTGCCGAGTGCCTTGACTTCTGGCTTCCCGCAAACTGATATGCTAGTATGGTCTTCTCGTCAAGAGAACGAAACGCATGTCAGACCACCCTGCCCTTGGCAGCCTCGACCCGGTTGCCCGCCCGAGCGTTGCCGACCAGGTCTTTGAAGAGCTCCGCACACGGATCGTGTGGCTGGTGCTCCCTCCCGGTGCACGGATGTCCGAAGTCGAGGTCGCAAAGGCGCTCAGCGTCTCCCGGCAACCGGTGCGCGATGCCTTCTACCGCCTGTCGCAACTCGGGTTTCTGGAGATACGCCCGCAACGCGCGACGCGTGTCAGCCTGATCTCGACGGAGGCGGTGACGCAGGCGAGTTTCGTGCGCACCGCGCTCGAGGCAGAGATCGTGCGCGCCGGATGCGCGGCACTTGCCCCGGAATGGAAGGCCAGGTTGCAGGACAACCTCGCGCAGCAGGAGGCGGCGGTCGAGGCCGATGATCGCAAGCGGTTTCACCTGCTCGATGACCAGTTCCACGAAATCTTCTCGCTGATGTCCGGCCACGCTTTCGCCTGGCAGATCATCCAGGAGAGCAAGGCGCATCTCGACCGGGTGCGGCTCCTGTCTCTGGCGTTCAACCAGAGGCAGGCGCTGTTGGAGCATCGGGAGCTCTTCCGGGCGATTGTCGCGCGCGATGCCGACCTTGCCGACCGGAAGATGCGTGCACATCTTTCCCGGTTGAGCGGCGAGATCGGTCGCCTGCGCGCCGACAATCCGGACTACTTCGCGGACGGCTGATCCCGTTGATCCCCTGCGCCAATCGGCGAAAGCCGGGTTCCGTACACAACTGACAGCATCGACGGCGTGTTTTCGTGCAGTCCGCACCTATCGGCCTACGGCCCAGCGCTCTTTCGGGACGATGGCGCCAGGACAGGTTATCACCCGCGCGGCGCATTCGTGGCCGGCCATCAGCGCCGCGCCGATATCGCCCCCCTGTGCGACCTGTGACAGGAAACCGCCGACGAAGCTGTCGCCCGCCGCGGTGGTATCGACCACCCTGTCGACCATCCGATAGCTCTGCGGCGCTGCAAGCTCTGCGCCGATCGGCAACGGCCCCTCGCCGCCCCGCTTGAGCGCGCCGAAAGGCACGCCGTAGCCCTCGAGGCGGCGCAGAACCGCAGCAGCATCGGCATCACCGAAAAGGTCGATCTCGTCATCGACCGAAGGAAAGGCAACGTCGCATTTCCGCCAGGCGGTCTCTACGTCGCGTCGCGCAGTGGCGATATCTTCCCATAGCCTGCGGCGGAAATTGGAATCGAATGCGACCATTCCGCCCGCGGCACGGTAGCTGTCAATCCAGTCGAACAGCGCAGCCCGCTGCTTCGGGCTGAGAATCGCGAGGGTGATGGCGGAATAGTAGACAAGATCAAAACCCGAGAGCGCGGCGAAGGTCTCACCGCCGTCACCGGAGAATAGCGTCCGCGCCGCCGAGTTGTCGCGCCAGTAGGTGAAACTGCGCTCGCCGCTCGGGTCCGTGGTGATCGCGTAGAGGCCGGGAATCCTGTCAGGGTGGCGGCGGATATGGCGCGTGCCAACCCCCTCGCTTTCGACGAAGGCCAGCATACGGTCCGACAGGGGATCGGTCCCGACGACGGAAACAAATTCAACCGCGAACTCCGCCGGCAGCAGGCGACGCAGATAGATCGCGGTGTTTAGCGTATCGCCCGCATAGCCAACGCGCGCATTGCCCTCTGTGGATCCGAGCGACAGCTCAATCATCGCCTCGCCAATGCAGGCCATCGTCTTGTAGGTCTTGCCCATGTCGCTCGCTCCCGGTTGCTGACCGCGACTTGATACATCGAAGAGGCGCGGGATTGAATCCCCGGCAGAGAAAGCCCGGAATGCCGGATCTGAAGCACTCCGCCACCGGCCCTGCTAGGCGCGGTCACGCCGTTCCGACGACTGTCCGGCATCCAGCCAAGATACGAAGTCCTCGACCGGCATGGGATAGGCGCCAAGAAACCCCTGAAAGAATCGGCACTGGTATTTCGCCAGAACCGAGAGCTGGACCGTCGTCTCGATCCCCTCGGCCACGACATCGGCCTTCATAACCTGCGCCATGGCGAGAATCGTCGCCATCAGGTTTTCGGCCTCCTCGTTCTCACCGACGTCGAGCAGCAGGCTGCGGTCGAGCTTGAGCGTGTCGAAGGCCAGCCCCTTGAGCCGGCCGAGATTCGAATATCCGACGCCGAAATCGTCGATCGCGAGTCGCGCACCGGCCAGCCGCAGCTTTTCAAGCTGTCGCTGGATCTGGGCGCCGTCGCTCATGGCCGTGTTCTCGGTGATCTCGATCTCGAGCGTCCCGGGCGGCAGATCTGCAGAGTCGATTCGCCAGAGCAGATCCTCGACGAAATCCGGGTCCGCAAGCTCGTCGACCGAGAGGTTCATCGCGAAGGTCAGCGGCGCGTCGCTCGACGGAAGAATCCGCTGCGCCGCCGCGAGCGTCTTGCGGACCACCAGCCGGCCAATATCGGGCAACAGCCCCGCGCCGGCGGCAAGAGGCAGGAATGTGCCGGGCAGCAGGGTGCCCCGCTCCGGATGCCGCCAGCGCACCAGCGCCTCGGCACCGGATACCTGCCCCGTCGCCACGAGGAACTGCGGCTGAAGGAAGATTTCGAACTGGTCGGCCTCGATCGCGCCGCGGATCTCGTCCGCAAGCTCTTGGCGCTCCAGCGCGAGCCGGTGCTGGTCGCCATCGTAGGTCGCAAACCGGTTCCGGCCCGCGCGCTTCGCCTGATACATTGCGACGTCGGCATGTTTCAGCAGCGCCTCGAAGCTCGCTGCCTGGTCCGGGAAGCGCGCGACGCCGATGCTGGTTGTCGCCCGCAGGATCAGTGCATCGACGACAAAGGGCGCCCGCATCGCAACGATGATGCGCCGGGCGAGTTCAATACAGAGCGGAGTGGGTACGACCAGCGTGAATTCGTCACCGCCTAGCCGGGCCACGACCGCATCCCGATCGAACCGATACTTCACCGACCGCAAAGACGACCCGACAGCCAGCGGCACAAGACCGAGACCTGCAACGCAGTCGCGCAACCGGTTGGCAAACTGGATCAGAAGCATGTCGCCGACATGGTGGCCGTGGTTGTCGTTCACTGCCTTGAAGTCGTCTAGGTCGAGAAAAAGGATCGAGAAGCACTCGCCGCGAGCGGACGCTTCCAGCGTGATCTGTTCGAGCTTGGAACCAAGCCAGGCGCGGTTCGGAATGCCGGTCAACTTGTCGCGATAGGCGACCTCGTGGATCTCCTGGATCGACCGCCTCAGCGCCACCAGCATCGTGTTGAAGGAATGCGCCAGACTTTCGATCTCGTCATTCGTGCGCACGCTGATCGCCTGATCGAGATCGCCGCTGGCGGCGCGCTCGGTCGCTCGGGTCAGGCGGTTGAGCGGGCGCACGAGACGAGCGGCGACGATATTGGAGGTGAAGAGACCGACCATTACAAAAGCCACGCCGGCAAGTGCGTTTGTGAGCCAGACCGTGGCAACCTCGGAACGAAGACTGTTAGGGTCGAAATCGAGCCGCAGCGTGCCATAGGCCAGGCTGCCCATCCGCACCGGCATCGCCACCTGAAGCCGATTTCCGTGGCGAAGCCGTTGCTGCCGCCCGGTCTCCGCCGCGACTCGCGCCAGCGGATCCTCTCCAGACGCGCCACTATCCGACAGGGCTCCGACCCTTCGGCCTACAGCATCCACGAAATAGATGTCGAGCACGTCTGCATGCCCCCTCAACTCCTCGAAGATGAGATCGAGCTCGGCGCCACGCCCCTCGATCAGATAGGGCAGCGACAGTTCCACCGCGATGTCGATCAGGTGCGCCAGCCGCTGCTCCAGCCGCTCGTGTACGAGTTGCAGTTGAGTCTGCACGTTGATCAGGATGACAGCTGCAACGATCGTCGAGATCAGGGCACCGAAAACGAAGGAAAGCCTCCGCGCGAGTCCGGACTTCGCGAAGCGCACGCCATCGGCAATTGACCTGAGGACCACGAACGTTCGCATCACTGAGCGATATCTTCCCGTTTCCAACCCAGGTCGTGCCGGTATCCCCGCCTCAGGACGCGCACGGGAGGTGTCATTGACGGGCCGCGCGCGCGGTGCTTTCCGGAGGGTTCCCGAAACCTCACGGCAAGCCGCCCGGCGGGCGCAATCTCCAAACAGGGAGCCGATTGACCCATTCCAGCACTCCTGACCCGCATCGCCATTCGCCGCCGATCCTGCCGCAGCCGCATGAAAGCATTCGTGAACAAATCCAGGCCGGCGCGGGGGTATTCCTTTCAAATTGGAACTTTCCCGAACCGCGGCCGGACGAGTGGGAGCGGAAGGCCGTCACCAAAGTTGTTGATCTCGCCGGGAAGCGCACTAGAGAGAAGGCATGTCACAGGATCGGACCTCCCCCCCATCCGACAAGGGGACCGGCGTCGGCAAGGTGTCCGGCCGGAGCCGCGTGACGATGCAGGATGTCGCCCGCGTCGCCGGCTGTTCGCAATCCACCGTTTCCTTCGTATTGAACGCCAACAGCTCGGTGAAGATCTCCGAGGCAACCCGCAAACGCGTCCTCGAGGTGGCCCGCGAACTCGATTACAGACCCGCGGGCCTGGCCGGGGCCGGCCGGAACCGGGCGCATGAAGGCGACACGATCGCCTTCGTGATCGACAAGATCTCCACAAGCCCCGAAGGCATCGTGGCACTCGACGGGGTGCGGCAGATCGCCCGCTCCTGCGGCGCGATCGTCCTCGTGGCCGAAACCGACGGCGATCCGATGCTGGAGCCGCGCACGCTGGAGATGTTCATCGAGATGCGGGTGCGGGCAATTATCTATGCCTGCATCTTCACCCGCGAAGTGGATCTTCCCAACGCGCTGCTGGAGACCACCACGCCAGTCGTCCTGCTCAATTGCTACTCCCCGGACGGAGCGCGTCCGGCTGTGGTGCCAGGCGAGATCGCCGGTGGCCACAGGGCGACGGCCGCGCTCATCGCGGCGGGGCACCGCCGGGTCGGGACGATCACCGGCGAGACCTTCATGGAGGCCACGCGCGACCGGCTCCAGGGATATCGAAATGCGCTGGCCACGGCCGATATTCCGTTCGACCCTGCGTTGGTGGTCGAGGGCGACTGGTCGCCGTCGGCCGGCTACCGGGGAACCAAGGCGCTGATGGCGCTCGACGCCCCCCCCACGGCGATCTTCTGCCAGAACGACCGCATGGCGGTGGGCTGTTACGAGGCGCTCAAGGAGTTAGGCCTGCGTATCCCAGGCGACATCTCGGTCGTGGGCTATGACGACGAGGAAATCGCCCGACACCTCTCGCCGCCGCTCACCTCGCTGATCCTGCCGAGCCGCGCGATGGGCCGCTGGGCGATGGAGTGGGTCCTCTCGAACAGCGACGCTCCGGAGGCGGCCGGCACCCTGGTCAAGCTCGAATGCGAACTGGTCGAGCGCGACTCCATCGGCCCGCCTCCGGCGAACTGAGTCAGCCACGGCCGGGGCGATCTGATCCTCCAGTCCCGTCCTGCTTCCAAGTCCGATTTGTCACTGGTTTCTTTTGCGTAACGCCCATACGGCAGTCGATATCCGCTTGGCCTCGCTGCTGCCCCTGGGATAGCCTGAAGACGCGGAGGAAATGGCCATGCAAAAAGGGTACTGGGTCGCGCATGTCGATGTGAAGGACCAGGAGGTCTTCGAGGAATACAAGAAGGCCGCCGCCAGACCATTTGCCCGATACGGGGCGAAGTTCCTTGTTCGCGCCGGACAGTACGATATTCGCGAGGGCTCCCTTCACCCGCGCACGGTGGTGATCGAGTTTCCGACCTTCGCCGATGCGCTGGCCTGCTACGACGACCCGGAGCATCAGGCGGCGAAAGCGATCCGGGATCCGATCGCCGATGGCGACCTGGTGATCGTCGAGGGGCACAAGGTCTAGAGCCCGCGCGGGACGGCGAGTTTTCCGGCTTGATGCCGCGCCATCGCGGCGGCATAGGAGAGCCATGTTTACCGATCTGCTCCATCGCCTTTTCCAGTCCGACCCGGCGCCTCTGCCGGAGCTCGACGGCCGTCACGCTCTGGCCGGGCTTCTTGTGCGCACCGCCAAGACCGATGGGCTCTATTCGGTCGAGGAGATCCGCCGCATCGATCGGATCCTTGGCGCCACCTACGGGCTGAACCCGGTCGAGGCCGCACAACTCCGCGCCGGCGCGGAGAAGCTCGAGGCACAGGCTCCCGAGGACGGCCGCTTCGCCGCCGCTGTCCGGGAGCGGCTCGATGCCGAACATCGCGAGGCTGTCCTGGTCGCCATGTGGCGGGTCGCGCTGTCGGACGGGGTGGAAAAATCTGAGGAAGAGGCCTATCTCGGGCGGGCGTCCGAGCGTCTCGGGCTTGACGCAGACGCCGTCAGCCGCGCCCGCGCTGCTGCCCAGGCGGCCGATCCGCTCGAAGACTGAGCCATCGAACCGGACGACCGCAGGTCCGGGGAAGCCACAAGGGGAAGAGAATGTTCGGAGACCTCCTCAAGCGCCTCACCGCCCCCGAACCGGCCCATCTTCCGGACCCGGACGCCCGGCTGGCACTCACTGCCTTGCTGGTGCGGGTCGCGCGCTCCGACGACGACTATGCAGATAGCGAGATCACGCGGATTGATCGGATCCTGGCCCACCGCTATGGCCTGTCGCCCTTCGAGGCGGCGCATTTGCGTGGTCAGGCGGAAACACTGGAGCAGGAAGCGCCGGACACCGTCCGCTTCACCCGCGCGATCAAGGACGCGGTGCCCTATGAGCACCGCAGCGGCGTGATCGAGGCGCTCTGGGCGGTGGTGCTCGCCGACGGGGTGCGCGACGACGAAGAGGACAGCCTGATCCGGCTCGTCGCCAACCTTCTCGGCGTCAATGACCGCGATTCCGCTCTCGCGCGCCAGCGGGTCGAAAGCCGCAGCTGAGCGTGTTCGCCGCCCTGCCGATGTATGACCACCCCGGCGTCCGGAGGGCGACCGACGCGCTCTGGGCTGAGATCCGCGACCGGTTGCGCGCGGCCGGCATCGACGCCCCTGACGCGCTCCGCCGCGGCGGCGATCATTTCGCGGAATGGCAGGACCCGGAGCTTCTGCTCGGCCAGGCCTGTTGCCTGCCCTTCCGGACCACGCTCGACGCTCGCGTCGGCCTGATCGGCACCATCGACTACGGGCTGCCGGACATTCCCTCAGGCTATTACGTCTCCGCCTTCGTCGCCCGCCGCAGCGACCCGCGCAACAGCCTTGCGGAGTTCGCAGGTGCGACGCTCGCTTTCAACGAAAGCCATTCGCATTCCGGCTGGGGCACTGCCTGCGCCGCGCCGGTCCACTTCGGCCGGCTCATCGAGACCGGCAGCCACCGCAATTCCTGTTTGGCGATCGCCGAAGACCGGGCCGAAATCGGCGCCATCGACGCCATCTCGCTGCGGCTCCTCAGTTCCCATTCCGACGTTGCCGCTGACCTCAAGATTGTGGGCTGGAGCGCGCCGCAGCCGGGACAGGCATTGATCACCGCCTATCAGGACAGGGTGCCTGCACTGCGCAGCGCCATCGAGACGGGAATCGCGACGCTGGCCCCGGCGAACCGGTCGGCGCTCGGTATCCGCGGCTTCGTCCGGATCGACTCCGCTGCCTATCGCGCCGTTCCGATTCCGCCTAGTCCTGAGGCATATGGCGCCGTCCTTGGCTGAAGCAGGCCGCTCCCGAAGGGTCCGATCGCCTTTCCGCGTTGCATTTGCCAGTTAATTGCGCCCTACTCTGCCCCTGAAATGACCTTTCCACGCGGAGTGCCCGTGACAGAGACAAACCCGCCCGTCATCGAGATCCGAGACCTGCACAAGGCCTATGGAGCGCTCGAAGTGCTGAAGGGCGTGGACATGGTGGCCAGGAAGGGGGAGGTGATCTCGCTGATCGGCTCTTCGGGGTCCGGCAAGTCGACGCTGTTGCGCTGTGCCAACCTTCTGGAGGACAGCCAGCAGGGCGAGATCCGTTTCGAGGGAGAACCGGTCAAATGGCACGGCAAGGGCCACAACCGCCGCCCCGGCGATCACAAGCAGCTCATCCGCATCCGCACCAATCTCTCGATGGTCTTCCAGCAGTTCAACCTCTGGGCCCACATGACCATCCTCCAGAACGTGATGGAGGCGCCGGTAACCGTGCTGAAGCGCGAAAAGGCGGAGGTCGAGGCGCTCGGGCGGAGCCTCCTGGACAAGGTCGGCATCGGCGACAAGTGCGATGCCTATCCCGCGCAGCTCTCCGGCGGCCAGCAGCAGCGCGCCGCGATCGCCCGGGCGCTTGCCATGGAGCCCAAGGCGCTCCTGTTCGACGAACCCACCTCGGCGCTCGATCCCGAGCTCGAGCAGGAGGTCGTCAAGGTCATCAAGGCACTCGCGCAGGAAGGCCGGACGATGCTGCTTGTCACCCACGACATGCGGCTGGCAGCGGATGTGTCCCACCACGTCGTCTTTCTCCACAAGGGCAAGGTCGAGGAGGAGGGTCCACCCGACCGCCTCTTCGGCGCGCCCGAGAGCGAACGGCTACAGCAATTCCTCTCGCATTCGCGGGACGGGTGACACCGACAGGTCCAACAAACCGGGAGTAGACTATGAAAAAACTGATCTTCACAACTGCCGGGCTGGTGCTCGCCGCCAGCACCGTCTTCGCTCAGGACGTGGTGCGCATGGGCACCGAGGGCGCCTATCCTCCGTGGAACTTCATCAACGATTCCGGCGAGGTCGACGGCTTCGAGCGCGAGCTGGGCGACGAGCTCTGTGCCCGCGCCGAACTGACCTGCGAATGGGTCACGAATGACTGGGATTCGATCATCCCGAACCTGACCTCGGGAAACTACGACACGATCATTGCCGGCATGTCGATCACCGACGAGCGTGACGAGGTCATCGACTTCACCCAGGCCTACACACCGCCGGACCCCTCCTTCTATGCCGCGCTGTCCGACGACGTGGATCTCGAAGGCGGCGTGATCGCGGCCCAGACCGGCACGATCCAGGCTGCCTTCGTCGCAGAGAGCGGAGCGACGCTGGTGGAATTCGCAACGCCCGACGAGACCGTCGCCGCCGTGCGCAACGGCGAAGCCGACGCCGTGCTGGCCGACAGCTCCTTTATCGAGGGCGCGGTGGCGGCCGATTCCGACCTAATGGTCGTGGGCGATCCGGTGGCGCTCGGCGGAGGCGTCGGCATGGGCCTGCGCGAGAGCGACACCGAGCTCAAGGCGACGTTCGACGCGGCCATCCAGTCCATGAAGGACGACGGCAGCCTCAATGCGCTGATCGAGAAATGGGAAGTCTCCTCGACTTGGTGAGGCTTCTTGCCGGGGCGGGCACACGTCGCGCCCCGGCAATTTCCAAAAAAGCTTAGGGGCCGCGAATGGCGGCCCGGGGAAGGTAGACCATCTTTTCCTACTGCTCTGACCCCTCGACCCTCGAAGGTCTCGCCTGGATCAGTTGCTACCTGACCAATGGCAAGCATTGGCTTTTCTACGAGTCCTTCCTGACGGTCCTCCTGCTGCTCGCCATCACCGCGCCAGTATCGCTGGCCTTCGGCTTTGGCGGCGCGGTCGCCTCGCGCTCGCATTTCCCGCCGCTTGCCTTGCTCGGCAAGCTCTACACGTCGCTCGTCCGGGGCGTTCCGGACATCGTTTTCTTCCTTTTCTTCGTCATTGCGCTCGACCAGGGCGTTGAATGGCTGCGCCACCAGGCGCTCTGTCCCGACTGGACCGAGCCAGTGCGGCAGGGCAGCGACTTCCTTGTCTGTCCGGACGCGAAGATGCCGCTCTCGACCGCACCTCAATGGCTGCACGAAACCTACAACTTCTCGCTGGCCGTCGTCACCTTCGCCATCGTTTTCGGAGCCTTCGCCGCCAACGTTCTTTACGGCGCGATGAACGCCGTGCCGCATGCTCAGCTCGAGACCGCGCACGCCTATGGCATGTCGGGCCGGCAGACCTTCTGGCGTGTCCTGGTGCCGCAGATGTGGGTTTATGCCCTGCCCGGCCTGGGCAATCTCTGGATGATCCTGATCAAGGCGACGCCGCTGCTCTTCCTCCTCGGCGTGCGCGACATCGTCTATTGGGCGCGCGAGCTCGGCGGCTCGAAGACCGGGGTTTACGAATATCCGCACGGCGACTGGCGGATCTACTATTTCCTCTTCTTGCTCGTCTTCTACCTCGCATTCACGCGCGTGTCCGAGATCGTCATCGAACGCCTCACCCGGTCACTGAGCCACGGCCAGGCCACGGCGGCCGGCGAGAAGCTGAGGCGTGCGGCATGACCTGCGCCGAGACCTTTGCCGCCTACGCGTTCCGCTCGCTCGGCTATGGCGAGCGCCTTCTGCCCAAGGCCGACATCACACTCTGCGAACAGATCGTCCTGATCGGCTCCGGATTGATCTGGAACGTCTATTTCGCCGTGATGGCGCTCGTTCTTGGCTTCTTCTTCGCCACCGCGCTGGCGGTGGCCAAGAACAGCTCCAGAGCGCTCGCCCGCAAACCGGCGGAATGGTTCATCTTCGTGTTCCGAGGCTCGCCACTTTTCATCCAGTTCTTCCTCGCCTACGAGGCTTTCGTGCTGCTGCCCAAGGTGGGCGTCGAATTCACCCTTCTCGGCATCGACTTCTCGGCCTCGACGCGCTGGCTCACCCGCGCTTGGCTCGGCGCCACGCTGGTCCTGTTCCTGAATACCGCGGCCTATGCCGGCGAGATCTTCTACGGCGCCCTGCGCTCGGTGCCGCGGGGCGATCTCGAGGCGGCCGACGCTTACGGGCTTACCGGCTGGCACAAGTTCCGCCGCATCACCTGGCCCACCATGCTGCGTCTCGCCTGGCCGGCCTATACCAACGAGGCGATCTTCCTGTTCCACGCCACCACGCTGGTCTTCTTCTCCGGATTCCCGGCCTGGCGACAGATGGGCGACGCGCTCTACTACGCGAGCTATTTCGCGGACAAGACCTTCAACCCGTTCATTCCCTACCCGATCGTCGCCGGATTCTTCATCTGCGGCACGCTCTCCGTCATTACGGTCTTCGGATTGATCAACAAACGGCTCAATCGTCACCTCCCGCGCGCGAGGCGTAGGAAAATAGGCTTGCGCCTGAACCTTATCCGGTAGTAGCAATTTGATCATATCTCGGAGGCTCCAGTGATACGTGATCAATTGCTGATGAAGAACTGGCTGCGGAAGAACCCGCAGGTCCAGGCAATCCGGGTGGCTGCGGCCGATCTCAACGGCCAGCCGCGCGGCAAGCGCGTTCCGGTGCGCTTTGCCGACAAGGTGATCGAGGGCGGCACGCGCTTCCCGATGTCCGTGCTGAATCTCGACATCTGGGGCGAGGATATCGACGACAGCCCGCTGGTGCTCGCGACCGGCGACCGTGACGGCGTGCTTCAGCCGACCGAGCGCGGCTTCATGCCGATGCCCTGGCTCGAGACGCAGACGGGCCTGCTTCCGATCTGGATGTTCCACGAAGACGGCCGCCCCTTCGCCGGCGACCCGCGCCATGCGCTGGCCAATGTCGTCGCGCGCTTCGCCGACCGGGGGCTGACGCCCGTGGTCGCGGTGGAGCTCGAATTCTTCCTCATCGACGATAGCGGCAAGACCCTCCGCGTTCCGGCCTCGCCGAGCACCGGCAAGCGGCGGATGATGGGCGAAATCCTGTCGCTGCGCGCACTCGACCAGTTCGACAGCTTCTTCACCGAACTCTACGACGCCTGCGAGGCGATGGACATCCCGGCGGACACGGCAATCTCGGAATCCGGCCTCGGCCAGTTCGAGATCAACCTGATGCACCAGGAAGACGCGCTGCGCGCGGCCGACGACGCCTGGCTTTTCAAGATGCTGGTCAAGGGGCTGGCGCGGCGGCACGGCTTCGCGGCGAGCTTCATGGCGAAGCCCTACGAGGACTATGCCGGCTCCGGCCTGCACATGCATTTCTCGGTGCTCGACAAGAACGGCGCCAATATCTTCGACGACGGCACCGAAGCCGGCTCGGGCCTGCTCCTCCATGCGGTGAACGGCTGCCTGAAGGGCATGTCCGGATCGACGCTGATCTTTGCGCCGCATGCCAACAGCTATGAGCGGATGGTGCCCGGCGCCCATGCCCCTACCGGGATCTGCTGGGCCTACGAGAACCGTACCACCGCGTTGCGCGTTCCCAGTGGCGACCACCGAGCGAGGCGGATCGAGCATCGGCTGTCGGGCGGGGACGTGAACCCGTATCTCACCATCGCGGCCGTCCTCGGCGCGGCGCTGAACGGCATCGAGGATGGCGAGATGCCCCCCGAGCCGATCACGGGCAACGCCTACAACCTGGACCTGCCGAGCATCCCGACCGATTGGGAGAGCGCAATCGACCGTTTCGAGGGGTGCCCGGAAGTCGCGCGAATATTCGCGCCCGACCTTATCCGTAACTATGTTATGACCAAGCGGCAGGAACTCCGCTACATGGCAGACGCCAGCAAGCAGGAACAGACCGAGCTTTATATCGACACGGTGTGATCCGGCGGGCCTCTGCCAAGAGAGAAACGGGAATTATGACTATGCGTATCGGTATCCTGACAGCCGGCCATGCGCCGGACGAGTTGCTTCCGGATCTCGGCGACTACCCGGACATGTTCGTGAACCTGCTCGGCGGCAATGGCTTCACCTTCCAATCCTGGGCCGTCGTCGACGGCGACATGCCCGAGGACATCCACGCTGCCGATGGCTGGCTCATCACCGGGTCGCGCCATGGCGCCTATGACGACTTGCCCTGGATCCCGCGGCTCGAGGACTTCATACGCGAGATCTACGCAGACGGCCGTCCCCTGGTCGGAATCTGTTTCGGCCACCAGATCATCGCCAAGGCGCTTGGCGGAAAGGTGGAGAAATTCGAAGGCGGATGGTCCGTCGGGCGCCAACTCTACGATTTCGAGGGCGAGGAGATGGCACTCCACGCCTGGCACCAGGACCAGGTCGTCGAGCGGCCGGAGGGCGCGCGCGTCATCGGATCGTCCGATTTCTGCGAGAATGCCGCGCTGATTTACGACAACCGGATCCTGACGATCCAGCCGCATCCCGAATACAGTAGCGACGTGCTCGACGGGCTGATCCGCTACCGCGGTCACGTCGTTCCGGCAGAGCGGGTCGACACAGCTCTGAAGACTCTTGGCGCACCGGTTCGGAACGCGGATATTGCCCGGCGGATCGCAGGCTTCCTCCTCGACAGCAGGCGGGGGTGAGATCATGGTGCGGGCACTGATCGAAAAGCTGCCGGAGGCCGCGCAAGCCTATCTCAAGGATGGCAAGCTCGACGAGGTGGAATGCGTGGTGGCCGACCTGGCCGGCGTCGCCCGCGGCAAGGCGATGCCAGCCAGCAAATTCGCCCGGCAGACGCATTTCTACCTTCCCAATTCGGTCTTCCTGCAAACCATCACCGGCGACTGGGCACAGATCCCGGGATTTGCCTATACCGAGCCCGACATGGTCCTGACGCCCGATCTTAGCACCGCGACGGCGGCGCCTTGGACGGCCGACTGGACGTTGCAGGTGATCCACGAGATCCACGACCAGGAGGGCGCCCCGGTAGCCACCGCACCGCGTAACGTACTAAGACGCGTGGTCGGGCTGTTCGAGGCCGAGGGCCTCTCGCCCATCGTGGCGCCGGAGCTGGAATTCTACCTCGTCGCACCGAACACCGACCCGTCCAAAGCGGTCGAGCCGCCCATGGGCCGCTCGGGCCGCCGTGCGGCCGCACGGCAAGCCTATTCGATGTCTGCCGTCGACGAATACGGCCCGGTGATCGACGACATCTACGACTTCGCCGAGGCACAGGGTTTCGAGATCGACGGCATCATGCAGGAAGGCGGCGCCGGGCAGGTTGAACTCAACATGCGCCATGGCGACCCGGTGCGGCTGGCCGACGAGATCTTCTATTTCAAGCGGCTGATCCGCGAGGCCGCGCTTCGGCACAATTGCTACGCCACTTTCATGGCCAAGCCGATCCAGGACGAGCCGGGAAGCGCGATGCATCTGCACCACTCGGTGGTCGAGACCGCGACTGGGCGGAACATCTTCACCGACGCGGAGGGACGGGACAGCGAGACGTTCCTGCGGTTCGTCGGCGGCCTACAGCGCTACATGCCCGCTGTCATCGCCCTGATCGCGCCTTACGTGAATTCCTACCGTCGCTACGTCCCGGATTTCGCCGCGCCGATCAATCTCGAATGGGGTCACGACAATCGTACCACCGGCCTGCGCGTGCCGGTCTCCTCGCCTGCCGCGCGGCGGGTCGAGAACCGTCTCGCCGGGATGGACTGCAACCCCTATCTCGCCATCGCCGGTTCGCTCGCCTGCGGCTGGCTGGGGATGCGCGACAAGATCGCCCCGGAGGCGGCCTTCGAGGGCGACGCCTATAGCAGCGAGGCCGGCATCCCGCGGACCTTTGGCGAGGCGCTGTCGCTCTTTGCCGAGACGAGCGAGGTCCACGAGGTCCTGGGGGAGGAATTCTGTCGTGTCTATCAGGCGGTCAAGGAGACCGAATACAGCGAATTCCTCCAGGTCATCAGCCCCTGGGAACGCGAGCATCTGCTCCTGAACGTCTGAGCTTCTGGTCATCTGAACGCCTGCCGCGGATGGGTCCCCTGCCCGACGGACGTGTTCGTTCAGGTTTCTCTTTCCAGAAAGACGAAAGTTTACTACAGATTTCCTGAAATCAGAGCGAGGTGTTCATCGATGTCCCAGGTCCAGACCCCCAACACCTATGACGCCGAGCCGATCCCTGAGGCCGCTCGCGCCGAGATCGACCGGCTGCTGAGCTCCGGTGACCTCTTCCGCTATACCGCTACCGCCGATGCGCCCGTCACCCTGCTCGAACGGGAATTCGCCGAAGCGATGGGCAGCCGCTATGCGCTTGCGGTCTCCTCCTGCTCGGCCGCGCTCTTCCTGTCGCTCAAGGCGCTCGACCTGCCGCGGGGCGCGCGGGTTCTGATCCCAGCCTTCACCTTTGCCGCCGTTCCCTCCGCCATCGTTCATGCCGATTGCCAGCCGGTCCTTGTGGAGTGCGGCGCGAATTACCGGATCGTTCTTGAGGATTTCGAGGCCAAGCTCACCGACGATATCGGCGCAATCATCATCAGCCACATGCGCGGGCACACCTCCGACATGGACGCGATCATGGCGCTCGCGGACGCCAGGGGCGTGCCGGTGATCGAGGATGCGGCGCATTCCCTCGGCACGGTCTGGTCTGGCCGCAAGATCGGCACGATCGGCCGGATCGGCTGCTTCTCCTTCCAGTCCTACAAGCTTCTCAATTCCGGCGAAGGCGGGATCCTGATCACCGACGACGCCGACCTGATCGCCCGCGCGGTGATCATGTCCGGTGCCTACGAGCACAACTGGAAGAAGCATGACGGGCTTCAGGCCGCCTTCGAGCGCTGGCAGAACCGGCTGCCACTCTACAACATGCGCCTGCAGAACCTCTCGGCGGCGGTGATCCGGCCGCAGCTTGGCGAACTCGCCCGCCGGGTGCGCGACGGCCGCGCAAATCACGACTATGTCGCCGAGCGGCTAAACCGGTCGTCCTGGCTCGACGTACCGCCGCCGCTGGCGCAGGAACTTCGCGCGCCGGATTCGATCCAATTCAACCTCGTCGGCATGAGCGACGACGAGGTCCGCGTCTTCCTGGCCGCCGCGGAGGCCGCCGGCGTGAAGGTTTCGGTCTTCGGCATGAGCACTGACAATGCGCGTGCCTTCTGGAACTGGCAGTTCATCGAGGGCGGTGTGCAGGAACTTCCGGCGACCCGGGCGATGCTGATGCGGGCCTGCGACCTGCGTCTGCCGGCGCGCCTGACGCAGCCAGAGCTCGATGTCATCGTCGAGGCGCTGATCGGGGCTGCCTCCGCGGCGATGGAAGAGGACCGGGCCTACGGGACCTGAACCCTTCGCCTGGGGCGCGGTCTTTCGTGTCAGAGCACCCTGAGGTCGCCCTCCAGCCAGGGCATGCGCTCGATCGCCGGCGCAAGGATCATTTCTCTAAGCAGCGGCCGCAGACGTTCGACGAGCCGGCTCGGCATGTCCTGCAACTGCTCGCTGCGCGCCACCAATGAGATCCGGCGCGAGAGCGGCGCCATCGGCAGGGGCAGCACGTCGGCATCGTCGCGGAATCGCCGGGCGCGCAGGTATCCGAGCGGCGTCAGGATTGTCCAGCCGGCGCCGGAGGCAACCATCGCCATGATTGCGTGGTAGCTGTCAAGCTCGAAGCGGCGGCTGAGTTCGATGCGATTCTGCGTCAGGTGCGCCGATATCTGCCGGCCCATGAGGTGGCGCTGCGTGTAATGGAGAAAGGGGAGAGACCGCAGGCCGCCGAGAACATCGGCACCCGGCTCGAAGCCCTTCGGCACGGCCGCAATAAAGGGTTCCTCGAGCAGCGGATGGACCTCGGCCCAGCCTGCCGCGGCGCCCTCGAGTTCGGCAGCCACGACCACATCGAGCGCGCGAGCCTCCAGAAGGTCGAGCAGCCGGTGGCTCGCGCCGGTCTCGAGCAGGAAACGGCATTCGCCGAGTTCCTCGGCCATCTCGGAGATCAGGCGCGGCGTCACGTCAGCGTCGAAATCCTCGATCATCCCGAGCCGCAGGTCGGTCAGATTGCGCAGGTCCCCCGCGGCGAGTTCGACCCGCGCGCGCATCGCCTCGTCCCAGATCCGCTGCGCCCGCTTTCGGAAGATGCCGCCGGCGGCAGTAAGCTGCGCCGGCCGGTGCGATCGGTCGATCAAGACGCGGCCGAGCGCGGTTTCGAGGTTGCTGAGCTGCTGGCTGACACCGGACGGGCTGGCACCCAATCGCCGCGCTGCCGCGGAGACAGACCGCTCCTCGGCCACGGCGAGAAAGACCTCGATCCCCCAAAGCGTCACGCGGCCGGCCGTGTCCGTCATGCCATTCCCCGAAAAGCAGCGCGCCACCCGCCGCGGCCAGCAGGCCTTCCGGTCACTTGTTCATGCGTGCGAGCTTGGCCTGCAGGTCGGCGAGCTGAGTCTTGATCTCGTCGAGATCCTCGCCGGTCGCCTCGGCTTTCGTAGTGTCGCCGCGCGGCGGCCAGGTGCCGATCCCGCCGGTCATCGCCTTCATGAAGGCCTCCTGTTGCGCCTTCATCGCCTCGTATCCCGGCATCGAGGCCATCGGGTTCATCTTCCCCATGTTCTCCATGATCTTCGATTGCCCGTCGCGGAGCATTTCGAAGGACATCGCGAGAAACTGCGGCACCACCGAGTTGGCCGAGGTCGTGTAGCTGCGCACGAGGTCGGTCAGCACGTCGATCGGCAGGACGCTCTCGCCCTTGCTCTCGTGCTCGGCGATGATCTGAAGCAGGTATTGCCGGGTCAGGTCGTCGCCGGATTTCAGATCGATGATCTGCACCTCGCGACCTTCGCGGATGAAGCCCGCGATATCCTCGAGCGTGACGTAATCGCTGGTCTCGGTGTTGTAGAGCCGTCGGCTCGCGTAGCGCTTGATCAGAAGCGGAGTATCGTCGGCCACGCGCATCCCTCCCTGTTGCGGTGCAGCGAAGCCTAGACGAGCCGAAAACAAAAGAAAAGGGTGGGCGTAAACGCCCACCCTTCAAGGCTCATACGGGCAGGGAGGAGGACACCCGCGACGAACCTCTCACCATGTGCCTTATTTGGCGACGGTGGCTTTCTTGGCAGCAGCGGTCACCTCTTCGGTGGCCTTCTTGACGGCGGCAGAGGCGTCTTCGGAGAAGTCCTTGCCGGCGGCCAGCATCAGCTCGACGGTCTCCATCTGGACCTTCTTGGCGACCTCGGCGAAGGCAGCCATGGTCTCGGCGACCATCTCGGCCTGTGCGGAGGCGTATTCGGTCATGGCCTTGGAGTAATCGGCCGGCTCTTCCTTGATCTTGGTGACTTCGCCCAGCTTGGAGAGCGTGTCCTTGGTCCACTTCGAGGAGATCTCGGTGGATTTCTCGGCGGCCTCGAGGGCAACCTTGGAAAGCTTCTCGCCGAGGGCGGCGGAGGATTTAAACGCATCCTGCATGGCGGTCGCGTCCATCGGAAGGGCGGACAGCATGTCTTGCATCATCTTGGTCATGTCGTCGGTCTTGGTCATGGTCTTGCTCCTGGTAGCTTGCAACCCGCGTTCCGGGTCGCCCTGAATTCGATGGACCATACATACATTCTGCACTGCAGCATTTCAAGTGCTTTTTGCTGCAACGCAGAATTTCCAACCGAAACAGGCGGCTGTCAGAGAGTTCTTTTTGCGGTGACGTAGGTCCCTGGCGCAGGCGCCAGCGGCGGATGCTTCGAATCACCTGGAACGCGCGCGGGAACCTGCGCGCCGGACCGCCGCTTGAGCCATTCCTCCCAACGCGGCCACCAGGAGCCGTGGGAGAAGTCGGCGCCCTCGAGCCACGCCTCGGGCGAAAGGCTCATGTCCTCGTTCGTATAGTGGCCGTACTTCTTCTTGCTCGGTGGGTTCACGATCCCGGCGATATGACCGGATTGCGAAAGGATGAAGGTCTTCTGCTTCGACCCCATCTTCTGGATGCCGCGATAGGAACTCTTCCAGGCCGCGATATGGTCGGTCTCGCAGGCGACGGCGCAGATCGGCAGGTCGACATCCTTGACCGAAAGCGTCTCGCCAAAGAGTTCGAACCCCTCGCCGGAGGCGAACTCGTCACGCTGGCAGAGGCCGCGGAGATACTGCACCGCCATCTTGCCCGGCAGGTTGGTTCCGTCGCCGTTCCAGTACAGCAGATCGAAGGCAGGCGGCGGATCGCCCATCATGTAGCTGCGGATCGCCGGCGCATAGACGAGGTCGTTTGCACGCAGGAAGGAGAAGGTTCGCGACATGAAATAGCTGTCGAGAACGCCAGAGCGGTTACATTCCGCCTCGATGCCGTCGACGAAATCGTCCTGCAGGAAGACGCCCACCTCGCCCTGGTCCGAAAAGTCGGTGAGCGTGGTGAAGAAGGTCGCCGAGCGGATCGACTTGTCGCCCCGCTTCTTCATGAGTGACAGCGTGAGGGACAGAGTCGTGCCGGCGATGCAGTAGCCGATGACGTTGACCTTCTCCTCGCCGCTGATCGCCTTCACTTCCCGGATCGCCTCGAGATACCCCTCCTCGATATATTCCTCCATGCCGACATCAGCATAGGAAGCATCCGGGTTTACCCAGGAGACGACGAAGACGGTATAGCCCTGGTCGACGATCCACTTGATGAGCGAATTGGCCGGTTTGAGGTCGAGAATGTAGAACTTGTTGATCCAGGGCGGAAAGATCAGCAGAGGCGTGCGGTGAACGGTTTCGGTGGTCGGAGCATATTGGATCAGCTCGAACATGCGATTGCGATAGACCACCTCGCCAGCCGAAGCGCCGATGTTCTCGCCGAGAGTGAAGGCGTCCTTGTCGGCCAGCGTGACGATCAGGTCACCGCCATTGGCCTCGAGGTCGCGGACGAGATTCTCCAGCCCCGAGACGAGGCTCTTGCCTTCGGTCTCCACCGCCCGCTGCAACGCTTCGGGGTTTGTGCCGAGGAAATTCGCCGGGCTCAGCATGTCGACGATCTGCTGGGTAAAATAGCTCAGCCGCTGCTTGTCCTTCGGGTCGAGATAGTCGAGATCGGCAACCGCGTCGTTGATGGCCTGGCTGGTCATCAAGTATTGCTGCTTGAGGAAGTTGAAATACGGGTGCGACTGCCAGAGCTCGCCGGAGAATCGCCGGTCCTCCGGCGTGTGATCTTCGGGCGGCTGCAGCTTGCCCGCGGCAAGCGCCTGCTGGGCCTCGATATAGTGTTTCAACGTCTTGCCCCAGAAATTCACCTGGTGCTCGAAGATCTTCGCAGGGTTCTTCATCACCTCGGTCATGTAGGCCGAGGTTGCCTTCATGTAGAGGTCCTGTCCGGGTCCGTGCA
Source organism: Tropicimonas sp. IMCC6043 (assembly GCF_004146235.1). GTDB lineage: Bacteria > Pseudomonadota > Alphaproteobacteria > Rhodobacterales > Rhodobacteraceae > Tropicimonas. The sequence continues at coordinate 20,881 of NZ_SELO01000015.1, read as the reverse complement.
GGGACGGATCGACATGGCGCTGCTGTGACAGGGCAGACACAAGTCGTTGGGAAAGTGCCTCGATCTTCGCCAGATTTGCCGCCAGTTCGTCTTGCTCGGCGGCGGAGTACTCCTGGTCTGTTGTCATTAGAGGCCCTTGTCCATTAGCTTCGTCGCAAGCAATATAATCGCAGGAATGGTCCGACAAAGCGACCTTTTGTTCCGGCCGCGCCGCAGGAAGCGTTTCGCAAAGAGAGAATCACGCATGAAATACATGGCGACCTATGACCTTATGGAGAGCATCCGGGTCACCAACGAGTGGCTCGGCTCCACGGCCAAGGCGGTCTGTTCCTATCCCGCGTTCGGTTTGTCGATCAACCCGCTCATTCAACTCACGGCCGCCTGGGGCGAAGTGACCGAGCGCAGCTTTGCGCGGATGGCGTCCAAGCCAGACTGGGGCATCAATTCGGTCGTTGGCGCGGACGGACGCGACCATCTCGTCGACGTGATCCCGATGGTCAAGAAACCCTTCGGCGATCTCATCCACTTCGAGGTCCAGGGCCGGGCAGAAAAGGCCCGCAAGGTGCTGCTGGTTGCGCCGATGTCGGGCCATTACGCGACGCTCCTGCGTTCCACCGTCGTCTCGCTGCTGCCCGAATGCGAAATGTACACGACCGACTGGCACAATGCCCGCGACATCCCTGTCTCCGCCGGAAAGTTCGATATCGAGGATTACACGCTCTATCTCGCGGAGTTCATCCGCTTCCTCGGCCCCGACACCCATGTGATCGCGGTCTGCCAGCCGGCGCCGCTGGCGCTTGCGGCCACGGCCTATCTCGCCGAAGAGGACCCGGCCGCCCAGCCCAATTCGCTGACCCTGATCGGTGGACCGATCGACCCCGGTGCGGCGCCCACCGAGGTAACCGATTTCGGACGCACCGTGACAATGGGCCAGCTCGAACAGCACGTGGTGCAGCGGGTCGGCTTCAAATATGCCGGTGCGGGACGGATGGTCTATCCCGGTCTGCAGCAGCTCGCGTCCTTCATGGCGATGAATTCGGAGACCCACGCCTCCGCCTTTTTCGACCAGGTCGTGCGCGTCGCGCGCGGCCAGGCGCATGATTCCGACCGCCACAACAGGTTCTACGACGAATATCTCGCGGTGATGGACATGACGGCGGAGTTCTATCTCTCCACCGTCGATAGGATCTTCAAGCGTCGCGAGATCGCGCGCGACGTGTTCGAGGTGGCCGGCAAGCGGGTGCATATCGGCGCGATCACCGATGTGGCGGTGAAGACCGTCGAGGGCGCCAAGGACGACATCTCCGCGCCCGGCCAGTGCGTCGCGGCGCTCGACCTTCTGACCGGGCTCGATCCGTCGATGAAGGCCAGCCATCTCGAGCCCGGCGCCGGCCATTACGGGATCTTTGCCGGCAAGTCCTGGCGCAACAACATCCGGCCGCTGGTGCTCGATTTCATCGACGCCAACATGAGCCATGAGCGGCGGCGGATGCGCTTCGCCAATATCAGTTCGCTGCATTCCCGCTGACGCCGGCCGGGGCGCGACCTCCCGAAGCGTAGGGAAGCGGCAGGTCCACTTTGACCGCTTACAGGCTTCAGCGCAGAATCAATGGGCTCTCCAGCCAGTCCTGTAACGCCTCGTTGGTGGCTTGTGGCTGCTCCAGCGTCGGCAGGTGGCCGGCACCATCGATCACTCGCAATTCGGCATAGGGAACGAGCTCGGCCAGAAAAGCCTGACGCTTGACCGGGGTGATCACGTCCTCGGCGCCGCAGAGGACAAGCGTCGGCACGCGGGCCGTGCGCAAGGTCTTCTGCTGATCGGGGCGGCGCTGCATGGCCCGGGACTGGGCGATGAAACAGTCCGGGCCGAGCGCCTCAGCCATGTCCACCACGAGGTTCAGGATCTCGCCGCGGTTCGGGCCCAGGGCGAGACAGGCGGGACCAATCTTATCGCGCATGAGGGAAGTGAGGCGGCCAGCGCGGACGGCGACGATCTGCGGTTCGCGATCGGCTGCGGCCTGCGGCGTCTCGGGCTGCGCGCTGGTGGCGACAAGCGCCAAACGCGTGACGCGTTCGGGCGCGCGGCGCAGGATCTCGAGCGCGACGACGCCGCCCATCTCGTGCCCGAGAAGCGCGAAACGGCCCGGAGCGGCCTCGAGGAACTGCGCCGCGAGAGCCCCGACCGTGGAGGCCCCGGTCACTGGCGCGAACATCACCGCGCGGGTCGCGCCGAACTCCATCAGCTGTGGCCAGAACAGGCGGGCATCACACATCATGCCCGGCAGAAGGACCAACGGTTCGTTCATTGCGGATGCCCCGATTGCACTGCCTCTCGGCCGCGTCTTGCGCGCGACCGGCACCATGCTAAACCGCCCGTCTGGTCGCAGGAAGGGCCCTTCCGGACTAGGACGCCTCGCCGCCCCACTGGAAGGCGCCTTCGGCACCGAGGGGCGAGAAGGGATTGCAGGCCACCTCCCAGAAATGGCCGTCCGGATCAGCGAAATAGCCGTGATACCCGCCCCAGAAGACATCCTGGGCAGGCTTGAGCACCTTTCCGCCGGCGGCCTCCGCCGCGGCCAGGATCGGCGCGACGTCGTCCCGGCTGCGCACGTTGTGGGCAAGCGTCACGGTCGCGGCGCCCGGCACGAGTTGCCCCTCCGGTACGCCGATATCCTCGGCGAGCTTGTCGCGCGGGTAGAGGCACAGCGTCTGGCCCAGCAGGTTGAAGGCCACGATCCCCTCCCCGTCCGGACCCGGCGCGCGCTGCCAGCCGAGCGCCTCGTAGAAGCGCGCGGCACGTTCGAGATCGGCCACGCCGAGGGTAATCACGCTGACGCGTCGGTCCATTTCGGTCTCCTTGTCAAAGCCCCGTCGCCCAGTCGATGATAATGCGGGCAGTTTCCGCGCTTTGTCCGGGGCTCAGAATATCTCCGGCGATCACATGCGAGGCGGGGTCGTCCGACGGCCCCATCCGCCTCAGCTCGGTCCGCACCGGCCCGCCCCAGGCCGCGGCCACGCGGGCAGTCGCGGCCGGGGCGACCACCTGGTCCTCCGTCGAATAGAGAAACAGCGCAGGAATGCGGATGGCGCCGAAATCGAGCCCGCGCGCATGGTCGGCCAGGGCCTTCATCGGGATCGTCGCGATGCTCGGGTAGCGCGTGGTCCAGGCGGCCGCGTGATCGGCACTCCGCGGCTCGAAGCCGCGTTCCGGTCCGATCAGCAACGGCACGAAATGGCGGGCGAACGGCAGCGACAGCAGCGCCGCGGCCGGGTTCACGAGGTCGAAATTCGGCGAGACCAGGACGACGCCGGCGACGTCCTGCGACAGGACCGGGTCGGCAGCGACAATTGCCGCAAGCGCGCCGCCTGTGGAGGTGGCGATGACGAGAACGCGCTCGCCGAGGCGTCGGCCAATGGCGAGCGCCTCGGCGGCGTCCTCGATCCAGTCGCCCGCCACGGGTTCCGCCATCGCCGGCCCGTCGCGACCATGGCCGGCCAGGCGAATGAAGTAGAGGTTCGAACCGAGCGCCGCCGCCACCTCGTCAGGCACGGGCCGGATCTCCTCGGAGCTGGCGGAGAAGCCGTGCAGGTAGACAATCGAGAGCGGCGTCCTTTCGCCCGGCGCGCCCGACCAGAGGATGCGCTTCTCGCCACCGGGACGCAGGTTCGGCACCGCCGCCTCGCGCGCCGCGAGCCAGGCGTCCAGGTCCTCGCCGAGATCCGCCGCGTCGAAGGCGATCTCGCGGTCGACCGGCTCGCGCGGACCGAAGACCAGCAACGCGGCAAGGCCCAGGGCCAGCGCAAGAAGGATCCAGACCAAAGCCTTCACGCCGCCGTCCGTTCGATCACCTCGGAGACCGACGCCGCGATCAGTTCGAGTTCGGCGAGTTCCGAGAAGCGGTGATCAGCGCCCTTGGCGAGCGTGAGGCGGATGTCTTCGCCCGTCACATGCGCCAGCAGGCGGAGCGCGACCGTCATGTCCACATCCGCATCCGCCGTGCCTTGCAGGAAGCGCACCGGGAACGACAGCGCGAGCGGGCTGCGCAGCACCAGTCGCTGCCGCCCGTCCTCGATCAACTTGCGGGTAACGACGAGCGGCTCGCCGTAGTCGGATGGAAGGGAGGTACTCCCGTGTTCCAGAACCTCCGCACGTTGCGCCTCCGAGAATCCGGTCCAGAATCCGTCCTCGGTGAAGTCCGGTGCCGCCGCGATGGTGACAAGACCCGCCAGCCGATCGGGCATGTCTCGCGCGAGCAGCAGCGACAGCCAGCCTCCCATCGAAGAGCCGACAAGCACGACCCGGCCGGTCGTCAGCGAGGTCAGGGCCGCGGCGGCATCCTCTGCCCAATCACCGATGCACCCCTCCTCGAACCGGCCCGAACTCTGCCCGTGGCCGGAGCAGTCGAAGCGCAGGAAACCGAGACCGCGCGCCCGCGCCCAATCCTCAAGAAAGAGCACCTTCGTGCCTTCCATGTCCGAACGAAGTCCGTGACAGAAGACAATCTCCGGGCCCGTCCCATCGCTCTTGTGATATGCGAGGCGACGCCCCTGAGGCGTCTCCAAAAAATTCGGCTCGGGCATGCGGGACCTCCCTCCGGGCGCGTTGGCCGCGCCAGACTGGACCGCACGGGCCGGCGCTGCAAGCCTTGCCGTCGCCCGGCGCTTGCGCCACTCTCCGGCACCATGAGAGGCCCCCGTTTCACCCCGCTCGCCACGTCGCTGCCCGCCAGCGTGCCCTTCGTCGGACCGGAGGCGCAGGAGCGCGCCCGTGGCCGCCGCTTCGCCGCGCGGATCGGCGCGAACGAATCGGGCTTTGGCCCCGCTCCCTCCGTCGTCGAGGCCATCGCCAGGGCCGGCCCCGACGCCTGGATGTATGGGGATCCGGAGAGCCACGACCTGACCCGCGCGCTCGCCGCTCATCTCGACCTGCCGGCCGAGGCGGTTCTGGTCGGCGAAGGGATCGACGGGTTGCTCGGATATCTCGTCCGGTTGCTGGTCGGGCCGGGCGACGCGGTCGTCACCTCGGATGGCGCCTACCCGACCTTCAACTACCATGTCGCGGGGTTCGGCGGCACGATCCACAAGGTCCCCTTCCGCGACGATCACGAAGACACGCGCGCGCTGACTGCGCGCGCCGCCGAGGTCGATGCCCGGATCATCTACCTCGCCAATCCCGACAACCCGATGGGAAGCTGGCACGATGCGGCGACCCTTGCGGAGACCATCCAGTCCGTGCCGGATGGCTGTATCCTGTTGCTCGACGAGGCCTATGTCGAATTTGCCCCCGAGGGCACCGCGCCGCTCATCGACATCTCCGACCCGCGCGTCATCCGCATGCGAACCTTCTCGAAGGCGCACGGGCTTGCCGGCATGCGGGTGGGCTATGCGATCGGCCATCCCGACCTGATCCGTGCCTTCAACAAGGTGCGCAACCATTTCGGAATGTCGCGCGTCAGCCAGGCGGCGGCGCTCGCGAGCCTCGCCGACCCGGCGTATCTCGCCGGGACGATCGCCCGTGTGGTCGTTGCCCGGGACCGAATCGCCGCGATCGCCCGGGCAAACGGCCTCGCGCCGCTGCCGTCGGCGACGAATTTCGTTACCGTGGACTGCGGCGGCGACGGCGCCCGGGCGCGCGCTGTGCTAAAGGCGTTGACGGATCTCGACATCTTCGTCCGCATGCCTTTCGTGGCGCCCGAGGACCGATGCATCCGCATCTCCTGCGCCCCGGAGTCAGAACTGGATATCCTCGCAGAGAGGCTGCCTGCGGCCCTTGCCAACGCCATCCCGGACCGCATGTAGGCCCGACGCCCGACCGGAAGGTTACCGCTGATCCGAACCCGACGCTGGGGGCGCCCAACTCGGATCGGCAACCCCGTAGTCGACGGAGCCGGCCGGCGCCGGCACACGGCTCTGCGAAGAGCTCCATCCTTCGGCGGGATATTGCTCGATCCGGCCAGCGACGGCCTTGCCGCGAAGCTTGAATTTCCCTAGGTCGATTGCGGGCCGAACATCTTGCTGAAAGCGCGTTCTTCCCGCCCCGGCACGGACGGCGACGCAGGAAGCGATTTTTGCGGCCGGTACATCGAATCAGCAATGCGGACCATGTTGCGCCGGCCGCGCTCGACAATGGTCCCCAACGGAGACGATCCTTTTGGCAAACGCCTGTAGCAGACGGGACGCCGGCCGTGGCCTGGTCCACGCGCGACTTCGCGGAGCCATCCGTAAAGCGTCTGTGATATCCTGCCGCTATCAGTCTCCTGGAAAACGCCCGTCGCCCGGTACCGCTGATGATTGACCCGATTACCGCCCGCACCTGGGGCCACCGGCTGCTCTTCGTCGCGCTTATCCTGCTCGTCGCCTTTTTCCAGCTTCTGCCGCTCGGCGGCGCGGCCGGCGGCCTGCCCGGCCCCGACCTCGCCATCGCGTTGACCTTTGCCTGGGTGCTGCGCCGCCCGGCCTACGTGCCCGTCCCGCTCATCGCCGTGCTCTTTCTTTTCCTCGACCTGTTGTTGCAGCGCCCGCCGGGCCTCGGCGCGGCGCTGATGGTGGTGGCTGCGGAGTTCCTGCGTTCGCGGCGGGACCTGTCGCGCGCCCTGCCCTTCCCGATCGAATGGGCGACGGTAACGGCGGTGATCCTCGCCGTCGCCGGCGCCAACCAGATCGCGCTGGTCCTTGTCGCGGCCGACCCTCCGCCGCTCGGATCGGCGCTGCTGCGATCACTTTTTACGGCACTGGCCTATCCCTTTGCCGTGCTCCTGTCGCATTATGCGTTTGGCGTCCGCGCCGCCCGCCCGAATGAAGCCGATGCACTGGGGAAACGCCTGTGAGACGACCACCTAAGGATACCGAGGAAAGCGCCCGCCGGATCACCCGCCGCGGCCTGGTCCTCGGCAGTGCGATGGTGGGCTTCATGGGCGTGCTCGCCGGACGGATGCGCTACATGCAGGTCGACCAGGCTGAGGAATTCCGCCTTCTGGCCGAAGAAAACCGGATCAATATCCGGCTCATCCCGCCGGCGCGCGGGCTGATCTTCGACCGAAACGGCCAGCCGATCGCCGAGAACACCCCGAATTATCGCATCGTCATCGTGCGCGAAGATGTCGACGACCTCGAACAGACCTTTGCCAAGCTTCGGCGACTGGTGCCGATCTCCGACGATGACGCGGAACGCGCGCTGCGCGAAGTTCGCCGCCGCAGCCCCTTCGTCCCGGTCACCATCGTCGACCAGCTCGGCTGGGAGGACGTGGCGGAAGTGGCCGTCAATGCTCCGGCCCTGCCCGGCGTGACCCCGGAAGTCGGGCTGACGCGGCATTACCCTCTCGGCGGAGATTTCGCCCATGTCGTGGGGTATGTCGGGCCGGTTTCGGATTACGATCTCTCCAAGCTCGAGGATCCGGACCCGCTGCTTCAGATCCCGAAATTCCAGATCGGCAAGATCGGCCTGGAGGCAAAGCGTGAGGATGTGCTGCGCGGCAAGGCGGGCACCAAGCGGATCGAGGTCAATGCCGGCGGCCGCGTCATGCGGGAGCTGTCCCGCCAGGAGGGCCAGAAGGGCGCCGACCTGCAACTGACCATCGACACCGGACTGCAGAATTTCGTCAATGCACGGCTCGGCGACGAGAGCGCGGCGGCGGTGGTGATGGATATTCGCAACGGCGACCTGCTGGCCATCGCCTCTGCACCCGCGTTCGATCCCAACCTCTTCGTGCGAGGGATCTCGGTGAATGACTACAAGGCCCTGACCGAGGACGATCACCGCCCGCTCGCTGACAAGAGTGTGCAGGGGACCTATCCGCCCGGTTCGACTTTCAAGATGGTCACGGCCCTCGCAGCGCACGAGGCTGGCGTGGTGACCGCGGGCGAGACGATCTATTGCGGCGGCTACAAGACGCTCGGCACACGGCGCTTCCATTGCTGGAAACGCGGCGGGCATGGCTATGTCGATCTCCACGACAGCCTGATGCGCTCCTGCGACGTCTATTATTACGAGCTGGCCGAGCGCGTCGGCATCGAGAAGATCTCGGAAATGGCGCGCAGGCTCGGCATCGGCATCCGGCACGATCTGCCGATGTCGGCGGTGGCCGAAGGGCTGGCGCCGACCAAGGCCTGGAAACAGGTCCGTCGTCAGGAAACCTGGATGGTGGGCGACAGCCTCAACGCAGCCATCGGCCAGGGCTTCGTTCTGGCCTCGCCGCTGCAACTGAGCGTTATGACGGCGCGGATCGCGTCCGGTAAGGCGATCTTGCCGCGCCTCGTCAAGTCCATTGACTCCGTCGAGCAGCCGATCCTGACCGACGGCCCGCTCGGCCTCTCGCCCACCACGCTGTCGCAGGTGCGCAAGGCGATGTTCTCGGTCGTCAACTCGCGCCGAGGCACCGCCTATCGTTCGCGCCTGCTGCCTGACGAGATGAAATTCGCAGGCAAGACGGGCACGAGTCAGGTGCGTTCGGTCGTGGTCAACAACAACAACGTCCCCTGGGATCAGCGCGACCACGCGCTCTTCGTCTGCTTCGCACCCTTCGACGCCCCGCGCATCGCCGTTTCTGTCGTGGTCGAACATGGCGGCGGCGGTTCCTCCGCGGCGGCGCCGATCGCGCGCGACATCGTTGCCCGAGCCCTCGAGGGCGCGCTTCCGCCGCTCGAGGTCTACCCCGCCGGCGAGCGCCCCAAGATCGCCGAGATCTTCGAAGAGATGCCCCTGCGCGGCCGGGACGGCGCGGCCAACGGCAGCGACCGGGCCTGATCCGATGCCCGTCTCCTATCTCGAATACCGTGTCCAGACGGTCCCGACGGGCCTCTCGAAGATCCTCTATCTCAACTGGGGGCTGATCCTCCTGCTGACGGCGGTCTCCTCGATGGGCTTTCTGATGCTCTATTCGGTCGCCGGCGGCTCGATGACGCCCTGGGCCGAACCGCAGATGAAGCGCTTCGCCCTCGGCATGGTGGGGATGTTCATCATCGCGATGGTCCCAATCTGGTTCTGGCGCAACATGGCCGCGGTGGCCTATGGCGTATCGATCCTGCTCTTGATCGCGGTCGAACTCTTCGGCAGCACCGGCATGGGGGCGCAGCGCTGGATCGATCTCGGCTTCATGCGGCTCCAGCCTTCGGAGCTCACCAAGATCACCCTGGTGATGTTCCTCGCCGCCTATTATGACTGGCTCGATATCCGCAAGGTCTCCCGCATTTTCTGGGTGATCATACCGGTGATCATCATCCTCCTGCCGACTTTCCTCGTGCTGAAGCAGCCCGATCTCGGCACCGCCATCCTGCTTGTCGCGGGCGGCGGCATCGTGATGTTCGCGGCCGGCGTCCACTGGGCCTATTTCGCCGCGGTGATCGGCGCCGGAATCGGCCTCGTGGCGACGGTCCTGGAATCGCGCGGCACGCCCTGGCAGCTCATCAAGGACTACCAGTTCCGGCGCATCGACACCTTCCTCGACCCCGAATCCGACCCGCTCGGCGCGGGCTACCACATCACCCAATCGAAGATCGCCCTCGGCTCGGGCGGTTGGGCGGGACGCGGCTTTATGCAGGGCACGCAGTCGCGCCTGAACTTCTTGCCCGAGAAACACACCGACTTCATCTTCACCACATTGGCCGAGGAGTTCGGCTTCGTCGGCGCCACCTCGCTGCTGACGCTTTACGGGCTCATCATCGTCTTCTGCATCGCCTCGGCGATGTCCAACAAGGACCGCTTCGCCTCGCTATTGACTATCGGCATTGCCGGCACCTTCTTTCTCTTCTTCGCCGTTAACATGTCGATGGTGATGGGGCTTGCGCCGGTCGTCGGCGTGCCGCTGCCGCTCGTGAGCTATGGCGGCTCCGCCATGCTGGTGCTGCTCGCTGCCTTCGGCCTGGTGCAGTCGGCCCATGTCCACCGTCCGAGGGGCAACATCTGATGCCGAAGATCCTCTTTGCCGCCGAACCGGCCCTCTGGCCAAAATACGAGGGGCACCTCTTCCACTGGCTTTCCGAGGCCGGCATCGCGGCAGAGCTTGCGCCCGATCTCGGCCCGCCGGAGGAGATCGACTACATCGTCTATTCGCCCGGGTCCGACGTTCAGGATTTCACCCCATACACCCGGCTCAAGGCGGTTCTGAACCTCTGGGCCGGAGTGGAGAACGTCACCGGCAACGAGACGTTGAAGGTGCCTCTGGCACGAATGGTTGACGGCGGGCTGACCGAGGGCATGGTCGAATGGGTCGTCGGCCACGTCCTGCGCCACCACCTCGACATCGACCACGTTCTGGCCCATCAGGACGGTCGGTGGGTGCCGAAAGTGCCTCCGCTGGCGCGCCACCGTCCGGTGACGGTGCTTGGCCTCGGCGCGCTCGGCGCGGCCTGCGCGCAGGCGCTCGCGGCGCTGAACTTCCCGGTGACCGGTTGGAGCCGGAGTGCCCGCGAGGTCGCCGGCGTCACCTGCCTTTCCGATCCCGGCGGGCTCGAACAGGCGCTGGCACGCGCCGAGATCCTCGTGCTGCTGCTGCCGCTCACGCCCGGAACCGAGAGCCTGCTCAACGCCGCCCATCTCGACCAACTCCACCCGGGCGCCATCCTGCTCAACCCCGGACGCGGCGCGCTGATCGACGACGACGCCCTGCTCGCAGCACTCGACAGCGGGCAGATAGCGCACGCCACGCTCGACACTTTCCGCACCGAACCGCTGCCGCCGGAGCACCCGTTCTGGACGCACCCGCGCGTCACCGTGACCCCGCATATTGCCTCCGCGACCCGCGCCGAGACGGCGGCGCAGGTGGTGGTTGAGAATATCCGCCGCGGCGAGGCCGGCCTTCCTTTCCTGCACCTGGTCGACCGCGACCGCGGATACTGAGCCGCTCGCAGACGCGCTCCCGGGTTTACCGGTCCGGTGCCTTCGCCTAGGCTGGCACCATTATTTGTGCATTCCTCAGGACGCAGAGAATTGACCATGGCACCCGGGCAACCGAGCCTCGACGAGATGAAGGCTCGCCTTCAGACCCTCACCGACGGCATTGCCCGGGAATGCCAGACCATTGCCGGGGAACTCGCCCGGCCGCGAAAGATGAACAAGGAACGGATCTTCGCGGCCGAGACCGCGATCACCCGGCAGATCGTGCCGCTCCGGGTCTATTTCACGCAGTTCGACGCCGCCTATCACGCATCCGCCGCGCCGCAGGAAATCGGCGGCGAAGAGCGAAGGATCGTGCCGGAAGACTGGCTCGCTTTTTCGGCGCAGGTTGGCCATGTGCGAAACTGGATCAACCGGTGGGACGAGGTCCACGCGCTGATCCAGCGCCAGTGCCCGCCGCGCCGCCACCCGCTCACGGTGGGTAACACGACGGCCGGGCCGGTCTACCTCACGGCCCTCAGTGCCGCCGACCGGATGCTCGACCGGCTGCACCACCTGCACAACCCCAATGAACAGAGCGCCGTCGCCCTTGCGAACAACTGCTTCCCCGACATCGCCCTTCCGCAATCAGACTTCGTGGCGCTCTGCATGGCCGCCTGGCGCATCCTGAAGGCGCAGGGTCGCCACACCGGAACGCGTTTCATCGATGTCGGCTGTGGCGGCGGGTTCAAGGTGCTCACCGCTCTGGAGTTCTTCGACGCGGCCTATGGGATGGAATACGATCCCGACTATGCGGAGGCGGCGCGCGCGCTCTTCGGGAAAACCGATCCCGAGCGGCTCGAACTGCTTGAGGGCGATGCGCTTGCCTTCGAGTCCTACGACTATTTTGACGTGATCTATCTCTACCGGCCGATCAAGGACCCGGATCTGATGCAGCAACTGGAGCGCAAGATCGTGAATTCGGTGCGCCCGGGCACCGTGCTGATCGCGCCGCACACAGAGTTCCGCGCGCAACTCGACACGCTTGCCTGCTCCGAGATCGCCCCGCGCATTTTCATGCCCGGCCTGGGGTCCCGGAAGACCGCCAGCCTGCGCCGGGATGCCGAGCTGATCGGCCCGGAGCTGACACCGAGACATCCGCCGCTGAGCTCGATCTGGGATCCGATCTTCGAGGCGTCCCGGTCTCGGGGATATTGACTGCTCCGCTCGCATCACCCACAAGTTTCGCCTTTCGTTTTCAGCGATATTGCGGCTATGAAACGCCTGTGTCCGGCCACCGGGCACTCCGGCGGCCCCATAGCTCAACTGGATAGAGCAGCTGACTTCTAATCAGCAGGTTCGGGGTTCGAGTCCTCGTGGGGTCGCCAAGAATTTCAAATACTTAAGTGAGAATTCGCGGGTGCACTTGTCATGCCCGCTCGAATTGGGGGACATATGGGGGACAAATGCCCCTGTTTCGACGCCGATTTTCTGGTTCGTGCCGCCGCTACTCAGCCGCGTAGGTCTTGCTGACGGTCTCGTTCACTTCGGACGATGAACGGATAAGGGGGGGCCAGGACGAGAGGCTGACATGGTGCCGAACAGAAAATTCGCCTACCTTACGGTCATTCTCGGCAGTACTCTACTCTCTACCGTGCTCGGCCACCCCGCACTTGCACCGGATGAAGGCTGAACATTTTCGGTGGTTCGCACAGAAGGATTGTGAACTGACGAAGGGCTCAACAAAAGAATCCTTGCAATAGTGCGCGGCGGCGCACATTTAACAGGGGCTCACGTTTCTTCTCTTCGAAATTCTGCTTCCGCTGACCCGGTTTCGGTTGATCGACTTGGATCGACTTTAGCCGGGCTGCTGCGATTATGCGGGCAGCATTATCAAGGAGACCACGGAAATGGCCAATGGCACCGTGAAATGGTTCAACAGCACAAAGGGCTTCGGATTCATCGAGCCCGAACATGGCAGCAAGGATGTCTTCCTGCACATTTCGGCTGTTGAGCGCGCCGGCATCACCCGCATAGACGACGGTCAGAAGGTGACCTTCGATGTAGAATCTGGCCGTGATGGCCGCGAATCCGCCAACAACCTGGCACTCGTTTGAAGCCGGCGCCGGAAGGCCCGCTGGCGGGTGTTCCGGCTCTGGACGGGAACAGAGGCATGCGTCTGAAGCGCGGCGTTTCTGTCAGGGTGAAGGCCTCTGAGCCGGTCACCCAGCTTGACAGGACCACCACGAACGCTCGGCGCGTGCTGGAGGAAGAAGCCGGGGAGCGCGCCGAGAAGACGGCGCGCCTCAATGCTGCCCGCGAAGAGCGTGATCTCGGCGAAATGGACTGAACGTCTAACGACACATCTGTCGTGCAGTTCCATGCCGCAAGGCGCCGTCCGACAGAACACCGGAATTCCAGGTGAGTGCGTCGAGTGGGCCGGCCGCTGAGTGGGGCCGTCCGTTCCGCAATTGGCTCGCCCGGAGGAGCTGCGGCAAGGTTCGCCTTGCCGCAGGTTCCGGAGCCACTACACAGGTTGAGGAGACCGATCATGGGCTATTCGTGCCCGAAGAAGCAGCTGGATCTCAAGGAATTCCTGAGCACGCCGGCGAAGAAACGTCCCGGGGCCAAGGGCTTCGGCTTCCGCAAATACCCCGCGGCGAAGGCGGAGCCCGCCGAGGATGCGCCAAGCGCACGGAACGACGAGGACAACTGAGCCGCACCGGCCAACAGAATTTGCGCGCCATGCTGCGACGGCGGGGCCGCCCCGAACTTGCCTGTTCCCTGCACGACGTGGACAGGTTGCCCGCCGTGATGAAAGGGAGCCCACCGGGGGCGCACGCCGCCGGACATCTTGCAATCCCCGCGCCAAGCCCGACTGGTTCGCGGCGCAAGGCCCGCCCATGCGTGGCGGCACGGATACCCAACAATCGAAAGACAATACACGTGATGGAAATTCAGTGGGGCCAACCCGTGGTCCTGATTGCCCCGAAAGATGGCAACATCGAGCATATCTGCACGATCGAGAAGGCCCGCTATTGGTTGCGCCGCAAATGGCCCGTCTCCGATGGCGCTCGGACGACAGCGCTCGCGCAGGTCGAATCCGCGATGGACTGCATGAGCCCAGTCGAAGACGCCCGCCGCGCTTTCTTGGTTGCGGCCACGTCTGCGGGGTTCGCTCCCGGCGCTGCGATGTGAAACATTGGGAAACCTGCTTGGCCGCAGAGCAGTTCAGGACCCCTTTCTTCTCGGGCGGCTCTACGCGGTGAAGAGTCGTTTCGATCCCTCTCCTCCGCTCACCGCAAATTCCCACAACGACCGGTCTGATTGTGAACGCTCGCGATTGCTATCGCGGCACCCGCGAAGCGGCGTAATTTACCGGGTGGTAGCGGCACGCAGCCATCAGCCATCAGCCATCAGCCAAGTTTTCCGATCAACAAGACTTTGGGCTAGCAGCATTCCGATCCCGCCACGACAATCGGCGGATACTTCGGGAATGACCGGATATCGAACCACTTGAACCACGTGCCGTCCGGGTTGGCGCGGTCACCGGAGCGGATCGGGAAACCGTTCTGAACCTGTCGGATCAGGCCGGCCCGGAAGGCGCGGAGATCCAGCAGCCACCATGAGAAAAGCCCGGTCTGCGTCTCGTTGGAGTGGCCGTAGAACAGCCAGTCGCCCTTGCCGTTCACTATCTTGGACAGCTCGGTTTCGGCGCCGGAAGGGATGCGAGAGCGGATCGTGAAGTCGTAGGGAAAGCGGTTGGCATAGCCGGGACGGCGGACCCGCGCGGCAATGCGCAGGTCCTTGGCGTCCAGCATCATGAGGTCGGTGGCGTTGTGCCAGTCCTCGGGGTCCGGCGCCCTCTCCAGCAAGTGGGCGCCGATGGTGCGCTTGATCTCGGGCAGGAACCGGTCGGACCACGCGCGGTTGGAGGGGTAGCAGTTCATGCGGCCTCGCGCTTGGCGGCGCCGCGCCGCCACTCTGCGTCATCGCTCCACACTCCGCGCTTGGCATCGCGTTGCAGCATGTCGCACCCGTCGATGCAGGCAGAGGTCAGCGCCAGGGCGATTTCCAGCGTCGCGGCGGCATCTGCCACTCTTTGTTCCGATCCTGCACCGCCGCTTTCGTTTTCGAGCGACATGCGCGCGGTATTGATCAGCGCGGCAATCGCATAGGCCAACTCGTCTGCAATGTCCCGCGTGTCGGCGGTGCGCAATTGTTCGAGAGTAATCACGACGCCCTCCCGATGTTGATGCTGTCGAGCCGATTGTTCAGTTCGTCGGCCTTCTCCTTGGCCACAACGACCAGCGAGTAGATGGCATTCGTCGCCTTGCTCTCGGAATCGTTCAGGCTGTCCAGCAGCATGTCGATTCCTTCGAGGATGCCGACGAGATAGCAGGCGTCGGTCTGTGCGGCCGTCATGATCTGTTCGGAAGTCATGCCGGTATCGTTCGCGCTGGCGCTTTGTTCTGTCATTGAACGGTCTCCTGTCGTTGAGGTGGTCGATTACGCGGCTCTTTGGCCGTGAATGATGATCGGAAGGCGAATGCTGCGGAACGGCACCAGCTTGGCGGTTTCCTCGCGCTGTGTCTGAAAGAGAGTGCGGCGAAGGTTGCTCAGCTCCTCGATACCGGCCCAGCCGAGCCGGTCGCGGTTTTCCAAATCCACGATCCGAGCAGCGATGGTTTCGGCCTTGGAAACCGGCTCGCGCGGCTGCGCTTGTTCAACGGCGAACTTGGCGGCTTGCCATTCCATGCGCAGGCAATTGGCGAGCCGGCCACGGCGAGCAACGACGGTCATTCGGCCCAATGCGTCTGCGCCGATGCTGCGGTGACGCGTCCAGGCGGCTGTCATGATGGCGCGGCGGTCGTAGGTCATTGCGTGTCTCGGTGTGTGCTGTTAGCATAAAAGTTGGGCCGACAGAATGTGCTGTCAATACTAATAATGTGCTATTAGCATAGTTGGAATGATAATGACACCGCAGCAGTTCAAGATGGCGAAGGCAGCACTAGGCTTGAGCAACCCGGAGTTGGCAGAATTGACCGGGTTGCACCGAAACACACTCAACAAGTTGGACAAAGGAACCGGCAAGGAATCGACCGTTCAACATGTGCGGCTTGCCCTCGAAGCCCAGGGAATCCAGTTCCTAGAAACAGGAGAGGTGGCGGCGGGGCCGGGAGTGGCCTTGAAATGACCAACTCAATCCAGGTCACCACCTTCGAGGCTGGACGCGCCCGCCGCGAAGTCCGAGGGAATGCCGAGGAGAACGTCCGCGTGGGCACAATCCTTGTAGAGGGCGAGGAAATCGGGAAGATTGCGGCCCAATTGCTGAATGATCTGCGGCGTGTCGTTCATGAGGACGCTTCGGACATCAGGCTGATGTAGCTGGCCGGCCTGGTGGCCTGGACCCGGGCCTTGGCAGGTCGGGATAGAATATCCGTCCACAAATGAAAGAACCCGCAAAGAGTGTGGCGAAGGTTGCGGACAGCCTACGGATTGCGAGATCAGCGGGTGCGGTCGGTTCCGGTGGTCAGGCCGTCCCAAGCGTCCTTGATCTCACCTCGCATGAGGTAGAGCCCGACGCCGATGAAGATGCCCGACCCTGTGCGCGAGACGATTCTGTATTTCTTCGCCACCTCCGCCGCGATACGTTCTTCCCGGCGTTTGAGCAACTCACGCTGCACCTCGTTCATGCCGCCGGGAATGTAGCGGGGTACGCTGGGGGCACCTGGGCCGGGGGGGATGGGGCCTTGCTGCGCGCGAGCGGCCCGCATAGCCTCCTGGATTGGCCGCTGAGCGTTGGCGTTGTTCACGTCCTGGGCAGCCTGGTTGAGGCGGGTCTGCGCTTCCCGCATCCGCACGGTTTCGACCCCAGTCTGCAGGAACGTGCTACCAGCGTTGGTCCCGCCGGCAACCGCGCCCGCGCCGAGCGACGCCCCCGATACCCGCGCGCGTTTCACGCTTTCCGGATCGAAAGCGAGGCTGTTGAGCGTGCCGTAGACAAGGCCGACCCCGGCGACCTTCAGCATCACCATACCGGCAGTGCCGGACGACGCCATAGCCGTCCCGGTCCAGGCCGAGCTAGCCATGAGCGCGGTCGCACCGCCTGCCGCGACAGGCAGACAGCCGACGACCAAGAAGGCGACGCTCGCGGCGACGCTGATCCGGTAGCAGCGGTCGAGCGCGTCGTTGAGTTGGAGGCTGACCCTGCTGTTCGCGGCGCGCGCGCCGGCGAATTGCTCGTTGGTCGCCCGGATAGCCCGATCCGCACGTGCGACCAGCTCCGACAAGTAGGCATAGGCAAAGAATGGACCTGCGACGGCATTCCGTTCGAACTTGTCCTGGAAATCGGTCACAAAGGATGCGAACAGGCGGGCGCGGCGCATCGGATCGATCTTGACGGCGACCGCGCCAGCAACCGAGCTTCGCGAGTCGCCGGTCGTGAAGTAGTTGTAGATCCGGCTGATAGGGTTGATGTCCTCGGCGAGCTGTAGAACGCCGGAACTGATCGAATCGTCCGGTTCCCATTCGGTGCTGAGCGCCAGCTGCGTGGCCAGCGCGGCGGCGGTGCCATTTATTACGTCGGCAATACGCTCCGGATCGAAAACCACCGCGAGCGGCAATTGGGTGTCTGGCATGAACCGGTCTCGCCCAAATTTCTTTCTTTGTTCGTTATGATGCCGCCCCAGGCAGGCTCTGACAACGGATTTCTTACCCGATGCAGGTGCCGAACTACCTCTGATTTTCTCCTGTCTTATCCGATATTTCCCAAATCATAGCCGTTTTCTGATGGGCAAAAACGAAATGTTCAGTTCACTTCACCCGATATTCCCCAAGTAGAATTTCACCTCGATCACATTGCTCCAGATTTTGCGCACCCATCAAAAATTTTGGGCCCGCTTTGCCAGTTTTCGGGCACCTGACGCCTTGTTTGAGAATGCGGCCGAAATCTTAACATTCCTGACAGGATAGGAAACGTGATGCAGAAGCAGTCCTGGCATGAGGGTCGCCCTCCCTTGTGAGGCGATACTACTGGATTCGGCTCAGAGCACCAAATTCACGCCAGAAGCCTGAAGGTTCTGGCCCGAGTTTCTATCCGCTCTCGATGCGGCGGCGCGGTCATCGCCCTTGGTCTCGTGTGTCCCAAGTGGGACAGACCAGCCACCGCCTTCCACTGCCCTAACTCCCGTCGCTCAGGAACAGACTGCGCCCTTCCTTCAGAGCGGCGCCGTAGGCAATCCAACCGGCAACGGCCCCGCCTTCGCTGGAAAATTCTTCTTGCGACCGCCTTTGAGTGTATGATCCGGGGAACAATTCTTGTGGGGACACGTCAATGGGATTCGCTGAAGCCGTAAAGACCTGTTTGAGTAAATATGTTACC
Source organism: Tropicimonas sp. IMCC6043 (assembly GCF_004146235.1). Taxonomy (GTDB): domain Bacteria; phylum Pseudomonadota; class Alphaproteobacteria; order Rhodobacterales; family Rhodobacteraceae; genus Tropicimonas. The sequence goes on along the minus strand of NZ_SELO01000015.1, from coordinate 2,687 downwards.
TTCTCCGGTCGCGCGCCACGTTCAGAGTTCTGGTGGTTTGTGCTTTTCGCCTATGGCTTGGGGATCGTCTTTTCCATCGTTGATCTGTCTCTTTTCGGCGAGACGACAACGATAGCGACCGACGGTACCGCCAGCGTGTCCTCTGAAACAGATTTCGCTCCGTTCACCTCGATTTTCGGATTGGCCGTGGTCCTGCCTTACATCTCGGTGTCAGTGAGGCGGCTGCACGATACGGACCGCAGCGGCTGGTGGTACTGGCTAGGTTTGATCCCGTTGATCGGTGTCATTGTTCTGATCGTCTGGTTCGCAACGAAGGGAACCGCAGGTCCCAATCGTTTTGGCGAAGACCCGCTGAACACGGCGTAGGCTCTCGCCTCTGCTGTTTCTGCATCGCGCAAGCGGCGGGCCCCGCAGATTTCGTCGCGGCGAAGCCCTAAGTCGGCGGCGGTGGACCCGAAGCCAAGTCGCTTGCTATCGTACAAGGGTTTACATGAAGCTGGAGGTAAAAAAATGACGAGAGTTTTGAGCGTTTTCGCTTGCGCCGCCGTTATTTCCGGCTGCACGGAAATGGGTCCCCAGGTATCAGCGGACGAACTTCGCACGAGATTAACCGGACAGAAAGTGCAGCTTCGGCCCGACGGAGGGCCAAAGCCCGGTGAACCTGAAGCGTTTAACATGACTTTCCGGGCAAACGGCGCGCTCACTGTTGAGCCCGTCGGGTCGCGCACCGCGGTCGTTCGCGACGGTGATGTCACGATCAGATTCCCGCTCGGCTTCGATGGCGCCTGGGATGTCAGGGACGGCGAGCTGTGCATAGGAATGCAGCGCCGGCTCGATTGCCAGCCGGCCACGGTCTCGGGTGACATCCTGGTCGTCACTGACCGCGAAAGCGGCGACACGGCGCGCGGTCGCCTCCAGCCAATGGGATAGCTCAAGTCTACTGCGGAAGCAGAGGGACTGAAACGGCGAGTTGCCATGCTCTGCTCTGAGGCAGTCGTCTGACTCAAACCGGGAGATGTGGGGGCGAAGAATGAGCCTCTGGATGACCGCAATTCTGTTGGTGGGCCTGTTAGCCGGGTCAAAAGTCGCGCAGGTTTGGCTCTTTCCGGCGTATCGGAAGACATGGCGCACATGGGACAGGCATAAGGACCCAATTGCGTGGAAGCTTATTCGCGCTCATCCATTTCACGAGCTTGGTTGGTATCTCTTTGCTGCATTGCTGTCAGCAGCAGTCTTCTACTTGGCCAATCTTTGAACAACTCTTCGACTGGCGGTAGCTTCGGCTCGCTCCGCCATGCGTGCGTTTAGCTCCATCCAGGGAAAGCGGGCCACACGGACAGGATCTGACGGTGGTCGGAGAGACAGGCGTCTTCGGCCGTTCCGCGGCAGTTCACCAAGCATAAGATAACCCAAGATTTTCGATAGTTCTCTCGCCCTTCTCGGTCAGAGCAAAGAGTTCCATTTCGAGATCAGTGTTGTCCTGCAAGCTCTCCATCACAAGCTTCTCGCAGCTACTCCAAATCTCCAAGGCCATGCTGCACCACAGTTCAAGCGGTTGCTCATCGCCACAGATGCAGATTCCCCGGATTACAGCAGACACTCCATTGGCTTGGAGGTCGACTGATGTATCACAAAGCGCCACACAGACTGCGTCCACGATGGCGCCTGCACTGTCACGACATTGCGCGGATTGCACGCCGATTTCGTGCAGCCTGTGAAACAGCAGGAACTCCACCAAATCGATGAGGTCAGGTATTTTGGCCCGCGCCACTCCTTCGGTGAATGCTTCAATCGGGCGTTGCTTCGGTTTCTCTTTATCTGGCCCTGGCATCGAATCTCCTTTTACCCAACCGTGCTCCCACGGAGGCTCACTCTACCCTCAGGGGTTCCGGTGACCATTTCTCCCCATTGGTTGAGGGCCTCGGCCCTCTGGGGCAACAGGTCGGATTGCTGGTAGACACGGGCCACGGCGCTCGGCGCGCTACCGCTGGCGGCGTGGTTCTGAATCCTGTCAACGACGCCCTCCGGTACGCCGGCCGCCGCGAGAGCCGTTGCCATCGCGCGGCGAAGATCATGCAACCTCCATGGTTCGATGTCGTCGCCGAGCACTTTGTCCAAGCGGGCCTTCGCCCGGGATATCCCTGACGAAGGTGTCCTTCCGCTGGTGGTGAAGACAAAACCCGTTGGAAGACGTCTCTTTTGGAGAGTTCGAAGTTCTGCCAGAGCAGGGGGTGACAGGTGCGTAATGTGGGGTCGCCGGTTCTTGGTCTGCCGCCCCTCCAATTCAATTCGCGTCTCGTCAAAGTTAACGTTCGACCAGCGCAACGCAGCGATTTCCCCGCGTCGTTGGCCTGTCAGGACCAACAAGCGGAACATCGGGCCGAACAGGTCTCCGACTTCATGTGTCGCGCGGTAGATACGTTGAATATCAGAAAGCCCTAGCACTCGGTCCCGCGGCATCTCACTTCCGCCGCCCTCGATCGCGTGCCCGACGTCCTCAGCAATGTAGTCGCGCCTGGACGCCCAGCGCGTGAATGTTCTCAAGTACGCCCTGACCCTGTTAGAGCGTTCCCAAGCTGATCGGATTCAGGATTCCCAAGATGTGGCGCCCATGGTTCTCTGTTTGTGAGGCAGATATAGGGGGTAGGAATGGGCAAGCCACATCCTATGGAATTGCGGGAGCGCGT
>NZ_SELO01000145.1 GCF_004146235.1 Tropicimonas sp. IMCC6043 | reverse complement strand
GCGGAGACGCACGGAGTAAGATCCTTGCAGGAAACTTGAGCTTCCCTGTGCCTTCCTCAGTGGAACAAGAACAAGAAATCAACCGTTAAGTGATACAAGGTGACCGCGTCCAGTTGAGCGCAAGGTCTGTTTTCAATGCGGCAGTTGAATGGTACATCCCACCGCGACCGCTCCGGGCTCGTCACGGCCAATCGCCGCGCTGACTATGAATGGCCGCTTTCGGCTCAGCGAAGATGCTGCACGAGCGAAGTGCCCTTGTATCGTGACTGGCGGCTATGTGCAGTGAGCTGCCGTCAGCATCGCGGCCGGCGTACTGGCATCGTTGTCCATGCAGGAAGGGCAAGTTTACCGACCTTGCCGCTATTCGCTGCATCGGCATCAGTTCCGCGACATGCCCGCCCGGCACCCGGCGTCGGCAACCAGACCGGACTTTCGCGGCGACCCGCACGCAGGTCAGCACAGCGGACATAGTTGCCTTTGGAACGGGCGGATGCGACCGGGCATCATACGACTTAGGAAAAGCCGCCTAAGATGTGATATATCCTTCTTGCGATGGACGTCTGCAGGCTCGTTGGAGACGCACATGAAGTGGACTGGGGGATGCCTGTGCGGTGCGATCAAGTACGAGTGTGACGAAGACCCTGTCTCGGCTGGTTTGTGTCATTGCAGGCGTTGCCAGAAATGGTCC
>NZ_SELO01000144.1 GCF_004146235.1 Tropicimonas sp. IMCC6043 | reverse complement strand
GTAATAATTCTCCAGCAGGATGCGGTTTTTCATTGTCTGATGCCAACGCTCGATCTTGCCCTGGGTCTGTGGATGGTGGGGGGCGCCTCGGACGTGATCCATCCCCTTGTCCTCGAGGAAGTCCGCCAGATCCCCGGCGACATAGGACGAGCCATTATCGCTGAGAAGGCGAGGTTTGTGCACGACCGTGACGTCATCGCAGCCTGACGCCTCCAACGCTAATTCCAGCGTCTCGGTCACGTCGCTGGCCTTCATCGTCGTGCAGAGCTTCCACGCGACGATGTATCGGCTGTGATCGTCGAGGATCGTGCTGAGATAGAACCAGCCCCAGCCGATCACCTTGAGGTAGGTGAAGTCGGTCTGCCAGAGCTCATTGGGCCGGGTGGTCTTGTCCCGGAACTCGTCCGCGGCGCGGATGACGACATGTGCCGGCGCGGTGATCAGATCGGCAGCCTTGAGAATGCGGTAAGCCGATGATTCCGATACGAAGTAGTGCTTCTCGTCGGTGTATTTGACCGCCAGTTCCCGAGGCGTCAGGTCCTCGTGTTCCAGGGCGAACTCGACCACGTCCTCGCGGATCTCGTCTGGAATGCGGTTCCACACCGACTTCGGCTGCGGGGACCGATCGGCCAGCGCATCCAGCCCGCCTTCGACCCAGCGGGCATACCACTGGTAATAGGTGCTGCTGG
>NZ_SELO01000143.1 GCF_004146235.1 Tropicimonas sp. IMCC6043 | reverse complement strand
TAATCCGGAGCAGAGTCCGGAAGGCCTGCTCGCCCTCGATCTCTGCGCACAGCCGGCTGACCTGGATCTTCGACATGCCGCCCGCACCCATGGCCTTCACAAGATCATCGACCGAGCGCGTCGAGACTCCTGCACGCAGGCTTTCCGGATGACGGCGACCAGAGCCTCTTCCGCCATCCGCCGCGGTTCGCGGGAGCTTGTTTGATAGCTCCCCTAGCGCATCTTCGGGATCGCAAGCTCGAGCCGGCCGGCGCGGGTGTCCCAGCCCGATCCGCCTACAATCAGGCGTTCCAGTCTACGTGAGCACCGCCTGCCGCGCGCAATGCTTGATCAGAGAGCGAAATCAGGCGATCTTGCCATCAACTGGCAGACCAGTTGGGAATGTCTGGTCATACTTTCGCCACAGTCTTGCCGTATTCTAGGCTAGTTTTGAAACCGCCCGTTTCCAGCATCTTCGCGGCGAGCGTCCTCGTTGACGCTCGTCGCTTTTCTTTGCACCGTCACCGCTGCAGCGTAGTCCGCGCGCCGCCTCTCGGAAACTTTCTTGACCAACTGACATTCAAAGCTACTTCCCTGTCAGTTTCCAACAATGAATTATATCGTGCAGGCGGCGAGTGGTGCTGAGTGGACCACTCGCCGCCGTGTTTTCACCCGTACGTCACTTAAATGTCCAACCGTTTGCCTCAGTGTGGTGCACGG
>NZ_SELO01000142.1 GCF_004146235.1 Tropicimonas sp. IMCC6043 | reverse complement strand
AACCCGTCTGGGCAACCATATCAGGGCATCCGGAATACCGGATGCTCCAAGACCTGATGCTTCAAGCCGCCAAAGCTTCCCGACATAGGACGTTGTCGGATCTGATGTGATCCGGCACACCGCGCAGAATGAACAGATCAGACAGCACGTCGATGACGTCGGTCGAATTGAGCTTCCGGTCGATCCGGATCGCCAGACATTCCCGGGTGAACTCGTCGATGAGGTTCAGCATGCGGAACTTCCTTCCATCGTGCGTCCGGCTCTCGACGAAGTCGTAGGACCAGACATGGTTCGGACGCTCTGGGCGCAGGCGGATACAGGATCCGTCGTTGAGCCAGAGGCGCCCCTTCTTTGGTTGCTTCTGCGGGACCTTCAGCCCCTCCCGCCGCCAGATCCGCTCGACACGCTTCACGTTCACCGCCCACCCGGCTTCCCGAAGCAGAGCGGTGATGCGACGATAGCCGTAGCGCCCATACTGGGACGCGAGCGCGATGATGTCCGCGGTCAACGCGTCTTCGTCGGGACGTCCGTGCGGCATCTTCCGCTGGGTCGAGCGGTGCTGGCCGAGGACACGGCAAGCGAAACGCTCCGAGACGCGGAACTTCTGCCTGACATGATCGACGCAAGCACGGCGGCGGGCGGGGCTCAAAAGTTTCCCGAGGCCGCCTCCCGCAAGATCAGTTTCTCGAGCGTCAGATCGGAGACAGCCTT
>NZ_SELO01000141.1 GCF_004146235.1 Tropicimonas sp. IMCC6043 | reverse complement strand
TGGACAAGCTCATTCTGAAGGAGGCGGCACGGGGAAACTTCTGAGCCCCGCTCGTCGTCGAGCCTGTATCGACCTGATCCGCAGCGAGATGAAGGTATCGGAGCGTCGGATCTGCCGCGTGCTGGGGCAGCATCGATCAACACAACGGCGGCGTCCAAGGGGGCGTGCAGATGAGGATTGTCTGGTTGCCGACATGATCGAGCTGGCCAGGCAATACGGCAGCTACGGCTACAGGCGTGTGGCCGTGCTGCTGAGAGACGCAGGCTGGCAGGTCAGCGATGGCCGTGTCGAACGTCTATGGCGGCGAGAGGGGCTGAAGGTGCCACCGAAGCAACCGAAAAAAGGGCGGCTCTGGCCAAACGACGGATCATGCATTCGGCTGAGGCCCGAGTATCGCAGTCACGTCTGGTCATATGATTTCGTTCACTGCCGAACCGACGACGGCAAGGCTTTCAGGACGCTGAACATCCTTGACGAGTTCAGCCGTGAATGCCTGACGATCCGGGTGAAGCGAAAGCAGAACTCGACGGATGTGATCGACGCGTTGACGGATCTATTCATCTTGCGCGGTCCCCCGGCATTCGTTCGAAGTGATAACGTCCTATGTCGGGAAGCTTTGGCGGCTTGAAGCATCAGGTCTTGGAGCATCCGGTATTCCGGATGCCCTGATATGGTTGCCCAGACGGGTTTCGCCGTCAAGAAACGGTCTCTCCCATAGCAAA
>NZ_SELO01000014.1 GCF_004146235.1 Tropicimonas sp. IMCC6043 | reverse complement strand
AGAATGCCTTTGCACGCTTGAAAGATTGGCGGCGCATCGCGACCCGCTACGACAGATGCGGAGACCTGTTCCTGTCGGCCATCTGCATCGCAGCCATCGTCATCTTCTGGCTGCCTAAATGAGTCCTCACCCTAGAAACCAAGTCCTGCTCTGGACAGCTCTCCAGTCGTTCATCGTGAGCGCCGAATAGAGCAAGTCTGGGCTCTCGCGCGCCGCACCGCCCGCGCCTATTCCGCCGGTTCGTCGGCCTCTGGCTCCATGTATTTCTGAAGCGAGAAGACCTGCGCCGAGATGAAGAGAAAGAGCGCGATTGGGAAACCGAAGGTCTCGATCTTCACCCAGGCATCGGTCGACATCGTGCGCCAGACGACTTCGTTTGCAACGGCCAGCGCGGCGAAGCCGAAGGTCAGGCGGCGGGTGAGCTTCATCCAGCCCTCCTCGGCCATCGGCATCGCGTCGCCCAGCACCCAGGCGAGATAGCTCTTGCCCTGCAGCAGGCCGATCCCGAGCATGCCAGCAAAAAGGCCGTAGACGATGGTCGTCTTCATCTTGAAAAAGGTCTCGTCGTTGAACCAGACGGTCAGCCCGCCGAAGACGATGACGAGAATCGCTGTGATCACCTGGATACGGGAGAGTTTTCCGGTCAGCCGCCAGAGGATGCCCATGGCGACGAGCAGCACCGGGACGAACGCCGCGGCCGCGACGATGAACCCGTCATACTCGGTGCCGCCGATGGCGTAGCTCTGATCGCGCATCTTCATGTAGGCGATGAAGAAGGCGATGGTCGGCCCCAGCTCGAGGAGCTGCTTCAGCACCGGGTTGATCTTCTTCTCGTCCATTCGTCGCTCCAGAAACACCTGATCCGGGTCCACCCGTTTTTTGCGTCCCTGTCAACCGCCAAGCTCCACGATCACGGCGCCGAGCGCGATCGTGCACATCAGGGCAAGGCGGCGTGGCCCGACGCTCTCGCGCAACACCAGCCATCCGATCAGTGCGGCAAACACTGTCGAGGTCTCGCGCAGCACCGCCGCCTCGCCGACCTTGTCGAGCCGCGTGGCCAGCATCACCGAGCCGAAACTGCCCCAGGCGACGAAGGCGCCGGCAAGGCCGCGCCAGGCCAGTGGCCAGGGCGGCGGCCGGAAGCGCAGATTGCGCCAGCGCAGCGCGGCGATCACCGGCATGTCCATGGCGGTGAGAAAGAAGAACCAGGCAAGGAAGGTGAAGGGGTCTGGTGTGGTGCGGATGCCGAAAGCGTCGTAGGTCGTGTAGAGCGCGACAGTGGCGCCGGTGGCAAGCGCCAGCCAGAGGGCGGGGACAAGGGTCTCGCGATCGATCTCGACATGGATCAGGTTGTAGACGGCGAGGCCGAAGATGCCGGTGACGAGGACCAGCACGCCAAGCCACTGGATGGCCGAGAAAGTCTCGCCGAAGATGAGCCAGGCGCCGAAGACCGTGAAGAGCGGGCCGGAGCCGCGGACCACCGGGTAAACCACGGTGAAGGCGCCGCGCGAATAGGCCAGCGCCATGCCGACCTTGTAGGTGAAATGGATGATCATCGCGCCGGCGAGGATGAGCCATTCGCCTCCCGCGGGCCAGGGCACGGCGAACAGCGCGATCGGGGCAGAGAGCAGGAAGAGCCAGGCGTCGATGGCGCCGCGCGAGAGCCAGGGGTCGTGCCGGCCCTTCTGCAACGCGCCGAAAATGGCGTGCAGCAGCGCCGCGGAGAGCGCGAGAATCGTGGCCAGCCGCGCGCCGGCCTCGGTGCCCTCGAGGGACTGGATCCATTCGGCGAGACTGGTGACCATCAGTGCCGCTTCATGTTACGTTGACTGCTCATGCTCGATTTCATCGATCTCCTCGGCGCGGAATTCACCTCCTCGTTCGCCCATCTCGACTGGCGCCTCGCGTTGGCCCGCCTCGCCCTAGCTTGCCTGTTTGGCGCGATCATCGGTTTCGAGCGGGAGATCAAGCACAAATCCGCAGGCATGCGCACCAACATGCTGGTTTCTCTCGCCGCATGCACCTTCGCGCTCGTGACGAGGGATGTCGTCGCCATCCAGGACCCAGCCGCGGCGGAGGTCCGGGTGGACCCGTTGCGGCTTGTCGAAGCGATCACCAGCGGCGTGGCCTTCCTCGGCGCGGGCACGATCATCATCACCCGGGCGCGCGTGAGGGGGCTGACGACTGCCGCGGGAATGTGGCTCTCCGGCGCCGTCGGCCTCGCGGTGGGGGTCGGAAATTCGGGTCTGGGGGCGATGGCAACGCTGATCGCGGTTATGGTGCTGGGGCCGCTCGCACGTCTCGAAGGGCGCGATCCGGAATCTTGAGTGGGGCACTGTCATCTTGCTGTTGCAAATGCCGGATACGCTCCGCCCGAGGGGCCGGCGAAGCGACGATCCCGGAACGGCTTTTGGTCTGCCTGCACCCTGTGTGAGTGCGCGTTCCGGGAAGCGACGTGAGTGGGGTCCCCACGCCGATACCGTTTTGTAGGAAGGCATTTCAGCGGCTTCGAAGCCCCCGGTCCCGGCCGGGGGTTTCCTTTTCCGTCTGCCCGTGTCGCGCCTATTCCTCCGCCCCCGTCAGGGCGGCGGCGAATTCCTCGGGGTCAAAGGGCTGCAGGTCGTCGATCTGCTCGCCGACGCCGATGGCATGGATCGGCAGGCCGAAACGGTCGGCCAGCGCCACCAGAACGCCGCCGCGGGCGGTGCCGTCGAGCTTGGTCATCACGAGTCCGGTGACGTCCGCCAGCTTCTGGAAGGTCTCGACCTGGGAAAGGGCGTTCTGTCCGGTCGTCGCGTCGAGCACCAGAAGCGTGTTGTGCGGCGCGTCGGGGTCCTTCTTGCGGATCACCCGGACGATTTTGGCCAGTTCCTCCATCAGGTCGGCGCGGTTCTGCAGCCGTCCGGCGGTGTCGATCATCAGCAGGTCCGCGCCGTCGCGCTGTGCCTGTTCCATCGCGTCGAAGGCGAGGCTGGCCGGGTCCGAGCCCTCTGGAGCGGTCAGAACCGGCACGCCGGCGCGTTCGCCCCAGATCTGGAGCTGTTCGACCGCCGCGGCGCGGAACGTGTCGCCGGCGGCGATCACCACCTGCTTGCCCGCGGCGCGGAACTGGCTCGCGAGCTTGCCGATCGTGGTGGTCTTCCCGGAGCCGTTCACGCCGACCACCAGCACGACCTGCGGCCGCTTCGGGTAGATCGGCATCGGCCGGGCCACCGGCTCCATGATGCGAGCAACCTCGGCGGCGAGCAGCGCCTGGATCTCGGCGCGCGAAAGCCGCTTGCCGAACCGGCCCTCGGCCATATTCGCGGTTACCCTGAGCGCCGTGTCGACGCCCATGTCCGAGGCGATCAGCAGCTCCTCGAGCTGTTCGAGCATGTCGTCGTCGAGCTCCCGGCGCAGCACTTCCCCGCTCTCGCGGCGCCCCAGGAGCCGTCCGACAAGCCCGGGGCGAGGGCCGGGTTCCGCCTCTGGCTGCGCCGCGGCGGCAGGTGGCGGCGGGGTTGTCTCGCGCTGCGGCGCGTGATCGGGCTGCGGTGCGGGGTGAGGATCGGCTTCGGGTTGTGGGACGGGGTCTGGCGTGGCCTCCGGGGTGTCCTGCGCGCCGCCGTCCTGCACGATGGCGTCCAGCCCCTCCTCGAGCTTGGTGGAGGATTTGAACAGCCGGTCCTTGAGTTTGCTGAAAAACGCCATTGGGTCATTCCGTTGGGACTCGGTCCCACCTAATCGCTGGCGCCGGGATTTGGAAGCCCGGCGATGCCGATCCGGCCGGATGGACGCCTGCGCGGGCTTTGGCCGTGACACGCGGAGGTGACTGGAGCGAGACGGCGCGATCTGCCATGGTCGCGCAGAACCGCACCGGAGCCGCCATGCACCGCCTTGCCTTTCTCGCCGCCTTCGCCGTCACCGCCGCCACGGCCTCGGCCCAGACGCCGCTCTCGGCGGAGGATTTCGACCGTCTCACCCAGGGTCGCACGCTGATGTTTTTTTCCGAGGGCGAAGCCTATGGTGCGGAGCGGTACAAGCCCGGCCGCCGCGTGGTCTGGACCTTTCTGGACGGCAAGTGCAAGGACGGCCACTGGTACCAGCAGGGCGAGTTCATCTGTTTCGTCTACGAAGGCGTCGCGACGCCGCAATGCTGGACATTCTTCGCCAATGGCGCGGGTCTCAGCGCGCTCTTCGAAGGGCGGCAGGACGGCACGGAGCTCTACGAGGCCGGCGAGGCGGACGAGGAATTCATATGCCTTGGGCCGGATGTCGGTGTCTGACACCTTGGCTGGGCAGCGGTGACGGCAGTCAGAAAAGAGAGCCCTGATCGGGCGGCGCAGGCCGAGACTTCGCGCCACGGGCCGGGGCGCCGATGGTGAGTCGTCCGTCGGCGAACTGAAGCTCGAGGCTGCGCGCCGTCTCGGCGGCGGCTTTCGTGGTAACAACCGCGCCGTCGCCCCGCACCACGGCAAAGCCGCGGCGGAGTATCTCCTCGTAGTCGAGGCTCCGCAGGATACGTTCAAGCGCGGCGAGGCGTTCGGCGCGGCGTTTCAGAATCGCGTCCTGGGCCACCAGGATGCGCTCCGCGCTGCGCGCCAGCCGATCCTGCCGGCGGGCCTGCTCCCGGTGGAATGGCGTTGCGGCGAAGCGCGCGCGCAGCCTGTCGAGGTCCTTGCGCGCATCCGCGCTCCGCCGCTCCAACAGCGGGCCGAGCCGCGCGCTGCGGAGCGACAGTCGTTCGGAGAGCCCGCGCAGGCGCTGCATCAGCAATTGCGGACGCAGCGGTGCGCTGGCCTCGGCGAAGCGGGCGCGGCGACGGTCGAGCCCGCTCCGTAACGCCATCGGCAGACGGTCGGCGGCGTGGTCGAGGCGCTGGCGCGGTCCGGCGAGCAGGCTCTCGGCGCGGGGCAGGGCGCGTGCGAGGTCGCGGAGCCTCTCGTCGCGCCGCTGCATGAAGCGGGCCAGCGCGCCGGAGAGCCGGGCCGCCTGGCCGTCCAGCTGCGCCAGAAGATCGAGCCGCACCGGCACGGCGATCTCGGCGGCGGCACTCGGCGTCGGCGCGCGGCGGTCGGACACGTAGTCGATGAGCGTGGTATCCGTCTCGTGGCCCACCGCCGAGATCAGCGGGATCGCGGAGGCCGCCGCCGCGCGGGCGACGATCTCCTCGTTGAAGCCCCAGAGATCCTCGATCGACCCGCCGCCGCGCGCGACGATCAACACGTCCGGCCGCGGCAGTGCGCCGCCGGGCGTGAGACGGTTGAACCCCTCGATGGCGGCGGCGACCTGGGGTGCACAGTCGCGGCCCTGCACAGCGACAGGCCAGACCAGAACCTTGCGCGGAAACCGGTCGCGCAGCCGGTGCAGGATGTCGCGGATGACCGCGCCGGAGGGCGAGGTCACCACGCCGATCACCTCGGGCAGGAAGGGCAGCGGACGCTTCCGCGCCGCGTCGAAGAGCCCCTCCGCCTGAAGCTGCTGCTTGCGCTTCTCCAGCATCGCCATCAGCGCGCCGGCGCCGGCGGGTTCGACCTGCTCGGCGTTGAGATTGTATTTCGACTGCGCTCCGAAGGCGGTGAGCCGGCCGGAGACGATCACCTCCATCCCCTCTTCGGGCAACACGGAAAGGCCCGAGACCTGGCCCTTCCAGGTGGTGCAGGCAAGCACGTTCCGCTCGTCCTTGATGTCGTAATAGAGATGTCCCGAGCGCGCCTTGAAGACACGCCCCACCTCGCCGCGCACGCGGATCCGGCCGAAGGCGCCTTCGAGCGTCTTCTTCACCGCGCCGGAGATTTCCGAGACGGTGAATTCGGGGGCGTTTGAGCCCGGGCCGGGGCCGTCGGACTCGTCGTCGATCAGGTCGGACATCTTGGCTCGCTTGTATCGGGTCGGCAGCGACTCTAGAACGCGAGCCGACGAAGGCCAAGCGGAGGGCATTATGAACATCCTGATATTGGGCGGCGGCGGCCGCGAACATGCCCTGGCCTGGGCGATCCTGCAGAACCCGAAATGCGACCGGCTGGTCGTCGCGCCCGGCAATGCCGGGATCGCGCAGATTGCCGAATGTGCGCAGTTCGACATCTGCGACGGCGGCGCGGTGGTGGAATTCGCGGAAGCCGAGAGCATCGATTTCGTGGTGATCGGTCCGGAGGCGCCGCTGGCCGCGGGTGTGGCGGACAGGCTCGCAGAGGCCGGCATCCCGGTCTTCGGGCCATCCCAGGCGGCGGCGCGGCTCGAAGCCTCCAAGCGTTTCACCAAGGAAGTTTGCGACGCCGCCGGCGCGCCGACCGCGGCCTGGGCGCGCTTCGACGCTGCGGCGCCCGCGAAGGACTATATCCGCGCCCAGGGCGCTCCGATCGTGGTCAAGGCGGACGGGCTCGCCGCGGGCAAGGGCGTGATCGTGGCGATGACGGAAGCCGAGGCGCTGGCAGCGGTGGACGAGATTCTCGGCGGCGGTTTCGGAGCGGCCGGCGCGGAAGTGGTGATCGAGGAGTTCATGGAGGGCGAGGAGGCAAGCTTCTTCGTGCTCTGCGATGGCGAGACGGTCCTGCCGATGGGCACGGCGCAGGACCACAAGCGGGTGGGCGAAGGCGACACAGGGCCGAATACCGGCGGCATGGGCGCTTATTCGCCCGCGCCGGTGATGACGCCGGAGGTGACCGAGGCGGCGCTGGCGCAGATCATCCGGCCGACGATTGCCGAGATGGCGCGGCGCGGCACGCCCTATCGCGGGGTGCTCTATGCCGGGCTGATGATCCGGGACGGCGCGCCGCGGCTCGTCGAATACAATGTCCGTTTCGGCGATCCGGAGTGCCAGGCGCTGATGATGCGGCTCGGGGCGCAAGCGCTGGACCTGATGCTCGCCGCGGCCGAGGGACGGCTCGCGGAGCGGCAGGTGAATTGGGCCGAAGATCACGCGATGACTGTGGTGCTCGCGACAAAGGGCTATCCGGGGGAGTACGCCAAGGGCTCCGTGATCGGCGGGCTTGAGGGGCTGCCGGAAACCAGTTGGGAGATGATGTTCCACGCCGGCACCGCCGAGGTCGACGGGAAGGTCACCGCGAGCGGCGGGCGGGTGCTCAACGCCACGGCGCGAGGGCGCAGCCTCGCGGAGGCACGCGAGAGGGCCTATGCGCTCGCCGAGGCGGTGGACTGGCCGGAGGGATTCTATCGGCGCGACATCGGCTGGCGGGCGCTCGGAGCGGCGTAGAAGGCCGAAGAAATCGCCGATCCAACGTCGTGCGGACCAAAGTCGGGCAGCGCGGCAGGCCCACTTGGCCGATCCGCTTCCCCGGGCGCTATTTGTTCAGGCCCAGCGTCTCGATGACCGCCGAGGTCGTGTTCCGGAAGGGATAGGGCTCGTCCGGGATGTCGACGCCGAGGAACGCGCAAAGCGGCTCCCAGCCGTCGCCCGGGTGATGTGTCAGGAGGCGGTCTTCGGGCACCTTATCGATGACGTCCGCGACATGGGCCCGGTAGGCGGCAATCATGTGGTCGCGATCGCCGACGCGGTTCCCAAATGCCTTCTGCATGATCCGGTAGCCGACCGATTCATGGTCCTCGGTCGTTTGAACGTATTTTAGCAAGGTGGACTCGAAGCTTTTCCACCATCCCTCGGCGTCGCGCTCGGTCAGGATGACCCGCGCGTCCGGGTAGCGCGCGAGGAGGTCGCGCCAGTAGTGGACTGCCGGCCAGTCGACGCAGGAGCGGTAGCCTTCGAACAGCGCGTCCCAATCGGCAACCCCGTCGGTCATGAACGTTCGCCAGCGCGATTTCATGACCGGGTTGTTCGTCACTTCGAACATGTGATGGCACGGGCCGAAGCCGAGGATGTTCAGCGCCTCGCGCATGGAATCCGTGCCGGTCCGGCCATATCCCGCGCCGATGACCTCAAGTGTCATGTTGAATCCTCTTTGAAAAATTCGGCCCTGAGAGAGACTTGGGAGTTCCCGCCGGCCGGGACATCCGTCCGAGTTTCCGGAGTGTCACATGGGGGATTGCCAGCACGCAACGAATATCGTTGCCCCTACGGAAATGAAGGCTCGGAGGCGGACGCCGGCCCCCCCCGCCGACCGTTCCAAAAGTTCGTCCGGTGAGCCGGTGTCCTAGATCCGTGGCGGGCGCACGGTCGGTTCAGCCGGCCGCTCGATCCAGCGCCGCGCCTGCGGTGGGGTCTCGCCGGTATGGAGCTCGAGCAGGTCGCGGTAGTTCGCATGGTCGGCCGCCGTGCGCCGCGCCATGTGGCGCAGATAGGCCGCCCATGTCGGCACGCGGTAGGTCTCGTGCCAGAGCGCGGGCGCGGTCAAGTCGCGGTAGAGCGACCAGCTATGCGCCCCGTCGCGGAGCCGGATCACCCGTCGCCGCTGCATCGCCTCGAGGAAGGCCTCGGTGCGGTCTTCCGGGATCAGGTATTCCACCGAGACCTTGATCGGTCCGCTGTTCATCGTGATGTCGAGAGTCGGCCGGGGCGGCGTGAAATGGCCGTGCGGGGCGAGGTCGTGGTTGGACTCGGCGGGCAGGTAGAGCACCAGGCCCAGCACCGCGCCGACCAGGCAGAGGCCGGCGGAGATGTCGAGCGCGGTGGAGATGCCGGTCTCGCTGGCAAGACGCCCCCAGACATAGCTTCCGAGCGTCATGCCGGTAAAGGTGAAGACCTGGAGAAGGGACATGATCCGTCCGAGCACCCAACGGGGGGTCGCAAGCTGGATGGACACGTTGAAGAGCGCCATCGAACTCTGCCAGGCCATGCCGCAGGCACAGGCCGCCAGCCCGGCTTGCCACACAGCGCCGGCCTTGCCGAGCGCCACGAGGCCGACCGCCATGGTGACGAAGGCCATCCGGACGATGGTCTCGGTGGCAAGGGCGTCGCGCAGGCGGCGCATAACCAGCGCGGCGCAGACCGCGCCGAGGCCGAAGCTCGCGAGCAGCGCCCCGAAGGTGACGGCGGTGCCGCCGAGGCTCTCGCGTGCCACCAGCGGCATGATCGCCAGCACCGAGACCGCCGACATCCCGAAGACGGCGGCGCGGAACATGATCCGCAGGTGGTCGGCCGACAGCGAGGCATAGCGCATCCCGGCGCGCAGCGCCGAGCCGATCGGCTCCCGCGGCAGCGGGTCGGGCGCGCGTTCGGGCCGCCAGCCGTGCAGGACGGCGATTACCGGAAGATAGGTGATCGTGTTGAGCACGAAGGCTGCGGGCGCGCCGAACAGCGCCACGATCACGCCGCCCAGAGCCGGCCCGGCCGAGCGCATCAGGTTGAACCCCATGCCGTTCAGCATCACCGCCTGTGGCAGGTGCTCGCGGGGCACCAGGTCCGGGACCGACGCCTGCCAGGACGGCAGGTGGATCGCGCCGCCGCAGCCGATGGCAAAGGTGAAGGCGAGCAGCCCCCAGGGCCCGAGCATCCCGCCCCAGCTCAGCGCGGCCAGCAGGCCAGACACCGTCAGCATGAAGGCCTGCGCCGCCATCATCACGTTGCGGCGCTCGAAATTGTCGGCGAAGACGCCGCCGAGCAGCGACAGCACGGCCAGCGGCAACGTTACCGAGCCTTGCACCATCGCCACCATCACCGGACTGTCGGTCAACGAGGTCATCAGCCACCCGGCGCCGACATTCTGGATCAGCCCGCCGAGATTGGAGGCCAGCGCGGCGATCCAGAGGAGTCGGTAGGTCCGATAGGCGAAGGGCGCGAAGGTACTGCCGGGCAAGGCGCGGGTCTCCGGTCTGCGGGTGGGTCTGTCGCGGGGCCGGGCCAGCAAAGCTGCGTCCGGACCGTCTGTCATGTGAAGCCTGTTTCCGGAGCGATGGCAAGCTCTTGGGCAAGCGCCAGGCAAAGTCGGCCCGGCGGCACGCCATCCTCGCGCCGGCCAGTATGCTGCGAGGTGACTCCGGTGAGAACCGGCCCGCCGACCTTACTGCCCGGGCAGCAGGAGTTCTCCGAGCGTCAGCGCCATCACCTTGGCGCTGTCGACCATGTCGTCCACGCCGACCCACTCGTCGGGCTGATGCGCGAGGTCGAGAATCCCCGGCCCGTAGGCAATGCAGTTCTTCAGCCGGCCGATCCGGTCGATATGCTTCTGGTCGTAAGTGCCCGGGCTGACGACATAGTCGGGCGCCCGCGCCAGCACCTTCTCGATCGCCCGGGCGACCGAGCGGACGACCGGCGCGCCCTCCGGCGTCATCGTCGGCTGCACCTCGAAGAGATCGCGGATTTCGTAGCGGAAGCTCGGCCGCTCGGATTTCACCTTCTCCAGAAGCCGCTTCACCTCTGCCTTCACCTCGCCGATCTCCTCCTCGATGAGGAAGCGGCGGTCGATGGTGATCCGGCAACGGTCGGGCACGCAGGGCGCGGGCAGGCCGGTATAGCCTTCCTCCTGCACCGGTTCGCCGCCGTGAATGGCGTTGATGTTGAGCGTCGATTGCTTCGCGCCCTCGGGCACAACCGGCATCTCGGTGCGCTTGGTGGCCAGAAGCGGAAAGAGCGTCGCCTCCATCTCGGCCAGAACCGCTCCCATGTGGCGCACCGCGCAATCGCCGAGGAAGGGCATCGAGCCATGCGCGATCCGGCCCTTCGTCTCGATCTCCGCCCACCAGACGCCGCGGTGTCCGAGGCAGATCCGGTCCTTGTTGAGCGGTTCGGGGATGATGACATGCTGGACCCGCGAGGGGTCAAACCAGCCCTCGCGTGCGAGATGGGCCACGCCGCCGAAGCCGCCGGATTCCTCGTCCGCCGTCGCCGAGATCTCCACCGCGCCGGAAAAATCCGGAAAGGTGCGGGTGAAGGCTTCGGCGGCGATGATCGAGGCCGCCAGCCCGCCCTTCATGTCACAGGCGCCGCGACCATAGATGCGCCCGTCATGCAATTCGCCGCCGAACGGGTCGTAGGTCCAGCCATTGCCGACCTCGACCACGTCGTGATGCGAATTGAAATGCACGCAGTCGCCGCTCGTGCGCCCGTCGCGCCGGGCGACGATGTTCCAGCGCGGGTAACGGTCGCTGTCGGCCAGCGCGCCTTCCGCCCGCACCAGCTCGATCTGGAACCCCGATGCCGAGAGCCGCCGGTCGAGATACTCACATATCTCGCGGTAGTTCCGGCCGGGCGGATTCAGCGTCGGAATCCGGATCAGATCCTGAGTAAGCGCGATCAGGGACGCGCGGCGCGACTCAACCGCCTCGGCGAGTCGCCTGTCAATGTCGCTTGCCATGGAGCGAAGCTAGGCCGCCGCCGCGGCGCCCGCAATGGCCGCTGGCTGCGACCGGATGGCTGGGCGGCGCAATTTGCCGTCGCGCTCGGCCCCGGTCCGGGCTATCACGGGGCTCAGGACCCGGGCGCCTCGGCGCCCTGACCCGGAGTGCCCATGGCCGCGCTAGCCAGATTGTTGCTGATCCTTTTCGTCGTGCTGAGCGTGATCTATGTCAGCCTTTCTCTCTATTCCCGTGCCGAGCGCCGCGACAAGCTCGAGCGGGAGTGGGACGAGGAGATCGGCGAGGGCGACCGCGACGCGTTCATCCGGGAGGGCCTCGAGGAATACGACCATTCGCTTCGCCGAAAGCTCATCCTGGGGGTCTATGTCGTGCCGATCCTGCTGATCGGCACCATCATCTATCTCACGAATTTCAACTGAGGACACAGGCATGTGGTTCTATATTCGCTGGACACTCTGGCTCCTGATCCTGGCCGTGATCGGCGCCTTTCTGTGGTACACGCTGCCGCGCAATGACGTGGTCCGGATCACTGACACATACGAGAAACGGGTGGATTTCGGCGACAACTCGCTCTTCTGGGCCAATTCGAACACTGGGGAATCTACCGAAGTCACCGGACGCGACATCTTCTTCATCCAGGCCTTCCGGCCGAATGGCGACGTGATCGTCTATCGCAACGAGGACACTGGCTGGGGCTGGCCGCCCTATTTCAAGTTCAACACCTCGAACCTTCAGGCGCATGCGACCGACATGAAGTCGACCGAGGACGCGCCGAAATGGGTGGCGATGAAGAAATACGGCTGGCGTATCCCCTTCGCCTCGATCTATCCCAACGCGATCAGCGTGAAGCCGGTGGATGGGCCGGATGTGCGGATCATCCCCTGGGTCTCGATCACCATTCTCGTGCTGCTGGGCTGCGTCTGGCTGGCGATCTGGTCGCGCTGGCGGCGGTTCTGGGACAACCGGAAGGATCCGATCCTGGATGGGGAGTGAGGCAGGTCCGGACCCTGCGTCCGGCTGCCCGGGTGCATGGGCGCGCGTCCCCTGCGGAAATGCCCGACGGAAGATTGGCTGTGCCGGCGCAGGTCTGTGCCGCGGGCCGTTTTTTCGGCTGGTCCTCCAAGGATCGTCGGCCCGCGCCCGTCTGACTGGGCAAGATGCGCATGACCACTGATGACGAAGCCCTGGCCCGCGCCGCCGCTGGCGGTGACCGCGATGCCTTTGCGGCGCTGCTCGCGCGGCACTACGACCGGCTCTTCGCCTTCGCCTTTCGCCTGATCGGGCAGCGGGCGGAGGCCGAGGACCTGACGCAGGATATCTGCCTCGCGTTACCGGCCAAGCTCGCGAGTTTCCGGGGCGAGGCCCGCTTCACCACCTGGCTCTATCGCGTCGCCGTCAACGCCGCGCATGACCGCCGTCGCCGCGTTGCGAGCCACGCGAAAGCCGCGGACGGGTGGGGCGACTGGGAAATCGCCCGCCGTGCGGCCGACGCGGAAACGCAGGAAGCCGTCGGCTGGCTGGAGCAGGCGATGTCGCGCCTCAAGCCGGATCTGCGCGAGACAGCCGTGCTGATCCTCGCCGAAGAGCTCACGCAGGCCGAGGCGGCGCGCGTTCTCGGCATATCCGAGGGCACTGTCGCCTGGCGCATGTCGGAGGTGAAGAAGGCTCTGCGCGCCCTCGCGGAGGAAGAACGATGACCGATGATCTCGAGACCCTGCGCGCCGCCCTGAAGGCGGCCGATCCCGCGCCGGACCCGGAGCGGAAAGCCGCGACCGTCTCCGCAGCGATGGCGGCTTTCGACGCGGAAAAGTCGGCGATCCCCCAAGGATCGCCTGCGCTCGTGCGTCCCTCTCACAGCCGCCCGCTCGGGGCGCGCCTGATTGATGGAGGGATTTCGATGTTTCACGCCATGACAAGCCGCGCCGGGCTCGCGGCCACGACCGGGCTGGTGACCGCCGGCCTCGCCGTTCTGATCATCTTGCCGCAGGACGCTGCCTTCGGCCCCGCGCCCAAGCCGGTGCTTCCCGAGCCGGTACTGGAGCAGGAGGAGGCCGTCGAGGCCGACGAGATCCTGCTCTCTGACGGGCCGATGGGGGGGGCTGCGCTCGAGGTCGCGCCGATGGCCGAGCCGGCCCCGGCCATGGAGACGCGCGCGCCGATGCTGGCGAAACGCGCCGCGCCTGCCGGGCAAGAGGGCTTCGCGATGAGCGAACTCGCCGCCGCGCCACCGCCGATGGACATGGTCGCCGCACTGCCGGACGCGCCAGACACCGAGGCTTTCGCCAACGAGGAGGCATCCGGTGTCACAGCGGTGGCCGATCAACCGGTCTCGACCTTCTCGGTCGATGTCGACACCGCCTCGTGGTCGGTGATCCGCTCCTCGCTGATGGCCGGCGTTCTGCCTGGCCGCGACGCGGTACGGATCGAGGAGATGGTGAACTACTTCCCCTATGACTATCCGGCCCCCGCTCTCGGCGGCGCGCCCTTCGCGCCGAGCGTCAGCCTCAGCCCGACGCCGTGGAATCCGGACACCCAGATTTTGCAGATCGCGCTCCAGGGCGAGATGCCGGCCGTTTCTGATCGCCCGCCGCTCAACCTCGTCTTCCTGATAGACACGTCCGGCTCGATGCAGGATGCGAACAAGCTGCCTCTGCTGAAACAGTCGCTGCGGCTGATGCTGGGTGAGCTGCGCCCCGAGGATCAGGTCGCCATGGTCGCCTATGCCGGAAGTGCCGGCGAGGTTCTGGCGCCGACGCCGGCCGGCGAGCGGGCGACGATCCTCGCAGCGCTCGACCGGCTCGAGGCGGGCGGCTCGACCGCCGGGCAGGCAGGGCTCGAACAGGCCTATGCGCTGGCCGAAAGCATGCAGGAGGACGGCGAGGTCTCCCGGATCCTTCTGGCCACGGACGGCGACTTCAACGTCGGTATCCACGATCCGCAGGCGCTGGAGGAGTTCATTGCCGCTCGTCGCGAGTCGGGCGCCTTCCTGTCGGTGCTCGGCTTCGGCCGCGGCAATCTCGACGATGCGACGATGCAGGCGCTGGCCCAGGTCGGCAACGGACAGGCGGCCTATATCGACACGATCGCCGAGGCGCAGAAGGTGCTGGTGGACCAGCTTACGGGCCAGCTCTTCCCGATTGCGCAGGACGTGAAGATCCAGGTCGAGTTCAACCCGGCGGAGGTCGCTGAATACCGGCTGATCGGTTACGAAACCCGGGCACTTCGGCGCGAAGATTTCGCCAATGACAAGGTGGATGCGGGCGAGATCGGCGCGGGCCACCAGGTGACGGCGCTCTACGAGGTGACGCCGGTGGGCTCGCCCGCGGTGCTGAACGCGCCGCTGCGCTACCAGTCGGCCGAGACGGCGGATGGCGGGACCGGCGAACTTGCCTTCCTGAGGATCCGCTACAAGGCGCCGGGCGGGAGCGAGAGCCGGCTGATCGAATTGCCGATTCCGGCGGAGCCCTCGGCGGCCTCGGTCGAGACCCGCTTTGCGACCGCCGTAGCCGGATTCGGTGAACTGCTCCGCGGCTCGGTCCATACCGGCGACTGGGGCTATGCGGAGGCTGCGGACCTGGCTAACGGCGCCCGGGGCGCGGACCCGTTCGGCTACCGTGCCGAGGCCGTACGGTTGATGCGGCTGGCTGGCAACCTCGCGAACTGAGCCCAAGGGCCGGGGACGGTCCGGCCGGGCACAATTAGCCTCCCGCGGTCTCCGTGACGCGGGAGGCATTTCCCGTCTCGATCTTGCGGCGCATGTCCCGCGCCAGCCCGACGTCGATGGCGCGCGCCAGCTCGGGATGCGTGTCGCGCAGGTGCCGAATGCGCTCGTGCGAGATCTTCCAGCAGCGGGCCGGCGCGGAGACGACGGCGCTCGCGTTGGCCTGGTGGTCGCGCTGGAACAGTGACATCTCTCCGACGAAATTGCCCGCGCCGCATTTGGCCACGCTGTGGCCATCCCGGAAGATCTGCGCTTGTCCAGCAGCGAGATAGACCAGATGCGACGGAGTGGTTCCCTCCCGGGTCAGCTCGGTTCCGACCGGCTCGTCGCACCAGACGCCACAGGAGAGCAGTCGCCGCCGGAGCGCCGGCTCGGCGATTCCAAGTTGCACTTCGGTGAGCAGGCGTTCCTCTTCCGTGAACTGCCCGACGACGGAATGATACCAGATCACCGCCAGTTGACCGATATTGACGGTGACCAGCAGGCTTTCCCAGAAGATGCCGACCGGGTCCTTCAGCCAGATCAGGACATAGGCGATGGCCACCAGCGACGAGGCGATCACCAGCAAGCGCAGGTAGATCATCTTCCGCATCAGCATCGAGACGACGAGCAGCAGATAAGAGAAGTGCCCGACAAGCCCACCGGTCGAGAATGCGGAGTCGATCGTCAGTTCCATCGGGTTTCCCTTGGGAGTCAGGACCTTGAGAAAAGCACAGAACCGAGCGGCTGAATAGCTTCCGCGCCGCGTTCAGGCAGCAGGCAGGACCGGCGCCGCTTTCAGGAGTGCGCGCGTGTAGCCGTCCTGCGGTGCGGAGAATACCGCCTCGGTCTCGCCCTCCTCCACGATCCTGCCCACGCGCATCACCATGACCCGGTCGGTCACCGAGCGCACCACGCTCAGGTCATGCGCGATGAAGAGATAGCTTAAGGCGAACCGTGCCTGCAGGTCCGCGAGCAGGTCGAGGATCTGAGCCCTGACGCGGACATCGAGCGCCGAGACCGCTTCGTCCAGCACGATCAGCTCCGGCCGCGCGATCAGGGCGCGCGCGATGGCGATGCGCTGGCGCTGGCCGCCGGAGAACTCGTGCGGGAATTTCTCGGCATCCGATGCGGTGAGGCCCACATTCTCCAGCGCCTCGGCGATGCGGTTGTCGAGGTCGGGCGGCTGACCGGTCAGGTGGAACGGCTCGGTCAGCAGGCGCGAGACGCGGTGGCGCGGGTTGAACGAGCCGTAGGGGTCCTGAAACACGACCTGCATGCGGCGGCGCAACTCGGGCGGCATGTCGGGCGAGACCGGCGCGCCGTCGAGCCGGATCTCGCCGCCCTGCAGGGGCTCGAGCCCGAGGATGGCGCGGGTGAGGGTGGACTTGCCGCAGCCGGATTCGCCCACGAGCCCGAGGCTCTCGCCGCGCCGGAGCGCGAAGCTCACCCCGTCCACCGCCCGGAAGGCGGGGCGCGGACCGAAGAACCGCACCCGCTTCAGCGCGTAGTCGCGGACCGCTCCGCGAACCTCGAGCAGCGGCGCGTCCTCGACCCTGGTCGTCCGCGCGGGCTGGTGCCCGGACGCCTCGAAGAGCGCGCGCGTATAGGGGTGGCGCTTCTCGCGCAGGACCGTTCCGGTCGGCCCCTGTTCGACCACCCCGCCTGCCTGCATCACCGCGATTTCGTCGGCCATCTCGGCGACCACAGCGAGGTCGTGGGTGATGAAGAGGCAGGACATTCCCTCCTCGCGCACCAGCTCGCGCAGGAGTGCCAGGATCTGCGCCTGGGTGGTCACGTCGAGCGCCGTGGTGGGCTCGTCGGCGATCAGCAGCTTGGGGCGAAGCGCGATGGCGAGCGCGATGCAGACCCGCTGGCGCTGGCCGCCGGAAAGCTCGTGCGGGTAGCGGTCGAGCGGAAACCGGTCGGGCGAAAGGCCGACCCGGGCGAGCCGTTCCCGGGCGACGCCCTGCGCCTCGGACCGGGTGGCCGCGCCATGCACGAGGAGCGTTTCGGCAACCTGGTCGCCGATCGTCCGGACCGGGTTGAGCGCGGTCATCGGCTCCTGAAAGATCATGCCGATCTCGGCGCCGCGGACCGCGCACATCTGCCGTTCGGAAAGGGACGCGAGCGAGCGGCTCTCGAGCGTGATCTCCCCCGTCACCCGCGCGCCCTGCGGCAAGAGGCGCATCACCGAGAAGGCCGTCATCGACTTGCCCGATCCGCTCTCGCCCACCAGCCCCAGCGTCCTGCCGGGTGGAATGGCGAGCGAGACGTCGCGCAGCACAGGGACGCCGCCGAGCACGACCGAAAGGCGCTCTATACCGATCACCGGACGGCCCTCCGAAGCCGCGGGTCGAGAAAGTCGCGGAGCCCGTCGCCCATCAGGTTGAGCCCGAGCACGGTCAGCACGATGGCGAGGCCGGGAAGGACCGCGAGGCGCGGGTTGGCGTAGATAAAGGTCTGGGCGTCGGCGAGCATGCGGCCCCACGAGGGGGTCGGCGGCTGCGCGCCGAGGCCGACATAGGAGAGGCCCGCTTCGGCGAGGATGCCCATGGAGAACTGGATTGTGCCCTGCACGACGAGGAGGCTGGCGATGTTGGGCAGGATGTGCTCGGCCGAGATCCGCGCGCGTCCCTTGCCGGCGACGCGGGCCGCGAGAATGAACTCGCGCGGCCAGATGGTGAGCGCCGCGCCGCGGGCGACACGGGCGAAGACGGGCACGTTGAAAATGCCGATGGCGAGGATGGCGTTGACCGCCGAGGGGCCGAAGACGGCGGTGATGAGGATGGCGATCACGAGCGAGGGGAAGGCAAAGATCAGGTCGTTGCCGCGCATGATGATCTCGTCGAGAAGCGATCCGCGGCGGGCGGCGGCGGTGAGCCCCAGCGGCACGCCGAGCGCGATGCCGATGCCAACGGCGAGAAGCGCCACGGCGATCGAGGTGCGCGCGCCGGCCATCAGCATCGAGACCATGTCGCGCCCGAGGTGATCCGTGCCGAGCGGGTGGCCGTGGCCGGGCAGGGCGAGTTTCGCGGCGATGTCGAGCTGGGTCACCGCATGTGGTGTCCAGACCAGCGAGAGCAGGGCCGCCGCGAGGAAGAGGCCGAAGAGTAGGGCGCCGAGAAGCAGCTGGACCGGAAGCCTCATCGCGCATGCCTCAGACGGGGGTCGACCAGCGCGTAGGCGAGATCCACGAGGAAGGTGACGAGGATGACGGCGAAGACCAGCAGCATGACCACCGATTCGACCACCACGAGGTCGCGCTGGGTGATGCCCTGGAAGATCAGCAGGCCGAGCCCGGGCAGGAAGAAGACCTTTTCGATGATAATCGCGCCGGCGAGCAGGAAGGAGAATTGCAGGCCGATGATGGTGAGCACCGGAATGAGCGCGTTGCGCATGCCGTGGTTGCGGATCGCCTGGCCCTCGGTGAGGCCCTTGGCGCGGGCGGTGCGGATATAGTCCTGGCTGAGCGTTTCGATCAGCGCCGAGCGCATGACACGGGCGAGGATCGAGGCCTGCGGCAGCGCGAGGGCGACCGCCGGCAGGGTGAGCGCGCGAAGCGCTGGCAGGATTCCGGCATCCCAGCCGGGGAAGCCGCCGGCGGGGAAGATAGGGTATGTGATCGCGAGCAGAACGACGAGCAACATGGCGAACCAGAAATTCGGCACGGCGATGCCGAGCTGGGTGAAGCCCATGATGCCGTAGTCGGTGACGCGGCCGCGGCGGGCGGCCGCGAGCATGCCGACGGGCAGCGCGAGCAGCGTCGAGAGGGCGAGCGCGTAGAGCGCAAGCGGCAGCGAGATCCAGAGCCGCGCGGCGACGAGGTCGGCCACCGGGACGCGATAGGTATAGGAGGTGCCGAAATCGCCGGTGAGCATGCCCCCCGCCCAAGTCAGGTAGCGTTCGACCAGCCCGCCGGAGAGGCCGAGATCCTCGCGCAGCGCCGCGACCGCCTCGGGCGCGGCGTTCAGCCCCAGCATGTAGGCGGCCGGGTCGCCGGGGATCACCTCGACCACGGCGAAGATCACCAGGCTCGCCGCGACGAGCGACAAGGTGAGCGAGATCAGGCGCGTGGCGGCGTAGCGAAGCATGGCCGGAGCCTAGCCGCCGTCGATACCGGGCGCCAGTGCGAAGGCGGACGGACCCGCACGGGACCGGCGGTCCGTGACCGGCGGCGGCGAGACGGCTTGCCGGAACAGGTTCCGGCGCGCTATCGGGAGGGCATGACGGCAGCTCCAGGAACCGCCAGACATCGCATGAACCGGGCTTCTTCCCTCGAGTCCTCCGGCCATCCGGTTGCGACGGCCGACCTCGTCGCGGAGATCCGGGATTTCGCGGGGTTCGGGCGGGCGACCGATGTCGAAGACGTCGACGGTATCCGCTATTTCGTCAACGAGTTCTGGACGTCGGCTCAGCGAAAATCGCACGCGATCCACGAGATCTCCTACCGCGCCTGCTTCAAGGCGCAGCTGCCCGAGTTCTTCATCGCGCGGCTGACGCGTGCGGGCGATACGGTCCATGACCCTTTCATGGGGCGCGGCACGACCCCGGTTCAGGCGGCGCTGATGGGGCGGCGCGCCTTAGGGAACGATATCAACCCGCTCTCGGTCCTCCTCACGCGTCCGCGTCTTGCGTCGGTGTCCCTCGGGGATGTCATGGCGGCGCTCGAGACCATCGACTGGTCTGGCGGCAGGATCGGACGCACGGATCTTCTGGCATTCTACCATCCGACGACACTTCGCAGGCTCGAGGCGTTGCGGGCCTGGCTCGCGGCACGGGCGCCGCTCGGGTCCACCGAGGTCGACCCGGTGGCGGACTGGATCCGGATGGTCGCGCTCGGTCGGCTCTCAGGCCATTCGTCGGGGTTCTTCTCGGGGCGCTCGATGCCACCGAACCAGGCCGTCTCGATCCGTTCACAACTCCGGATCAACGAGCGGCTGCGCCAGTCGCCGCCAAAACGCGACGTGGCCCGGATCATCGCCCGGAAGACCCGCTCCCTCCTGCGCGACGGCAGCGCCGCCGCTGCGGTCGGGAGCCGGTTGCTGACCGGACACGCTTCGCGAACGCCGCAGATTGCGGACGGCTCGGTCGACCTCGTGGTGACCTCGCCGCCCTTTCTCGACATCGTGCACTATGCCGCCGACAACTGGCTTCGATGCTGGTTCGCCGGGATCGACCCGGACAGGGTGGCGATCGACATGCACCGGACGGAGGAGGCCTGGACGGACATGGTGGCGTCGGTGCTCGGGGAACAGGCCCGGATCCTGCGATCCGGCGGCCACGTCGCCTTCGAGGTTGGCGAGGTGCGCAGTGGTCGGGTGCTGCTCGAAAGGCTCGTCTGGCGCGCTGCGGAAGGGCTGCCTTTCGAGCGCCTGGGCGTGATGGTGAACGATCAGGACTTCACCAAGACCGCGAATTGCTGGGGCGTCGCGAACGGGTCCAAGGGAACGAACAGCAACCGCATCGTCCTCCTGCGGCGGATATGACACCGCACCGGACCCCGCGCGGACACGGGGCCCGGTACCAGGCAATGCGGCTTCGTTATTCCGCCAGTTTCTCGTCGAGGATCTTGGCGAAATCCTCGTAGGGCATGTTGGAATATTTCTCGCCGTCGATGATGAAGCTCGGCGTCGAATTGATGCCGTGTTCCTCCGAATTGGCTTCCCACCATGCCACGAGTTCCTGCGCCTTGTCGGCATCCTGCAGGCAGGCGTTGACCTGGTCGTCGGTCAGCCCCGCCTTGCGGCCGATCTTACGCAGGTTGTCGGCGACCTGCGCCGGCTCGCCGCCAGCCCAGCCCGAAATGTCCTCGAAGAGCAGGTTCTGCACGCCGAAATACCGCATCGGATCGCAGCGGGCGACCATCGAGGCCCATAGCCCGTAGCGGTCGAAATAGACGTCCCGGAAGGTGAAGCGGATCTTGCCTTCGTCGATGTAGTTCCGCCGGATTTCAGGCAACACCGACTGTTCGAAATTCGCGCAATGCGGGCAGGTGAAGGAGGCATATTCGATCACATGCACCTTCGCGTCCGGATCCCCGAGCGTCATCTCGGTGATGGTCTGGCTCTCGGATGCCTCGGCTGCGCCGACCAGAGTCGGCATCGACACCGGCCCGCTGGCTTGCTGGCTCATCCAGTAGCCGGTTCCGGCGGCGGCGATGGCGGCAAAGGCCGCCGCGGTCAGATAACGCTTCATAGGGGGGTCTCCGGTTCGGTCTTTTTCGATCTGTTGAGGATTTCTGCTCCGAGCGCCTCGAGCGCGCGGCGCAATGCGTCGTCGTTCACGCCCTCGGCGAGGTTCGCCGCGCCACGGCGGGTGGCGGGTTCAAGTGCGGGCCGGGTCGTAACAGCCGCCGGGGCGAAAGCCGCCTGGCCTTCGGCGAACCCGGTCGGTGCGGTCTGGGTGAAACGGATGCGGGAGATGGCGTTGTAACCGTAGACGGCGTTGATCTTCTCGCGCAGTTTCGGCTCCTGCATCTGCAGCATCGGCCCCTGCGCCCCGGTGGTCAGCAATGTCAGCGTCGCACCGAAGCCGCCCTTGGAGTAGCTGACAGAGACAGGCCGGGCGACGGCGGCGACTGCCTCGCCAACGATCTCGGCCCAATGGGTCAGCACCCGGGACTCCGAGAATCCGCGGGTTTCCGACGCCTTGCGGATGCGCTGCGCGAGAATGCGCGAGGTCCGTTCGAACCCGCGCTTGCGCCGGGGCGTCTCACTGTCCTTCGATGTCGTCACGCTCTGGCTTTCCCTCTGTTCGGCGCTATTCTACCCCACTCGGCGACGGGGGCCAGAGCTTCGCATCGAGGGGACATAAAGATTGCGTGACAGCGACATCGCCGCCGCCGGCGCGGCGCTCCTTGACTGGTATGACCGCCATGCCCGCGCCATGCCCTGGCGTGTCGGTCCGTCTGCGCGCCGTGCCGGGGAGCGGCCGGACCCCTATCGGGTCTGGCTGTCAGAGGTCATGCTGCAACAGACCACGGTTGCTGCGGTGCGGGACAAGTTTCTCCGCTTCACCGCTCTTTGGCCGGATGTCGCGGCGCTTGCTGAGGCCGAAGATTCAGCGGTGATGGCCGAATGGGCCGGGCTTGGCTATTACGCCCGTGCCCGAAACCTCGTGAAATGCGCGCGCGTGGTTGCGGAGGGTCACGGCGGACGCTTCCCGGACAGCCGCGAGGCGCTGCTGGCCTTGCCCGGCATCGGTCCCTATACCGCCGCCGCGATCGCCGCGATCGCCTTCGACCGGCCCGAAACGGTGGTCGACGGCAATGTCGAGCGTGTCGTCTCTCGCCTCTTCGCAGTGCGAACGCCGCTGCCCGCGGCCAAGCCGGAGCTGACCTTGCTGGCCGCGCGGCTGACACCGGCAAATCGACCGGGCGACCACGCCCAGGCGATGATGGATCTCGGCGCGACGATCTGCACGCCGGGCGCTCCGGCCTGCGGTATCTGCCCGCTGGTCGGTCCCTGCGCCGCGCGCGCGGCGGGCATCGCTGCGGAGTTGCCGGCGAAAGTGGCGAAGCGGCCCAAGCCGGTGCGCTACGGCTATGCCTATGTCGCCCGGCGCGACGACGGTGCGCTCCTGCTCGAGCGGAGGCCGCCGCGGGGCCTGCTGGGCGGCATGCTCGGCTGGCCCGGGAGCGATTGGGGAACGGACCCCTCAGAGGCCCCGCCGCTCGCCGCCGACTGGCGCGCAGTGTCCGAAGAGGTCCGCCATACCTTCACGCATTTCCACCTCCGCCTCGCGCTGCGGGTCGCCGAGGTGCCGCGGGGAGCCGCCGCGCGGCGTGGCGAATTCGTGGACAATGCGGATTTTTCGCCGGCATCGCTGCCAACCTTGATGCGAAAGGTCTGGACCCTTGCCGAACCGGCGTTGGCGGCGCGTTGATCCCGCTGCCGAACGGCGTAGCGTCCCTGCGTCCCTGCGTCCCTGCGTCCCTGCGTCCCTGCGTCCCTGCGTCCCTGCGTCCCTGCGTCCCTGACCACCGAAAGCGCCGAGAACGGTCCCCGCGCCGCAGGTTGCTCACATCTCCAGGGCCGCGCCCTTCTGGCTCTCGCTCCCGATGGTCCCGCTTGCCTGTCTCGCGGCGACCTGTAGCGGCGTGTTCGTCTTCGCTCCACCGATCTTCTCCCGGGGGATGTTCTCGCTTCTCGACGCGCTGACCGGACTCAACGAGGACAACGCCGATCCCGCAACGACCGACGGTCAACTCGTCTGGTATCGGCTCTCTACCCGGATCTGGCTTCCGATCCTGGCCGGCACGCCGCGCGAAACGGTTACCGCGTGTTTCAAAGAGGGGTTTCACCGCAATTTCTTCCGTGCGCTGCCGGCATGCGTCCTCTCCGCCTTTCGTGCAGAGCGCGA
This sequence comes from Tropicimonas sp. IMCC6043, assembly GCF_004146235.1. GTDB lineage: Bacteria > Pseudomonadota > Alphaproteobacteria > Rhodobacterales > Rhodobacteraceae > Tropicimonas. Next base: position 85,246 of record NZ_SELO01000014.1, on the reverse strand, counting down.
GATGCTCGCCCGAAAGGGACTTCCGTGGCATCACCCATCGATTTTCCCTTTGGCATTACCGGGCGTTCCGGTTGGGTATCTGCTTCGGGCCTTCTTTCCCATGATCCCACCGATCTGGCGGCGGCAGTTCTATCCCGAGATCGCGGATTGGACATTCTGCAAGCGGGCCACCAACCCGACGCCGCGCCAGAAAGCCCTTGCATCCAGCCGGACCGGAACGGCAACTGGCGCGCATGGACAAGGTGCAGCGCCAATACGAGGACTATCCCTATCCCGACCGCGACCCGGCCGAAGAGACGCGCCGGCTGATCGTCGGCTCCCCCTCTTTCCCGGTCGAGCTCGACCACCACCTCTTTGGCGGCAAGCGGGACTGGGCGGCAGGGACCTCCATTCTCGTTGCCGGCGGCGGAACCGGCGACGGGCTCGTGCAGCTGGCGCAAATCCTGACCCGGGCGGGCGTCCCGCACGAGATCACCTATCTCGACCTCTCCGCCAAGGCGCGCGAGGTCGCCGAGGCGCGGGTCGCCGCGCGGGGCCTGAAGGGCATCCGGTTTCACACCGATAGCTTGCTGAACGCGAATCATCACGGGACATTCGACTATATCGACTGCTGCGGCGTGCTGCACCACCTGCCCGATCCACAGGCCGGCTTCGACGCGCTCGCCGCGTCGCTCGCGCCGGGCGGCGGGATCGGGCTGATGGTCTATGCCCCGCATGGCCGTGCCGGCGTCTATCCGCTGCAGGACGCGTTGAACGCCGTCACCGACGGCCTGTCCCCGAAGGACGCCATCGCGGCGGCCCGGCAGATCCTCGAGCGGGTGCCCGACGGTCATCCGTTCAAGCGCAACCCGCATCTCGTCGATCATATGGCGAGCGACGCGGGGTTTCTCGACCTGCTGCTGCATGGACGCGACCGCCCCTATACAGTGACCGAGCTGCACGCCGCCCTGGACCGGGCCGGCCTCGCCTGCGTCGCCATGGTGCCGCCGGCGCAATACGATCCGTCCCCCTATCTGCCGGACGGGCTCGCGCCGGATCTTGGGCCGGTTGCGACGATGCAACTGGCCGAAAACCTCCGAGGAACGATCAAGGTTCACATCGCCTACGCGACCTGGCCCGACCGCGCGGGAGAGGCGAACGCCCGCCCGCGCGACCTCTCGATAGTGCCACATCTGAAGGGCGTGGCCGGTCCGGCGCTGGCGAAAGCAATTGCCGCGAAGGGACAGGTCCGCGTGACGCTGGCCAGCGAGGCGGTCCGGATGCAGATCCCGAAGAAGGCGGCGCCGCTGGTCGCCACGGTCGACGGCCGCACGCCGCTGTCGGCAATTGCGGCGCGCGCGCGACTCGATCCGGTCGGTTTCGGGGCGCTCTGGTCGGAGGTCGACCGGGCACTGAGCGGCTGGGGTATCCTGCACTATTCCCGGCTTCCGGTCTGAATTGGGACCATGCAGGCAGGGGCAACGTGCCGGTTCTTCCCGGTCCGACTAGCCAACGCGCGTGCCGCGTCCCGGACGAAAAGGCCCCGCCCTTAGGGGGCGGGGCAGTCATGGTGCCGTCCATGTCAGGCTACAGGCACCGGCGGTAACGCGTGTGATTTCCTGGTTTCAGTTGGGGCGGGCGGCCATCTCGGCGCGGATCTGCTGGCGCAGCACGTCGATCGGAACCGGCTTGCCGTCGCGCTTAAAATGCCAGTAGAGCCAGCCGTTGCACGAGGGCGCCCCCTCAAGCGCGGCGCCGACCTGGTGAATCGAGCCCTTGGTGTCCTTGGCAATGAGCGTTCCGTCGGCGCGCACTTTGGCCGCCTTGCCGGCGGGACTAGTGAGCACCTCGCCCGGCCGCAGCATGCCGCGTTCCACCAACTGGCCGAACGGCACGCGCGGCTCGGCGCGCTTCGACGTAGTGACCGTCAGCGCTTCCCGGTCGAGCCTATGGGTCCGGGCGATCCGGTCCTCGGCTACCTTGCGATAGCTCGCCTCGCGCTCGATGCCGATGAAATCGCGACCCAGCATCTTGGCCACTGCGCCGGTCGTGCCTGTGCCGAAGAACGGATCGAGCACCACGTCGCCGGGATTTGTCGTGCCGATCAGAACCCTGTGCAGGAGGCTCTCGGGCTTCTGTGTCGGATGCGCCTTGTCGCCATTGGCATCCTTCAGCCGCTCGCCGCCATTGCAGATCGGCAAGACCCAGTCCGACCGCATCTGCACGCCTTCGTTCAGCGCCTTCAACGCCTCGTAGTTGAAAGTGTATCTGCTGGCCTCGGACTTGCCGGCCCAGATCATCGTCTCATGTGCGTTGGTGAGGCGCTTGCCGCGGAAATTCGGCATCGGGTTCGACTTGCGCCAGACGACGTCATTGAGGATCCAGAAGCCTGCGTCCTGAAGCTTCGCACCGACGCGGAAGATGTTGTGATAGGACCCGATCACCCAGATCGCGCCGTCGGGCTTCAGCAAGCGGCGCGCCTCGGCCAGCCAAGCGGCGGTGAAACGGTCATAGGCCGCGAAGGAGGCGAAACTGTCCCAGGCGTCGTCGACCGCGTCGACCAGCGAATTGTCTGGGCGGTGGAGGTTGCCCTTGAGCTGGAGATTGTAGGGTGGGTCGGCAAAGATGAGGTCGATGGAGCCCTCCGGAAGCGCCCTCATTTCCTCGACGCAATCGCCGGCAAGGATCGTGTTCAGCGGCAGCGCTGCCTGCGCCGCCTTGGTGGTCGTCTTGGTCATGTCTGCCTCGTCCCCGCGTCCCGTTTATTTCGGACGTCGTGTTGAGGGCAGTTTGAGTCAAAGGTGATTCGTGGTCAAATTCTTTTTTGAATCAAGGGCTTGAAGAAACCCCTTGATACAAGATATTGCGCACCGGAGCGAAGGAACGTCTATGGTGTGGGGTCACGCCAAGATCTCGAAGCGCCAGGTGATGCTCTTTTGTCGGATAGCCGGCGTTGCGCTCCCAACCATAGCCGGGGTGCTGTTGCGCCAAATCCACCATCAGGCGGTCGCGCGCCACCTTGGCGACAATCGAGGCGGCGGCGATCGAGAGGCAGGTCGCGTCGCCCCGGACCACGGCGCGACCGGAGCAGGGCAGCGCTCGCGGCAGCAGGTTGCCGTCGATCAGGGCGAGATCCGGCGCGGGGCGGAGTTCCGCAAGCGCGCGTTCCATCGCGAGATGGGAGGCGCGAAGGATGTTGAGCTGGTCGATCTCCTCGATACCGACATGCACGATGGCGACCTCGGCGCGGGCGGTGATCTCGAGGGCCAGCGCCTCGCGTCGCCTGGCGGTGAGCTTCTTGGAATCGTTCAGACCCGGCGGGATGTCGGCCGCATCGAGGATGACGGCGGCGGCCGTCACGGGGCCGGCAAGCGGGCCGCGTCCGACCTCGTCGACCCCGGCAATGATCCGGTGGCCGGCCGCCCTGGCAGCAAGTTCGAGCGAGAGGTCGGGTGTCATGGAACGGGTCAAGCGCAGGCGGCGCCGTGATGCAAGCGGGATCTGGCGCGCCACTCGCGCCCGGCGGACCATTACCCCACCGAGCGCCGCTCGCTCCGCATCGCCCGTTTCAGTGCTGGGCGGGCCAACATCCGGCCGAGATAGCCGCGCAGCCCGGGCTCGGTGATCGGGAAACGCGCGATCTGCGCCCAGTTTCCGCAATGGGTGAGGATGATGTCGGGCACCGTCATCACCTCGCCCATCAGGAACGGCCCTTCGCCCATCCGGGCAGCGAGCGCCGTCTGGCTGCGCTCGAACTCCCACTTCAGGCTCTTCTTGATCGCGCTTTCCCGCAGCTCTTCGGGCAGCACGAAGGAATGCCGCGCCGCCATCCAGAGCGCGGCGTCGAACTCGTCGAGCAGGAATTGCGTCAGACTGTCCTGCCGCGCGCGTTCCAGCGTGCCGGCGGGATATGTGAGCTTTCCGTGGCAATCGGCGAGATAGGTGAGAATGGCGGTGGAATCGGTGATCGGCGTGTTGTCGACCACGAGCACCGGCACCTTGCCCGTCGGGTTCATCGCCACGACATCGGGCGAACGGGGCGGCGACGGCACATGTTCGTATTCCAGCCCCAACTCTTCCAGCATCCAGAGGACACGCAAAGTGCGACTCTTCGAGCTTCCGATCACGGTATACATGGATGGTCCTCCCCAGATGCTCCAAGGCTGGCACGGGCGGGATGGAGGGTAAAGCCGGAAGACCGGGTATCAGCGGCCGCGGGTTTTCAGATGCGCCAGCCGCAGGAAGGCACGTTCCACCAGCGCCATCTGCGGTGCCGTCTGCCCGGCTGAGCGCAGTGCGAGATCGGTGTCGATGAGCGTCGAGAGCGCGCGGTCGAGCCGGTCGGGGCTCCATCCCTGGGCCTGGCGAATCATCCGGTCGCGGCGTGGTCCGAAGACCGGCGGGCGCTGGCGGGCGATGCCGGCGGCGGGGCCCTTGGGATCAGCGGCCGCGGCGTGCAGCGCGCGGAAATGGCGCAGCGCGGCGATGGTGAGGTAGACCGGCGTCTCGCCCTGGCCGCCGAGCTTCTGCATCAGCGGGCCGATATCGCCGTCACGCCCCTCGGCGACGGCGTGCAGCACGTCGTCCACCGCGGCCTCGATGGTCGCGGGCGCGAGTGCTGCGATCTCTCCGCTCGTCAACGGCTCGGAATCGCCGCGTTTGTAGAGCGAGATCTTCTCCAGCGTCTGGCGGAAATCGCCGGGGTCGAGCGCACGGGCAAGCGCCTCGAGATCGCCCATTGCGGCCGGATCGATCCGGGCAAGACCGGCGCGTTTCAGTTCGGCCTCGATCTCCGCGCGGCTTGGCGGATCGTCGTAGATCGCCGCGGCGAGCGCGTTGGAATGGTCCTCGAAAAGCTTGCGCAGCTTCGAGCGGGCAGCCAGCGTTCCGGCCGTGACGACGATCATCGCGTCGCCCTCCGACCAGTCGTCGAGCGCCGCGGCAATCGCCGCGCTCTGAGCGTCGCCGGCCTCCTCGACCAGCACCACGCGCTGGCCGGGGAAGAAGCCCGTCGCCTTGACCTCGTCGGTCAGCGCCGCGCCGTCGCGGCGCAGCTCGGCCGCCTGCATCCGAGTGAGTCGCATTTCGCTGTCGCCCTCGGGTCCGATCAGCGCCGCCACGAGGTCCTGCCGCCGGAGCGCCACCCGCATCGCGTCGGCGCCATAGATCAGCAGCCCCGCACGTCGCACATCCGGCTTCGCGAAGAAGGCGTTGGCGTCGCGGGAAGAGAGTTTCACGGCAGCCAGGTTCCGGCGGTGGCGACCAGCCGGGTGGCGACCTGGTCGGCCAGGATGAACATCAGCCGCCGCTCGGCATCCTTCTGCGACGCGCGCGTGGCCACCGTGGTGCCGATTGCCGAGTAGCTGGTGAAGTTGCTCTCGGTGCCGCTGGTCAGGACCGCGCCGGTCGACCGGTCCACGACACTGAATTCAAGCTCGCCCACGAGGTTGTAGCGGTAGGTTTCGTTCGTCGGCGTGACCGCGAGCGACTCGACCGCGATCGTCGTGACGTGGTTGAGTTGATACGGTGCGGCGTCGCCGGCCCGCCCAAGGCGCTCCTCAAAACGCTCGACGAAATAGTAGCCTCGCGGATCCCACGGCGCCGCGGCCTGGACCTGACCGCGCAGGCGCTCGCCCACTCCGCCCGGCGCGTAGACCGGCGTAAAGCCGCAGCCCGTGGCGAGGAGGCATGCCGAGAGGCCGGCAAGCAGGGTTCTGCGATCAGACGACCACATTCGCGATCCGCCCCGGCACCACGATGAGTTTCTTGGGCTGGCTTCCGTCAAGTGCGCGGACCACCGCGTCATGGGCCAGGACCAGCGCCTCGACCGTGGCCTTGTCGGCCTCCTTGGCGACCTCGATCTCGCCGCGCCGCTTGCCGTTGATCTGGATCGGCAGGATGACGGTGTCCTCGACCAGCATCGCCGGGTCCGCCTCGGGCCAGGCGGCCCGCGCCACCAGCCCGGCGCCGCCGAGCAGCGACCAGACCTCTTCGGCCAGGTGCGGCGTCATCGGCGACAGGAGCTGCGCCATGACGCGCATCGCCTGCGCCTTCGCCCCGGCGCTCGCCTGTGACTTGGCGATGGTATTGGTGAAGGCGTAGAGCTTGGCGATGGAGGTGTTGAAGGCAAAGCCCTCGATCCCCGCGGTCACGTCGGCAATCGCCCGGTGCGTCGCTTTTTCCAGAGCGACATCCTCCGCGCCGCCGTCGGGCGCGCCGGCTTCCCGAAGGTCATGGGCCATCCGGTAGACCCGGCCGAGATGTTTGAAAGCAGCCTCGGCGCCGGCGGCTGTCCATTCCACGTCGCGCTCCGGCGGGCTGTCGGACATTACGAACCAGCGCGCGGTGTCGGCGCCGTATTTCCGGACGATGTCGACCGGGTCGACAACGTTCTTTTTGGATTTCGACATCTTGGCGGAGGGGATAATTTTCACTTCCCGCCGTTGATCAAACTCACGGTGCCACGCCTCGCTGAGCGCCTGACTGTTCGATGGATCGACCCCATCCCTTTCCAGAACTTGGCGGAGAAGTGCCTTCTTTACTCCGAACTCATCCGAGAACTCCAAGATTTCTTCAGGAAACAAGTAGTTAATCCGGGTCGCCTCAGTCTTAGTGTATTCCTCGAGTTCGGCATCTGATTCAGTGCCGATTACCTGAACGCCGGTCGCAATACGTTGGTCATCGAGCCGGTAGATCGAATGCGTCACCATGCCTTGAGTGAAAAGGGCCTCGAAGGGCTCCTTGCACTTCGCGGGCAGGTGGCCGGTCAGGTGCATGGCGCGAGCGTAGAAGCGCGAATAGAGCAGGTGCAGGATCGCGTGCTCGATGCCGCCAATATACTGGTCGACGTTCATCCAATAGTCGGCCTCTTCGGCCACGGTCGGCGTTTCGGCATGGGGCGCGGTGAAGCGGGCGAAATACCACGACGAATCGACGAAGGTGTCCATCGTGTCGGTCTCGCGCCCGGCCGGCTTGCCGCAGGCAGGGCAGGGCACGTCGCGCCAGGAAGGATGCCGGTCGAGCGGGTTGCCGGGGACGGAGAAGTCGATCGGCTTGCCGTCCTCGTCATAGGGCAGCTCCACCGGCAGGTTCTCGCGCTTCTCCGGCACCACGCCGCAGCTTTCGCAATGCACGACGGGGATCGGGCAGCCCCAGTAGCGCTGGCGAGAGAGACCCCAGTCGCGCAGGCGGAACTTCGTGACTCCTGTGCCGAGCCCCTTCTCCTCGAAGAACGAGATGGCGGCGGCGATGGCCTCGTCGCCGGTTTGGATCTCCTCGCCCGCGAATCCCTTGATGAAGCGGACCTTCTCGCTTTTCGGCGGCAGGTAGACATCGCCGCCGGCGTCCGCAGGGACGAAATCCTCTGGTGTCTCGACGGGCTCGAAGGTCGGCACGACCGGGAGCCCGTATTTACGCGCGAATTCGAGGTCGCGCGCGTCATGCCCGGCGCTGCCGAAGATCGCGCCGGTGCCGTAATCCATCAGGATAAAGTTGGCGATCCAGATCGGCAGTTCCCAGCTCGGGTCGAGCGGGTGGCGCACCGTAAGGCCGGTGTCGATTCCCTTCTTCTCCGCCGTCTCGAGCTCTTCTTCTGAGGTGCCCATGCGGCGGCACTCGGCGCAGAAGGCGGCGATGTCGGGGTTCTCCGCTTCCAGCGCCCTGGCCAGCGGATGGTCCGGCGAGATGCCGAGGAAGCTCGCGCCCATCAGCGTGTCGGGGCGGGTGGTGTAGACCTCGATCCGGTCAAAGCCGTCCGGCGCGTCGACGGTCTCGAACCCGAATTGCAGGCCGCGGCTCTTGCCGATCCAGTTGGCCTGCATCAGCCGGACCTTCTCGGGCCAGTTGTCCAGACCGTCCAGCGCCTCAAGAAGCTCCTCGGAGAAATCCGAGATCTTGAAGAACCACTGGGTGAGTTCCTTGCGCTCGACCAGCGCGCCCGAGCGCCAGCCGCGCCCGTTCTCCACCTGCTCGTTGGCCAGCACCGTCATGTCGACCGGGTCCCAGTTGACCACCGCGTTCTTGCGATAGATCAGCCCGGCCTCCAGCATGTCGATGAACATGCGCTGCTGCTGAGCGTAGTATTCCAGGTCGCAGGTGGCGAATTCGCGCGACCAGTCGATCGACAGGCCAAGCGGCTTCATCTGGCCGCGCATGTCGGCGATGTTGGAATAGGTCCAGTCCTTCGGGTGGCCGCCCGACGCCATCGCGGCATTCTCTGCCGGCATCCCGAAGGCGTCCCAGCCCATCGGGTGCAGCACGCTGAATCCGCAGGAGGATTTGTAGCGCGCGATGACGTCGCCCATGGTGTAGTTGCGGACATGCCCGATATGGATTCGGCCCGACGGGTAGGGGAACATCTCGAGGACGTAGTATTTCGGCCGCGCGGGATCGCGCTTCGCCCGGAAGATGCCGGCCTCGTCCCAGGCGGCTTGCCATTTCGGTTCGATCTCGGACGGGATCAGGCGGGACATCGCGTACCTCGGCTAGCGGAAATGCATCGTTGCGCGCCGTGATAAGCGCGCGACCCGCCAGCGTCCAGCCCGGGCGTTGCCTCAGAGGGCGAGTTGCTGGATGCGCAGCTGCCGCGCCCGGTTGAGGATCGCGTCCTCGACGGCACGGACGGTGTCGGCATCGGCCGGGCCCGAATTGGTGGAGATCGCCACCTTGAGCGAGCGCGCGTCGAGCGCCGGATCGGTGATATAGACGGTCGCACGATAGGCGCGCCCGCCGCCCGGCGGCGTGCCGTACCCTGTAACGATGACGCCGGAGAACGGGTCCACCCGCTGGATCGGCAGGAAGTTCAGGATGTCGAGCGAGGCGACCCAGAGGTAGCGGTTGACGCGGAGCGTGATGTTGGGATCGTCGACATTGGTAAACAGATCCCAGATCGTCTCGCGCTCGTTGAAGTTCTCGTCGAGCTTCGGGTTGTATTCGTCGGGCAGGTTATTGGGATCGACATCGCCGGAGATGCCGAATCCCCCGCAAGCGGAAAGATACGCCACCAGACTCACCGCGGAGCCGATCCGAACCAGTCGTGCGAAGGTCATGCCCTCTGCCCCTCCAAACGCTCTTTTCGCTTCTCTATCCGAGCGATGGCAGGCTCACAAGCCTTTAGAGGCGAGGCGGAGTTCCGCCACTGTGGCAAAGCTGCACCAAATCCCGGCACCCGGATTGCTCCTCCCAACACCGCCTTGCAATCGAACCGCTGTGGAGCGAGACACTTGCTCATACCCAATTCGGACTCACGTCCATTCGGTCCCCGAGTTGTGGTGAACTCTTGAGATACACGAGGGAAAACGATGAAAAAGGTTCTTCTCACTTCGACCGCCCTGGTCGCCTTCGCCGGCGCCGCGGCTGCTGAAGTTACCGTCTCCGGCTGGGCCGAGATGGGCGTTGCCGGTGGCAGCGACATCACCACCCAGTTCTTCCAGGACGTCGACGTCGACTTCACCATGTCCGGTGAAACCGACAACGGTCTGACGTTCGGTGCCAATGTCGACCTCGACGAGGCTGGCGGGCTTGGCTCCAACTTCAACAACCAGGGCGTGGACATCTTCCTGTCCGGCGAGTTCGGCACCGTCACCCTGGGTGACACCGACGGCGCTCTCGACTGGGCGATCCAGGGCCTCGACACCTGGGGTGACCCGGGCTCGATCGACGACTCTGAAACCGCTCACTGGGGCTGGCAGGACGTTTGGCTCGACGGCACCTATGACGGCCAGATCCTCCGCTACGACTACACCTACGAAGACTTCGGCTTCGCGGTGTCCATCGAGCAGGACGACAGGTCCGACTTCGCTCTCGATCAAGCCGACGAAGACCGCTTCGACTACAACTGGGCGATCGGTGCCAAATACTCCGGTCAGGTTGGCCCGGGCACCCTGATGGGCGGCATCGGTTACCAGCAAGCCGATTTCGGCGCCGTCTCCTTCGGTCTGACCGACCTGCAGGTTCAGGACCTCGCCGAGCAGATCGCCGATCTGGACCAGGATCAGATCGACGAACTCGAGCAGATCTTCGGCTACGACCGGAACAGCGCCACTGCTGACCAAATTACCGTTGCCCTCGGCGAGAACACCTCGGTCTGGGCCATCTCCGGCGGCTACCAGATGGACAACGGCTTCTCCTTCGGCGGTATCTACTCCGACTGGAGCGGCGACAACCTCGACAAGGGCTCCTACTGGGGTGTCGGCGCGGGCTACGCCTTCGACGCGTTCTCGATCCACGCCAACTACGGTGAGCACAACTTCGAATACGATGGTGGCGGCGAGCTCGACACCACCGGTTGGGGTGCTGCTGCTGGCTACGACCTCGGTGGCGGTCTCTCGATCCTGGCCGGCTACGGCTGGTCCCAGGTCGACCTGTCCGGCCCGGCCGGCGGCAAGCTGAAGTCCGACTTCGACACCTTCTCCTTCGGTCTGTCGATGTCCTTCTGATCTCCGATCAGAGCGAATTCAGGGAAGAGCGGGCACTTGCCCGCTCTTTTCTTTTTGGCGCCGCGAATGATAGCAGGGAGCACAGGAACCGGAGAGGGCCGTATGCTTCCGCTCGACAGCGCCAGGATCAAGCAGGATTTCACCAAGGCACTGGCCCTGCAGAAGGCCGGCCGACTCGCCGAGGCGCAGACGCTTTTGGAGCGGCTGGTTGCCGCGACGCCGTCGCTGGCCGAAGCCCATTTCCAGCTCGCCCGAATCGCCCGGCAGCAGGGTCGGATCGATGCAGCCATCAGTCATCTCGAACATGCGCGCGCGGTGCGGCCGACTGAACCGGCGATCTTGTCGGCACTTGGGGAGCTTCTGGCCGCGCAGGGTCAGTTCGACGCAGCGACGGCTGTCTATGACCCGCTCATCGCCGCCGCACCAAAGAATCCCAGCTACCGCGTCGAGAAGGCGCTGGTGCTCCAGCTCGCGGGCGATTTCGATGCGGCGGAGGCAGAACTGCAACAGGCGCTTAAGCTCGACCCGCTCAGGGGCGAGCCGTACCGGATGCTCGTTGCAAACCGGAAGATCGCCGCGACGGATCCATTGATCGGGCGGATGAAGAAGGCGCTCGCGAATCCGAAACTGACGCGGACCGCGCGAGTCCAGATCGAGTTCGCCATGGCCAAGGCGATGGAGGACAGCAAGCGCCACGACGCGGTCTTCCGCTACCTGCGGCCGGCGAACGCGGCGATGAAGAAAGCCTACGGATACGATGTCTCCGAGCGCCGGGACGAGGTCGACCGGCTGATCGCGGCCTTCGCGGGCCACGATTTCACGCCGACTAGGCCGGAGGGGCCCGGATTCACCCCGATCTTCGTCACCGGCCTGCCGCGGTCCGGCACGACGCTGGTCGAACAGATCCTGGCCAGTCATTCCCAGGTGACAGGCGGCGGCGAGATGCGCTATGCGCTGCAACTCAGCTATGGCGCGATCCGCAAACCGGATGGCAGCTTCCGGGCGATGTCGGAGCTCGATGCGGCGCGTATCGCGCAGCTCGGCGCCGACTACGAAGCGGCGCTCCGCGGCACGCATGAGTTCGGCCGCGCGATCACCGACAAGTCGATCCAGTCGCACCTGGTGATGGGCCTGCTGAAACAGGCAATACCCTCGGCCCGCTTCGTGGTCGTGCGGCGCGATCCGCGCGACGGCCTCTATTCAATCTACAAGAACATGTTCGCCCAGGGCACGCATCGCTACGCGTATGACCTCGAGGATCTCGCCGCCTACTATGCCACCTTTCTGAAAATGCTCGATTTCTGGCGCGGCGCCCTGCCCGGTGGCTTTCACGAAATCCGCTACGAGGATCTCGTGGCCGACCCCGAACAGCAGACTCGGGCGTTGATCGCGGCGGTCGGGCTTGACTGGGAGGATGCCTGCCTCGAGTTCCACAAGAGCAAGGGGCCGGTCCGGACGCTGTCGGTTGCCCAGGTCCGGCAGCCGATCTACCGCAGTTCCTCGGCGCTTTGGCGGACTTATGAGAAGGACCTCGCGCCGCTTGTTGCGGCGCTTGAACGCGAAGGAGTTGAGCTCGATGGCGCTTGAGGAGATTCGGTCCCGCGTCGCCGCGGCGGAGCAGGAGGCGAACCGGCCCGCGGGGGCGGTGACGCTGATCGCGGTGTCGAAGGTGCAGCCGCTGGAGCGGGTCGTGGCGACCCTCGCGGAGGGGCACCGGGTCTATGGCGAGAACCGGGTGCAGGAAGCACAGGGCAAGTGGGCGGAGCTGCGCGAGCGGTTTACGGATGTCGAACTGCACCTGATCGGCCCGTTGCAGACCAACAAGGCGCGGGCGGCGCTGGAGCTCTTCGATGTGATCCACACGCTCGACCGGCCGAAGCTCGCCACCACACTGGCGCGGCTCGCGCAGGAGCGCGGCGCCTGTCCGCCGCTCTTCATTCAGGTCAACACCGGCGAGGAGCCGCAGAAGGCGGGCGTGTTGCCGGATGATCTCGACGCGTTCGTTGCCGAGGTGCGCGCGCTCGACCTGCCGCTCGAGGGGCTGATGTGCATCCCGCCGGTTGAGGAGGAGCCGTCGCTGCATTTCGCATTGCTGGCGAAACTCGCAGAGCGCAACGGGTTGTCCGGGCTCTCCATGGGAATGAGCGGGGATTTCGAGCGCGCCATTGCGCTCGGCGCCACGCATGTCCGGGTCGGCTCGGCGATTTTCGGCGAGCGCGACTACGGCTGACGGCTGAACGGATCGCGCGGGCGACACTGCAGCGGGTCCGTTTGGGGCAACTCTCGGTCCTGGAATGCGGTTTTCGGGTCCGGCCCGTTTTGTCAGGGAACACGGATTGATGTGCCCGGCGCAGCCCGTGCCGCGATCCAGGCAAGATGGTCGCGGCGCAGTGCGATACAGCCCTCGGTTGGGTGGCGCGGCTTGCGCCAGGCATGCAGGAAGATCGCCGAGCCGCGGCCCGGCACCGCGTCCGGCCAGTTCCAGTCGGTCGTGAGCACGATGTCATAGAGTCGGTCGGCCCGCCGCAGAAGCTCGTGGCCAAAGCCATGCGGCCGGCGGACATGTGTATTGTAGTCGGGATCGGCCGGATCGTCCGACCAGAGATCGCCCGGCCCGATCGGCACGGCCCAGGGCGCCGGCGGCGCGACGCGGTCGGGACGGTAGTAAAGGCCGGCGACATGATGCACCCCCCGCGGCGTCGCGCCGTCGCCTTCGCGCTTGTCGGAACGGAGCCCGCCGCGACCGATGGCCACGGGGAACCGCCGGTTGAGGAACAGCAACCCGCGCGGGGTCAAAACGAGCTCTTCCGGCGTCATAGCAGATGCCCCGACTTGGCCGCCTTGGTGGCAAGGTACCCAGCGTTGATCTCGTTGTGACCGACCTTCAGCGGCACCCGCTCGGTGACCTCGATCCCCTGCGCCCGCATCATCTCGATCTTGGCGGGGTTGTTGGTCATCAGCCGCACCGCGCCAAACCCCATCTCCCGCAGCAGCGCTGCGCCGATCCGGAAGTCGCGCTCGTCATCCTCGAAGCCCAGCCGGTGGTTCGCCTCGACGGTGTCGAACCCTTGGTCTTGCAACGCATAGGCGCGCATCTTGTTGGCGAGCCCGATGCCCCGGCCCTCCTGGTTGAGATAAAGCAGCACGCCGGCCCCCGCCTCGCCCATCTCCTTCAACGCACCGCGCAACTGCGGCCCGCAATCGCATTTCAGCGAGCCGAGCAGATCGCCGGTGAAACAGGCCGAATGCAACCGCGCCAGCACCGGCGCTGCGCGGTCGGGCTGGCCGATCTCGACCGCGTAATGCTCCTCGGCCCCGTCGTCGGGGCGGAAGATGTGGAGCCGTCCGGCTTCGGCCAGCGCCATCGGCAGCCGCGCCGAGACGACATGCGAATAGCGCGCGCCCTCCTCGCGTGGCAGGTCGGTGGCAAGGTCGAGGACCGTCAGCCCCTCGGCCCGCGCGGCCTGGGCACTCTCCCATGGATGAAACAGGACCGCCGGCAGAAGCCGCGCCTCCTTTGCCAGCGCGATGCCGGCGCGGTGGAGCGCGACGTCGCCGCCGCGCGCGGTCCGGAAGGGGCCCTTCATCGGCTCGGAAAGATCGTCCACCGGATCGGCCACCGCCTGCGCCCATCCAAGGCTCGCTCCGGGAGGGAGTTCGATCCGGGCCAGGTCCCCGTCATAGGCGCGTGCCTTGAGCGTCTCGGCGCGGCGCGCGGTGACCACCATCACCGCCGCACCGCCTGCCGTGAGCTGTTCGAAGCGCACCGGCCCCAGCGTTTCGACCGCTGCCACCAGGGCCGCCGCGCCGCCCTGGGTCAGGCAGACCGGCAGCCCCATGCGCAGATCGGCGCGGGCACGGGCGCGGCGTTCGGCGGGGGTCGGTGAGAGCGGCATCGGGCCTCGCGGGATCGGATGAGGCGCGATAGCACGGCGGGGCTCGGCTCGGAAGCTGAAACAAATCCCGCTGTCTCGACACAACGACGTGATCGGATTGCAGCATTTCTTGTCGAAACCGTGACGCACCCGCATTTGCGCCTGAAGACACAGGAGAAAACCGAATGGCAAATCTGAAAAAGATTCTACTCGTCGATGACGAATCGGACCTGCGCGAGGCATTGAGCGAGCAGCTCGTGATGACGGAGGATTTCGACGTCTTCGAGGCCGGGGACGGGCACGAGGCGATGGAGAAGGTCAAGGCCGGGGTCTTCGACCTCGTCATCCTCGATGTCGGGCTGCCCGATACAGACGGGCGCGAGCTCTGCCGCCTGATGCGCAAGCAGGGCGTGAAGTGCCCGGTGCTGATGCTGACGGGGCACGACAGCGACGCCGACACGATTCTCGGCCTCGATGCCGGCGCGAACGACTATGTTACCAAGCCCTTCAAGTTCCCGGTCCTGCTCGCGCGCATCCGCGCCCAGCTTCGCCAGCACGAGCAATCCGAAGACGCCGTGTTCCAGCTCGGCCCCTACATGTTCAAGCCGGCGATGAAGATGCTGATCACCGAGGACGAGCGGAAGATCCGGCTGACCGAAAAGGAAACCAACATCCTCAAGTTCCTCTACCGCGCCACCGAGGGCGTGGTGGCGCGCGACGTGCTTCTGCACGAGGTCTGGGGCTACAATGCCGGTGTGACGACGCACACGCTGGAAACCCATATCTATCGCCTGCGCCAGAAGATCGAGCCGGACCCGTCGAACGCTCGGCTGCTCGTCACCGAATCGGGTGGATACCGTCTTGTTGCCTAAAATGCGACACATCCGCCGGTTATGAAGGGATGTGGCAACCATTTCCCGGTTACACTCCCCTGGTCGCGTCGGGGTTATGGCGTGGCAACCTCCCTGTTGGACTGGCCCGGGCTTTATGCCCGGGCTTTTTTCATCCGCGTGGTGACAGGGCAACGACGTGACGCGTGCAGGCAGGGTCGCGCCAGCCGTCTCTCCATCGAAGAGCCGTGTATGCGGCCGCCTCGACCCGGCGTTCCGTCATCCTCCTCCGGCACGTTCCATGCGCTTGGATGCGTCGCGCAAACGGGGTAGGGGAGGGCGAAATCAGCCGGAGCCCGCCCATGCCCTTTTCCCTCGCCACCTGGAACATCAACTCGGTGCGCCTGCGTGCGCCGCTCGTGGCGCAATTCCTGCGCGAGGAGGGACCGGACATCCTCTGCCTGCAGGAATGCAAGAGCCCGGTGGAGAAAATCCCGGCGGAGATCTTCGCAAATCTCGGCTATCCCTACATGATCGCGCGCGGGCAGAAGGGCTATAACGGCGTCGCGATCCTGTCCAGGCATCCCATCGAAGACCTGGGCGACAAGGATTTCGCCGATCTCGGCCATGCCCGGCATGTGGCGGCGCGTCTCGAGAACGGCGTCGTGCTGCACAATTTCTACGTGCCTGCCGGCGGTGACGTGCCGGACCGCGAGGTGAACGAGAAATTCGGCCAGAAGCTCGACTACCTTGCCGGAATGCGCGACTGGTTCCGCGAGCACCGGCCCGAACGGGCGATCCTTGTGGGCGACCTGAACATCGCGCCGCGCGAGGACGACGTCTGGAGCCACAAACAGCTCCTGAAGGTGGTGAGCCACACACCCGTCGAGGTCGAGCGCCTCGCCGAGACTCAAGAGGCAGGCGGATGGGTCGACGTGACCCGCGCCGACATTCCCGAGGGCAAGCTCTATTCCTGGTGGTCCTATCGGGCGCGCGACTGGGACGCGGCCGACAAGGGCCGCCGGCTCGACCATGTCTGGGCGACGCCCGACATCGCCGGCGCAGCGCATTCGAGCCGGATCCTTCGGCAGGCGCGCGGCTGGGAGAAACCGTCGGACCATGCCCCGGTTCTGGCGCGATTCGACCTCTGACCCGCGGCCCCTTGCAAGGGGCTGCCGCATGGGCCATCTATCGCCCAACCCATGACAACAGGAGCCACCGATGCTTGAATTCGGCCAGAGCCCGTCCCAACCCGCCGCCGGCCTGATCAAGGACGGCACCGAAGAGACCTTCATGGCAGACGTTATCGACGCCTCTCAGGAGGTGCCGGTCATCGTCGATTTCTGGGCGACCTGGTGCGCGCCCTGCCGGACGCTCGGTCCGATCCTCGAACAGGCGGTGACGGCTGCGAAGGGCAAGGTGAAGATGGTCAAGATCGATGTCGATCAGAACCAGCGCCTGGCCCAGATGCTGGCACAGCAGGGCCTGCCGCTGCAATCGATCCCGACGGTCGTCGCCTTCTACCAGGGCCAGGTCGCGCAAATGTTCCAGGGCGCGCAACCGCAGAGCGCCGTGAACGAATTCGTCAGCCGCATCGCCGCGCTCGCAGGCGATGGCGGTCTCAGTGAAGCGCTCGAGGCGGCTGAGGCCATGTTGGCCGAGGGCGCCGTCGTCGATGCCGCGCAGACTTTCGCGGCGGTGCTCGGCGAGGAGCCGACCAATGCAGCGGCCTTCGGCGGCATGGTCCGCGCTCATATCGCGCTTGGCGAGCTCGACAAGGCGCAGGCCTTCCTCGACAGCGCCTCGGCAGAACTCGTTGGAAAGCCGGAAGTGGAGGCCGCCCGCGCCCAACTCGGCCTCGCGCGCCAGGCAGCCGATGCCGGCCCGCTGACCGATCTGCGCGCCGCCGTCGAGGCGGACCCGGGCAACCACCAGGCGCGTCTCGACCTCGCCACGGCGCTGCATGCCTCTGGCAAGACCGAGGAGGCCGTCGCCGAACTGCTGGAACTCTTCCGCCGCGATCGCGAGTGGAAGGACGGCGCGGCCAAGGCGCAGCTCCTGACCATTTTCGAGGCTCTGAAGCCGACAGACCCGGTGGTCCTCAACGGCCGACGCAAGCTCAGTTCGCTGATATTTGCCTGACGCGGTAATCCCGCTACCTTGGCGTTATGATCACCGAGGCTGACCTGCCGGAGCGGATTCCGGTCTTTCCCCTTCCCGGTGCGCTGCTCCTGCCGCGCGCCCGTTTGCCGCTGCATATCTTCGAGCCGCGCTATCTTGCGATGCTCGACGACACGCTGAAGACATCGCACCGGCTGATCGGCATGATCCAGCCGCGCGAGGGGCAAGGGGCAGGGCTCAACGCGATCGGCTGTGCCGGCCGCGTCACCGGCTTCTCGGAAACCGAGGACGGTCGATACATGATCACGCTCACCGGAATCTCCCGATTCCGGTTGCGCGCCGAGGTCGAGGGTTTCACGCCTTACATTCGCGCCGATGTCGACTGGTCCGGTTTCGCCCGCGATCTCGGCACCCAGGAACGGGACCCGAGCTTCCATCGCACCGCCTTTCTGGAGCTTCTGGCGCGGTTCTTCGAGATTCGCGGTCTCTCGACCGACTGGGACAGTATCAAGGAGGCCGATGACGAACTGATGATCAATTCGCTGTCGATGCTGCTGCCTTTCGACGTGGGCGACAAGCAGGCGCTGCTGGAAGCGCCGAGCCTATCGGACCGGCGCGAGACGCTGACAGCGCTGATGGAGTTCTCGCTCCATTCCGGCGAGGACGGCTCTGAGGTGATGCAATGACCGAGGCGCCGACGCCGCTTCACGATCGCAGGATGCTCGAGGCGCTGGTCTGTCCGCAGACCCGCACAACCCTGCACTATGACGCGGAGCACCAGGAGCTCATCTCCCGCGTCGCGCGGCTGGCCTATCCGATCCGCAACGGCATTCCGATCCTGCTGGTGGACGAGGCGCGAAAGCTCGACTGACTGGCGCGGCCTCCGAGGCGCGCAGAGGTGCTTGCCCCGCGCTCTTGTAGGACCGCCAGTGCCAGTCCGGGGGCGCGGGTTCAGGCGGGCCGGCCCTTCAGCAGGTTCGGGATATCGCCAGTGACGCCCGCGGCTTCGCGGATGAAGGCGCGGCGCAGGCCAGGCATCCGGTCGATCGCCGCCATGCCGATGTCGCGGCCGAGCCGAAGCAGCGGATTGTCGTTTGAAAAGAGCCGGTTGACGGTGTCCATGCCGAGGGCGAGGGCGCTCCGGTCGAAGCTGCGCCAGGCGCGGTGGCGTTCCAGGACGAGCGACGAACCGATATCCTCGCCACGCCGCCGCGCTTCTGCCAGCACCTGGACGAGCGTTGCAACATCCACGAGCCCCTGGTTGAAGCCCTGGCCGGCGATCGGGTGCACGCCTTGCGCCGCATCCCCGATCAACGCCAGCCTTTCCCCGACAATCCGGTTCGCCATGGTCAGGTTGAGCGGGTAGCTGAAGCGCGCGCCCGCCAGCCGGATGTCCCCCAGGAAATCGCCGAAGCGCGGGCGCAAGGCTTCGAGGAAGCCCGCATCGTCCAGCGCGGCGATCCGCTCGGCGGTCTCGGTGGCCTCGCTCCAGACGATGGAACTGCGGTTGCCGGGCAACGGCAGGATCGCCAGAGGCCCGGACGGCATGAAGAACTGGTGCGCCGTGCCGCCATGCGGCAGCTCGTGCTCGACGGCGCAGACCAGCGCGGTCTGCCCGTAGTCCCATCCGGTTCGCCGGATGCCCGCGCGCCGGCACACGCCGGACGTGCGTCCGTCCGCGCCGACCAGCAGCGCACCGGTCAGGCTTTCGCCGGAGGCCAGCGTGATCCGCGCCGATTCCGGCGTGATCTCCTGCGCGATGACATCCTCACCGGAGCGCGTGGTCACCAGCGGGTTCGCTTCGATGGCATCGAGAAGCGCCTGGCGCAGGTAGCGGTCTTCGAGCATGAAGCCCATGGCGCCTTCGTCGATCTCGCCATTGTCGAAATGCATCGCGAAGGGCCAGACCGGGCCTTCTCCGGCCCGCCCGTCGCTGGTCACGATATGCAGGATCGGCTGTGCTTCGTTCGCGACGCGCTCCCAGATGCCGATGGCGGCCAGCAGGCGCTGCGAGGCGAGCGCCAGCGCATAGCTGCGCCCGTCGAACCCGGTATCGCTGCGCGCCGCGACACTCAGCCGGTCGACGACGATGGAGGAGAGGCCCGCCTGGGCCGCCGCAAGCGCCAGCGCCGGACCATTGAGCCCGCCGCCGACGATCAGGATATCGCAATCATGTTTCATCGCCGTCAGACATACGCCCCGCTGCGGGATTGTCCATGCGCTGGTCCGCCGCTACGGTCCGCGCAGGCGAGTTTTTCCGGGAGGCGGAGATGGATGCGTGGCTGAAGATGAGCGCAGCCGAGCTGGGGCGCGGGATCGGGGATCTGCGGATCGACCCGGTGGCTCTGGCCGAAGCCTTTCTCGAGGCGATCGACACGCATCCCTATGGCGACCGGATCTACGTCCGTCCGACGCGGCAGCGGGCGCTCGACGAGGCGATGGCGGCGCGTGCCCGTGCGCAGAGCGGAGGGCGCCGCGGCGCGCTCGACGGTGTGCCGGTGAGCTGGAAGGACCTCGTCGACACCGCCGGCATCGAGACCGAGGCTGGCAGCGCGTTGCTCAAGGGGCGCGTGCCCGGCGCCGATGCGGAGATGCTGCGCAACGCCACTGCCGCCGGCCTCGTCTGCCTCGGCAAGACCCATATGAGCGAGCTCGCTTTTTCCGGCCTCGGGTTCAACCCGGTCACCGCCTCGCCGCCCTGCGTGAACGATCCCGAGGCGGTGTCCGGCGGCTCGTCCTCGGGCGCGGCGACCTCGGTGGCCTACGGTCTCGCCCCCGCGGCGATCGGCTCGGATACCGGCGGGTCGGTGCGCCTGCCGGCGGCCTGGAACGATCTCGTCGGCCTCAAGACCAGCCATGGCCGGCTGTCTCTCCAGGGGATCGTGCCGCTCTGTCCGCGTTTCGACACGATCGGCCCGCTCAGCCGCAGCGTCGAGGATGCCGCGCTGCTGCTCGCCGTGCTCGAGGGTGGCAAACCGGCCGACCTGACCGGCGCAACGCTCGCCGGCAGGCGTCTCATGGTGCTCGAGACCGTCGCGCTCGAGGAGATCCGCGCCGAGCCGCTCGCCGGTTTCGAGAGCGCCGTCGAGCGGCTCGCCAGCGCTGGAGCGGTGATCGAACGCCGGAAGCTGCCGGTCGTCGCCGAGGCGCTGGCGTTGTCCCCGTTGCTCTACGCACCCGAGGCCTACGGCACCTGGAAGGACGCGATCGAGGCGCAACCGGAGCTGATGTATCCGGCGATCCTGCAACGCTTCCAGGGTGGCCTCGAGGTTTCCGGGCCCGACTATGTCGCCGCATGGGAGGAGCTAGAGGATCTGCGCGCTCGCTATCTCGCCGAGACCGCCGGATTCGACGCGGTGTTGGTGCCGACCGTGCCGAGCCTGCCCCCGAAAATCGCCGAGGTCGGAGCCGATGTCGCGTTCTTCAACGCCGAGAACCTCCTTGCCCTGCGCAACACGCGCATCGGCAATCTTCTCGGGCTCTGCGGCCTGACTCTGCCGACCGGTCATCCCGGCACCGGCGTCAGTTTCCTCGCCCCGCCGATGCGCGAGGAGGCGCTTCTCCGGCTCGGCGCGGCGGCCGAGGCGGCGCTCCCCTGAGCGCTCTGGCGCAAATGCCACAAGCCCCGGGGAGTCTTGCGACATTTTCTGGACCCGGGCGCCGTCACTGGCTACTCTGCTGGCAAACGGGGCGGTATGACCCCGTGTCCTGAGGCAGTACAGAAACCGAGCGCATGACGTTCCCAGAGAGGTTTGCGGACCTTCCCGAATACGCGTTTCCGCGGCTGCGGACGCTCCTGGCCGATATCGAGCCGGGAGGCGATGTCATTGACATGACTATCGGCGAGCCGCGCCATGCCATGCCGGACTTCGTGGCCGAGGTGCTGGCGGACAATGTCTCGGGTTTCGCCAAATACCCGCCGAATGATGGAACACCGGAGCTGCGTGCCGCCATCTCCAACTGGGTCGCGCGCCGCTACGACGTCCGGATCGATCCTGAAACCCAGGTCATGGCGCTGAACGGCACGCGCGAGGGGCTCTTCGGCGCCGCGATCGCCCTCTGTCCGGAACAGAAGCATGGGCGTGCGCCCGTGGTGCTGGTGCCGAACCCGTTTTACCAGGTCTATGCGGTGGCCGCACTGAGCGTCGCTGCGGAGCCGGTCTATGTTCCGGCGGCCGCCGAGACCGGCTTCCTGCCCGATTATGCTGCGCTTCCGCCCGAGCTGCTCGACCGGGTCGCCATCGCCTATGTCTGCTCGCCCTCGAACCCGCAAGGCGCGGTGGCCGACCGGGCCTACTGGATGCGCCTGCTGGATCTCGCGGAGCGGCACGATTTCAGGATCTTCGCCGACGAATGCTATTCCGAGATCTACCGCGACACCCCGCCCGTCGGCGCGCTCCAAGTTGCCTCGGACCGTGGCGCGGACCCCGAGCGGGTGGTGATCTTCCACTCGCTTTCCAAGCGGTCCAACCTGCCGGGCCTGCGTTCGGGCTTCGTCGCCGGCGGTCCGACCAGCCTCGCGCGCATCCGTCAGCTCCGCGCCTATGCCGGAGCGCCGCTCCCATTGCCGCTCCAGCGCGTGGCCGAGCGCGTCTGGGCCGACGAGACGCATGTTGCGGCGTCGCTTGAACTCTACCAGGAGAAATACCGCCTCGCCGACCGGATCTTCGAAGGCGTGCCGGGCTATGCCGGCCCCGAGGGCGGGTTCTTTCTCTGGTTGCCCGTCGAAGATGGCGAGGCGGCAGCGCGCAAGCTTTACGGCGCATCCGGCGTCCGGGTCCTTCCGGGCGCCTATCTCGGACGCGATGCGGGCGACGGGAATCCCGGCGCGGGGTTCATCCGTGTCGCCATGGTGGCGGATCTGGACGAGGTGCGGCGCGGGTTGACGCGGCTCCGCGACGGCCTCTTCAAGTAACAAGGACGACAGAGCGAATGGCATTTCAGACCCGACAGCGCGACCCTCTCCTGGATGCGAGCATGCAGGAAGCGATCGAGAAGCGCGGCCGCGAACTGATCGGCGTCGCATTGCTGCTGACTGCGGTCGGCATCGGGGCGATGCTGGCAAGCTACGCGCCGCAGGATCCTTCGTATTTCTCGGTCTCCGACGCGCCGGTGCAGAACATGCTCGGCCGTTTCGGCGCCTCGGTCGCAGCGCCGCTCTTCATTGTCGTCGGTTTCGGCGCCTGGGTGCTGGCGGCGCTGACGCTGGCCTGGGGGCTCCGGCTCATCGCCCATCAGGGCGCCGAGCGCGCGCTCGGCCGCATCCTCTTCGCCCCTGTCGCCGTTGCGGCCGTCGCGGTCTTTGCCTCCTCGATCGCGCCACCCGAGTCCTGGGGCCACAGTTTCGGCCTCGGCGGGCTGTTCGGCGATACCGTGCTTGGCGCGCTGCTGAACATCCTGCCGATTTCCGCGAGTTTCGGCGTGCGACTTATTTCTCTGCCGATCTTCCTCGGCGCGCTGGTTCTCCTCGCTTACGTCACAGGCTTCACGCCGCAGGAGCTGCGCCGCGTCCTCCGCTTCCTCGTCGTCGGCATCGTCCTGCTCTATGACGGGCTGCTGAGGCTGTTCG
This sequence comes from Tropicimonas sp. IMCC6043, assembly GCF_004146235.1. Lineage (GTDB taxonomy): Bacteria > Pseudomonadota > Alphaproteobacteria > Rhodobacterales > Rhodobacteraceae > Tropicimonas. The sequence goes on along the minus strand of NZ_SELO01000014.1, from coordinate 62,436 downwards.
GCCGTGGTCTCTCCGGCGCGAGCGCGGTGGCCCGCGGCGCCGCGGAGAGGGGCAGCGCGCACCGCGCCCGCCGCGCAGAGGCCCGTGCCGCGGCGGCCGAGGAGGCGGCGGTTCTCGAGCCGCCGCTGACCGCGCGCCGTGCCGAGCCCGTTCCGCCCGCCCGGACGTCCCGGCCCGGAGGTCTGTTCTCCTCGGTGTCGACCCTGGTGCGCCGTGCGCCCGAACCCGAGATCGTGGATCCCGCCGCAGTTTCGGAGATGGCCGAGGCGTTGGATGACCTGGAAGCGCCGAGCGAGGACCGGATCAAGGCCCGCATCGCCGATGCGATCAAGCTTCGCGCCCGCAACGCCACGGCGCGCCCGCAGCCGCAAGTCGGCCGCACCGAACCGCCGGTGGTCCGCAAGCGCAAGCCCGATCCGCTGATCCTCAAGGTTCCCGGCGCCGTTCCGCCGGCGCCGATGGCCGAGATCGACGACATGCCGCCGATTCCGGTTTCGGCCTTGCAACATCCGCTCTCCGCTTCGCCGACAGCCGCGGCGATGCCGGAAAGCGGCGACACCGGCCCGCTGGTCTCCCCGCGCATCCTGCCGCGTGCCGCATCCGGTCCGGCCGAGGACCCCAAGCCGATGGTGCAGCATCCGGTACGGGGTGTGCCCAAACCCTCGCGCCAGGCGCAGGCCGAGGCGCAGCCCGCGCTCGCCTTCGAGCCAGTCGAGGCCGAGGTCTACGAGGCACCGCCACTGTCGCTGCTGACCAACCCTGCCTCGATCACGCGCCACGTCCTCTCCGACGAGGCGCTCGAGGAGAACGCCCGGATGCTCGAGAACGTGCTCGACGACTACGGCGTAAAGGGTGAGATCGTCTCGGTCCGTCCCGGCCCGGTGGTCACGATGTATGAGCTCGAGCCCGCCCCGGGCCTCAAGGCCAGCCGCGTGATCGGCCTTGCCGACGACATCGCCCGCTCGATGTCCGCCCTCTCGGCGCGGGTCTCTACGGTTCCGGGCCGCTCGGTCATCGGCATCGAACTGCCCAATGCCAACCGCGAGAAGGTGGTCCTGCGCGAGATCCTCTCGGCGCGCGAGTTCGGCGACAGCTCCATGCCGCTGCCGCTGGCGCTCGGCAAGGATATTGGGGGCGCGCCTATCGTGGCCAACCTCGCCAAGATGCCCCACCTGCTCATCGCCGGCACCACCGGATCGGGCAAGTCGGTCGCCATCAATACGATGATCGTTTCGCTGCTCTATCGGCTCAGCCCCGAGGAATGTCGGCTGATCATGATCGACCCGAAAATGCTGGAACTCTCCGTCTATGACGGCATCCCGCACCTGCTCTCGCCCGTCGTCACCGACCCCAAGAAGGCTGTGGTGGCGCTGAAATGGGTCGTCGGCGAGATGGAGGATCGCTACCGGAAGATGTCCAAGATGGGCGTGCGCAACATCGAGGGCTATAACGGCCGGGTCCGCGAGGCCCTCGCCAGGGGCGAGATGTTCTCGCGCACCGTACAGACCGGTTTCGACGACGAGACGGGTGAACCGGTCTTCGAGACCGAGGAATTCGCTCCCGAGCTTCTGCCCTTCATCGTCGTCGTGGTCGACGAGATGGCCGACCTGATGATGGTCGCGGGCAAGGAGATCGAGGCCTGCATCCAGCGGCTTGCGCAGATGGCGCGAGCGTCGGGCATCCACCTGATCATGGCAACACAGCGTCCATCGGTCGACGTCATCACCGGCACGATCAAGGCGAACTTCCCGACCCGGATCTCCTTCCAGGTGACCTCCAAGATCGACAGCCGGACGATCCTGGGCGAGATGGGCGCCGAACAGCTCCTCGGCATGGGCGACATGCTTTACATGGCCGGCGGCGGCAAGCTCACCCGCGTGCATGGCCCGTTCGTCTCCGACGAGGAGGTCGAGGAGATCGTGACCCACCTCAAGGCCTTCGGCCCGCCCTCCTATGTCGGCGGCGTGGTCGAGGGCCCGGACGAGGATGCCGAAAGCGACATAGACCTCGTGCTCGGCCTCGGCGGCAACACCGACGGCGAGGACGCGCTCTACGACCAGGCGGTGCAGATCGTCATCCGGGACCGCAAGTGCTCGACCTCCTACATCCAGCGTAAGCTCGCGATCGGCTATAACAAGGCGGCGCGCTTGGTGGAGCAGATGGAGGAAGAGGGACTCGTCAGCGCGTCGAACCATGTCGGCAAGCGAGAGATCCTCGTTCCGGAACAGAGCTAAGCACGGGCGGATTGCCGCGACGACCTGCGCAACACGACGCGTGATACGCTGTGGCGGACCACCGCCGGTCACGGCTGTTTGATGGTTTTGCCACTGGTCAGCCGCGTGGCCAGCCCCTACTCAGATCACATGATGCGCAAGATCCTGATGTCCCTCGCGGCCGTGCTGCTGCTCGCCGCTCCGGCGATGGCGGAGAAGCTTTCGCTCAACGCCATTTCGGGCTATCTCAACTCTTTCCAGACGGCGTCGGGGGAGTTCACCCAGATCAACGCCGACGGCACGATCTCGACGGGCCGGCTCTACATAAAGCGCCCGGGACGGATCCGCTTCGAATACAACCCGCCGGAGAATTCGCTCGTGATGGCCGGCGGCGGTACGGTGGCGATCTTCGACGGCAAGTCGAACAGTTCGGCCGAGCAGTTTCCGCTCAGTCAGACGCCGCTGAACCTGATCCTCGAGAGAAACGTGAACCTCGCGCGGCGCTCCATGGTCGTCGGTCATCAGAGCGACGGCAAAACCACGACCGTTATCGCCCAGGACCCGGAGCATCCCGAATACGGCAACATCCGTCTCGTTTTCACAGCCAATCCGATCGAGCTCCGCCAGTGGGTGATCACCGACGGCGGCGGCGACCAGACCACGGTCGTGCTGGGAGAGCTGGCCAAGGGCGTGACGCTCCAGCCCAGCCTCTTCAACATCCGCCACGAGGAAGCGCGGCGGCAGTAGCGAACGGTCCTCAGATCTTGCCGCAGGACCGCAGCTGCTGCTCGTAGAGTTCCGCGCGGGCACCGACATTCGCCGAGACCGTCAGGAGCCAGCTCTTGGAACGGTAGGTGCCGCGGCTGTAGCCGGTCCAGCCATCGTGATAGGCGAGATACTGGTCGCGCGCATCCGAGAGCGGAATGCCGAGCTTCTCTTTGGTCTTGTTCATGTACCAGCCCATGAAATCGGTGGCGTCGCGGATATTGTCCCGCTTGGCGCCGCGATTTCGGGTCTCGTCGCGGTAGTGGTCCCAAGTGCCGTCGAGCGCCTGGCTATAGCCATAGGCCGAGCTTTGCCGCCCCATCGGGATCACGCCGAGCGACCATTGATAGGGTGTGCGCGCGTCGCCGTCGAACTTGCTTTCCTGGTGGATGATTGCCATCTGCACCGGCACCGGAACGCCCCATTTGCGCTCGGTGGATTTCATCGCCCGCAGGTAATTCGGGCGCTGGTCGACGATGCTGCAGGCATTGTCGAGGTTTCTGGGGGAATGCTTGCCGCCGCCGCAACCGGCGAGGGCCGCGACAAGGCACAGGGCGCAGAATATCCGGGTCATCCGCCTGTCCAATCATTGTTTTTTCACTGCTCGTTATTGCGTCCGACTTTAGGGCAAATCCGGCCGCGAGGAAATGTCAAACCGCCAACAATGGAAGCAAAAAGCCGTCATCTGGACGGGAAATGCATGCGTTCGCGACAGGATTGCACTGGTCGGACGCATCAATTCGATGACCAGACGGACCGAGCCGCGCACCCCTCATTTCGTCCGTCCTGCCGTGCGGCGGGTTCGGCTGCCGGCGCGCGCCTTCGCAGGACCGATGTCGGAATTGGGTACGACGATTTCGAGCACTGTCGGACCTTGGTTCACAGTCTGTTTCCCATGTTTTCCGCCCCATAGCATGGACACGCGCCTGTCGAAGGCTTACTCAGGGGAGGTGGGGACTACGAACTATGTTTAAGAGTCATGCCAAATACCATCTCGGACAGGTCGTCCGGCACCGGAAGCATCCCTTCCGGGGCGTGGTGTTTGATGTCGACGCGATGTTCTCCAATAGCGAGGAGTGGTACGACTCGATTCCCGAGGACGCGCGCCCCGAGAAGGAGCAGCCGTTCTACCACCTTCTGGCGGAAAACGATCAGAGCTACTACGTCGCCTACGTCTCCGAACAGAACCTTGTACCCGATAACTCCGGCGAGCCGGTGGATCATCCCGACCTTCCGGATCTTTTCGGCGAGTTCGAAGACGGCGTCTACCCGCTGCATTTCCAACTGAACTGACGCGCGCCGTAGACTTCCTTTCCTGAGCGATCTCAATACCCGAGCGCGATCCCGTCTTTGCGCGGATCTGAGGCGCCTATGAGCAGGCCGGTCTCGGAGTCAAAGAGGATCGCCTGGGCGCCGCCGAGAGCGTCCGGCGGGATCACGACGCGATGGCCGCGACGTTCGAGCTCCACGTGCACCGCCGGCGGATAGCCACGCTCGAGGCGCAGCTCGCCGTCGAAGGCAAATGAGCGCGGGGCGTCGATGGCCTCCTGCAGGTCCATGCCGAAATCGATCATGTTCGAGATCAGCCGCATGTGGCCTGTGGGCTGGAACTGGCCGCCCATCACGCCGAACGGCATCAGCGTGCGGCCGTCGCGTCGCAGCAGGCCGGGGAGGATCGTGTGCATCGGGCGTTTGCCGGGGCCGGCCTCGTTCGGGTGGCCCGGCTCCAGAGAGAACCCGGCACCGCGGTTGTGGAAAAGAATGCCATGGCGCTCGCAGGCGACACCGGACCCGAACTCGTTGAAAATGGAATAGATGAGCGAGACCGCCATGCGGTCGCGATCGACGACAGTCACGAGCACGGTGTCGCGGTGGCTGGCATGAGTGTGGCTCCGTATTCCGGCCGGAACGGCGCTGCGATCCAGTTTGGCGACGAGCTCGGCGGCGAGGGCAGGATCGTGAAGAGCGCCGGGGTCCGCCATGGCGTCCGGATCGGCAAGCAGGCGGTTGCGGGCGTCATAGGCGAGGCGCGCGATGCCCGCCTCGAGCTCGACGCGGTCGGCGCCCAGTGGGTCCAGCGACTCGACATCGAATGCCTCCAGCATCTGCAACATGAGCAGCGCCACCGCGCCCTGACCGTTGGGCGGATGCTCAAGCACCTCGGTGCCCCGATACTGCCCCCGGATCGGTTGGCCCCAATCGGCGCGGCAGCGGGCGAAATCCGCCTCTTCGTGGCAGCCGCCGGCCGCCTTCAGCGCGGCGACCATGTCCTGCGCAATAGCGCCCTCGTAAAATGCCGCCGGTCCTCGCTCCGCAATTGCACGGAGCACATCGGCCTGTTCCGGCGCGCGAAACACATCGCCGACTCGGAGCGGTGCGCCGTCCTTGAGGAAATACCGGCGCGCAGCGCCTTGCAGATGCGACGCTCCGTCCGCCCAGTCGAAGGCGACGCGGGGCGCGACCGGCACGCCCGCCTCGGCGTAGTCGATGGCAGGCGCAAGACTCGCGGCGAGCCCGAGCCGGCCGAAACGTTCGGAGAGCGCGGCGAAGCCCGCGACCGCTCCGGGGATCGTGACCGCCGTTGCTCCCTCGACCGGCATGCGCCTGTGCCCTGCGCCGCGCAGCCTCTCGGCGTCGAGCGCCATCGGCGCACGGCCCGAGCCGTTAAGCGCGACCGGATCGGATTCGGGTGTGGGGCTCACAAGGGCGAAGCAATCGCCGCCGATCCCGGTCATCTGCGGCTCGCAGAAGCCCAGCAGGACTGCGGCCGCGATGGCCGCGTCGACGGCGTTGCCGCCCTGCCGCAGGATATCGACGGCCACCATCGCGGCCAGCGGGTGAGACGTGGCGCAGAGCCCGCGCTCGGCATGGACAGTAGAGCGGCCGGGCCTGTGAAAATCGCGCATTGTCTTCTCCTTTCGCCGGCATCCTGCGCAGGGAAGAGGAGTTCGTCCAGCCGCTAGGAGGTGCGTCCGGCCGCCGCGGCCGCGCTCGGCCTGATCCGGTGGCGGGGCAATTCGAGGACCCCATGCCGCGGCGGTGTCAGTCGCAGCGGCCGAGCGGAATCTGGAACGTCAGGCTGTTTCGGTCATCCCGCCGGCAATAGCGCAAATCACACGTCAACTCCCTTATCAGGAACCAACCGAAACCGCCCTCGGGCAGGTCCTCGAGTCTCACCGGGAGATCCGGCAATCGTCCCGCGGGCGGGGCGAGACCGGGCATCGGCTTGCCTCGGTCCTCCACCCGGCAGAAGAGTTGGTCGTCGGCGATATGCAGGCGCAAGTCGAACCGTCTGCCCGGCGTCTCCCCGAAGGCGTGTTCCACGACATTGTTCATGCACTCGGCAAGCACGACCTCGATCGCCTCGCGATCCGTTTCGCCAATTCCCTGCAACGCGAGTTCGCCGGAAATGGTTTTCAGTGCCCGGCGGACGTCACGCGGCGTCGACTCGATGCTCCGGCTCAGGCTTCGGGCAGGTTGGGGGGGCGGCGTGTCTCTGCCGTCGCTGGTCCGGCTTTTCGAACCGGCCGCATCGGCAGGATCCTTCCGGCTGGGGACACCGCGGGGGGCACGATCTGGTTTCATCACGCGGCGCTGGCGTTCGATTTCATGACCGCTGCGGCCGAAGGGTGGATCTTGAAGACCGAGTCCATCCGTGTCAGCCGGAACACTTTGGAGACCTTGGTGCTCAGCCCGGCCAGTTCGAGCGAACGGTCCTTGCCGAGGATCTTCATCACCGCGACGACGGCGCCGAGGCCGGAGGAATCGAGAAAGTCGACCCTCTGCATGTCCAGGATCACCCGGGGCGGCTCCTCCCCGCAAAGCTCCCGGATCCGGTCCTTGAACTCGATCGCGCAGGCGGCATCAATGCGTTCGGCCAGAACGTTGATCCGCAGGATGCCACCCTGGCGGGTCGTTTCGAACTCCATAGCGTGCCTCCTGACCATTCCGGACGCCGGTCAAACTGGACGAAAAACCTTACCATTCGGTATGTGTCGTCGGGCAGAGGGAGAAGATCATGAACCAAGTGGTTATAGCCGGCGCGGTGCGCACGCCGATGGGCGGGTTCCAAGGGGCATTCGCGCCGCTGACAGCGCATGAGCTGGGCGCGGTGGCAATTCGCGGAGCGCTGGAGAATGCGCGCACGGCGGGTGCGGAGGAGCTCGTCATGGGCTGCGTGTTGCCGGCCGGGCAGGGGCAGGCGCCGGCGCGGCAGGCGGGCTTCGGCGCCGGACTGGACGCGTCGGTGCCGGCGACGACGCTCAACAAGATGTGCGGCTCGGGGATGGCGGCGGCGATGCTGGCCTATGACCGGATCGCGCTCGGGCAGGCGCGGGTGATGGTGGCGGGCGGCATGGAGAGCATGACCAACGCGCCCTACCTGCTGCCGAAAATGCGCGCGGGCGCGCGGATCGGCCACCAGGTCGTCCAGGACTCGATGTTCCTCGACGGGCTCGAGGATGCCTATGACACCGGGCGGCTGATGGGCAGTTTCGCCGAGGACTGCGCGGATCATTTCGGTTTCACCCGCGCGGACCAGGACGCCTATGCGCTGGCGTCGCTCTCGAACGCTCTGGAGGCACAGCGGAGCGGGGCCCTCTCGGCGGAGATCGTCCCGGTGAAGGTGCGCGGACGCAAGGGCGACACCGTCTTCTCCGAGGACGAACAGCCGGCCAAGGCGCGGCCGGACAGGATCCCGCAACTGAAGCCAGCCTTTCGTGACGGCGGCAGCGTGACGGCGGCCAATTCCTCCTCGATCTCTGATGGCGCGGCAGCGCTGGTATTGGCGGCGGAGGATGCCGGCCTACCTGTACGCGCGCGAATCCTCGGCCATGCGAGCCACGCCCAGGCGCCGGGATGGTTCACCACCGCTCCGGCACCGGCGGCGCGCAAGCTGCTCGACCGGACCGGCTGGTCTGTCGGCGATGTCGACCTATGGGAGGTCAACGAGGCTTTCGCGGTTGTGCCCATGGCCTTCATGCGCGAGATGTCGGTGCCGCGCGAGAGGATGAACATCCATGGCGGCGCCTGCGCACTTGGCCATCCGATCGGCGCCTCGGGCGCACGTATTCTGGTCACACTGCTGCACGCGCTGGAACGGCACGGCCTGAAGCGTGGCGTGGCGGCGATCTGTATCGGCGGAGGCGAAGGCACGGCCATTGCCATCGAGCGGCCATAGGAGGAAAACGATGCGGCTCGATTATGCGGATCTGGAAGCGCGGGTTCTGGCGCTGTCGGAGGGCGAGACCGACGCGCTGGCGCTCATGGCAACGCTCGCCTGCGAAATCCATCACGCCGACGCGCGGTTCGACTGGACCGGTTTCTATCGGGTCGTGGCGCCGGGGCTCCTGAAGATCGGGCCGTATCAAGGCGGGCATGGCTGCCTCACCATCCCCTTTGACCGCGGCGTCTGCGGCGCGGCGGCGCGGACCGGCGAGGTGCAGCTGGTCGAAGATGTCGACGCCTTCCCCGGCCATATCGCCTGTGCCAGTTCGACGCGCTCCGAGATCGTCCTGCCGGTCCGTGACCGGACCGGGACGCTGATCGCCGTGCTCGATATCGACAGCGACCTCCCCGCGGCCTTCACGCCGGTGGATGCTGCGGGGCTGGGAACGATCCTCGAGAAAGTGTTTGCGAATGTCGGATGAAACGCGGCACGGCCACTGCCTCTGCGGCGCGGTGAATTTCACAGTCCATGGCCCCGTCTCGGGCGCCTCGATCTGCCATTGCGGTCAGTGCCGGCGGCAGAGCGGCCATCTCTGGGCTTCGGCGCTGGCGCCGCGGGCGGCGATCGACATCCGGGGCAACGTGCAATGGTACGCCGCCAGCGAGATCGCCACGCGCGGGTTCTGCCCGCGCTGCGGGTCCTTCCTGTTCTGGAACGAGTCGGGGTCGGAAATGCTGTCCTTCTCGCTCGGGGCGCTCGATGCGCCGACGGACCTCCGGATCGAGAAACACATCTTTTGCGACGACAAGGGCGATTATTACGAGATCGGCGAGGACGGCGTGCCGCGATCGCCGTGAACGAGCCCTACGCCCCTCCGACGGCGCCTCTCGTGGTGCTGCATCTCGATGCACAGCTTCTGGTTGTGGACAAGCCCACGGGCCTGCTCTCGGTTCCGGGCAAGGGGCCGCAACTGGCCGATTGCCTGCTCGCGCGGCTTGAGGTGGCCTATCCGGGCACGCTCCTGGTCCACCGGCTGGACCGCGACACGTCGGGCGTGATGGTCTTCGCGCGGACACGCGCGGCGCAGCGGCATCTCGGGCTTCAGTTCGAGCGGCGGCACCTGTCGAAGGGATATGTCGCCCGGGTCTTCGGGCGGATGGACGCGGAGGAGGGAGTCATCGACTTTCCGCTCGCAGCCGACTGGCCCAACAGGCCCAAACAGAGGGTGGATGTCGACCGCGGCCGGCCGGCGCGGACGCGCTGGCGAGTACGGGAGCGCGGCGCAGGGGAAACGCGGGTCGAGCTTCTGCCCGAGACCGGGCGCAGCCACCAGCTCCGGGTCCACATGGCCGAGATCGGCCACCCGATCCTCGGCGACCCGCTCTATGCGGAGGGTCCGGCCCGGGCGGCGCCGCGGCTGATGCTGCATTCGGAGCGATTGAACCTCCGGCATCCGGAGGGCGGAGCGGTGATGCAGTTCGAGGCGGCCTGCCCGTTCTAGGCGCTGCCATGCGTTCCGCAACGCCACGCGGCTGTCAGGCCTGCTTGTGGATCTCGACGCTGTGCGGGTAGGGAATCGAGATCCCGTTCCGGTCGAACGCGAGCTTGACCGCCCGGGTCAGGGCAAATTTCAGCTCCCAGTAGTCGCTTGCATTGCACCAGAGCCGCGCGGTGAGGTCGACCGAACTGCTACCGAGATTGGTCACGCGCACCCAGGGCTCCGGGTCGTCCAGAACGCGGCCGTCCGCACGCGCCTCCTCGAGGATGATCTCGATCGCCTTGTCCGGATCGTCCGCGTAGTCGATGCCGAAGACGAGGTCGACCCGACGCCGGTCCGATGCCGTGGCATTGGTGATGACGTCGCCCCAGACCTTCGCGTTCGGAACGACGATGACCTGGTTGTCTGGCGTGGTCACCGTGGTTGAGACGATGGAGACCGACTTGACGGTGCCCGCGGTGCCCGCAGCGGTGATGTAGTCGCCCTCGTCGAAGGGTCGGTTGAACATGATCATCAGCCCCGCGGCGAGGTTGCCGAGCGTGTCCTGCATGGCGAAGGCGAGGATGAAGGAGGCGCCGCCCACGACCGCGAAGAGCGGGGTGATGTCGATGCCGAGCGCCGCCAGGACCACCATCAGCCCGATCGCGACCGTGATCCAGTAGGCCACCATCGCCAGAAACGCCTGCAACAGGCGAGACAGGTCCGGCACACGCTCCAGGGCGCGGCGCGCATAGCCCCGAACGATACGTGCGACAAGAAACAGGGCCACCAGCGACAGCAGGACCACACCGACATTGCGCGCGACCTTGATCCCGCCATCGGACGATCGGGCCCAGTTCACGGTCTGCCGGACGAGGGTGCTCCAGTCCGCGCGTTGCTTCTCCTCGAGGAGGATCGCGCTGCGATAGGCGCGATACTTCGCCACCTCGGCCTCGTCTCCGCCCTTCTTTTCGAGGTTGCGTACGACCGCAGAAAACCGGTTGAACCCCTGACCGCGCAGTTCCGACAGGCTAACGATGCTGTCGGTATCCTCCTGCGTCGGCCCTGTGTCGCTGCTTCTGGCCGCGATTGTGGCGTCGATGACTTCAGTGGTCTGTTCCTGAACGATCTCCTGCCAGCGCTTCGCGAGGGCAGAGAGCTCGTCGGCGGTCAGGGGGATGAGCCGAAGCTCGAGCTCTTCGAGGTCGATGCCCGGATCGTCGAGACCCGCCGGAAAGGCGGGGCCGGCATCGCCTTCCGTCTCGGCAACCACCTGGTCCGCCGGTGCTTCCTCCTGAGCCGTCACCGGCGGTGCAAACACGGTTGTCAACGCAAGCAGAAGCGCTGCGAGTCGGAGGCCGGCACGACCTGGCGAGAAGGATTTGGCTGTTGATTGCATGGCTACTCCCAAAGGACCGTCAAACGGCAACCTAGCCAAGACGCTCGCAAAATCAAATCTCAGCTTTCCCGAGGTGCCGGAGCGCCCCGCCCCGATCGCCGCCGTCCGGGATCCGCGTGGACCCTTCGGAACGCATTCCGGACCGGCGCGACAGAGACGCTCTGTCGCCGCCACAGGCACGAGGCACTCCTGTTCAATTGGCGCTCTGCGCCGATAGCAGGACAAGCGGTTCTACGCCGCCGGGTAGCCGCCCACAGCCTTGACCTCCAGGAAATCCTCCAGGCCGAAGAGGCCACCCTCGCGGCCGTTGCCCGACTGCTTGATGCCGCCGAAGGGCGCCCCGCGCGAACGGTCCTCTCCGTTGAACTCGACCATGCCCGACTGCAGGCTGCGGGCGAGACGGCGAAGCCGGTCGGGATCCTGCGTCTGCGCGTAGTTGGTCAGCCCGTAGACCGTGTCGTTGGCAATGCGCACGGCCTCCTCTTCGGTGTCGAAGGGCATCATCGAGAGCACCGGGCCGAAAATTTCCTCCCGCGCGATGGTCATGTCGCTGGTCACGTCGGCAAAAACCGTCGGCCGTGCGAAATACCCCCGGTTCAGGCCCTCGGGCCGCCCCGGGCCGCCGGCGACGAGCCGCGCACCCTCGGCGATACCTGTCTCGATCAGGCCCTGCACCTTGTCCCATTGTGCCTGGCTCACCAGCGGGCCGATATGCGGGCCCTCCTCATGCGCATTCGCCACCGCCGTCGCCTCGGCGGCCTCGCGGGCTATCTCGACCGCCTCGTCATAGATCCGGCGCTCGACAAGCATGCGCGACGGCGCGTTGCAGGACTGACCGGTGTTCTGCATCATGTCCTTGACGCCGCGCCTGACTGCGTCGGCGTCGGAATCCGCGAAGATCAGGTTCGCCCCCTTGCCGCCGAGTTCGAGACTCACGCGCTTGATCGTGTCGGCGGCCGCCTTGGAGATCGCGATTCCGGCACGGGTCGAGCCGGTAAAGCTCACCATGTCGATGCCGGGATGGCTGGAGAGCTGGTTGCCGACGCCAGGCCCGTCGCCGTTGACCATGTTGTAGACGCCAGCAGGCACGCCCGCCTCCTCGAGGATCTCGCTCCAGAGGATCGAGGAAAGCGGCGCGATCTCGGACGGTTTCAGCACCATCGTGCAGCCGGCGAGCAGCGCCGGGATGACCTTGAGCGACACCTGGTTCATCGGCCAGTTCCAGGGCGTGATCATCGCCACCGTGCCGATCGGATCGTAGAGGATCCGGTCATTGGGCGAATGGTCGTTCAGCGGCCGGATGAACTCGAAACCCTTCGCCGCCTCCAGAAAGCCCTTGATGTGGCTACGGCCCGAGTTGACCTGGCTCTTGCGCGAGAGGTCGAGCGGCGCGCCCATCTCCAGCGTCATCGCCTGCGCCATCTCCTCGGCGCGGGCGTTGTAGACCTCGAGAATCCGCTCCACCAGCGCGATGCGTTCGGCAGGCGCCGTCTCCGACCAGGCCGGGAACGCGGCATTGGCCGCAGCGACGGCGGCATCGGTATCGGCCTGGCTTCCCAGTGAGATCACGGCGACCTCTTCCTCGGTGGAGGGATCGATTACCGGAAAATCGCGCGGCGTTGCGGGGTCAACCCAGGCGCCGCCGATGAAGAATTGGCGTTTCTCGATCATGTTCGGCTCCTTCAAAGATGCAAAATTTGGCGGACAGTGTCACTGCTTGAACGCAGCCGCAAGATGGGGCATGAGAGAGCCGGTTTAGAATCTATCTAAATTCTGGAACGCGCCTAAGTCCAACTCTCAGGAGCCAAATCATGGGTCTTCGTATCAACGACACCTTCCCCGACCTGAAACTCAAAACCAGCCAGGGCGAGATTGCCTCGTTCCACGACTGGATCGGCGACAGCTGGGCGATCCTGTTCTCGCACCCGAAGGATTTTACCCCGGTCTGCACCACCGAATTCGGTGCCGTGGCGCAGCTCACCGAGGAATGGGCCGCGCGCAACACCAAGGTGATCGGCCTTTCGGTCGATACCGTGGACGAGCACATGAAGTGGATCGGCGATATCGAGACGTTCGCAGGCGCGGAGGTCTCCTTTCCGATCATTGCCGATGACGATCTCGAAATCTCCAAGGCGCTCGACATGCTGCCGGCCGAGGCTTACCTGCCGGATGGCCGGACCGCGGCGGACAGCGCCTCGGTGCGTGTCGTCTTCATCATCGGCCCGGACAAGAAGCTGAAACTGTCGATGACCTACCCGATGTCGGTCGGCCGGAACTTTGCCGAGGTTCTGCGTGCGCTCGACGCGCTTCAGGCAACCAGCCAGACGCCGATCGCCACGCCGGCCAACTGGACGATGGGCCAGGACGTGATCGTCTCGTTGTCGCTCGACGATGACGCGGCACGCGAGACCTTTGGCGAGATAAACGTCAAGCTTCCCTATCTGCGGACCACTCGCTCTCCGGCCTGATCGCTGCGGCGGTTCATTGTGCAGGAGCCTCGCCACCGGGCGGGGCTTCTGCCATTTTTGCCGCCGGGCAGTTGTTTCGGGAGCGTCCCCGTGGCAGGCTGGCCCAACACGACGTCCCGCAAGGCATTCGGAGGCAACATGATTTCGCGCAGAGCTTTCTTCGCCGGCCTGTCTACGGGGCTCGCCGCTCCAGGCCTCGCACGGGCTGCGACCGGGAGCGAGTTCAGGCTGGACAAACAGTTCCAGCCCAAGATCGTAAAGGTCCGCCCGCAGTTTCAGCCCGGAACGATCCATGTCGAGCTCGGACGGTATTTCCTCTATTTCATCCTCGAGCCGGAGCGCGCGATCCGCTATGGCGTTGCGATTGGCGAGGAGGGGCGCAACCTGAAAGGTAGTGCCACGGTCGGGCGAAAGGCCGAGTGGCCGAGCTGGACGCCGACCGCGAACATGATCCGCCGCGAGCCGCAGGTCTATGCCAAATGGGCCGGCGGGTTGCCCGGCGGGCCCGAGAACCCGCTCGGCGCCCGGGCGCTCTATCTTTACCGGGGTGGCCGCGACACGCGCTACCGCATCCACGGCACGCCGCAGCCCTGGACCATCGGCAGCTCTGTCTCCTCTGGCTGCATCCGTCTCACCAACGAGGCGGTGATCGACCTCTACCCGCGCGTTCCCGTCGGCACCAAGGTCACCATCCACTACCCGCGCGACTGAGAATTCTCTGCATTTGCGAAGGATGCGCGCGCCGCGATGCGGCGACGATTATTTGAACGTGCGTTCATAAAATATTTGACGAACCGCCGTGCCACCGTCCTATACTCCCTGCAAAGCTGCGAAGGCTGCGGCGTCCGAGGGACGCCAGGGGAGGACATCACTTGACCGCGACGGCGACGCCCACGGGCGATCTGTGTTCCATGCCGGCACTCCTGCGCCGAAATGCGCGGGCATTCGCCGACCGCCCGGCCTACCGGGAGAAGGAATACGGCATCTGGCAGAGCTGGACCTGGTCGGAGGCGCTTCGGGAGATCGAGTGGCTGGCATTCGGCTTTCTCGCGCTCGGCATGGCGCGGGGAGACCATGTCGCCATCATTGGCCGCAACCGTCCCGACCATTACTGGGCGATGGTCGCCGCGCAGATGTGCGGCGCCATTCCGGTGCCGCTCTACCAGGACGCGGTGGCCGAGGAGATGGCCTATGTGCTCGGCCATTGCGGCGCGCGCTTCGTCGTCTGCGGCGACCAGGAGCAGGTCGACAAGGTGATCGACATCCAGGACCAGCTGCACCAGATCGACCACGTGCTCTACCACGACAAGCGTGGCATGCGGAAATACGACCACGAGCACCTGAACTGGCTGCATGACATCCGGGAGGAGGGCCGGGCGTCGCACTACCGCCACGAGCACGAGCTGGCTCTGCGCGAGGCGGAGCTCGACTACGACTCGACCTGCGTGATGCTCTATACCTCGGGCACCACCGGTAAGCCGAAAGGCGTGGTGCTCAGCAACCGCAACATCATCGAGACCGCGAAGAACTCGAGCGAGTTCGACCGGCTCGGGCCGCGGGAGGAGATCCTCGCCTATCTGCCGATGGCGTGGGTGGGCGACTTCATCTTCTCGATGGGGCAGGCGCTCTGGAACGGCTTCTGCGTCAACTGCCCCGAGAGCGCCGACACGATGATGAGCGATCTCAAGGAGATCGCGCCGACCTATTACTTCGCTCCACCCAGGGTCTTCGAGAGCCAGCTCACCAGCGTGATGATCCGCATGGAAGATGCCGGGACCGTCAAGCGCTGGCTCTTCCGCCACTTCATGGACCTCGCCCGCCGCGTCGGCCCGGCGATCCTCGACGGCAGGAAGGTGGGCCTCGTCGACCGGCTGCGCTATGCGATGGGCGAAATCGCGATCTACGGGCCGCTGAAGAACACGCTCGGCTTCTCCCGCGTGCGCGTCGGCTACACCGCGGGCGAGGCGATCGGGCCGGAGATCTTCGATTTCTACCGCTCACTGGGAATCAACCTGAAGCAGCTCTACGGCCAGACCGAGGCCAGCGTGTTCATCGCCCAGCAGCCCGACCACGAGGTCCGCGCCGATACCGTGGGTGTGACATCGCCGGGCGTGGAGATCAGGATCGGCGACAGCGGCGAGATCTTCTACCGCTCGCCCGGCACTTTCGTTGAATATTACAAGAACCCCGAAAGCACCGCTTCGACCAAGGATGAAGCGGGCTGGGTCGCAACGGGCGATGCCGGCTTCTTCGAGGAGGACACCGGCCACCTGCGGATCATCGACCGCGCAAAGGACGTGGGCAAGATGGCCGACGGGCACATGTTCGCGCCCAAATATGTCGAGAACAAGCTGAAGTTCTATCCCGACATCCTGGAGGCGGTGGTCTTCGGAAATGGCCGCGAGACCTGCACCGCCTTTATCAATATCGACCTCACCGCCGTCGGCAACTGGGCCGAGCGCAACAACATCGCCTATGCGTCCTATCAGGAACTCGCCGGCCACCCGCGCGTGCTCGAGACGATCAAGGCGCATGTCGAGGAGGTCAACCGCTCTGTGGCGCAGGACGACATGCTTTCGGCCTGCCAGATCCACCGCTTCCTGGTGTTGCATAAGGAGCTCGACGCCGACGACGGAGAGATGACCCGGACGCGGAAAGTGCGCCGCGGCATCATCGCGGAGAAATATGCCGACCTTATCGAGGCGCTCTATGACGGGTCGGACAGCGTCCAGACCGAGACCGAGGTGACGTACGAGGACGGGCGGAAGGGCAGGATCAGGGCCACGCTGAAGCTGGTCGATGCCGCGACCGTGACGCCGCGCCATCACGAGGTGGCCGCCGCATGACCGCCTACGAGCCCTATACCACCACGGACGGCCGGACCATCGGCGGCGTGCTGATGGAGATGAAGAACATCACCCTGCGCTTCGGCGGCGTGGAGGCGATCAGGGACATCTCCTTCGATATCCGCGAGGGCGAGATCCGTGCCATCATCGGGCCGAACGGCGCCGGAAAGTCCTCGATGCTGAACATCATTTCCGGTTTCTACCATCCCCAGGAGGGCGAGGTCTGGTACAAGGGCGCGCCGCGCCCGGCGATGAAGCCCTATGAGGTCGCCCGCATGGGTGTCGGCCGCACATTCCAGAACATTGCGCTCTTTGAAGGAATGAGCGTGCTCGACAACGTGATGACCGGGCGGCTGACCCATATGCATGCCTCGTTCTGGCAGCAGGCGCTGTGGTGGGGCAAGGCGGAGCGGGAGGAGATCTACAACCGCGAGCAGGTCGAGAAGATCATCGACTTCCTCGAGATCCAGGCGATCCGGAGGACGCCGGTCGGACGGCTGCCCTACGGGCTGAAGAAGCGCGTCGAGCTCGCCCGCGCGCTGGCAGCCGAACCGTCGCTCCTGCTGCTCGACGAGCCGATGGCGGGGATGAATGTCGAGGAGAAGGAGGACATGTCCCGCTTCATCCTCGATGTGAATGACGAGTTCGGCACTACAATCGCCCTGATCGAGCACGACATGGGCGTGGTGATGGATCTCTCCGACCGGGTGGTGGTGATGGATTACGGTCGCAAGATCGGCGACGGCACGCCCGACGAGGTGCGCAACGACCAGGACGTGATCGACGCCTATCTGGGCGTGGCGCATGGCTGAGGAGGCAGGATGGAGCTTTTGAATGAGATCTTCGTGGCGCCCTTCGCCGATATGGTCGCGGCGCCCGACTTCCTGTTGCAGGTGCTCTGGGAGGGGCTGGTCTCCGGCGTGCTCTACGCGCTGATCGCGCTCGGCTTCGTTCTGATCTTCCGTTCGAGCCGGATCCTCAACTTCGCCCAGGGCATCATGGTCGTCTTCGCCGCGCTGACAATGGTCGGCCTTCACGAGAAGGGCGTGCCGGCCTGGATCGCAGTGGCGTTGACGCTGGTGGTGATGTTCGGCCTCGCGGTCGCGATCGAGCGGGCGGTGCTGCGTCCGCTTGTCGGCCAGCCGGACATCATCCTCTTCATGGCGACGATCGGCATCACGCTCTTCCTGATCGGCGCGGGCGAAATCATCTTCGGCGGCGAAAACAAGGTGATGATCACCGAGGAACTCGGCATCCCCACCGGCGACACGGTCCTCGAACCCTGGGGCGGGCTCCTGATCCTGCAACATGGCGACATCACCGTGGTTCTGGTGGCGGCGGCGCTTGTGCTTGCGCTGTTGCTCTTCCTGGGAAAGACCCGGATGGGCCGGGCCATTCGCGCGCTCGGCGACGACCACCAGGCGGCGCTCTCGGTCGGCATCTCGCTCCAGACGATCTGGGTGCTTGTCTGGTTCATCGCCGGGATCATCGCGCTGGTGACGGGCATCGCCTGGGGCTCTCGCGCCGGCGTTTCCTTCGCGCTCGAGGTGATCGCTTACAAGGCGCTTCCCGTCCTCATGCTGGGCGGGCTCGAGTCGATCTCCGGCGCGATCATCGGTGGGCTGATGATCGGTATGCTGGAGAAGCTATTCGAAATCTACTGGGGCGGTCCGCTTCTCGGAGGAAACACCGAGAGCTGGTTCGCCTATGTGCTGGCGCTCCTCGTGCTGCTGTTCCGGCCGCAAGGGCTCTTCGGCGAGAAGATCATCGAGAGGGTGTGAGCCCGTGTGGCAGGGCAAGTTGAGAGGACACTGAATTGGCAAAGCTCGTCGCAATCCTGAACGTGGTCGCATGGTCCGGCTTCTGGGCCTTCGGCTACCTCGCGCTCACCAGTGTTGGCGAGTCCGGCCGGCTGGTGGTCGCGATGGTTCTCGCGATCCTCGGCGCGGCCGCTGGCATCTGGGCCTATCTCTGGCTGGTGCGGTTCAGCGAGCGCACCGGCTATGCCGAGAAGCCGAAACAGGCGGTTCCCGAGCAGTACCGCGAGCCCGAGAAATACGCCGAGAACGGGGACGGGGCCTGATGCTGTACCGCACCGCAGGCCAGTTCAAGACCTCCTACCGGGCCGATCAGGCGCTGTTCCCGATCCGGCAGGATGCATTCCTGCTCGGGGTCATCCTTCTCTGTGCCTGGGTGATCTTCCCGCTGACCGCGAGCGAATTCACCTTCCAGACGATCCTGACGCCAATCCTGATCTATTCGCTGGCCGCGCTCGGGCTCAACATCCTGACCGGCTTTGCCGGCCAGCTCTCGCTCGGTACCGGTGCCTTCATGGGGGTCGGCGCCTATGCCTGCTACAAGCTCATCACGCTGATGCCCTGGCTGAACCCGGTCGTGGCGATCCTTATGTCGGGAGTGTTCTCGGCCGGCGTCGGCGTTCTCTTCGGCATTCCCAGCCTGCGGATCAAGGGCTTCTACCTCGCCATCGCGACACTCGCGGCGCAGTTCTTCCTCGTCTGGCTCTTCGAGAAATGGGCCTGGCTCTACAATTTCAATTCCTCGGGTGCGATCCAAGTGCCCAATCTCGACATGTTCGGCCTCTATGTCGCCGGCCCCCAGGCCAGTTCGATGACGCAATATTACCTTGTCCTCGGCATCACCTGCCTCCTTACCTGGATCTGCATCAACCTCACCCGCGGCACGCTCGGCCGCACCTGGAAGGCGACGCGCGACATGGACATCGCCGCGGAGCTCATCGGCATCGACCTGATGCGCTCCAAGCTCACCGCCTTTGCCGTTTCCTCCTACGTGGTGGGCGTGGCGGGGGCGCTTTTCGTCTTCATGTGGCGGGGCGCGGCGGAGCCGAACCTCTTCGACATTCCGCTCTCCTTCCGCGTGCTCTTCATCGCCATCATCGGGGGGCTCGGATCTGTCCTGGGAAATTACCTCGGCGCGATCCTGATCGTCGGCCTGCCGGTGGTGCTCAACACGGTGCCGCGGGCGATCGGGATCGAGATCGACTCGGCGCTGGTCGAGCATCTCAACATCATGATCGTCGGAACGCTCATCATCTTCTTTCTCGTGGTCGAACCGCACGGGCTGAACCAGCTCTGGCGGCTCATTCGCGAGAAGCTGATCATCTGGCCATTCCCGCATTGAGGAGACGCGCGATGGCGCCCCGCCGAAACAAAGAGATGAGCGCCGCGCCCTCCCTTGGGGGAGGTCGCGCGCGGCGCGGGCCTGACATCGAAAATGGGCGCACCGATCCAATGAACCAACCAGAATAATTCGAAAGGGGGACATCCCCTTCCAACCACAACCGTCAACCAGTTTCATCAGGGAGGAGAAACATGAAGACATTGACCAGGCTGGCGCTCGCCGCCGCAATCGGCCTCGCAGGCAGCGCCGCAACCGCCGAGGGGATCTACACGCCCAATCTCAGCTACCGGACCGGCCCCTTCGCCGCCACCGGCATCCCGATCATGAACGGCCAGGCGGACTACATGACCATGCTGAACGCCCGCGATGGCGGCATCGGCGGCGCGATGATCGATTTCGAGGAATGCGAGACGGGCTACTCCACCGAGAAGGGCGTGGAATGCTACGAGCGGACCAAGGCCGAGGCGGTCGTCACCCAGCCCTGGTCGACCGGCATCACGCTCCAGGTCCTGCCGAAGACCAATGTCGACATGATCCCGATCCTTGCCCCCGGCTACGGCTTCTCGCCGATGGCCAACGGCAAGGTCTTCCAGTGGGCCTTCAATCCGCCCGCCTCCTACTGGGACGCGGCCTCGATGATCATGCAGTATATCGCCGATGGCGACATGGAGAGCCTGAAGGGCAAGAAGATCGTCCTGCTGCATCTCGATCACCCCTTCGGCAAGGAGCCGCTGCCCGTTCTGGAGGCGATGGCGGAGGCCTACGATTTCGAGCTCGTGCCGATCCCGGTCGGCCTCAAGGAAATGCAGAACCAGTCCGCGCAATGGCTGCAGATCCGCCGCGAGCGGCCCGATAACGTGGTCATGTGGGGCTGGGGCGCGATGAATGCCGGCGCCATCACCGAGGCCGTGAAGACCAAGTTCCCGATGGAGAACTTCATCGGCGTCTGGTGGGCCGGGCATGACGAGGACCTCAAACAGGTCGGGCAGGACGGCAAGGGCTACAAGTCGATCTCCTGGTCGATGCCGCAGCCCGACGCGCCGCTGATGGCCGATATCAAGGAATATGTCGTCGACGCGGGCCTCAGCCAGCAGGAGGACCTCAACTCGGTCTTCTACCAGCGCGGCCTGGTGATCTCGATGATGCTCGCCGAGGCCATCCGTGCGGCGCAGGAAATGCATGGCGTGACCGAGATCACTGCCGCGCAGTTGCGTGACGGACTGGAGAACCTGAACATCACCGCCGAACGGCTGGAGGAACTTGGCATGACCGGCATGGTCCCGCCCTTCTCGACCTCCTGCTCCAACCACACCGGCCACTCTGGCGCATGGATGCTGGAATGGGACGGCGAGAAGTTCGTTCAGGCTTCCGACCTGCTGGCTGCCGATGCCTCCTTCATCACCCCGCTCGAGGAAGAAAAGGCAGCTGAATATGCCGAGGCCAACGCGCCCTGGCCGGTGAACGAGAGCTGCGAATAGGCCCCATGCGCGCGCCGGCAGCCAGCACGGTTGTCGGCGCGACAGAACACACGCGAGGTCACGATGCCCGATTCCGCCGCCGATGCCCCGGAGTTGCTCCTCGAGGTCAACAATATCGAGGTGATCTACAACCATGTCATCCTCGTGCTGAAGGGCGTTTCGCTCTCGGTGCCGCAGGGCGGCATCACGGCGCTTCTGGGGGGCAACGGGGCGGGAAAGACGACGACGCTCAAAGCGATCTCGAACCTTCTGCGGTCCGAACGCGGCGAGGTCACCAAGGGATCGGTAAAATACAAGGGCGAGGCGGTGCAGAATCTCGACCCCGCGCGGCTCGTGCGGAAGGGCGTCATCCAGGTGATGGAAGGGCGGCATTGCTTCGAGCATCTCACCGTCGAGGACAACCTGCGCACGGGCGCCTACACGCGGACCGACGGCAAGGGGGCAATCGAGGCCGACCTCGAGATGGTCTACAGCTACTTCCCGCGGCTGAAGGAGCGGCGGAAGAGCCAGGCCGGCTATACCTCGGGCGGCGAGCAGCAGATGTGCGCCATCGGCCGGGCGTTGATGAGCCGGCCCGAGACGATCCTGCTCGACGAGCCCTCGATGGGCCTTGCGCCGCAGCTCGTCGAGCAGATCTTCGAGATCGTAAAGGCCGTGAACGAGGGCGAGGGCGTGAGCTTCCTGCTGGCCGAGCAGAACACCAACGTGGCGCTGCGCTTCGCCCATTTCGGCTATATCCTCGAGAGCGGCCGGGTGGTAATGGACGGGCCGGCCGCGGAGTTGCGCGAGAATCCCGACGTGAAGGAATTCTACCTCGGCATGAGCGATCAGGGTCGCAAGAGCTTCCGGGACGTTCGCTCCTACCGGCGCCGCAAACGCTGGCTGAGCTGAGGTCCGGCCGGCCGGGAGGGGAGGCCCGGCCGCCGGACGCGGGCCGCGTCCTTCGGGATGCGGCCCCTTTTTTGTTGAGAGCAGGGGTGGCTGCAGGGCGGGTCCGTGATCGTAACACGCGCCTGCCGCATGCTTTGCAGGTTGTGCAACCCTAATCACCTGCGCGGACCATTGAACTTTGCGGAAGAAGCGCGATATATGCGCGAAACGGAATGCAAAGGCGAGACAGATGTTCCTGACGATGTTCAACCCCTTCGCCCCGGGCGCAGACCGGATCGACCCGGTCGAAGCGATCACGATGGTGAAGAACGGCAAGGCGGTCCTGGTGGATGTGCGCGAGGCCAATGAATTCGCGGGCGGGCGCGCGAAGGGCGCGATCAACCTGCCCATGGGTGACCTCGCCCGGCGTGCCGATCCGGCGAGCCCGGCCTGCGAACCGGCGCTGAAGAACGGGCGGGCGGTGATCCTTTATTGTGCCTCGGGCGCGCGCTCCGGCATGGCAGGGAAGATGTTCCGCAAGTTTGGCCACGAGTCGGTGTTCGATCTCGGCGGCCTGAACGCCTGGGCGAACGCCGGTGGCAAGCTGGAGCGCTGAGCGGCCGCCTTCGTTGCTCCACAGCGATCGAAAGCTTTGGTCGAGCCGTGCCCGGTGTTTCGGCTTGAACGTCCTGCGCGGGAGCCTGTAGGGACCGGAGGGCAAGCTCCGCGATGAGGCAACGCCCATGGTTCCGACTCCGCAATCCGCCCCAAAGACCCAGGCCTGGACCGACGCGCTGACCGCCATGCTCGCCTCCGGCGAGACGGCGCGCGGTCAGAAAGTGTCGCGCCTGGGGTATTTCTGCGAGCCCTACCGGCCGCCCTCGGGAATCTTTTCCGACAAGGTCATCAAGGTCTATCGCGGCGCTGCCGGTGCCGAGCTCGACCGGCTTGCCCGGGCCCATGACGCCTATCTGGATTTCCTGCACGCGAGCGGCGTCCGGGTGCCGGAGACGCGGTTTCTCCTTGTGCCGGTCGAGGGCAGCCGGGTGCCGGTGATCGTGCAGCAGGCGCTCGAACCGGAGACGATGATGCGCGCCCTTATGATTGGCTCACCGCTGCCGGAGGCTCTGGAGGTGATGCAGGCCGCGGGCGAGGTGATCGCCCGGTTCTGGTCCTTTGCCCAGGGCCGCCCCGAGCGCGTCGGTTTCCATCCATCGATCCGGAACCTTGCGGTGGTCGATGGCGAGGGTGTGTTCTTCGACACCTTCCCGCCGCTCATCGGCTATTCGCATGCGGAGATGGGCAAGGTGCTGGTCGACTTCTCGTCGAACCGCTGGCTGCGCGCCGCGGCGCCTCTCCTGCGCCGGCGCATCGAGGGCATCCAGAACGAATGGTATGTCCCGATGGACACACTGGTCGGCCTTGTCGGCAGCGCCTGCCGGCTGCGGCCCGAAGACAGCGAGGATTTCCTCGTCTGGGGCCGCGAGTTTGCGGCCAGCCGGATGGCGATCCCCCCCGAGACCATCGAGGCCGAGCTCTCCGAGCCGCCGCGACTGCCGGGCTACTGGACGACGGTGCGCAATCTGCTCGGCATGCAGGGCGCGCCCAACACGCGCTGACGCCGCGCCTGGACGATTGGCCAGCGCGCGGAAAGCCCGCCGCATCGGACGCGGCAGCGCGGCGTGAGCGTCCTGTTGACACAACGTCATTTCGCAGACCAACATCTTCCCAGCCGCCAACGAACGCGGCTATCCAAGGGAGGAACACTATGCGGAAGACACTTCTATCCGCCACGTCAGCCTTTGCGCTGACGCTTGGCGCGCCGGTTGCGCATGCAGACATGGCCGCAGCGGAGAAATGGATCAACGAGGAATTCCAGCCCTCGGCGATCTCCGTCGACGAACAGAAAGCAGAGATGCAATGGTTCATCGACGCCGCCGCGCCCTATGCCGGCATGGAGATCAACGTGCTTTCGGAGGGTGTGCCGACGCATACCTACGAGTCCGAGGTCCTGACCAAGGCGTTCGAGGAGATCACCGGGATCAAGGTGAACCACCAGATCCTCGGCGAGGGCGAGGTGGTGCAGGCGGTCCAGACGCAGATGCAGACCAACCGCAACCTTTATGACGGCTATGTCAACGACAGCGACCTGATCGGCACCCACGCGCGCCTGCAGCAGGCTTACCCGCTCAGCGACATGATGGAAGGCGACTGGTCCGACGTGACGAGCCCGACGCTCGATCTCGACGATTTCATCGGCATCCAGTTCACGACCGGTCCGGACGGCAAGATCTATCAGTTGCCCGACCAGCAATTCGCGAACCTCTACTGGTTCCGCAAGGATTGGTTCGACCGCGAGGATCTTCAGGCCGCCTTCAAGGAGAAATACGGCTACGATCTCGGCGTTCCGATCAACTGGTCGGCCTACGAGGACATCGCCGAGTTCTTCACCGAGGACGTGAAGGAGATCGACGGCGTTCAGATCTACGGCCACATGGACTATGGCAAGCGCGCGCCCGACCTCGGCTGGCGGATGACGGACGCCTGGCTGTCGATGGCCGGCGCGGGCTCCAAGGGCCTGCCGAACGGTGTCCCGATCGACGAATGGGGCATCCGCATGGAGGAAGGAACCTGCAACCCGGTCGGCGCCTCGGTGAGCCGCGGCGGCGCGACGAACGGGCCGGCGGCGGTATATGCGATTCGCAAATGGGACGAATGGCTGCGGAAGTACGCCCCGCCGGGCGCCGCCTCCTATGACTTCTACCAGTCGCTTCCGGCCCTCGCACAGGGCAACGTGGCCCAGCAGATCTTCTGGTACACCGCTTTCGTTCCGGACGTGGTCGCACCGCGTTCGGCCGGCAACAACACGGTCGACGAAGACGGAATGCCGCTCTGGAAAATGGCCCCGTCGCCGCACGGCCCCTATTGGGAAGAGGGCATGAAGGTCGGATATCAGGACGTGGGTTCCTGGACCTTCCTGAAATCGACGCCGATGGACCGCGCCAAGGCCGCCTGGCTTTACGCCCAGTTCGTGACGTCGAAAACGGTCGACACCAAGAAGAGCCATGTCGGCCTGACCTTCATCCGCAACAGCTCGGTCAATGACGAGAGCTTCACCGAGCGGGCGCCGAAGCTTGGCGGCCTGGTGGAATTCTACCGTTCGCCGGACCGGGTGGTCTGGACGCCGACGGGGATCAACGTGCCCGACTATCCGAAGCTGGCGCAGATCTGGTGGCAGCAGATCGGCGACGTGAACGCCGGCACCTTCACTCCGCAGCAGGCGATGGACCGCCTCGCCGAGGAGATGGACATCACCATGGCGCGGATGCAGCAGGCGGACGAGGCGGCCAATGTCTACGGTGGCTGTGGCCCGCGGCTCAACGAGCCCAAGGACCCGTCCGAATGGATCGGCAAGGGCGGTGCCAAGGCCAAGCTCGAGAACGAGAAACCGCAGGGCGAGACGATCGCCTACGAGGATCTCATCAAGCAATGGCAAGCGAACTGATCGCTCTCCGGAGTTGATCTGAACCGGACCGGGGCGTTGCGGCGCCCCGGTTTCCCTGACGGGCGCCGCGAAGCGCCATTCGGCTGCGGCTCCGAACTGCATCGGGAACTTGGATGACACTGGAACTGACGGACCTGTCTCTGCGTGTCGGCGCAGACATGCATATCTATCCGACGACGCTCCGGCTCGAGGTCGGTTCCTTCAACATCCTGCTTGGAGCGACCGGCGCCGGAAAGAGCACGCTCATCCGCCTGATGGCCGGGCTCGAGCGGCCGACCCGCGGTTCGATCCGGGTGGATGGTCAGGACGTGACCGGCCGCAGCCCGCAGAAGCGGAACATCTCGCTGGTGCACCAGTTCTTCGTCAACTACCCGCACATGACCGTCTTCGAGAACATCGCGTCGCCACTGAAGGTATCCGGCGTCCCAACGTCAGAGATCGCCGGCCGTGTCGAGGCGGCGGCCGACATCCTCCAGTTGCGCCCGATGCTGCACCGCCGCCCGCAGGAACTCTCGGGCGGCCAGCAGCAACGCACCGCGCTCGCGCGAGCGATCGTCAAGGAGAGCACTGCGATCTTTCTCGACGAGCCGCTCGCCAATCTCGACTACAAGCTGCGTGAGGAGCTGCGCGAGCAGCTTCCCGAGCTTCTCGCCGGGCGCGGTACCGTGATCGTCTACGCCACCTCGGAGCCCACCGAGGCGCTGCTTCTCGGTGGCAACACCGCGCTGATGTATGAGGGTCGGGTGACCCAGTTCGGCTCGACGGCGGAAATCTACCGCGCCCCGGCCGACCTGCACTCGGCGCAGGTCTTCTCCGACCCGCCGATCAATATCGCGCCGGTGGAAAAGCGCGGCGACCGAATGCATCTCGGCACGGCGCTCGACTGGCCGGTCGAGGGAGAGGCCGCCGGGCTGTCCGACGGCGAGTATGTCGTCGGAATCCGCCCGCATCACGTTACGCCCGTAGCCCCCGCCGCGGCCGCGGTCCCGATCACCGGCACGGTGCGGATCACCGAGCTCTCCGGCTCGGAGAGCGTCGCACATTTCTCCATCGCCGACCGGGTCTGGGTCTCCCAGAGCCCCGGCGTGACCCAGTTCTTTGTCGGCCAGACCCATGAGTTCCACATGGTGCCGGCGGAATGCTTCTATTTCGCACGCGATGGGCAGCTTGCCGCGCGGGGGAGTGCCCATGGCTAAGATCACGCTCGACAGCCTCCGCCACAGCTATCTCGACGCGCCCGCGGGAGACGACGACTTCGCGCTCAAACGCATGGATCTCGAATGGAAGGATGGCGGCGCCTATGCGCTGCTGGGACCGTCCGGCTGCGGCAAGACCACACTCCTGAATATCATCTCGGGCCTGCTGACGCCGAGCGAGGGCCGCGTTCTCTTCGACGAGCGCGACGTCACCGACGAGCCGCCGGACCGACGCAACATCGCGCAGGTGTTCCAGTTCCCGGTGATCTACGACACCATGTCGGTCTACAACAACCTCGCGTTCCCGCTGCGCAACCGCGGCGTGCCGGAGGATCAGGTCGACGCCCGGGTGCGCGAGATCGCTGAGATACTCGACCTCTCGAACCGGCTGCGCACGCGCGCCTCCGGCCTTGGCCCCGACGACAAGCAGAAGATCTCGATGGGCCGCGGGCTGGTGCGCAACGACGTCAACGTGATCATGTTCGACGAGCCGCTGACGGTCATCGACCCGGCGCAGAAGTGGAAACTACGTTCCAAGGTCAAGGAACTGCACCAGAAGATCGGCGTGACGATGATCTACGTCACCCATGACCAGACCGAGGCGCTCACCTTCGCGGACCAGGTGGTGGTGATGCAGGATGGCGAAATCGTGCAGATCGGCACTCCGGTGGACCTGTTCGAATGCCCCCGACACACCTTCGTCGGCCATTTCATCGGCTCGCCGGGAATGAACATTCTGCCCTGCGAGATGGACGGCGGGCGCGCCACGTTCCAGGGCGTCACGGTGGAGACCGCCGGCACGCCGGCGGCCCCGGCGGGCGCGCGGACCGAGATCGGCATCCGGCCCGAATTCGTCTCGCTCGGCGCCACGGGCATTCCGGCCCGGGTGCGCAAGGCGGCCGATATCGGCCGGCACACCGTTCTCGACGCGATGGCGGGCGACGTCCCGGTCAGCGCCATCATCGACGGCGCGGCGCCCGAGCCGGGAAGCGAGATCCACCTCGTCTTCAACCCGGCCCACACCCGCGTCTATGCCGACGGATGGCTGGCAATGCAGGAGTCAACGACATGAAGACCCAGAACCAGCGCGGATGGCTCTTCGTCCTGCCGGTGCTGATCCTCGTCGCCTTCAACGCGCTGGTGCCGTTGATGACGGTGGTCAACTATTCGGTGCAGGAGACCTTCGGGGACAACCTCTTCTTCTGGCACGGGCTCGGCTGGTTCGAAGACGTGCTGCGATCCGAGCGTTTCCACGCCGCGCTCGGCCGGCAGGTGCTGTTCACCGCGACGATCCTCATCATCGAGGTGCCGCTCGGCGTCGCCATCGCACTCACGATGCCGCGCAAGGGCTTCTGGGTGCCGGTCTGCCTTGTGCTCATGTCGCTGCCGCTCTTGATCCCCTGGAACGTCGTCGGCGCGATGTGGAACATCTTCACCCTGCCCGATATCGGCCTTCTCGGCTATTTCCTGAACAATGTCGTCGGCATCGACTACAACATGACCCAGAGCCCTCTCGCCGCCTGGGTCACCGTGATCGTTATGGATGTTTGGCACTGGACCTCGCTGGTGGTGCTGCTGGCCTATGCCGGGCTGATCTCGATCCCGGATGCCTATTACCAGGCGGCGAAGATCGACGCGGCGTCGGGCTGGGCGGTGTTCCGGCACATCCAGCTGCCGAAGATGAAACGCGTGCTGACCATCGCGATCCTTCTGCGCTTCATGGACAGCTTCAACATCTACACCGAGCCCTTCGTGCTGACCGGCGGCGGCCCCGGCAATTCCACCACCTTCCTCTCCATCGACCTCGTGAAGGTGGCGCTCGGGCAGTTCGATCTTGGCCCGGCGGCGGCGATGTCGCTGATCTACTTTGCCTTCACCCTTCTGGTGTCCTGGCTCTTCTACACCATCATGACGAGGGACGAGCAATGAAAGCCCGCAGCCTGGTTCCGATCCTCTACATCCTGTTCCTGATGCTACCGATCTACTGGCTGGTGGCGATGAGCTTCAAGACCACCAACGAGATCCTCGGGGGCTTCTCGCTCTTCCCGCAGGTCTGGACGCTCGACAATTACCGGGTCATCTTCACCGATCCAACCTGGTACTGGGGCTACTTCAACTCGATCTCCTACGTCACGCTCAACACGGTGATTTCGCTCGCCGCCGCGCTGCCGGCGGCCTATGCCTTCTCGCGCTACAGCTTCATGGGCGACAAGCACCTGTTCTTCTGGCTGCTGACCAACCGCATGGCCCCGGTCGCGGTCTTCGCGCTGCCGTTCTTCCAGCTGTACTCGGCGGTCGGGCTGTTCGACACCTATCTCGCGGTGGCGCTGGCGCATTGCCTCTTCAACATCCCGCTGGCGGTGTGGATCCTCGAGGGCTTCATGTCGGGCATCCCCAAGGAGCTCGACGAGACCGCCTTTGTCGACGGCTATTCCTTCCCGCGCTTCTTCACCACGATCTTCGTGCCGACCATCAAGGCGGGCATCGGCGTGACCGCCTTCTTCCTCTTCATGTTCTCCTGGGTGGAGCTGCTGCTGGCCAAGACGCTGACCGCCGTCTACGCCAAGCCGATCGCGGCGGTGATGACGCGCACCGCCTCGAGCGCGGGCTACGAGCTCGGACTTCTCGCGGCGGCCGGTGTGCTGACCATCATCCCCGGCGCGATCGTCATCTATTTCGTGCGCAACTACATCGCCAAGGGCTTCGCCCTCGGGAGGGTGTGATGCGTCGCCTGCTCTACCCCGCCCTCGCTCTGCTGCCGATCCCCGTTGCCGCGCTTGCCCAGCAATCAGGCTGGGGAAATGTCGGCGCGCAACAGGCCGAGGTCTTCTCCTGGGCGAAATGGTGGACGGAGCCGATCTTCTCCGGATTCTGGATGGCCTGGACGCGCGCCACGCTCGCCTTCTTCGTCTTCATCTTCGGCAGCATCGGCATCATGGCGCTGCTGGAATGGCGCTGGCCGGGCGGCGCGGAGCGGGACGGCATACTCGGGCTCACCACGACGCGGGGCGATCGGCTGTTCATGAGCCTCCTCGGGTCGGCCTATGTCTTCCTGGCCTGGCTCGGGCTCATCGGAACGCCGCTCTGGGTGCCGCTGGGAATTGCCATCGCCTGGATCGCCTTCTGCTTCTGGAAAGTCTGACGCGTCTTTGGCAACTGCGGGAATGAGCGAATGGGCACCGGGCCGGCGGATCGGAGGCGATCCGTTCCCTGTGGCGGTTCAGAACGCAATCACCCGCTGCACGAGCCAGTATGTGGCGGTGCCGCCGATCGCGTAGCCGGTGAGCATGCTGCCGGCGGAATGCGCCCTGCGGGCCTGCGCAAGGACCCGCGGAACGGCCAGCCGGAGCGCGGCACCGGCAGCGAGCACAGCGGCGACAAAGGCGAGCTGGCCGCCCTCGACACCGAGATTGAACGCCAGCAGCGCGGCCGGGATCTCGCCCTCGGGCAGGCCGATCTCGGTCAGCGCCCCGGCAAATCCCAGCCCGTGCAGCAGGCCGAAGGCGAAGGAAACCAGCCAGGGGGCTCGCTCCGAGAGACGGAGTGCCCCGTCCTCGTGCTTGAGGATCTCCACCGCCAGAAAAACGATCGAGAGGGCTATTGTCGCCTCCACCGGCGGGCCAGGAACCGAGATCCGGCCAAGTGCCGCCAATGCCAGCGTGATCGAATGCGCCACGGTGAAAGCGGTGATCGCGCCGATCAGCCGCCAGCGGTCGCGCACCAGGATGATAAGCGCAAACACGAAGAGCAGGTGGTCGAGCCCCTCTAGGATATGGGCGAAACCGAGCCGGAAATAGCTCTGGAACACGCCCCAGGTACTGGGGGTTTCTGGCAGGACATGGCTCGGCGCCTCGGGGGTGAGCCGTTGCGTCGTCGCGCTGCGGTCGTGCGGCTGAAGGCGCACCAGCACGTCCGTGCGCTGAAGCTCGAGCCCGGGAATGGCGATCTCGCGCCCGCCGAGTCCGCCGGGGCAGTCTGCGACCCAGGCCGAGACCCAGGCCGACCCGTCGAAAGCGGGGTCGGGACCGACAGCCGGCATGCAGCTGTCAGGCAGCGCGGCGTCGATCGCCATCGGTGCGCCATTGACATCCGGCTTGCGCCAGAACACCTGCCAGGTGTCTGCCGTGAGCTGCCGCAGGTCGAGATAGCCGGGCTGAAGAGCGTGGCCGGATACCTCGGCAAGCGAGCCCAGAAGCAGGAGAAGGGCGAGGGCGGCGCGGCGCAGGATCATCTGACAGTTCCGTCCGGTAGCTCGGAGAGGTCCGGCAGGATCACCTCATATTGCGCTACAAGTGCTTCGTAGCGGCTGCGGGCGAGTTCCTCCGTCATCTCCCGGCGCCAGTCGAGCAGCACCCGGTCGCGGATCTCGTCGAAGGGCGGCAGCAGTGGCGCGGTTCGGTTGGTGACACGCACCAGATGCGCGCCATAGGCCGAACCGATTGGGCCGGACCATTCGCCCTGGGGTTGCGCGTCCAGCGCCTCGGCGAAACCGCCGCCGAAGATCGCCTCGACGGCCGGCGCAGGCGACAGCGGCACCGTTGCGGGCAACAGGCTGCGCATGCCGATCTCCGCCGGGTCGGCGCCGTCCCGGAGCGCGCCGAGCGCGGTTGACATGTTCCCGGGGCCGGGCGCCTCGCCGAGATAGACCTGTTCGAGAGCCAGCCGGCCGGGCGCCGTGAACCGTTCCGGATAGCGCTCCAGATGTTTCCGAAGCACTTCGTCCTCCGGCTGCATCGCGCTGGCGACGGAGCTGGTCAGGAACTCCATTTTCTGGGCCAGCCGATTGCGCACCACACCGTCGCCGCGGTCGAGTCCGAGCGAACGGGCCTCCCGCACCAGCACTTCCTCCCGCACCAGCGCCTGCAAAAGGCCGGCGAGCTCTGCCTCCGTAGGCGGGCGCTGCCAGGTCGCGCGGAATTGCGCGGCCAGCCGCTCGGCATCGCTTGTGTCGAGGACGATGGTGCCGGCGTCGCCGGCGGAGGGTTCCGTTGGGTTGATCCAGGCGTACCAGCCAAAGATCGCCAGTCCGAGCAGGAAGAAGTGAAAGAGCGGTTCTCGAAAAAGTCGCATGCAGGGCGCCTCGGACTGAATAGCTCCCATGGTTCCGACGCTTGCTCGCCGACGTCAAGGGCCGGGCCGCACCTTGAAGGCAGCGGCCCGGCCGGTGAAGCGGGGTGGGACGAAACCCGGCGGTTCAGCCTTCGGGCGTGTACCAGATCGACGAGGTATAGGCGCGTTCCTGATGCGTGGTCTCTGCGCCCTCGGGGATCTCGACGCCGAAGCGCACCGCGTCGTAGACCACCCAGCGTGGCGTCGGGATCTCGAGTACCCGGACGTAGTAGAACGCCTTCTCGGCGGGGTCGAAATCCGGGTCGGTCCAGACCGCGGCCAGTTCGGCGGCGCCGATGGTGTTGAGATATCCCGCCGCCTCCAGGTCGACGGTGTTGCCGACCGGCGGCAGTGCGCCGTCGGCATCTGGCTCGCGGCCCTCGGACCAGGCGACGTTGTAGACCTGCTCATGCAACTCGCCGTCGGCATCCAACCAGCCCTTCACGATCTGGATGCGGTCCAGATTGGCGCCGATCGGATCCCGCAGCGCATAGGCCATGAAGGTGGGGGCAGCCGCCCCGTCCGGAGCCGGGCGCAGGTCTCCGCCCATCGGCACGCCGCGTTCATAGCCGGCAAAGGCGGGCTGCCGGCTCCGCAGGTCGTTTTCGGTGAAATCCCATCCACCGAAGAAGCGCACCATCATCCGTGGGCCGGTGGTGGCATAGGTCTCGCGGCGGGCCATTGCGTCCCAGAGCGATGCGCGGGTGTTCTCTTCGGCCCAGACGCCGGTATAGCCGGACGCCACGAGCTGATAGCCCTCGAAGGCGCCGATATCGGTCTTGGTGAAGGGATGCATCATCCGGGTCGGCGAGGGTTCGGCATTGGTGGCCTTGCCGAAATAGTTGTCGGAATCCGCCGTCGCCAGCGAAGTGTGGCTATCGGTCGAGCCCACCGCCCCGAACTTGTAGGGGTTTGTGCCAAGCTTCGTCTCCAGCGCCATGCCCTGCTTGAGCGCTTCGCGGGCGTATTCGTGCTTGAGCATTTCCGGCGTCTTGGCCTGGGTCAGGTCCAGGTTGCCGACATCCCAGGTCTCGTAATTCGCGAACGGGTCCTCGGGCGAGAGGTAGGGGTGGGCCTCGCCGTCGCCCTTGATCTGGGTGTATTCGTAGAGCGGCTCCCATTTCGCGCGCAGTTGCACATAGTTTTCGTCGATCGGCGCGCCGGTATATTGCGCCTCGGTCGGGAACATAATCCCGTTCGACAGGTTGCCGTTGTGCGCAAGCGCGAAGACGTTGCCGCCGGTCTTCTCCTCGAAGGTTTCCAGCCACGCGTAGAGATCCAGCGGGTCTGTCGAGCCAACCGGCGCCTGCGTGACCATCGGCTCCATCATCAGCGCCCTGTCTCCGTTGTCGCGGTAGACCACGTTCCGGTGCAGGTTGTTGCCCGCGACCAGCGCGGTCCATTCATAGCCGATGAAGGCCGTAAAACTGCCCGGATCGTTGTACTCCTCGGCCTTGGCGACCACCGTGTCCCAGATCGAGGAATAGATCGGCGAGCCGGGCGAGTAGTCGAGAAGCAGGGCCTCGTCCATCGTGCCTTGCGAGAAATTGGTGATGAGGTCCAGCGCCGCCATGGCGGATTCTTCGCCGCCGGCCACCATCGCATCGTGCCAGCGCCGTCCCTGTTCGGAGGCGAGAATGTTCTGCGTACCCTTCTGCAGGTCGAAGATCATGCCCATGCCGTCGGAATGGTCGGCCAGCACCAGCCAGTCCAGCGGCCGCGAGAGCTTGACCGGTTGACCGGAAGCAGCAGTAACTTCCTCGCCGCGCGCAAAGCGATACGCGGTGTCATGCCCGGTGGTGTTGCCGAAGAGCCCGGCATCCATTGAATAGCCCGTGTGCAGGTGCGTGTCGCCCCAGAACACCCGGCTCGGAAAGCCCCGGCTGGCATAGGGCGAATAGGCCCGGCCCGGATAGAGCCCTTCGAGCGTTTCGGGGTTGGGGTGAAACTGTGCCGCCGCAGGCATCGCAAGACTTGCGAGGATTGCGGCGACAGAGATGCGACGGATCATGGTGGCCTCCCTGTTCGGCTCGGATCAGCGGCCCTGTGTGCGACCAGCCCGCATTCCGTAGCGAAAGGGTAACATGGATTGCGAGTCCGCCAAGCGGGTTTCGGGCCGCCGATCCTGCCCCTCTGATTGCCGACAGCGTCACGTCCCGTCGCGGCGCGCGCCTATCCGGCAGAGGGAAAGGACACGCGCACCTCAAGGCCGTCCGGACCGCCCGGCACGGGCGAATGAAATTCGAGTGTCGCATCGGCCCTGTCCGCGATGATTCGAACAATGGCGAGGCCGAGCCCGCTGCCGCCGACCTTGCCATTGGCGCGGGTGAACCGGGTGGTCAGCCGCTCGAGCGCGTCGGGCGGGATGACAGCGCCGTGGTTCGAGACCGTGAGGACCGCACGGTCCGACAGCGAGACGGCAACCGGCTCGCCGGGAGCGCCGTGCTTCAGCGCGTTCTCGATCAGGTTCCGGGAGAGGATCCCGAAAGCGTCCGGGTCGAGATCCGACAGGACCGGTCGCTCTACGAGGCTTGTCTCCATTCGCCCGGAGGCGCCGAGCCGTTCGAAATCGTCGACGATCATGCGCAGGACCGGGCGCAGGTCGGTCGGCTGTCCAGTGCGCAGCCGCGCGCCTTCGGCGCGGGCCAGTTGCATGAGTTTCTCCGACAGGTTGTTCAGCCGCTTCAGCGTGGTTTCAATCTCGCCCGCGCGTGCCGCCGCCGCGGCATCCTCCGTCTCGGCCTTCAGTCGCTGCGCCTGGGCGATGGCGCCGGCCACCGGCGTGCGCAACTCGTGCGCCGCGTTGGCGGCAAAGCTGCGCTCGGCCTCGAAGGCACCGCCGAGCCGCGCGAGGAGGGCGTTGAGGCTGCCGACGATGGGCGTCAGCTCGGCCGGGAGGCCGCGATCGTCGAGCGGGGCGAGGTTATTGGCGCTCCGCTGGCCAAGGTCGTCGCGCAATTGTCGCATCGGCGCCAGGCTGTGCCTGACCACGAGGAAGATGGCCACGAGGCTCAGCGGGATCACCAGCAGCAACGGCAGGCTCAGGCTCACCGCGATCTCGCCGGCGACCATGGTGCGGCGCGAGCTGGGCTCGGACACGGCGATGGTCAGGACCGTGTCGCCACGTCGGGCGCGGTCGTAGAAGAGGGTTCGGTCGCCGGTGCGGAGGAAGCCTTCGTGCTCGAAAGGCGGGAAATCGGCCGGGTCGGCGCCCTCGGAGGCCACTATGACCGCTCCGGACTCGTCGCGGATGAGATAGCTGTAGGCGTCGCCGGAAAGCGCCTTGCCCGCATCCTCCTTGCTGGCTTCATCGTCGTCGTCGAAATCGTCGTCATGGTCGGACCGGTCATCCCGCTCGTGGCCATGCGTGCGGACGCGAAAGTTGCTCTCCTCGCGTCCGGTCAGCAGCAGCAGACGGTGCGCCGTGTCGCGCAGCGCGCCGTCGAATTCCGCGTCCAGTTCGTGCCGCAGCCGGTGCGCCGTGACACCGGCCGCAGCGAGCCACAGCAGGGTGACCGCCAGCCCGATCGCGAGCGCGAGCCGAAGCTGGAGCGAGCGCGGCCCTGTCATGACCGACCCAGCCGGTAGCCGAGCCCGCGCTCGGTCTCGATCGCCGTGCGGCCGAGTTTCTTGCGCAGGCGGCTCACATGCGCCTCGATCGTATTGCTCTCGATACTGTCGTCGAAGCTGTAGAGATGTTCCTCGAGCTGACCTTTGGACAGCACCTGGCTCGGAGCCTGGACGAGCGCCTCGAACAGTGCCCATTCCCGGGCGGTCAGCACGACGGGCCTGCCCTCGCGCCGGATCGTTCGGGCGGCAAGGTCGATCTCAAGCGGGCCGACATGAACGAGTGGATTCGGATTGCCGGCATAGCGCCGCGCCACCGAACCGATGCGCGCCGACAGTTCGGAGAGGTCGAAGGGTTTGACCATGTAGTCGTCCGCCCCCGCGTTCAGCCCCTCGATCCGGTCCGACACCTGGTCGAGCGCGGTCAGGATGATCACCGGCGTGACGTCGCCCCGCGCCCGCATGACCCTGAGAAATGGGATGCCGCGCCCGTCGGGCAGCATCAGGTCCAGCAGCACGAGTTCGAACGGGCCGACGGCCAGTGCGTCCTGCGCCATGTCGAGCCGTGTGGCCCAGTCGGCGGAATGTCCGTCCGCCTTGAGCTGGTCATGGACCGCGGCCCCGAGAACCGTGTCGTCTTCGATCAACAGGATGCGCATGCGTGGCTCCGGATTTCCTCGGGCACCCTAATGCGCCCGAAACCTTACGGGAAGCTGACGCGATTTCCGCGGCCTCGTCAGGAAGCGATCAGGAAGGGAGGCGATCCAGTGGGCATCAGATCACGCAGGAGACTCACATGCCGACCCTTCCAAGACTGCTTCTTGCAACACTTGCCGTCACGACCCTGAGCGCCTCGGCTCAGGCGCAGAGCCCGGTAACAGGTCAACCATTGGGCGATCAGGCCGCGGTCGCGCCCTGTGCCACCACCTCTGCCAGCGCGCCCGCCGACGGGGACGCGTGGAAACGCTCCGGGACGCATGGACATGGCGAGCGGCACGGCCATCGCGAGAGGGACGTCCACGACCATGGCTGGTTCTTCGGCCGCTTCTGGGACGACGATCACGACGATGAAGATGATGACGACGACGACTATCGTCGCGGCGGCGCCGGCCCGGCGCGGGCGGGCACCACGCCACCGCCCACCAACGGCCTCTTCAACAGCGATACGGCGCCGAGGGTGCAGACGAACTGAACCCGCCAAGACCATTCCGACCAAAGGAGATACCAGACAATGAAGACGCTACTTGCCGCCCTTGCGCTGACCACCGCGCTTACCGCGCCCGGCATTGCCCTGGCCAGGGACGTGGCATTTACCACGACGCTGAACGAGTACGGTGGTAACGGGGCCTATCTGGCCTACTACGTCACAGACGCCGGAGGGGCTTATGTTGGCTCGCTGTGGATGGCCGGTCCGAAAGCCAAGTATTACGAAAGCCTCACCGACTGGTACCGCGCCACCGGCGGCAATACGGCAGAGGTGAACGGGATCACCGGAGCCAGCGTCGGGTCCGGCAAGACCCTTACGGTGAGCTTCGATCTTGCCGACGCGCTGTTCGATGCCGGGTACGAGCTGCATATCGACGCTTCGGTCGAGGACATGCGCAACAGCCCCTCCGAGATCGTGGTGCCGTTGACCACGGACGGCGCCGGCCAGCTCGTGACGGGCCGGACCTACATCTCCCAGTTCAGCTACGACATGTAGGGGAGGGGCCGATGATCCGTCCGCTGCACCGTTGGGCAGGGCTCGTCCTCGCCCTGCTGGTCTCCGTCACGGCGCTGAGCGGTGCCGTCCTTTCGCTCTATCCGGCAGCAGAGGCGGTGTCGACGCCGGCCACTCCGGTGACCGATGTCGGCAGCTTCGTCGCGCAGGTTCAGAATGTGGTGCCGGGCCTGGAACAGATCCGGCGCGCGCCCTCGGGCCGGATCACCGCCTACGCCTATGACGACGGCACCGCGTCGCAATGGGTCATCGACCCGGCGAATGGGACGATCCTTGCCCCGCTTGTCCGCTCACCGGTGGAAAGCTGGTTCGTCGACATGCACCGCGCGTTCTTCGCCGGGGACGCGGGCCGGATCGCCGTGGCGCTTGTCAGCCTCTTCATGGTGATCCTTTCGGTCTCCGGCTTCCTGCTCGCCGCGCGCCGGATGGGCGGCTGGCGCCGGCTCTTCGGACCGCTGAAAGGGCCGTTGCCACAGCGGCTGCATCTCGAGATTGCGCGCGCAGCCGGGATCGGCCTCCTGCTCTCGGCGCTCACCGGGCTCTGGCTCTTCGCCGGCTATACCGGCCTTGTTCCGCATGGTGGCGCACTACCGGCGCTGCCTCCGGTGAGCGGTGTGGGCGGGGTCTCTCCGGCCATGCTGACGGCACTGAAGGAGATCCAGCTGGCGGATCTTCGCGCGCTGACCCTGCCCCGGATCGGGGACCTGCGCGATGTCTTCACCATCGAGACTACAGCCGGCATCGGCTACGTCGACCAAGGCAGCGGCGCGCTGCTGGCATGGGCCGGGAAAACGCGGCTCGACCGGGTCTCCGACACGATCCAGATGCTGCATAAAGGCGAGGGCGCGGCTTGGCTCGGCATGGTCCTCGGGCTCTGCGCATTGAGCGTTCCGGTTCTGTCGCTGACAGGTTGGTTGCTGCAATCCGGCCGGTCGCTGCTGCCGAGAGGCAGAAAGGTCCGGGTTACCGCGGAAGAGGCCGACACGATCCTCCTCGTCGGTTCCGAGGGCGGCACCACCTGGGGCTTCGCCGACTCGCTGCGCAAGGCGCTGACCGGGACCGGCAGCGCCACCCATGTCGCCGCCATGTCGGACTTCGCGCCTGAACGCTACCTCCGCGCCACCCGTATCCTGATCTTCGCCGCGACCTCCGGCGATGGCGACGCACCGGCCTCGGCCCGGGGCTTCCTCAATCGGCTCGACGCTTTGCCACGGCCACCCGCCGCCCCGGTTGCGATCCTGGGCTTCGGTGACAGCGCCTTTCCACGCTTCTGCGCCTTCACCGAGCAGGTCCGGAGCGCGGTCCGCGCGGCCGGCCGGCGCGAGATGATGCCGCTCGGCCGCGTGGACAGGCAATCGCACGAGGACTTTGCCCGCTGGGGCGCCACGCTTGCCGAGGCCCTCGGGGTCGCGTTGCCGCTCGACGGCGAGGCCGCCGAGACGCGCGGTGTCCTGCTGCCGCTCCTGTCGCGTCGCGACTATGGCGAGGCGGTGCAGGCGCCCACCGCGATCCTGCGTTTCGCGTTGCCGCGCTGCTCGTTCTGGGCCCGTCTGACGGGACGCGGCTTTGCGCGGTTCCAGGCCGGCGATCTTATCGGCGTCATTCCCGAAGGCGACACGGTGCCGCGCTACTACTCGCTCGCCTCCGGCAGCACCGACGGGTTCATCGAGATCTGCGTGCGCAGGCATCCGGGCGACCTCTGCTCCGGTCAGTTGACCGCGCTGGAGCCGGGCGAGACGATCCGCGCCTTCCTGCGCCGGAATGCCGGGTTCCACCCGGTCGAGGACAAAGCGCCGCTGATCCTGATTGGCGCGGGCACCGGGATCGGCCCGCTGGCGGGCTTTGCCCGCGCCAATACCGCGCGCCGGCCGATGCACCTCTATTTCGGCGCCCGCGACAGGTCCAGCGACCTGCTCTATGGCGAGGATCTCCACCGCTGGCAGAAGGAGGGCAAGCTCAGCTCGGTCGTGACAGCCTTCTCCCGCAGCGTGGATCGTTCCTACGTTCAGGACGCGCTGCGCCGGGATGCCGACGCCCTGCGCCGGCGGATTGCCGATGGCGCACGGATCATGGTCTGTGGCGGCCGCGACATGGCCGCGGGC
Source organism: Tropicimonas sp. IMCC6043 (assembly GCF_004146235.1). Taxonomy (GTDB): domain Bacteria; phylum Pseudomonadota; class Alphaproteobacteria; order Rhodobacterales; family Rhodobacteraceae; genus Tropicimonas. The sequence continues at coordinate 23,395 of NZ_SELO01000014.1, read as the reverse complement.
GTTGCCGCCGCGCTCGAGGATATCCTTGCCCCATCCAATCTCGGACCGATCGCCCTCAAGGCGCAGGGAAGGTATGTCGAAGATGTCTACTGATCTCGTCCGCCACGCGCTCAACGGTCCGACGATGGGCACGCGCTGGTCTGCGATTGTCTATGCCGCACCAGATCTCGAACCGGCCCGACTCCGGGCGGCGTTGGCGGCTGCTGTCGGCGATGTTGACCGCCAGATGTCGACCTGGTCGGAGGACAGCGACCTGATGCGGCTGAACCGCGCCGAGACCGGCCGGTGGGTCGACGGACCGGCCGGTCTTCTCACCGTCCTCGACGCCGGGCTCGCGATCGGCCGCGCATCGGGCGGAGCCTTCGACATGGGGCTGGGCGATGCGGTCCGGGCCTGGGGGTTCGGCGCGGCCGAGGCGGCGGAGGACCGGATCCGCGCCGCGCTGCACGCGCCGCGCCGCCCGACCTATGAGGTGCTGGAGATCGACATAGCCCGGGGCCGAGCCCGCAAGCACGCGCCGCTGGTGCTCGACCTAGGCGGGATCGCCAAGGGCTTTGGCGTGGACCGGCTGACCGAGACCGCATGCAGCTTCGGCATCGCGCATGCGCTCCTCTCGATCGACGGTGAGCTCCGTGCGCTCGGGTCGCAACCGGGCGGCGCGCCGTGGTGCATCGGCGTGGAACGACCCGACCATGGCCATCGTGCCGCGCATTCGGTCCTGACCCTCGGCGACGCCGCCGTCGCCACCTCGGGCGACTATCGGCACTGGATCGACCTTGGCGGCCGGCGATGGTCACACACCATGGATCCTGCCCGCGGCGCGCCGCTGGCCGACAGCCCGGCTTCGGTCACGGTGGTCGCGCCGACCTGCCTTCTGGCCGATGCCTGGGCAACGGCGATGATGGTGCTCGGCCGCGACCGTGGCTCCGAACTGGCGCAGCGCCTCGGCCTCTCCGTGCTGTTTCTCGACCGGGACGGAGCGCAGCTCGCGCAGACGCGCACCGGTCCGGTCTTTGCGGCGTTCGGGCAGCCTGAACGACCTGCCGCCGTTACCCCGCCTGCTTGAGATAGGCGACGAGGATGTCGCGCGCCGCCGCAAGGTCGCGCAGGTCGATCATCTCGCAGATCGTGTGGATGTAGCGCGTGCCGACGACGATCCCCACAGCACGGGCGCCGGCAGCGGCCTGTTGTGCCGCCGCGCCGTCCTGTCCGCCCGAGCGCAGCATGGTGCGCTGGAACGGGATACCCTCGGCGCGGGCTAGGGCGTCGATCTCGGCAACCAGCCCGGTATCGGCGATGAAGGAACTGTCGCGGACATGCAGGCCGAATCCCTTGCCCTGCTCGGTGGTCCGATCCTGTTCCGGCACGCCGGGGGTGTCGCAGGCCAGCGTCGTGTCGACGCCGAGCCCGATATCGGGCTGCACCCGGAAGGCGGCGGTGCGTGCGCCCCGGAGGCCGACCTCTTCCTGCGCGGTAAAGGCGACGTGGATCTCGGCCGCGTTGGCGGCCTCGCCGAGGCCGCGCATGGCCTCGATCCCGAGCCAGCAGGCGACGCGATTGTCCAGCGCCTTGGAGACGCATTTCTCGCCCATTTCCACAAAGGGCTCGTCCATCACCACCATGTCGCCGATCTTCACCCGCTCGGCCGCCGCGGCGCCGAGCCCGATGTCGACGATGAACTCGTGCGTGTCGGGGACCTTCTTTCGGTCGTCGGGCTTGGTGATGTGCACGCCCGGCCCGGAGGCGTTCATCACGCCGGGCAGGTCGCCCGCCTCGGTGCAGACCAGCACCCTTCGGGCGAAGAGCGTGCGCGGGTCGAAGCCGCCGACCGGCTGGACGTGCAGGAAGCCTTCCTTGGTGATGTGACTCACGAGAAAACCGATCTCGTCCATGTGGCAGAGCAGCATGACCTTGAGCGGCGCCGCCGCGCCGCCGCGCGCGTCGCGTCGGCAGAGAAGCGAGCCCATCGGGTCGGTTTCGACATGGTCGAAGAGGCCCTCGGTCTCCGCTAGGATCAACTCGCGCACGCGGTGCTCGTGGCCGGGCACGCCGGGCGTTTCGCAAAGGCGTTTGAGAAGGTCGATATTCATGGCGTGATCCACTTCAGGCAATGCATGTCGGCCTCCGCTCTACAGCATTTGCGGCGGTCGTTGAATCGCCAAATGCCGCCTGTCGCACTCCGGCCCTTTCTCCCTCCGGCTGGCCCCCGAAACGAAAACGCCGCCCCGAGGGGCGGCGCTTCGTTCCGTCAAGGATCCGTGGCTCAGAAGCCAAGGCCCTCGTATTTTTTCTTGAACTTCGACACCCGGCCGCCGCTGTCCATCAGCTTGGTCGAGCCGCCGGTCCAGGCGGGGTGGACGGAGGGGTCGATGTCGAGCGACAGCTGGTCGCCTTCCTTGCCCCAGGTCGATTTCATCTGGACCACCGTGCCATCGGTCAGCTTGACGTCGATGAGGTGGTACTCGGGATGCAGGTTCTTTTTCATCGCGGCGCTCCTTACGACTTCGGCTTGTAGGTGCTGTCTTCCGCAATCCGGGCCGACTTGCCGCGGCGCGAGCGCAGGTAATAGAGCTTGGCGCGGCGGACGCGACCGCGGCGCACGACGGTGATGCTTTCGATATTGGTCGAGTAGAGCGGGAACACACGCTCCACGCCTTCGCCGAAGGAGATCTTGCGGACAGTGAAAGAACCGGCGATGCCGGACCCGTTCTTGCGCGAAATGCAGACGCCTTCATAGGCCTGCACCCGGCTCCGCGTGCCCTCGGTGACCTTGTAGCCGACGCGCACCGTGTCGCCGGCCTTGAAATCGGGAATTTCCTTCCCGAGGGAGGCGATCTGTTCGGCCTCCAGTTCCGCGATCAGATCCATCTGAAACGCTCCTTGTGACTGCTTGCGGTTGCTCCGCAAAGTGTTTGCGCCGCCCCGGAGCTCCTGGTCTTCATCGGGTCCGCATCTGCGCCCGCCGGAGGTCAGGTCGTCTTTCCTTTCGTGGCCGCGTTTCGGGCGCCGGCGGGTAGGGGCCGAAGAAGGCCCGCCCGTTCGATCCGGCGTCAAAACGAAACCACCCGAGTCGGTCGCCCGCTCGGGATGGCGCTGTTTAGGCCAGCCGTCCCTGCTTTGCAAGCCTCGCGGATGCGGTCATCCCTCCGTGCGCGTGACCTTCGCGGCAAAGCAGCCCTGCTTCGCGTAATGAACGTGGATGTAGTCGATCTCGGGGGCGGCGAACATCCGTTCGAGACGCTCGGCAAGCGCCGCTCCCTCCACGACATCGGCGTCCTGCAGCATATCCGCCGCGTCGAATCCGCGAACCGACAGGAGGCGCGAAGCAATGGAAGCGGGGATGTCTCCTGGCGCCGGGCTGGCCTCAACCGCCGCCTCGCGGACAAAGATCGCGTGGGAGGCGCGAAAGGGCGAGGCGCCCGGCAGATGCTCGAAATTCACCAGCAGGAGCGTCTCGCCGGCCGCGGCGTCCCGCAGGCTCACACGGCAGGGGTAGCCGGAGTCGCTCTCGGCGACGACGCGGCGGCCATTCCGCGCCGCGAGTTCCGCGTCGGAAGCTCCGACAAGCGGGAGAAAGGGGGTCATGGGCAGGGCCTGGATCTGGAAAGGCATGGGATATTCCTCGGCATCTGTTCGGTGAACGGATAGCCGCGGCGTGCCCGCCGGCGCGACCCGCTTCCTGCGGTTTCAGCCTGTGCGCGAGGGGCTCGTCAGCCGGGTTCGCCGCTCTCGGGGTCGATTCCGTGCGCCGTGCACCAGGCTTTCCAGAGGTCCGGCCGCCGCTCCCGCGTTAGCGCCCTTGCCTGAGCGTGGCGCCATTCGGAGATCCGGGCATGGTGTCCCGAGAGCAGCACCTCCGGCGCTTGCCGACCCTGCCAGTCGTTCGGGCGCGTGTATTGCGGATGCTCCAGCAGGCCCTCGGAGAAGCTTTCCTCCTCGGTCGAGGCCTGATTGCCGAGCACACCGGGAAGGAGCCGCACCACGGCGTCGATCATCGCCTGTGCCGCGATCTCGCCTCCGGTAAGGACGAAATCGCCGAGACTCACCTCTTCGACCCCATAAGCGTCGAGCACCCGCTGGTCGACGCCCTCGAAACGGCCGCAGAGCAGCGTCACGCCCTCGGCCGCGGCCCAGGCCCGCGCGGTTGCCTGGTCGAAACGCCGCCCCCGCGGCGAGAGATAGACCACGGGCCAATGCGCCCGGTCGACCGGCGTGCCGCGCGCCGCCTCGTCGAGAGCGCGCGCCACCACGTCCGGGCGGAGCACCATGCCGGCGCCGCCGCCGGTCGGCGTGTCGTCGACATTGCGGTGCCGGCCCTCGCCGAAGCGTCGCAGGTCGATCGTCCGCAGCGCCCAGAGCCCGTCATTCAGTGCCTTGCCGGTGAGCGATTCCCCCAGCACGCCGGGAAATGCGTCGGGGAAGAGCGTGATGATCGTCGCCCGCCAGGCGCCGGCAAGCTCGGTCGTCTCGTCCATCAGGTCGCGTGGCACGAGGCTCGGGCGGATCGACAGCCGCCCATGGGATTTTGCACGCTCAACCATCTTCCGGCTCCCGCCCAAGATCCTCGATATCATGCGCCAGCTGCACAAGCGCCTCCGCGAGGTCGGGTTCGGATGCCTCGATCTGGTCAGCGATGTCTAGGAGCCGCGGCACGGCGGGGAAGTCCTGCACGGTCGCGGGATACGCCGCGAGCAGGTCCGGAGCCCGGGTCAGAAACCGGGCAAGCTCTGGCACGTCGGCCGCCGCCACGATCAGGTCAAAGACCGCGGCGACCCGTCGCCGGCCCAGCTCGGACCAGGCGAGCGGGCCGTTTGTGGCCAGCAGGAGCGCCGCCTGCCGGTCCCGCCGCGTGCCGCTGGCCTCGGCGCGGGCGAGCACCGCATCGAGGAGGACATGCGCCCGCACTTCCCGTTCGAGCGGGCGCAGATACCTGCGCAACGCGGCCTCCGGCGCCCCCTCCGGCGCAAGCGCATCCAGCTTGCCAATCGCCTGCGCCAGCGCCGCGGCCTCCGCCTCGGTCGGGTGGCTGAGCGGGAGGTCCGGCTCCTGCTCGAGGATCTCCTCGGCATCGTCGGCGAAATCGTTGAGCTTCTTCAGGGCGATCTCGATCAAAAACTCGATCTCCGCTTCCTTCTTCGGCTGCCAGAGAAGGCGCCCGAGCGCGACCCCGCCGAGTCCCATTGCCAGCCAGGGCGAGAGCCTGGACTGCGCCTCGACACCGAGAAGGGCACGCAGCAACTGTCCGAAGCCGAGGAGCATCGAGGCCAAGGCGACATGCAGCACGAGGGTCGGCAACACGAAGGCCGCGCCGTCCCGAAACGGCTCGGCGCGCATCACGAGGACCCAGAGCAGGAACAGGGCCGCAAAGGGCAGCGCCGCGAAATAGCTCGCACCAGAGAGCCCCGCCCCGACCGGCGCGGCATAGAAGAGCGCGCTGGCGAGCCAGAGGCCCTCACGCCTCATTCGAAAAGCCCCTCGGGCGGGTCGGCGACGATGCGGCCGGCGGCGATGTCGACGGTGGGCACCGCTTCGCGGGTGAAGGGCAGGAGCACCGTGGTTTTGAGGCCGGGGCCGTGAACCTCCAGCATGTCGCCGGCGCCGAATTCCTGCACCGCGCGAACATGGCCGAGAAGCGCGCCGCCGGTGTCGCGCACCTCCAACCCGATCAGGTCGGCATGGTAGAACTCGTCCTCGGGCAGGTCGGGCATGCGTGCGCGGTCGGCCATCAGGCGGATGCCCCGGAGCGCATCCGCCTGTTCCTTCGTGGCGATGCCCGAAAGGCGCGCCGCGAGGCCGTTCTTGACCGGTCGGGAGATGGTCACGGTAAAGGACCGATCACCATCCTCGGTGTAGAGCGCCCCATAGGAGGCGATGTCGTCGGGATTGGCGCAGAAGCTCTTCAGCCGCACCTCCCCCGCGACACCGAAGGCGCCGGCGATGGCACCGACGCAGACGCGATCAGCCATCCTCGCTCACTCCCAGGCATATCCCGCGGTCAGAGATCCGGCCGCCGGCATCGAGACAGCGGTCGTCCATGACGATGCCATGCAACCTGATGCCCCACCAGAGGCCGGCCCCGAAGAGCAGGCCCCATATCGCCAGCCGGATCATGCCGCGCGGGCCGGCCGATTACTCGGCCGACGCCTCTTCGGCTTCCTCGGCGGGCGCCTCGGGTTCGTCCGCGGCCGCAGCCTCGGCCTCGGCGGCAGCGGCAGCCTTGGCAGCCTTCTCCTCGGCGCGCTCGGTGGCTTTCTTGCCCGGCTTCGCCTTGTTCGGGTTCGAGCGCTCGGTCTTCTCCTTCACGCCCGCGGCCTCGAGGAAGCGGGTGATCCGGTCGGTCGGCTGGGCGCCCTGGTCGAGCCAGTATTGCACGCGCTCCATGTTCATCTTCACGCGATCTTCCGAATCCTTCGGCAGAAGCGGGTTGTAGGAGCCCAGCTTCTCGATGAAGCGGCCGTCGCGGGCCATGCGGCTGTCGGCGGCGACGATCGAGTAGAAGGGGCGTTTCTTGGAACCGCCACGGGCGAGTCGGATTTTCATGGCCATTGTGTTTCTCCTTTGAATGGCTGTGATTGGACCGGGTGTCCGGTCGTCATTCCTGGTGTTTCCTGTGGTGTCGGATGACCTCCTGAATGACGAAATTCAGGAAGGCCTTGGCGAAATCGGGATCCAGGTCGGCCTCTTTCGCCAGATCTTCGAGACGTTCGATCTGCTGCGCCTCGCGCGCGGGATCGGACGGCGGAAGGTCGTGCGCCGCCTTGAGCTTGCCCACCGCCTGGGTATGGGCAAAACGCTCGGCGAGCGTGTAGACGAGGATCGCGTCGAGCCTGTCGATGCTCGCGCGGTGCTCCTTGAGGAGCGCCGCGGCCTTGGCTGCTGCGTCAGTCAATGGCGTATCCTTTCGGCTTGAACAGCGGGTCGTAATAGGAGCGGATCTCGAACTCGATGCCGTCGCGGAGCTGACCGTCGCGGAGCCGCGCCGGGCTCGGATGGCGATAGACGACGTCGTTGCCATCGACCGAGGCGGCGTCCTTGTCCTTGACCGCGCCGAGCCGTTCGGCCAGCCGGATGGAGTCGAGGTCCTTCGGGTCGAGATAGGAAACGGCGGTGTCCCAGCCGGCCTTCTCGTAGAAATACTTGCGCGCCAGATGGGTGGCTTCCAGCGCGTAGCCATGACCGGTGACCTCCGGCCAGATGAACCAGGCGATCTCGCGCTCGGGCCATTTGGGCGGGAACCAGCCGCCGGCCATGCCGAGCGTCTGGTCGGTCTCACGCAGGTGGATCATCCACATGCCGAAACCGCGGATCTCCCAATGGCCGATCTCGGCGGCGTAGAGCATCCAGATCTCGTAGGCGTTGAGCGGCCCCCCCATGAAGCGCGAGCGGTAGGAGGAGAAGGTGGAGCGGAAATTCGGGTAGTCGTCCGGTTCCGGCCCGCGCAGGACGAGGCGTTCGGAAGAGAGGACGGGGATGTCGCGATGGCCCATCAGGCGACTCCCTTCCCGTGGCGATAGACATGGGGGACACTCGCGTCGGCGAGAGCGGTCGGCGAAACGTTCCAGGCGGCAAAGGAAACTCGAGCCTCTTTGGCACGTCTCTTCGAAGGGACCTGCAGGGGGGTGCAAAGACGTCGTCTCATGCATAGGCCTCCGGGCTGCCATCGGCATCCGCCGCCGGATGGCGATAGACGACAACCGAAGGGGCCGGGCGCGGAGCCTCAGGGTCCAGGGTCGCACCAAGGCGCTCGGCCAGTGCGATCGAGGCGGCGTTCTCCGGTGTGCAATAACTCACCAGCGTTTCCAGCCCGGCGCTCTCGTAGGCGAAGTCGCGCAAAGCGCGAGCCGCCTCGGTGGCAAAGCCCTGGCCTTCGTTGCCGTCGAAGAGGAACCAGCCGAGTTCCGGTTCGGGAAACGCCAGTCCGGAATTGATCGACACCTGACCGACCGTGCGCCCCTGCGCCTCGATCATCAGCCCCCCATAGCCGAAGAGCGACCACTGGGCGACGTTGTTGGTGAACCAGGCCCAGGCGGCCTCGCGCGAATAGGGCCCGTGCATCGGCCGGGCGCGGTCGGAGGCAAGGAAGGCAGCGACGGGTTCGAAATCCTCGAAGCGGTAGGGCCGCAGCGTGAGCCGCGGCGTCGTGAGCACCGGTGCGGCGGGCTTGCGCGGCCGGGCGATGCGGCTGCGGCGCACGGGGTGGTGAACGCCGGTGGAGGAGAGCTCCTCCGGCGAGGGGTGGCGCCAGGCGTCGTGGCCGTAGAGCGCGGCAGGGGCATGCACCGAGGCGTCGATCCGCGCACCCAGCTTGCGCGCCATTCTGACCGCAAGGTGGTTCTCTGAATGGACATAGGTGACGGCCGATGTCCAGCCGAGGGCCGTGTAGGCATGGCTGCGCGCGGCGATCACAGCTTCCACGCCGTATCCCTTGCCGGTTGCATCGCGGGTCCAGAGCTGGCCCGTCAGTTCGGCCTCGGGGTAGGAATCCGGCCAGTGCGGCCCGGCGAGGCCGAGGGCGCCGTCCTCTCCCTTTCGCTCGATCACGAAGCGGCCGTAGCCGTTCTTCTCCCAATGGGCGAGGATGCGCTGATAGCGCCGCCGTGCGCCGCTTGCCTGCATCACCGGGCCATGCGTGGCGCGCCAGTCGGAGGCGTAGTAGGCGATATAGGCCTGCGCATCCTCGGGCGTCGGGCGGCGCAGGATGAGCCGGTCGGTCTCGAGCCGTTCGATCATGCGGCGCCTCCCGGGCGGGGGTGGCGGTAGACCAGGCAGTCCGGGGCGTGGGCCGGGCGCGCCGCGCTGTCGTCGCGAGTTGCGCCGAGGCGTTCGGCCAGCGTGATAGAGCGGGCATTGTCCCTGTGGATATAGCTGACCACGGTCTCCCAGCCGAGCGGTCCGAAGATATGGCCGAGCGCGGCCCTCGCGGCCTCGAACGCGATCCCGCGGCCTTCGGCGCCCTCGTAGAGGCTCCAGCCGATTTCCGCCTCGGGCCATGTCCCCGGGTTCCACAGTCCCGCGAAGCCCAGCGGAACCGTGTCGCCACGCAAGGTGATCGTCCACATCCCGTAGCCATGAATCACCCAGTGACCAAGCTGGCCTGCGAAACCGCGCCAGGCGTCGCGCTCGCCGAGCGGGCCGCCGGTGTAGATGGACCTTTCCGAGGCGTAGTAATCCCGAAACCCTGCGTAGTCTTCGGGCCGCGGCGCCCGCAGGCACAGGCGTTCCGTCTCGAGCACGGGGACATCGACATGGATCCGGTTCATGCACTGCCTCCGGGATCCGGGTGGCGATAGACGAGATCGTTCGAGTCCGGCCGCGCGGCTTCATCGTCGCGAACTGCCCCGAGGCGTTCGGCGAGATGGATCGAGCGGGCATTGGGCGGATCGATATAGCTCACCAGCGTGTCGAGCCCGCGTGGGCCGAAGGCCCAGTTCCGCGCCGCTGTTGCGGCCTCCAGCGCGTAGCCGCTGCGCAGGTAGGCGGGGTAGAGCATCCAGCCTATCTCGACCTCGGGGTAGAAATCCGGCTGGTTGACGGCGACCTGGCCGACCACAGCGCCATCCTCGCGCCGTTCGACGCTCCAGCCGCCGAGATTTCGCAGCGCCCAGGACCCGGTGTCGGCAGCGAACCACAGCCAGGCTTTGCGGCGCGAGCAGGGGCCGCCCATGTAGACGGCGCGCTCGGAGGCGAGCATGGCGGCAAAAGGCTCGAAATCCTCCATCCGCTGGGCGCGCAGAACGAGCCGCTCGGTGGTGAGCACGGGCGCGTCAGCCATGGCGCGTCCCTCCCGCATCGCGGGTGTTATGACGGCTGCGGCCTGTCACGCCGCGCGTCTCCGGTCGCTGCTGCGGACCGGGTGGCAGAAGCTCAGCGCGCCCTCCGGTGCGTCGCCGAACGGGTCGGCGATTGCACCGCTGGCACGGAGAAGCGCCGCCGCGCGACGGTCTTCGCTGCGGACAAGGGTGGTGATCTCGCGCCAGCCGATCACCGCTTCGCTATAGCCTCGGGCACATCGCAGCGCCTCGGGCGCCAGCGTGTCGGCATCGGGTGTGTCGTGGAACAGGAAGCCCAACTCGGGCTGCGCCCAGCCGGTGGCCTTCCAGGGGCCCGTGAGCCCGATCGGCGCGTCGCTTCCCTTGGGCAGCACCGCGAAGAGGCCGGTGCCGCTGAGGTCCCAATGACAGGCGATCATCACCGCCTGGGCCAGTGCGCCTTCTCCGGCGAGGGCCGCGCTCGCGACATGCCGGTCGCCGGCCTTCAGCCGGGCAAAGACGGTGCCAAGATCCGAGCGGGTCGGGCGGCGCAGGAACAGGCGGGCGGTTTCGAGAACGGGCGTGCGCATGGCTCTACTTCTTCTTCCCGAAGCCGGCGAGGCCCGGCGGCAATGCTCCGCCACCGAGGCCGGGCAGGCCGCCGCCTCCCATGCCGCCCATGCCGCCCGGCAGCTTGCCGAGCGCCTTGGCGGCCTTTTCCATGTCGGCAGGGTTCATGTCGCCGAGATCCTTGGGCATCCCGCCGCCCTTGCCGAACATCGAGCCCATGGCCTGTTTCAGCAGGCCCTTCTTGCCCATCTTCTTCATCATGTCCGCCATCTGGCGGTGCTGTTTCAGAAGCTTGTTCAGCTCGCTGACCTCGAGCCCCGCGCCCTGGGCGATCCGCTTCTTGCGGCTCGCCTGAAGGATCTGCGGCGCGGCGCGCTCCTTCTTGGTCATCGACTGGATGAGTGCGATTTGCCGGCGCAGGATGGAATCGTCGAACCCCGCCTCGGCGACCTGGTTCTTCATCTTGGCCATGCCGGGCATCATGCCCATCACGCCCTCGATCCCGCCCATCTTGAGCATCTGTTCGAGCTGGCTCCGAAGGTCGTTCATGTTGAACTGACCCTTCTGGAAGCGCTTCATCATGCGCTCGGCCTGCTCGATCTCGAGCGTTTCCTGCGCCTTTTCGACGAGGGAGACGATGTCGCCCATGCCGAGGATGCGGCCGGCGATCCGCTCGGGGTGGAACTCCTCGAGCGCGTCCATCTTTTCGCCGAGGCCGACGAACTTGATTGGCTGGCCGGTCACGAAGCGCATCGAGAGCGCCGCGCCGCCGCGGCCGTCGCCGTCCATCCGGGTGAGCACAACGCCGGAAATGCCGATCCGCTGGTCGAAATTTTCCGCCGTGTGCACGGCGTCCTGGCCGGTGAGGCCGTCGACCACCAGCAGCGTCTCGCGCGGCGATGTGGCGTCGCGCACCGCCTCGACCTCGGACATCAGCGCCTCGTCGATCGAGAGCCGGCCGGCGGTGTCGAGCATGTAGACGTCGTAGCCGCCGAGCGTCGCCTGTTGTTTCGCGCGCTTGGCGATCTCCACCGGCGACTGGCCCTTCACGATCGGCAGCGTGTCGACGCCGACCTGCCGGCCGAGGATCTCGAGCTGCTCCATGGCCGCCGGGCGGTTGACGTCGAGCGAGGCCATCAGCACCCGCTTATCGCTCCGTTCGGAGAGTCGCTTGGCGAGCTTGGCGGTGGTCGTCGTCTTGCCCGAGCCCTGCAGGCCGACCATCAGGATCGGCGCGGGCGGGTTGTCGATCTTGAGCTCGCCCGGTGTCTCGGTGTCGCCGGCGAGGAAATGCACCAGCTCGTCATGGACGATCTTGACCACCTGCTGGCCCGGTGTGACCGATCTGGTCACCGCCTGACCGGTGGCCTTGCCCTGAACCGCCTTGATGAACTCGCGCGCCACAGGCAGCGACACGTCCGCCTCCAGCAGCGCCACGCGGACCTCGCGCAGCGCGGTCTTGACGTCTTCCTCGGAGAGCGCGCCCTGCTTCGTCAGCCGCTCGAACACGCCGGAGAGGCGATCAGATAGTGTCTCGAACATGCCCCGGCCCTCCTTCGGCCTCCTGGTTGCTGCCCTTGGCCCCGATGTAGGGAGCCGGTTCCGAAACGACAAACGCACCAGTGGGCGCAACGCGCTGACTGGTGGCGATCCCTCGCGACCGAGGGACCGGAAGCTCGCACTTCCGGGTATCGCCGCGGTCTTTAGGCCCCTCGCGCGGGGCTGTCAAGAAATCCGCGCGCTTCGGCGGGCGTTGGCGGGTCATGAGAATACTTGCCTTTAGCAAGTATTCGTGACAGTCATTCCCGCCATGGACAAGATCGGTCGCATTCGCGCATTCAACCGCTTCTACACGACCCGGATCGGGTTGCTGGATCGTGTGAGCTTCGACGGGCTCGGCCTGACCAACGCCAGGCTCCTCTTCGAGATCGGCAGCCGGGAGAGGACGAGCGCCCGCGAGCTGGCCGGAGTGCTCGGATTCGACGAGGGGTATATGAGCCGCGTCATCAAGAAGCTGGAGCGGCGCGGCCTGATCACGCGAACTCCGTCGCCGCGAGATGCGCGCGTCAACCTGCTCGGCCTCACCGAAGACGGCAGGACGACATTTGCGCGACTGGTCCGGACGGCGTCAGAGGCAGTGGGGGAGATGATCGCGACTCTGCCCGACGCGACGGTCGACCAGGTACTGGAGGCCATGAACACCATCGAGGGCGTTCTCTCCTGGCCGCCCGAGGCCGAGGTCCGGATCAGGGAGATCGAGACCGGGGATATTGGCTGGATCATCAAGAGGCATGGCGAACTCTACGCCGCCAGCGAGGGTTTCGACATGAGCTTCGAGGCGCTCGTGGCCGGCATCCTGTCCGGTTTCGTTGCGAACAGGGAGGAGCCGGCCGAGAAGGGCTGGATCGCCGAGTCGGAGGGGCTGAGGCTCGGGAGCGTGTTCGTGGTGCGCGAAGACGACACGACCGCGCGCCTGAGGCTGATGCTGGTGGAGCCCTTTGCGCGCGGAAAGGGAATCGGACAGATGCTGGTCGACACCGCCATCCGCCATGCGCGTGCCCAGGGCTTCGAGACGATGGTTCTCTGGACCCAACAGGGGCTCGAATCCGCTTGCAGGCTCTACGAAAGAAACGGCTTCCGCCTGGTGGTCAGCAAGCCGGCCCGGGCGTTCGGCCGCGATGCCGTGGACCAGAGCTGGGAACTCCGCCTGTGACTTCGGTGCTCCGGAACTAGAGCACCCGCCCCGCCACCGCGCCGAGCTTGTCGACAAGCACCGGATCGCGCTTTTCCTCAGAGGTCATGATGGCGAATTCCAACGCCCGGTTGCAGCCATGCGGGCAGGGCGCGCGCGCGCCCGCGAGCGCTTCCGGCAGACGGGCGATCATGCCGGCGGCGTTCTCTGAATTGGCCGTCAGCGTCCGGATGATGTCGCTGATGTCGACTTCGCCATGGTCGGGATGCCAGCTGTCGTAATCGGTGACCATAGCGACCGAGGCGTAGCAGAGTTCGGCCTCGCGGGCGAGCTTGGCCTCGGGCATGTTGGTCATGCCGATCACGTCGCAGCCCCAGACCTCGCGATAGAGCTTTGATTCGGCGAGCGTGGAGAATTGCGGCCCTTCCATCGCGAGATAGGTGCCGCCGCGATGCACAGTGATGCCCTGCGCCTGCGCGGAGTCGAAACAGACCTGCCCGAGCCGTTCGCAGGTCGGATGCGCCAGGCTCACATGCGCCACGCAGCCCGGACCGAAGAAGCTCTTCTCGCGGGCAAAGGTGCGGTCGATGAACTGATCGACGATGACGAAATGTCCCGGCGCCATCTCCTCCCGGAACGAGCCGCAGGCGGAGACCGAGACGACGTCCGTTACCCCGAGCCTCTTCAGCGCGTCGATATTGGCGCGGTAGGGGACGGATGTCGGCGAATGGACATGGCCGCGGCCGTGGCGGGGCAGGAAGGCCATTTTCACGCCGCCCGCGATGCCGGTCAGGATCTCGTCCGAGGGCGCTCCCCAGGGCGTATCGACCTGTTGCCAGCATGCCTCTTCCAGCCCGTCGAACCCATAGAGTCCGCTGCCCCCGATCACGCCGATCATCGTCTCCATGTCACGACCCATTCCCTGCCCGATCTGGCCGGACCATACTGCGCCCGATTGGGGTAGGAAAGCCGCGCGGCTTCCCTAATTTCGCCGGATTGACGCGGCAGGGAAAGCGCATGTGGTTCCTGCGTACGATCACCCTCGTGCCTCGCCCGACAGCCATCGGTGCGGCACCGTTCCTGGTGACACTTGTGACGTTCCTGGTCTTCCGCGGCTGGACGGGCACGCTGCTCGGTCGGCCCCTCGCGCCGTTGCCCATTGCCGCAGCGTCGGGCTTTGCCGTGCTGATCGTCCGGAACGTTCTCTTCAACCTGAAGGAGGAGCTACGTCCCGACGACCTCTCCGGCTGGATGGCGCTCTACACGCTCGGGATATTCCTCTGTGCCGCTCTGCTGTTTTCGCCCGACGCCGCGACAGTCCAGAAGTGCTACACGGTCTACTTGCTCGCCATGTCCGCCTGCATCCTTGCGGTGTTGCGTTTCTGGCCGGAGGACATCCACCACTTTCCGTCTGTCTGGGCCACGCGAGACGCCGAAGCGGTCCGGGCCATGCCGCTCGTGGCGCTGGGCTATGCGCTCCGGGCCATTGCCGCGGACTGGGTGGCGATGAGCGGGACGGAAACGCTCTGGATCCTCTTCGTCACCCTGGGCAGCCTCGCCATCCATTTTCTCACCAACTGGGTCATCCTGCTCTATCTTTATGTCCGCCGTACCGGCCGCTGACCGCGCGGACCGGCTTGCCATTTCGCCCATGCGCGGGCAGGGGGGGAGGCGGAAGGATGCGAATATGAAAAAACCTGCCTGGGTCGTCGAAAAGGAACGTGCCAGACGCGCCGCGAGCGCCGAAACGCTCTGGCTGTTCGGCCTGCACGCGGTGCGCGACGCGCTGGAGAACCCCGCCCGCGAGCGGCTGCGCCTCGTTGTGACCAAGAATGCCGCCGACAAGCTGGCGGAGGCCATAGGCGCAAGTGGCATGGACCCCGAGATCGCGGATGCGCGCAAGTTCCCGGTGCCGCTCGACGAAGGCTCCGTCCACCAGGGCGCGGCCCTTGAAGTCCGTCCGCTCGACTGGGGAAAGCTCGCAGATCTCTGCGCGCCGGGGCCGGGCGCGCCCCGCGTTGTGCTGCTCGACCGGGTCACTGACCCGCATAATGTCGGCGCCATCCTGCGCTCGGCCGAAGTCTTCGGCGCGCGCGCGGTGATCGGAACCCTGCGCCACTCGGCCCCCGAGACCGGGGCGCTGGCCAAGGCCGCATCGGGCGCGCTGGAGCGCCAACCCTATCTGCGGGTGCGCAACCTCGCCGACGCGATGCTGGAGCTGCGCGAGATGGGCTACTGGCTCATCGGTCTCGACGGCGAGGCGGACCAGGGCATCGCCGAGGCCGCCGTCGGGGCCACCGCCCGCCCGCTCGGCCTCGTCATGGGCGCCGAAGGACCGGGGCTGCGTGCCCGCACCCGGGATACCTGCGACGGGCTCGTCCGAATCGAAGCGGCGGGCAGTTTCGGCTCGCTCAACGTCTCCAACGCTGCCGCGATCGCCCTATATGCAACCAGACAGACGCAAGACGGAGCCTGAGATGTATCGCAACACCAAGGTCGCGACATGCTGCTACTGCGGCACCCGTGCGGCGTTGGTCCTCGATCAGGGCCGGCACGAACTGGCCTGCGCTGCCTGCGGTGCACCGCTGAGCGAGCTTAAGTCGTTCCGTCCGCAGAAGACCGGCCGGAAATCCCCTTCGAAAAATATCTCCAAACCAAAGAAATATAAGAAGAAAATCGGAAAGAAGAAGGTTGGGAAACTATTCGAAGACATTCTCGACGAGAT
The DNA here is from genome assembly GCF_004146235.1 of Tropicimonas sp. IMCC6043. Classification (GTDB taxonomy): domain Bacteria; phylum Pseudomonadota; class Alphaproteobacteria; order Rhodobacterales; family Rhodobacteraceae; genus Tropicimonas. The sequence goes on along the minus strand of NZ_SELO01000014.1, from coordinate 7,659 downwards.
CGGCGACCTCTTCGACTGAGGCTCTGCTCTCGCGCCGTGTTACCGTTTCGTTCACACTTATATTACATTCCCTTGGATATCGCGGTTTTCGACCTACATCCTTGTTATGAGTTGACGTTTTGGAACAACGCAACTCGCTGCACTGTCCCTCGTTCCGCAACTTGCGCCCGGTTCGTCCGGGCGCTTTTCTTTCGACCAGACTGTGGGCATGCGAGGCACATGACCGATCCTGATCCGACCTTGCGCGCCGTCCTGGAGCGCACCCGCACCATTGCCTGCGTCGGCGCCTCCGCCAATCCCACGCGGCCCAGCCATTATGTCTCGCGCTTCCTCGTCGACCGCGGCTATCGCGTGATCGGCGTCAATCCCGGCCTCGCGGGCCAGACGCTCTTTGGCGAGACCGTGGTCGCCAGCCTCTCCGACATCACCGACCCAGTCGACATGGTCGACATCTTCCGCCGCTCCGAGGAGATTCCGGCCACGGTCGCCGCGGCACTGGCACATCTTCCGGGGCTTGGGACGATCTGGATGCAACTCGGTCTTGCCAATGCCGAGGCCGCTGCTCTGGCACGGGCGCAGGGCGTTGATGTCATCGAGAACCGCTGTCCAATGATCGACATCCCGCGGCTCTTCCCGCCCGGCTGGCGGGTCGCCTGAGCCTCACTCCGGGCGCGCTGCCTTCTCCGCGATGCCGGACGTCCCCTCGCGCCGCGCCAGTTCCGCCTCGACATCGGCCAGGCGCACATCGCGCGCCGCCAGCATGACCAGCAAGTGGTAGAGCACGTCCGCCGCTTCCGCGGTCAGCCGCGCCCTGTCGCCCTTCACCGCCTCGATGATCGCCTCGACGGCCTCCTCGCCGAATTTCTCGGCGCATTTCTCGGGCCCCTTTGCCAGGAGCTTCGCCGTCCAGGACGAATCCGGATCGGCGCCTTTCCGCGCCTCTATCACGTCCGCAAGCCGCTCGATCGCGCTCATCCCTGCCTCTTCTTCTGTTCGAAAATATCCCGCGGGACTGGCCCACCGGACATCGTTCGGCCTCAGTCGAGCCGGACCGGAATCCCCGCCGCGTCCATGTGCTCCTTGGCTTCGCGGATCGTGAAATCCCCGAAATGAAAGATCGAGGCGGCGAGCACCGCGCTTGCGCCGCCCTCGGTCACGCCCTCCACGAGATGGTCGAGCGTGCCCACCCCTCCCGAAGCGATCACCGGAACATGGACAGCGTCCGAGATCGCGCGGGTCAGCGGGATATTGAAACCGGCCCGCGTGCCGTCCCGATCCATCGAGGTAAGAAGGATCTCGCCGGCCCCCTTGGCAACCACCGTCCGCGCGAACTCCACCGCGTCGATCCCGGTCGGCCGACGCCCGCCATGGGTGAAGATCTCCCACTTTCCCGGAGCGACAGTCTTGGCGTCGATCGCCACCACGATGCACTGGCTGCCGAAACGCTCGGCCGAGCGCGCCACCACGTCCGGGTCGGCCACCGCCGCGGAGTTGAAGCTCACCTTGTCGGCGCCGGCGAGCAGCAGCGCGCGCACGTCCTCTGGCGAGCGCACCCCGCCGCCGATGGTCAGCGGCATGAAGCATTGCTCCGCCGTCCGCGTCGCGAGGTCGTACATCGTGCCGCGGTTCTCATGCGTGGCGTTGATGTCGAGGAAACAGAGCTCGTCGGCGCCGGCCGCATCATAGGCCTTGGCCGCCTCCACCGGGTCGCCTGCGTCGATCAGGTCGACGAAGTTGACGCCCTTGACGACGCGGCCCTCCTTGACGTCGAGGCAGGGGATGATGCGGGTTTTCAACATGCTGTCTTGTGTTCCTCGATCGGGCGCGGGCTCAGGCGGCCAGCGCGGAGAGCGTCTCGCCTAGGTCCAGCGCGCCGTCATAAAGCGCCCGCCCCGAGATCACGCCAGCGATCTCGGCGGCATCGCGCAGCGCGATGATGTCCTTGAGCGAGGAGACGCCGCCGGAGGCGATCACCGGGATTGTCGTCGAGCGCGCCAGCTTCGCCGTTGCGGCCACGTTGGGGCCCTGCATGGCACCATCCCGGTCGATGTCGGTATAGATGATCGCGGCGATCCCTGCATCCTCCAGCCGGTCGGCAAGCGCGGTGACGGTCATGTTGGTTTCCTCCGCCCAGCCGCGGGTCGCCACCTTGCCGCCTCGCGCGTCGAGCCCGACGGCCACCTTGCCGGGGAAAAGCGAGGCCGCCTCGCGCACGAGTTCGGGGTTTTCGACCGCGACGGTGCCGAGGATCACCCGGGAGACGCCCTTCGCGAGCCACATCTCGATCGTGGCGATATCGCGTATGCCGCCGCCGAGCTGCACTGGCACTTTGACGGCTCTGAGGATCGCCTCGACCGCCTCCGCATTGACCGGTCGACCGGCGAAAGCGCCGTTGAGATCCACCAGATGCAGCCATTTGCAGCCGGCCTCGGCGAACTGTCGCGCCTGTGCGGCGGGATCGTCGCCAAAGATCGTCGCCTTCTCCATGTCGCCCTTGAGCAGCCGGACGCAATGGCCGTCCTTGAGGTCGATGGCGGGGTAGAGGATCATACTTCCGGTCCTTTCTTTCTCCCACGCGCCGTTCTCTGCCACGGCGCGCGCACGAATGCAAAGTGACCTGACGTCCGTGTCGGCCGCGACACGGAGCCGGATGCCGATTTCGCCAAGTCTTCAGGGCGCCCAGGTCAGGAAGTTGGAGATCATCCGCAGCCCCGCCCGTTGGCTCTTCTCGGGGTGGAACTGCGTGCCGATCACGGTGTCCCGACCGATGATCGCGGTGACCTCGCCGCCATAATCGGCATGGGCCAACCGATGGGCGGGGTTCTCCACCCGGACCTGGTAGGAATGGACGAAATAGGCGTGATCGCCGGTTTCTATGCCCTCGAGCACCGGGTGCCGTTCGGTCACCACGAGGTCGTTCCAGCCCATATGCGGCACTTTGAGCGTCGGGTCGGAGGGTTCGATGAGGACCACCTCACCGCCGATCCAGCCGAAACCGGGCGTATCGCGGTATTCCCGGCCGACGCTCGCCATCATCTGCATGCCGATGCAGATGCCCATGAACGGCCGGCCGCGGCCGATAACGGCCTCCTCTATCGCCTCCTGCAACCCCGAATGCCCCTCCAGCGCCGCCTTGCAGGACGGGAAGGCGCCGTCGCCGGGCAGCACGATGCGGTCCGCGCGCGCCACGTCCTCGGGGCGGCCGGAGACGATGACCTCGCCCGCGCCCGTCTCCGCCGCCATTCTCTGGAAGGCCTTCTCGGCCGAGTGCAGGTTGCCGCTCTCGTAATCGACCACCACCGTCAGTGGCATCAGAGCATCCCCTTGGTGGACGGAATCGCATCGGCCTTGCGCGGGTCGGGCTCGACCGCCTCGCGCAGGCTGCGTGCCACCGCCTTGAAGGCGGCCTCGGTGATGTGGTGGCTGTTGAGCCCGTGCAGCGCGTCGATGTGGAGCGTGATGCCGCCGTGAGTCGAGAGCGCCTGGAAGAACTCGCGGACCAGCTCGGTGTCGAACGTCCCGATTTTCGCGCTCGGGAACTCCACATTGAAGACGAGCCAGGGCCGCGCCGAGAGGTCGAGCGCGGCACGGACCAGCGCGTCGTCCATCGGCAACATGCAGGATCCATAGCGGCGGATGCCGCGCTTGTCGCCGAGAGCCGCGACGAGCGCCTGGCCGAGCGCGATGCCGGTGTCCTCGACGGTATGGTGATCGTCGATATGCAGGTCGCCCTCGGCGCGCACCACCATGTCGATCAGCGAATGGCGGGCGAGCTGTTCCAGCATATGGTCGAAGAAGCCGACCCCGGTCGCGACGTCGTAACGCCCCGTTCCATCCAGGTCGATCTCGACCGAGATCTTCGTCTCGGTCGTGGCCCGTTCGAGTGTCGCCTTGCGCATGCCGTCCCTCCGGTCTGACCCGGGTTCCATAGCGCCGCCGGCCTGCCGTTCCAAGAGAAAGCAGACGCTGCGCGGGGCGTTGTGGCGAATGCGTCGCTGCGGAAGCCCCGACGGGGGCAGGACCGGCACCTTCCCTGTCACCCGGCATGGCTGGACGGCAGCCCGTGAGACGGCCGGGGTGCCCTGCCTGAAAGCGCGCCTTACCGCGTCACCCGGAACCCCGACCCCGCGTCCTCTGCCGCTTCCTCGGTTTCCACCGACGCCACCCGCGCCGCAGGCGGTCCCTGTTCCAGCGCCACGAGGAGGCGGGCCACGCGATCCTGCGGCCCGGCAACCAGCGCGCGGACCGAGCCGTCCGCCTCGTTCCTGACCCAGCCGTCGAGCCCGTGCCCTCGCGCCTCCGCCGCCGTCCAGGCGCGAAAGCCCACGCCCTGAACCCGGCCGCGCACCCGGACCGCCATCGTCACCCGTTCCGCCATTCCGGTCTCCTTTCCTGCGCATCCGGCGTCCCGACCCACCCTGGCACACGGCAATCTTGTGCGCAAAGCCGCCCGGCCTTCCGCCTCCCGGTCGGGGACAGGCCCGACAGCCCCTCGAAACGTTTCTCTAACCCGTTGAAATTCTGGTTCCGGGAACCCGTGCCGGGACGGCGCCGATGCCGCGCCGCGCCCCGGCGCTTCCTGCACCGATCCTGCTTGACCAGAGCCCGGATTCTCCTCATATGCCGGCCATGACCGATCTCGCCCATATCCGCAATTTTTCCATCGTCGCCCATATCGACCACGGCAAGTCCACCCTTGCCGACCGGTTGATCCAGCTCACCGGAACGGTGGCCGAGCGCGACATGAAGGAGCAGATGCTCGACGCAATGGATATCGAGCGCGAGCGCGGCATCACCATCAAGGCCAACGCGGTGCGCATCGAATACCCCGCGCGGGACGGTCAGACCTATATCCTGAACCTTATCGACACGCCGGGCCACGTCGATTTCGCCTACGAGGTCTCCCGCTCGATGCGGGCGGTCGAGGGATCGCTCTTGGTGGTCGATGCCACGCAGGGCGTCGAGGCTCAGACGCTGGCCAATGTTTATACCGCCATCGACGCCGACCACGAGATCGTCACCGTCCTTAATAAGATCGACCTGCCGGCGGCAGAGCCCGAGCGCATTGCCACCCAGATCGAGGACGTGATCGGCATCGACGCCTCCGATGCCTGCCTGATCTCCGCCAAGACCGGCGTCGGCATCCCCGAGGTGCTGGAGGCCATCGTCACCCGTCTGCCCGCGCCCAAGGGCGACCGGGATGCGCCGCTCAAGGCGATGCTCGTCGACAGTTGGTATGATTCCTATCTTGGCGTTGTCGTCATGATCCGCGTGATGGACGGGGTCATCCGCAAGGGCGACAATATCCTGATGATGCAGACGGGCGCGAAATACGGCGTCGACAAGCTCGCCGTGCTGCGCCCGCAGATGCAGGACATCGCCGAGCTCGGCCCGGGCGAGATCGGCGTTCTCACGGCCTCGATAAAGCAGGTCCGTGACACCCGCGTCGGCGACACGATCACGCATCAGAAGAAACCCTGCGCGGCGCCGCTGCCGGGCTTCAAGCCGGCGCAGCCGGTCGTCTTCTGCGGCCTTTTCCCGGTCGACAATGCCGAGTTCGAGGACCTGCGCACGGCGATCGAGAAGCTCGCCCTCAACGACGCCTCCTTCACATACGAGATGGAGACCTCCGCCGCGCTCGGCTTCGGATTCCGCTGCGGTTTCCTCGGCCTGCTGCATCTCGAAGTCGTGCGCGACCGGATCGAACGCGAATACGATATCGACCTCATCACCACCGCGCCTTCGGTGATCTACCAGATCCATCTGCGGTCGGGCGCGCAGATCGAACTGCACAACCCGGCGGACATGCCCGACCCCGCCGATATCGACCATATCGAGGAGCCGCGCATCAAGGCGACCATCATGGTGCCGGACGAGTATCTGGGCGACGTTCTGAAGCTCTGCCAGGACCGCCGCGGCGTCCAGCTCGACCTGTCCTATGCCGGTACCCGCGCCATGGTGGTCTACGACCTGCCGTTGAACGAGGTCGTCTTCGATTTCCACGACCGGCTGAAATCCGTCACCAAGGGCTATGCCAGCTTCGACTACCAGCTCGCGGGCTACCGCACCGACAACCTCGTCAAGATGCAGGTGCTGGTGAACGAGGAGCCGGTCGACGCGCTGTCGATGATGGTCCACCGCGACCGCGCCGAGATGCGCGGCCGGGCCATGTGCGAGAAGCTCAAGGAGCTGATCCCGCGCCACATGTTCAAGATCCCGATCCAGGCGGCCATCGGCGGCCGCGTGATCGCCCGCGAGACGCTCTCGGCGATGCGCAAGGACGTCACGGCGAAATGCTATGGCGGCGACGCCACCCGGAAGAAGAAGCTTCTGGAGAAGCAAAAGGCCGGCAAGAAGCGGATGCGGCAGTTCGGGAAAGTAGATATTCCGCAGGAAGCGTTCATAAATGCCTTGAAAATGGACAGCTAGACTGTCCATTTTCTGCATTTTTGAAGGTGGGCGAAAGCGATTGGCGCAGCCAATTGCGTGCCAATACCGTCGAAGCGCAGCGCACCGTCTCAGCTCGCGCCCTTCCCAACGCCCGATCAAAGCGCAAAGGGCCGCGCCCGACCCTGGGTGGGCGCAGGCAACGCTCGACCGGTGCGAGGCGGCGTCGCTCTGCAAATCGCTGCTTCGGTGCGGGACGTCGACCATGCGCCCTCCCGGGGGGAGGGTCGGGCGCGGCCCGGCCTGCGGCCGGGCGGAACGAGGCTATCCGACGATGGGGTTTAACAGGCTGCCGAAGCACTCACTCGGCAAGGCCGATTAGCGCCAGAACCGTGCCTTCAGAATCTCTCTCGTTGAACTGAAGGAAACATGCCGTCGTAGACATGGCGCAGGTCGACCAGAGAGGCCGTCCAAGATCCTTTTCAGCAGCTAGCCAAAGGGATGCCGGGCAATCCGAGTAAGCGCCGCCACGCCGCCCGGAAGAGAAAGTTGTTGGAACAGCAGATGGGGGGCCAGAAGCGGATGCGCCAGTCCATCCAGGTGGACATCCCTCAGGAAGCCTTCATCACCGCGCTGAAGATGGAGTCCTGACGCCGCTTCTTCACTTCTCCAGTGGTGTCGCCCCGGTCTCGACCCGGGTGATCTTGCCGTCCTTCAGCATGCAGGCCATCAGCACCGCTTCCCGCGTCCCGTCGGGATAGTCGTTGACCGAATGGACCACGAGAATGTCATCGTTCTCGTAGATCTTGCGCCGCTCGCGCATGACCGTCTTGTCCGAGGCCATCATCTTGCCGATCATGTCGGCAAATTCCGCCTTGCTCATCGACTTTCCGCTTTGGTGCCGCACGAAGACGGCGTCGTCCGCATAGAGGTCGATATAGGCCTGCGTGTCCTTGTTCTGTACAGCCTCGTTCATTGCGTCGAAGATTGCCATCTTTCGCTCCTGTTCAAAAGTTTCCCTAGAGTAAACGGAACGATGACTCCGATATCCTCGCTGCCGCAAGGATTCTTTTTTACCGGGTCTCGGGAGACGTCCCGTGCAAGGAGCGGTTCCGGGCCGGTATCGCGTGGCGCGGGCGCGGATCCTAGGTGTTCAGTCCCGGCATTTGGTGGATCGGATCGACATTGAATCTGTCTGGCTCTGAAGTCCAGATCTTGCAGATGTATTCGTATGGCGTGAGACCGCTGAGGGTCTTGAGCCTTCGGGCGAAG
>NZ_SELO01000140.1 GCF_004146235.1 Tropicimonas sp. IMCC6043 | reverse complement strand
TCCCGAGGCCCCGCACCCGATGGGTGAGCCATGAGATCTCCCCCTGACACTGCCCAACTCACTGAAAAAATAACAGAAATACACCGATCAGCCGAGCGGAAACCTCAGATCGCTTGGGAAATCCGGATTGAGACCTTTGGTTGAAGGGCGTGCACTTCGACGATCAAAGGCAGACCATCTTATTCTTGGGTATGGCGTTGAGCGATTTCAATCTGGCCGCTCTGGGCTCTCTGCTGCCGTTCCCTGTCTCCGCGGTGACGAGGGAGCACGGCCAAGTGGCGGTGTTTGTCGCCGTCGATCATTGCTCGATCGAGTGCGTCGGCATCCATGCCGCGATGCGCGGTACATGCCACGAGGCGCTGGAGCCGGTGCGCCAGGGCGTCACGGCCCGCTTCGGCGCTATCGGCAAGGATGTCGCCGTCGGGCTGAGCCTGCGCCACGATCATGGGTCACAGTACATGTCTCACGACTTTCAAAGCGAGATCCGGTGGCTGGGCATCTCGTCCTCACCGGCCTTCATACGGGCCCCCGAGGGCAACGGCTGCGCCGAGCGCTTCATCCGGACCCTCAAGGAGAACCTGCTGTGGGTCAGGACTTTCGACACCGTCGAAGACGTCCGCGAGGCGCTGATCGCATTCTGTTCAGTCCCGGCATTTGGTGGATCGGATCGACATTGAATCTGTCTGGCTCTGAAGTCCAGATCTTGCAGATGTATTCGTATGGCGTGAGACCGCTGAGGGTCTTGAGCCTTCGGGCGAAGTTGTA
>NZ_SELO01000139.1 GCF_004146235.1 Tropicimonas sp. IMCC6043 | reverse complement strand
TAGGTGGATTTTCCGCTCCCGATCCGGCAGCGATGCCGGGAAGAAGGAGCGAAAGATGGCAAGACGTCCGAGAAGAAACCACAGTGCCGCGTTCAAGGCGAAAGTCGCATTGGCGGCACTGAAGGGCGACAAGACGATGAGCGAGCTGGCCACCCAGTTCGACCTGCATCCGAACCAGATCAAGCAGTGGAAGGAGCAGTTGCTCGATGGTGTGACGGATGTGTTCGAGGACAAGCCGAAGAGCAAGGAGCCGCAGATCGACATCACCCGGCTGCACGCCAAGATCGGTCAGCTGACGTTGGAGAACGATTTTTTAGAGGGAGCGCTCGCCAAGGCCGGTCTGTTGCCGAGCGCAAAGAAATGACGGATCGAGACCACAAGTTGAGCCTCGCGCGGCAGGCCGAATTGCTCGGGATCAGCCGGGGCAGTCTCTACTACGAGCCTCGGCCAGCCAACGAGGACGACCTGCGCTTGATGCGCCGGATCGACGAATTGCACATGGAGTTTCCCTTTGCAGGCAGCCGGATGATGAAAGGTCTGCTCCGGCAGGAGGGCTTCACCGCCGGTCGGCTCCATGTCTCTACGCTGATGAAGCAGATGGGCATTGAAGCCCTGTATCGGAAGCCAAACACCTCGAAACCGGCGCCCGGCCACAAGATCTATCCATACCTTCTGCGCAAGCTCGCCGTGACACGACCCAACCAGGTCTGGGCCATGGACATCACCTACATCCCCATGGCCCGAGGGTTCGTCTACCTGACAGCGG
>NZ_SELO01000138.1 GCF_004146235.1 Tropicimonas sp. IMCC6043 | reverse complement strand
ATCGGCATGGTCGTGGTCTACAAGATCGACCGCCTCACCCGGTCGCTCGCCGATTTCGCCAAGCTCGTCGAGCGCTTGGACGCCTCTGGCTGTTCCTTCGTCTCCGTCACCCAGGCCTTCAACACCGCCTCTTCCATGGGGCGGCTTACCCTTAACGTGCTGCTCTCCTTCGCCCAGTTCGAACGCGAGGTGACGGCCGAGCGCATCCGCGACAAGATCGCCGCCTCCAAGAAGCAGGGGCTCTGGATGGGTGGGCTCTGCCCGCTGGGCTACGATCCCCATCCCGATCCAAAGGTTCGGCAACTGGTCGTCAACGAGGCAGAAGCGGAGACCGTCCGGGCGCTCTTCGACCTCTACAACCGGCACGGCAGAATGATCGAGGTGGAGAAATCGGCGGCGGAGATGGGATTGCGGTCCAAGCTTCGCCAGTTCCGGTCGGGCCGATCCCAGGGCGGGGGCCGCCTTGGCCGGGGGCAGATCCACCACGTTCTGGTGAACCCGGTCTATCTCGGAAAGATCCGCCACAAGAACCTTGCCTGGCCCGGACAGCATCCGGCGATCGTCGATGAAGGTCTCTGGGAACGGGTGCAGGAGAAACTGCGATCGGCTGCAGCCCGCCGGCGTGGCCAGAAGAAGACCGGTTCCGACACCGCACTGCTGGCCGGCAAGCTGCGAGACGAGACCGGAGATCGGCTGACCCCGACGCACAGTATCAAGGCCGGTCGGCGTCACCGCTACTATGTGTCCAACCGGCTGATCTCGGGAGGTCCCGATCCCACCGGCTGGCGCCTGCCTGGGAC
>NZ_SELO01000137.1 GCF_004146235.1 Tropicimonas sp. IMCC6043 | reverse complement strand
GTCCCCTTCATCGTACTGGCGACAATGAGGCGTTCTCCATGGCGACCCCGCTTGGCCGCGAATTGGAGAGCCAGGGCGGGATGGCCGTCGCGTGCGGGAAATGTCGCCTGGAAGGATCGGCAGCCCCGGCATTTCCGCAGCAGCGAGCGAAGGGCAACGCGTCTTCCATCCGGCAGTTCGACTATCTGCTCCTCCTTGACGCGGATGGTGAAGGGGATACCGCTAGCGCACAGGAAGCCGAGCCATTCCTGCCCAATGAACTCACGGTCTGCCAGGAACATTCGGATCGAAGTTGCTCCGTAGCGCGCGAGATAGCGTTCCATCAGCGCGACGCGCTCGGCGGTGCTGCTGCTGCCCGCTTTCTCCAGTACGCTCCACATCAACGGCACCCGAAAGCGCCGCTTCACCACCGCCAACATCAGAACATTGACGTTGGATCGGCCGATCTTCCAGTTGGTCCGGTCCAGGCAAAGATACCATGACGCGGAATGGCCAATCAGGGTCGTGACGATCGGTGCACTCCAGTCTTCGGGAAGGCGGACATGCTGGAAGAACCGTTGGAGGCGCCGGTAGGTCGATGCAACCTGCGCGCGACCTGGCCGCTCCGCCAAGATATGGGACAAGTTGACCGTCCGAGTGGCGATCATACCCAGAATAAGGAGGCAAAGCGTCTCGAGGCGAGTCTTTCCGAGAGGAATATGTGGCGATAGAACCTTCTGAAGGCTGGCAAGAGCGTGGACTTCCAAGGGACCGTTCCTTTGGCGAGGTCGAGTCCCTCATCAGAATCGCTCACGCCGGTC
>NZ_SELO01000136.1 GCF_004146235.1 Tropicimonas sp. IMCC6043 | reverse complement strand
AGGACTCATTTAGGCAGCCAGAAGATGACGATGGCTGCGATGCAGATGGCCGACAGGAACAGGTCTCCGCATCTGTCGTAGCGGGTCGCGATGCGCCGCCAATCTTTCAAGCGTGCAAAGGCATTCTCGATGCGGTGGCGTTTTCTGTAGAGGCGTTTGTTGTAGCTCGCGGGCCTCTTCCGCTTCGCCCTCGGTGGGATGCAGGTACGCACACCCTTTCGTTTCAACTCGTCTCGCAACCAGTCGGCATCGTACCCTTTGTCGCCGAGCAGCCGTTTCGCCTTCGGAAGATCACCCAACAGGACGAGGGCGCCACGCGCATCGCTCAGCTGGCCTGGCGACAGGAAGAATGTCAGCGGGCGCCCCCGTCCGTCCGACACCATGTGCAGCTTGGAGCTTAGCCCACCTTTGGTGCGCCCGATGGCCCTCGGTTTGATCCCCCTTTTGAGAGGCTCGCCGACGTCCGGTGAGCCTTCAGGTGGGTGCTGTCGATCATGATTGTGTCTCCTTCAGGTCCCGGCTGGGCCAAGTTCTCGAAGATGCGTGCGAACACGCCCATGCGGGACCACCTGACGAACCGGTTGTAGAGCGTCTTGTGGGGACCGTAGACCGATGGCGCATCGCGCCACTGCAAGCCATTCCGCTTGACGTAGATGATCCCACTCAGAACCCGCCGATCATCGACCCTCGGCTTGCCACGAGATTTCGGAAAGTGCGGTCGCAGGCGCTCCATCTGCGCCTCCGTCAACCAGTAGTAGTTGCTCATGATGCCCCCAGCGTTCGGGAACGTGAATCACGACGATCC
>NZ_SELO01000135.1 GCF_004146235.1 Tropicimonas sp. IMCC6043 | reverse complement strand
CTACTGGTTGACCGTCGCCCATGTGCGCGAGGTGATCGAGGTTATGACCTCCGGTTGTTCTATAAAGAGGTTCCATGCCGCGCAGCAGGCATCGACGATAGCGCCGTAGTCGTCGAAAACGCTGATCGCGAGCCAGTTGGCTCGGGAATATTGCCAGACGTTCTCGACTGGGTTCAGCTCGGGACTGTAGGGCGGCAACATAAGAAGAGATACGTTCTCTGGAACCACGAGGTCGTGCCCGCCATGCCAGCCGGCACCGTCGAGGATCAGCACGGCGTGGGCGCCAGGGGCGACGGTGCGGGAGATCTCGGCGAGATGGGCATTCATCGCGGAAGTGTCGGCGAAGGGCATGACGAGGCCCGCTGCCACACCTCGCGCCGGGCAGACGGCGCCGAAGATGTAGGCCCACTGGTAGCGAGTGTCTCGCGGCGCCCGTGGTCGGGTTCCCCGCTTCGCCCAGACCCGGGTGAGTGTTCCCTGTTGGCCGACGCGTGCTTCATCCTGGAACCAGACTTCGAGTGGCTTGTCTCGTGCCGCCTCGGGCAGAGCGGCGGCTACCGCTTCGGGGAAGCTTTTTTAAAGCCCTCCTGGGCTTCGGGATCTGTCTTCGGATGCCGAGGACGCACGGACAGCCGCCGGTAGCCGAGCGCCGCCAGGTACTTGCCCACCGTCCGCTCGTGCACCGTGACGCCGAACCGGTCGGCGATCCGCCGTTCGAGGTCCTTGCGCCGCCAGCGCACTACCCCATCCACCGCAGGATCGGGACCGGCCTCCACCCAGGACCGCAACTCCGAGATCTGATCGGCG
>NZ_SELO01000013.1 GCF_004146235.1 Tropicimonas sp. IMCC6043 | reverse complement strand
ACACAAACACCCCCGCCAGGAGAAATCCAGGCGGGGGTTTTGCGTTCGAGGCCACACCCTCCAGACGCACGAAATCACCCGGCCCACCAGCGCACAGCCCCTTCGAACCGGTCATCGCCACGGCTCCCCGCCCGCCGGCCCAAAGCCCAAACCACGGCAGAATCCTCCATGTCACAACGCGACCGCCAGGCTCACCAGTCCACCCGAAACACACCCCAAAAATAGCTCAGATCGCACAAAACCAGCGTCACCAACGACCCAAAATCAGATCCAAAAGACCCAAACACCGACAGAAACCACCAAAGCCCAATCCCCACACACACCCAAATCCAAAAACCGCTCGCGCGTCAGGACAAATCAAACCAAAAAAACGACCAGAACAGCGACCGAAACGAAATCCGGAAACCAAGCGGCAGAAACGTGGGACAAACCAGGGCGGTCGTTACGGTCAGCCGTGCCGGACAGGGCGGAAACTCGCGGCTGCGCAGAATTTCTTTCCGTGGCTAAAAGGTAGGCCGCCCATTTGGAAGAAGACCGGACGTTGCTGGCGGAACAATACTCCTTACCTGTGCAATCCGGCCGTCGGGCAGCTTTCGCGAGCCTTTTGTAGACCGGATCGGCTTCCTGCCGGTTTGCCCGATTGCTGTGCGATCCTGTTGTCCACGCAGACCATTCCGGTGTCTCGTGCCCGAATGAGTTGACAGACCATATGTGATCGTTACGCTCGCGCAGTTCATTGTAATTCTTCTCATTTTTGATGAGCGAGAGTTTCGGAAATAGCAAATTGTACGAGGGGTGCAGTTCATGAAGATCAGATCAATGCTTGCCGTTGCGCTTGTGTCGTTGGGCGTTTCGACCACCGTCGCACAGGCGGTTACTCTTCACATCGTCGACGGTAGGTTGCTCGGCGCGTCGGATGTTCTTGTCGACGGGACGTATTATGATGTTCAGTTCAAGGACGGGACGTGCATCGAGTTATTCGCAAACTGTGATCAGGTTTCGGATTTCACCTTTCAGACAATGCTAGCTGCTACGGCAGCATCCCAGGCTCTGCTTGACCAGGTTCTGCTCGATATTGATCCTCTCCATCAGTTCGATACTGATGTAACCTTGGTAGGTGCCATAAAGGCTATTTCCGGGGATATTTCTCAGATGGCAATTCGAACCCCATTTTATACCGTTGCAGATCGAAGCGTCTTGGACGTAATGCGGGCGGTAAATTCGGTGCGTGCGGGAGCTGATTATGTGGACTGGCGGAGTTTTGATGGCGCCCACAATAGTTCCACGGCTGTAGAAATCGATGAGATCTACGCGGTGTGGGCGCCGGTGGCCGCAGTTCCCTTGCCGGCGGGAGCCTGGTTGCTTCTGTCGGGCCTTGCCGGGATGGCCGGACTCCGTCGTTGGAAGAGACACGCCGCATAGGTGTAGATCTTCAAATACGCCCGGAACCACGCGTTCCGACGGATGAGACACAGCCCAAGAGGTGCGAGGCCCCCCCGCGCCTCTTCTTCTCGTAGAGCCGGGCGACCGTCTTTGTCATCCTCTCAATAATCTTCGGGGTGGCAGCAATCGCGCCGCGGAAGAAATGGTATCCCAGCAAGTCGAAAACTTTAAGTCTCTTACCGGCAGTCGCCGCACTGACCTTGAGCGACGGCGTCTGGCTCAGAGGATGATGCAGCAATTGCTGAGCATTCAAAGCATTTCGATTTAACACTGAGCCGGCAGTCGCTGCCTCTCGGTTTCAACTCGAACGTGATTGCCGATACGTGCGGAGACACCAATAGATCGAAATGCTCTTCGCTCCACCACTGGCCGCAATATGCACTTACCAACCCATCCCGAGTTCGGACCGCAGCAAGGCCGGGTCGATCGACGGTGGCATGATAGATCTTGGATCCGGGGGCACGCTGTGTGTTGCAGGAAGCAACGCGATGTTCGGACGTGCTTCCGGCTTTCTGTCCGGCGCGGATTCGGTTCCGCGGCGAGTTCAGGTGAGTGCGGTCGCCATTCGGTTTCCGTGACGCAAAATTGCAATAGCCCCGGCCCATGATCCGACCGGCAGGCTCCGAGACACCGGAATTGGTGGTATCGTTCCGTCAAGGCCATGCAGCGCCCGTGCGGGACACTGCGTTCGGGGAGGATCTGGCAAAGATGAACGTGAAATCCTTGTGTCTTGCCGCAATCTCGGGACTTTTGCTCTGCGCCGTCGCCGGGCCACTTCAGGCACAGGATACGGATCCGGACGTGGACCTCGAGGCCGGCGACACCGCCGGGCCAGATGCGCCCGAACCCAATCCCCTCGGGCTCTTCTCCCACGGCTATGTCCGCTTCGGCGTCGGTTCGACCGACAACGACCCGATGGTCGCCTTTCAGCTCAACGGCGCGGCGAGCAAATACCGCTTGGGCAACGAAAGCGACCTCTACGGCGAGGCCTCGATCGGCATCCGCACGCCGATGGCCGGAGGGTCGGATTTCGTGGCCGAGATCATGTTCAACGGATGGGCGGATTCCAATCTTCTCGTCTGGGGATCCGACGTAGACGATGGTGGCGGCGTGGCGCAGGCCTACTTGGGCATCGAACGGCTGGGAAACAGCGCCGCGGCGGAGTCGTTTCTCTGGGCCGGGCGGCGCTACTACCGGCGTCGTGACGTCCACATCACCGATTTCTACTATGAGAACTACTCGAACGATGGGCTCGGCCTCGAGAATCTCGACCTTGGCAGCTTCCACCTTTCGTCCGCGCTGTTCTACTACGACGACGACGATAGTGACTACCAGGCCGGGACCGTCGACCTGCGCTTCCACGACATCGCGCTCGGCGGCAAATGGCTTGGCGAGATCGGCCTGTCCTACACCCGGACGGACGGGACCGACGCGCCTTCAGACAACGATGGCTACGCGATCAGGCTGCATGCATGGAACCTCGACCTGCCATGGGGCGAATGGCAGAACGCACTCATGTACGGGCGGGGCTCGGGAATCAATTTCAACTCTTCCGGTGATACCGGCGCCACAATGGACGACGATCGCTGGCGGTTCGTGACGCAGGCGCTCTTCACCACCACCGAGGACTTCCAGACCCAGGCCACGGGAGTCTGGCAACGCACCGAGATCGGTGGCGAAACAGAAACCTGGTGGTCGGTCGGCGCGCGCCCGCAGTACAACATCACCGACAATTTCGGCCTCGCGGTCGAGTTCGGATACGACGTCGTGATTCCGGAGGACGACGACAGGACGTCGCTTGGCAAGGTGACGTTCGCGCCGTTCTACAGCTTCGGAAAGACCGGGTTCTTCGCCCGGCCGCAGCTGCGGGCCTTCGTGACCTACGCGAAATGGAGCGACCCCGGCGTGATCACCCAGCAGGCCGCTCTCGACGATGCGACCGACGGAACGACGATCGGCATCCAGTACGAGAACTGGTGGTAGGGACCAGAGCTCAACCGCAAGCTTGCTACTGGCAGGGCCGACCGTTCAGTTGCCGCCCAGGTCCACCCCGACGGACAGTTCCAGGTCCTTTATCCCCGAGACCATGCGCGTGGATTGGCCCGAACCGCCGACCACGCCCGTGACGGCGGTGCCGGAGATGTTGAAAGGGGACCCGGACGGCTCTTCACTCGCCGGTCTGGGGCTGCGACTTGGGCTGCACCCCGCCAGGGCCGCGAGGAGTGCGACGACAGACACCGCGTTCCGGATCATTGACTCTCTCCTGTCCACCGGCCCTCCTCATACCCGTTTGAACGAAGAGGTCTACCGGCACCTTGTACGCAGGCACGGATCGAGCGGATATCAAGGTCCCTCCGCCGGATCACTGGGGTGCGTCCTGTTCTGACCGGTCGCCCGCCGCCTGCCGGAAGAAGTCTTCCAGCCGGTGCGTGCCGTGCGGTTCTCCGACGACGTCCTGGCCCATCGCCGCCAGGAAGAACTGCACCGGCCCGTGCCAGGCCAGCGGGGTGACGCGGGGCAGGAGCCAGAGGGCGGCGCGGCGGGGCCAGTCGGGAAGGCAGGTGATCCGCGCCGGCTTGTCGAGCGCCGCGAAGGCAAGCTCGGCGATCTCGCGGTGGCTGAGGATGTCGGGGCCGCCGATCTCGAGCGACGTCCGGCCCGTCTCGATGGCATCCGCGATGGCGGCGGCGAGGTCGGCCCCGTGGATCGGGTTGATCCGGTGCGAGCCATCGCCAAAGAGCCAGACCCGGCCCGAGCGGGCCATGCCGAGGAAATCCTGCATGTCGGAAAAATAGCCCGAGGGCGAGATCACGCAGCTGGCGATTGGCGCGGTCCGGAGCTTGTCGACGAAGGCCTGCTTGGCGGCGACCAGCGCGACATCTGGCAGGGACGCGGCGCCCAGGACATGCACATAGGCGAACTTTCCGACACCGGCGTCGAGCGCCTCCTCGAGCAGGTTCAGGTTGGCGCGGTAGTCGACATCGCAATAGCTGAGCCCGTCGCGCTGGCGGGTGATGCCGAGGGCGCTCACCACGAGGTCGACACCGCCGAGAACGCCGCTGAGCGAGGTGCGCTCCGTCGCCTGCGCCTCGATCAGCGCATCTGCGACGAGGCCGCCGGCCTGCGCCCGCTGGCGGTCGCGTACCAGCGCGAGGACCTGCCAGCCGCGCCTGAGAAACTCCGCGACGAGAAATCTTCCGAGATAGCCGGTGGCGCCCGCAACACAAACCGTATTCATAGATGACCTCTTGCGGTGGTCGGAAAGCGCCGCGCATCGGGCCGCCTGAATTTGCCCGGAGTCTACCAGATCCCCGGGGGACGAGACATGAAAAACCGGTCACGACGTGGGTGACGTGGGTGCAGGGCGTCAGCGGGCGAGGGACGAGGCCGTTCCGGCCTCGGGGAAGCAGGTCGGGCGCTGGCCGGTCGCGGCCTGCCAGCGGCCGATGGAGCGGCGGGTCTTGTAGCCGGGAAGGCCGTCGACGCCGCCGACATCATGGCCCATTCCGACGAGCGCGGACTGGATGGCCGTGACGTCGGCCCGGGTCAGCCCGCCGACCGGGTCCCAGGACGCCGCGAAGTCTGCGACGCCATAGCGGATCCGGTCGCCGACATGGCCGACGAAGAGCGCGTAGAGATCGCTCATGTTGTAGTCCTTCAGGACGTAGAAATTGGGCGTGACGACGAAGGCGGGACCGAAGCGCCCCGCAGGCATGAGCAGGAAGCCTTCGGCTCCGTGCTCCGGCTCCGGAAAGGGGCGGCCGGAGACCCGGGTGATGCCCATGGCTTCCCAGTCGCGGATAGGCCGGCCCTGATCTGGGCCCTCCAGGGCGCAGGAGACCGAGGCCGGAACGGTGACCTCGAAGCCCCAGTCGCGCCCGCGGACCCAGCCGTGCCGGGCGAGGAAATGGCCGATGGAGGCCAGCGTGTCCGCCTCCGACCCCCAGATGTCGGCGCGCCCGTCGCCATCGCCGTCGGCCGCGTAGGCGAGGAAGGTCGATGGCAGGAATTGCGGCTGGCCGAGCGCGCCGGCCCAGCTGCTCTTCATGCCTCGCGGGGGCGTCTGTCCGGCCTCGACGATGCGGAGCGCGGCGATCAGTTCCTCGGTGAAGAAATCCGCGCGGGTGCTCATGAACCCCTTGGTGCCGAGCACCACGAAGGCGTCATGCGGAATCCGGGCGCGGCCAAAGGCGCTCTCGCGGCCCCAGATGGCGAGGATGATGTGCCCCGGAACGCCGGTCTCACGCTCGATCGCGGCGAGCTGGCCGGCGTGACGGTCGGCCATCCTGCGGCCGGTCGACTCGACACCGGCGACGGTGTTGCGGTCGAAATACCGGGCCGGTGCGGCGAATTCCGCCTGGTGCTGGCGCCGCGGCACCGCCGGCGCGCTGCCCGGTGGCACAAGGTCCGGCAGTGACCAGTCGAGCGTCACGCCGTCGAAGGCCGCGTCGAACGTCGCGCGCGAGACGCCCTGCGCCTTTGCGCGCGGCCAGATCTCCTGCACAAGCCAGTTGCGGAACCCGGCCTCGACACTGGCGCGGTCCTGCGCGGGCGCCGTCGCCGGGAGCAGGCCGAGCGTGGCGAGAAGGATCAGGACGCGGAGGATCATGCGGCGCGGAGTCCCTTGCGAGTGAACGGTGCCGGCATCCTAGCGCGGCCGGTCCGGCAAGTCTCCAATTGGCCGACGATCTTCATTCTTTGGCCATGTTGCCGACCCAGAGGCGGATAGACTGGGCCCCGGTTTACGGAGTGTGTGACGATGACCGGGTTCGGGTCGAAGGACGAGTTTTCCGAGCGGTTGCGACGGATCGAAAGCGAGCGCATTCGCAATGGGCGGGCCAGCACGACGAAGCGCTTGCCCGATTTCAGCAATCTTCCCGAAGAGCCGGTGGTGCCGCCGGTCCGGCGGGGCGGGCTCGGCGCGGGCAGCGTGATGGCCGCCCTGATGCTCTTCCTGGCAATGGTTGCCGGTGTGGCCGTCTATGTGTTTCGCGACAGCCTTCCGCTCGACGGTATAGGAACCGAGCTCGGCCGCCTTGCCGCTTCGGTTCGCCAGACGAGCGAGCGGATCGTCCCCTGGACGCTGACGGATGAGGTCGATGAGGGGCGGATCCTGCGCGCGCCGATGGTCGCCACCGCCGATTTCCGGGAGGTGAAGGTCGACAGGATCGTCCGGGAGGTCCAGCTGGCAGAGGCGGGAACCCGGCCGGCCGCGATGCACGAGATCGCGCCGATGCGCGACTGCCGGCCGCGCCCGCTCGGTGCGGGGGAAGGGCTGGCCAACCTGAGGCTTGAGTCCGGGCCGGGCGAGGCCGGGATGCAGGGCGGCGACGGCGCGGCGACGACCGGCGGGCCGCGCCCGAAGGCAGGGATGCCGATGGCCGATGTGTTCCTGACCGACACCACCACGCCGCAATATGTCGTGCTCCAGAATATGCGCGGCGCGATCTTATGGAACCTGCATACCGCTCCGGGTGTCGAGATTGCGCATGTGCTGGTGATCTCGCCGGGCGGCGCGGCCGTCTCGGCGACACCGGGAGATTTCGGAATCGAGGCGATCCGAATCGGCGACTACCTGTCGGCGGCGGATTTCGAGGCGATCGCGCGGAACGACTGGAACTCGGTGATCGTGCGGGAATGCTTCGTGGCGCCCTTCCGTCAGCCGCAGCCGATCTGGCGCGCCTGGAAGCGGGCGGAGGACCGCTACAAACGCGCTGGCGACACGATCCGCCGCTACCAGAAAGGGCGCGCCCGCTTCGACGTCTGGTTCACCCGGAGCTTCGGACAGTCGGCGGCGACCAACGCCGTCGAGGCCTATCAGGCGGAGATTCTGCTGGCGGGGCCGCTGCCCGATCAGCCATTCGATCCTGCGGCGCTCGACGCGCGCGAGGTCTGGGTGATGCCGGGAGGCAGCAACCTTTCGGGATCGGCCGAAGAGGGCGGTCCGGCCGGGTGACTTCCGTGCTTGTCCGTCCGGCCGTCAGGCCCGGACGGAAGCCGCCTCGGTGTGGATGGCCGCCGGCACACCGCTCTCGAGCATGCCCGCCAGCGCGCCGACCACCTCGCCGCGCCATTCCGGCGCGGCCATCAACGCTTCGGGGAAGACCCCGCGCAGCGCCGCAAGGCTGGTGAAGATCGCCTCCGCCGTGTCGGCCGTGCCGATCCGGGCGGCTATCTCGGCTTCGAGCGGGTCGCGCAGCGCGTAGGTCTCGCCGTCATCCTTGCGGCCGAGGCAGTAGCGCATCCAGGCCGCGGTGGCGAAGGCGAAGGGGCGGACGGGCTGGCCCGCCTGGAGCGCTGCCAGCGCCGGGCCGAGGACCCGCTGCGGCAGTTTCTGAGTCCCGTCCATGGCGATCTGGTAGGTCTCGTGCGCGATCGACGGGTTGGCGAAGCGCGCGGAGAGGTCCTGCGCGTATTCGCCGAAATCGATCCCCGGAAGCGGATCGAGCGTCGCCGCGGCGGCCGAGAGGTGGCGCTCGATCAGCGTCCTGAGATCGGGGTCCGCCATCGCATCGCGCACATAGCGCTGCCCGGCGAGGAAGCCGGAATAGGCCAGCATCGAATGCGCGCCGTTGAGCATCCGCAGCTTCATCTTCTCGTAGGGGGCGACATCCTTCACGAAGAGCGCCCCAGCCTTGTCCCAGGCGGGTCGGCCGGCGGGGAAATTCTCCTCCACGACCCATTGCGTGAAGGGTTCGGTCTCGATCACGGCGGCGTCGGAATGGCCGGTGAGGCGCTCGGCATCGGCGATCGTCGCGTCGGTGCGGGCCGGCGTGATGCGATCGACCATGCAGGATGGGAAGGCCACGGCGGACTCGATCCAGTCGGCTAGCTCGGGGTCGAGCCGGCGGGCGAAATCGACCACGCCGCCCCGGAGCATGACGCCGTTCTCCGGCAGGTTGTCGCAGCTCAGGACGGTGAAGGGCGGGGTGCCCGCGGCGCGGCGCGCCTTCAGCGCCTGAACGATGAGGCCGAGCACGCCGGTGGGCGCGTCGGGGCTGGCAAGATCGGCGGCGACTGCCGGGTGATCGGGATCAGCGCCACCTGCGGCCCGGTCGATCCCGTAACCCTTTTCGGTCACAGTCAGGCTGACGATGCGGATCGACGGGTCGGCCAGCGCGCGCCGGATCTCGTCGATATCGGTCTTGCCGCAGAGGGCTCGGGAGATGGAACCGATCACGCGAACGCGCGGCTCCCCTTCGCCGCGGATGATGAGCGTGTAGAGCCCGTCCTGCGGCGCGAGCTCCTCGGCCGGCGCGGCGCTCCGGAGGCTGACGCCGAGGATGCGCCAGTCGCCGCCCGCGAGCGCCAGCGCGTCGTCGGTATAGACGGCCTGATGGGCGCGGTGGAAGGCGCCGAGGCCGAGATGCAGGATACCTTCGCCATGCTTGGCGGGCGTGTAGGCCGGCATGGCGACAGTGTCGGGGAGCTTGCTCGAGGCGTTCAGGCGGGGGGGCATCAGGCGGCCTCCCCGCGATGCGTGGCGGCGGCGATGATGCCGCGCAGCTCGGCGAGCCCCTTGAGTCGCCCGATCGCCGGGTAGCCGGGCTGGGCCTTGCGCTTCTGGTCGTCGAGGATGTCCTGCCCGTGATCCGGGCGGAAGGGGATCGACCAGTCGGCGCGGCCGGCGTCGCGGCGGCGGGCCTCCTCGGCGAGCGCGGCCTTGATCAGGGCGACCATGTCGGTGTCGCCGCCGAGATGCTCGGCCTCGTGGAAATCGCCGCGGATGCCGGAGGTCTCGCGCTTGACGTTGCGCAGGTGCAGGAAATGCACCCGGTCGCCGAGGCGCTGCATCATCCCCGGAAGATCATTGTCCGGCCTTGCGCCGAGCGAGCCGGAGCAGAGCGTGATGCCGTTTGCCGGCAGGTCGACCGCCTCGACGAGCCAGCGGTAGTCGGCCTCCGTCGACATGATGCGCGGCAGGCCGAGCAGGGGGACCGGCGGGTCGTCGGGGTGGCAGCAGAGGCGCAGCCCGAGATCCTGGGCCACCGGCGCGACCTGCTCGAGGAAATCGGCCATGTGCCGGCGCAGGCGGTCGGCGTCGACCGCGGCGTATTCGGCGAGGTGCCGCCGGACATCCTCGAGGCTGAAGGTCTCGGCAGAGCCCGGAAGGCCGAAGACGACGTTGCGGGCGAGTTCTTCCTTCCGCGCTTCGGTCATCGACGCGAAGCGTTCGGCCGCTGCGTCGCGCAGCGGCTCGTCGAAATCCGCCTCGGCGCCGGGGCGCTCCAGGATATGCATGTCGAAGGCGGCGAAATCCACCAGATCGAAGCGCATGCAGGTCGCGCCGTTGGGCAGCCGGTAGGCGAGATCGGTCCGGGTCCAGTCGAGCACCGGCATGAAATTGTAGCAGACCACCTCGATTCCCGCGTCGGCGAGGTTCGCCAGGCTGGTCTTGTAGGCGGCGATATGATCGCGCCAGGCGCCCGATTGCTTCTTGATGTCCTCCGAGACGGGCAGGCTTTCAACCACGTCCCAGGTCAGCGTCGAGTCGCTGCCATCGGCCATTCTGCCGATCTCGGACTTGCGCCGCGCGATCTCTTCCGGCGTCCAGACGGCGCCGGTCGGGACATGGTGCAACGCGGAGACGATACCCTCAGCGCCCGCCTGCCGCACATCATCAATGGAAACGAGGTCGTTCGGGCCGAACCATCGCCATGTCTGTCGCATCGCATCCTCCGAAATCTCGAACCGGGCTCCCGGCTTCACAGGCTCTTCATAGCACCGCGCCGATCTGCTGACTAGTATGGCAGGGGCGCGGACTCCGCTACGTCGCCTGCTCCGATCCTGCGTAGCCGGATGCGCTCTTCTTGGGTTTTTCCGACCCGGAAGACAAGACGACACATTCCGCGCGATCGGGCCTCGACCCACCCTTCCGCCGCAGGAACGGTCCGAGCTCGTCCCGGCATCGACACAATCTCGCCCCGCCCGCGCATTAACCAAGACTCCAGCGGGACCACGCCCGTCAGCGACGCGTGCGTGTGTTCGGATTGTTGAAGCTGAGGCGGGACAGCCGAGGCGAGGACCCAGTATATGACGAAGTTCAAGACCGACCCCAGACAGCGCCGATCCTCCTGGATCCGCACCTGTGCGGTGGCCAGTGTCGTCTTCTGTTCCGGTGCCGCCGCATTCGGGACGCGCGCGGAGGCGACGACGATCCTGCTCGATGACTTCGACTCCGGCTTTGACGCCATGACCGGCGTGCTATCGGACACCGGCAGCACGGCCGAAGCGCCGAAACCGGGAACGCAATCCGGGATGAGGATCGACATGGCCGGGGTGGGTGGCTGCGACCACCTGATCGGCAGTTCCCAGGCGCTCTGTGGCGCCGATACGCTGAAATGGGCCGGGCCGAATGGCGCCTCGCTGCGCTACGCGGTCGATTTCGACGTGATCTCAGGAATCCTGTTCGACATCGCGGCCTTCTCCGACAGCGACCCGTTCGACCGCTATGACGGAGAGAACAGCGACCTCTGGGGCGACTATTTCCGCGTCTTCAGCCTTGTCGGCGGAAGCCGGACGCTTCTGGCCGAGTTCACGGGCGTGTCGATGGCGGAACGGACGCCGGAAACGGCCTATTTCCTGATCTCCACCGACGCCGGCGAATCGCTCGGTGCCGGCGTTGTCGCCGATGCGCGTTTCGACACTGTGGCGCTGAACTGGCTCGACGGGCGGTTTGGCGGCTGGGGCGAGATCGAGTTCCAGATTCGCTCGACTGGGTCGGCCGAGCAGATCGGCATCGACAATGTCCGGCTGTCCTCGGTTCCGCTGCCGGGCACGCTCTCGCTCGCGCTGTTGAGCCTCGGCGCGCTTGGTCTTGCGCGCCGGAAGCAGCGCGGCTGACCGACCAATACTGAAAGATCAGAGAGTACGGGATCGCCCGGACATGGGTGTACGAGATCGCCCGTACATGGCGGCCGCGTTCTGGCCTGCCGTTCCGCGCTCGTGAGACGGAGCCTGCGGATGCATGGCTCCGTCGTCCCGCTCGGCCCGGCTTACCAGCCGATGCCTTCGTAGCGGGCTTCGCCGGATTTGCGCTTGAGGACCTGTGCCAGGTCGACGATCGGCAGCTCGCAGGAGTCCAGAAGGGCGCGATAGGCCGGGATGTCGTGGTTGACGATCACCGCGTCGGCCTCCGCGATGGCCTGCCCGGCGTCACCTGCGAGCCGGGACGGGATCTGTGCAGCCATCCGGGCAAAGTCTGCGTTGCGCGTCCGGGCATCGCCGGACAGCCGCTGGGCGAGATGTCCGGCCGAGGCGAAATGCGCGTCATGCGCCGTCACGTCGACGCCTTCGGCCATCAGCCGTGCCACCACGTCGAGGATGGCGCTCTCGCGCAGGTCGTCGGTGCCGGGCTTGAAGGCGAGGCCGAGAACGGCGACGCGCCTCGCGCCGGTCGCCCGGATGAGTTCGACGGCCCGCTTCACCTGCACCTCGTTGGAGCGGGCGAGGCTGTCGATCATCGGCAGCTCGACACCCAGGCCGGCGCCGATATGCGCCGCCGCGCGAACCTCCTTGGGGAGGCACGAGCCGCCATAGGCGAAGCCCGGCTTCAGGTAGCGCGCGGAAATGTTGAGCTTGGTGTCTTCGCAGAAGACGTCCATGACCTCCCGGCCGTCGATCCCCATCGCCTTGGACAGGCGCCCGACCTCGTTGGCGAAGCAGACCTTCGCGGCGTGCCAGACATTGTCGACATATTTGACGAGCTCGGCGGTCTCGATCCGGGACAGGATCGGTGCGTTGTCCACCGGCTCGAAGATCCGCGCCAGCATGGCCTCGGTGCGCGGGTCGGATGCCCCGATCACCGTCTTCGGCGGGTCCCGGAAATCGCTCACCGCTTCGCCTTCGCGCAGGAATTCCGGCGCAAAGGCGAGGCCGAAATCGACGCCGAGCGACTTGCCGGAAATTTCTTCGATGCGGCGGCCGACAACACCGTGAGTGGTCCCCGGCGGCACGGAGGATCGCAGGACGACGACGTGGAACCGGTCGAGCCCGGCGATTGCATTCCCGAGTTGGTCTGCGACGGCCTCCACAAAGCGCAGGTCGCAGGAGCCGTCCTCGGCGGTCGGGGTGCCGACGGAGACGAGGGTCACATCCGTGCGCGCCACCGCGTCGGCGAGGTCATGGGTCGCCTCGATCGTGCCGCGTGCAACGCCGTCGGAAAGGAGGTCGTCGAGACCTTCCTCATACATCGGCGAGGTTCCGCTGCGGATCGCGGCGACCTTGAGCGGGTCCACATCCACGCCGATGATGCGATGCCCGAGATCCGACAGGCAGCCTGCTGTCACGGAGCCAACATAGCCGAGGCCGACGACGCTGATCGCTGCCTTTGCGGCTACCGGGTAGAGTTTGAAACGCGGGTCGCGGTCCGGCGCGAAATGGTCTGCCCTCAGTTCCTGCATGGTCGACACCCAGCCTTGTACTTTTTTCCTGTTTTCCGGCGTCGCATGGCGTTGCGTCAGGAATTAGGCAACGATTAAGACAAATTAAGGTAAAGTTGACCGCGTCCGCTCAGAGGCCACCGAACGTCGCGGTCCGGCCCATCAGCCACGCGACGCCGAAGAAGAAGGCGAGCATGGTGGTGACATACTGGAATGTCGCGACCGCGGTCTTGGCCCTGTAGATCCAGTTGTGGTCGATCGCCGCCTTCTGTCCGCCCCGGTTGGCCCAGGTCTGCTTGTGCGGGAAGAAGATCAGCACGGACTTCACGAGCGAGTTCGCGACCTGGTTGGCATAGAGAAGGAATGGCCAGGTCATGTCGACGCGGCGCGAATAGCTGAAGAGCATCAGCGACAGGAGCAGCCGCGAAACGACGACCCAGAGCAGGGCCGCCACGATATAGCCGGGGTGGAGAATGAGGCCGAGGAGGATCAGTGCCGGGCTCACCAGCATGGTCCAGATCGCGATTCGCTGGTCCAGCACGCACCACCAGATGAACGGGCCGACCCGACGGGGGCCGAGCTGAAGGGCGCGCGCGCCGTTGCGAAGCATGTTGCCCGACCAGCGCCGGAGATTCTGCAGCATACGCTGATAGCCGGAGCCGCGAATGATCTCGACGGTGTAGACCAGGGCGTCGGGCACGTAGCCCATCTTCGCGCCCTCGCGGAGCAGGTAATACCAGGTGCTCTTGTCGTCGCCCGAGAGGAAACGGAACCGCCCCCAGAGCCAGTGGTCGAGATAGTCGGCCTCGATCGTCCGGACGAAATCCTCGTTCGTCACCCGCCGCGCCCGGAACATGCTCATGCGGCCGGTGAGGGTGAGGACCTTGTTGCTCATCACGTGGCTCTGCATGGCCAGGCGCCGCTGGGCGAAGCGCATGTCGAGCCAGCGGCGCATCCAGCCGGGGCCGTAAGTGATGGCCTCCTCGTTGGTGGTGAGCGCCTCGAGCTTCGGATCGGCGCCGAACATGGCGCAGCATTTGGCCAGTGTGTCGGTTCCGAAGACGGTATCGCCGTCCATGAAGACGATCAGGTCGTCCGGGTCCGGCGCGGTGCGGATGATCGCCCGCATGATCAGCCCGATCGCCATGCGTTTTCCGGGCTGGTTCTGGCGCACGAACGCGATCTCGATATCGAGATCGTCCGGCAGTTCCAGCGCCAGGTCGGAGATGGTCCGCTCGTCCTGCACGTCGCCGGTGCCGACCCAGATCGTCGCCGGAATGCCGGACGCCGCGATCTGCGCGACGAGCGCCTCGATGACATGCCGCGTGATCGCGGGTTCCTCTCGGAAGGTTGTCATCTGGACATGCAGGTGGCCCGGCCGCCATCCGCCGTTCCAGACAGCATCGCGCCGCCGCTCCAGGCGCGGCCACACCCGCCGCCCGTAGGCGCGGGCGCGGCGCGCGTGGTTGAGCCACCAGCCATAGCGCCACGCCGCCAGGATGCCGAGCGCGTAAGTGACCTGCCGCGCGTGGAAATCGTAGATGAAGTTCGGCATATACATGACGGTGGCGAGGCAAGCCAGGACCGTCGCGGCGAGCAGGGCGGCGTCGCGCAGAGACCATTTGCGGATGCCGCTGGGCGCCGGCGCCTCGAGCTCGGCGAGGCGCTTCGCGATGTCGCCATACAGGTCGACCGGCAAGGGGAGGTTGCTGGGCATCAGAACCTCGCGACGTCGACCGGTTCGAGATAGGCGCGCGTCTCGTCGAGAATCGGCAGCAGGACCGGCTTGTAGGCGAGGACGCTCAGCAGCCCGTAGAGGCATAGAATCGCCAGCAGGCGCAGGGGGCGCGGCGACACGCGGCGGCGCCGGCGCTCGGTCTCCTGCGGTGTTTCGATCATCGGCACGATGTCGACCGGGGCATCCATCGAGGCGATCGTGTTCTCTAGCGGCACAACGCGGCCGGTGACGATCTGGCGGTAGAAATGCCGCAGAAGCTGCGTTTCCCGTTCGCCGAGATGGCTGAACCGCATCATCCCCGTTTCGAAATCCCGCTCCAGCCCGGCCTTGAAGGTGATCCAGAAGCCCTGAAACGGGATCGTGATGATGACGTTGCCGCCGTCGCCTTCGAGCTCTGCTGGCGGACGGATGCCGTCGAGCGACCACTCACGCACCAAAATGTCCCGGCCTTTCCCAATGCTGAGAAAGAGCGGGGCTTGGACCGTGTAGCTCAGGTCCGGACTTGGCCGTTCGTAGCGAACCTTCATTCTGAAGTGCCTTTTCAAGCGCCAGTCGAAATAATGCGCTTGAAAGCGGCGGAATTTTGACAGTTTGGCAACGATTTCTGGAGGCGTCAGACGGGCGGGTGTTTCCCGTTTCGCATACCCGGCCCTGAGGTGCGGGTCGGTAGATTTGCCTCGCGTCCCCGCTCCGGTTCCGGTCGGATCGGACGCTTCCTTGCGGCGCCTGTCAATGCCGCAGGGCATTCACCACGACTTTGAACGCGGGCAGGTTTTGATGCCGACTTGGGTAATAGATGTGGTAGCCCGCAAAACGCGGCGACCAGTCGTCGAGCAGGAGCGCGAGCGCTCCGTTTTCCAGATCTGCCGCAACCATATCCTCCGGCACATAGGCGATGCCGACACCGTCGAGTGCCGCCGCGACCATCGTGGCCTCGTCATTGAGCGTGAGCCGCCCTTCGACGCGCACCCGCAGTTCCTTGCCGTCCTTCTCGAACTCCCAGGCGTAGAGCCCGCCGGCCGTGGCCAGCCGCCGATTGATGCAGTCATGCGCCAGCAAGTCCTTCGGATGCGCGGGCCGCCCGCGCGCCGCGAGATAGGCGGGGGACGCGACCGCGACCAGCCTTCAGTCGGGCCCGACTCGCAATGCGATCATGTCCTGCTCGACACTCTCGCCGAGGCGGATACCCGCATCGAAACCGTCCCCGACGATATCGCGAAACCCGCCGTCAACGCTCAGCTCCAGCTTGATGTCGGGAAAATCCCGCAGGACCGGACGCAGCCTGGGCCAGATCAGTTGCGACGGCGCATGATGCGACAGGGCGATGCGCACCGAACCGGCGGGCCTGTCCCGCAGTTCCGTCAACGCGGCAATCTCTTCCTCGATCTCGGTCACCCGGGGCGCCAGTTTGCGCCGCAGCCGCTACCCCGCCTCGGTGGTCGACACCGAGCGGGTCGTGCGCGCGAGCAGACGCATGGCCATCCGCGTCTCCAGCTTCTTGATCCGGTGGCTCAGCGTCGATTGCACGACGCCGAGCTTGGCCGCCGCGCGAGTGAAATTCCCTTCTTCGGCGACGGCCGGAAACCACATCAGATCGTTGAAATCGGTCTGCGCCATGGCACGCTCATTCATGGTGTGTTTCGATAGGTCCAAGCGATGCTTGTCCCTTAATCAACAAGTCTGGGTCGGCCATATAACAATCAGTGCAACTTCAATGGTGGAGGCCATCATGAAAATCACCCGCGCGGGCACCAACCCGTCGGTCAAGGGGCCGGTCGACTGGTTCACCGGCAGCGTGCGCATCGATCCCCTGTTTCACGCAGAGCCGCCCGGACGGGCGGCGGGGGCCGCCGTCACCTTCGAGCCCGGCGCGCGCACCGCATGGCACACTCACCCGGCCGGGCAGACGCTGATCGTGACCGCCGGGCGAGGCCGTGTGCAGCGAGACGGCGGCCCGATGGAAGAGATCCGGCCCGGCGACGTGGTCTGGTTCCCGGCCGGCGAAAAGCACTGGCATGGCGCCAGCCCCGACGTGGCGATGACCCATATCGCCATTCAGGAGGCGGTCGACGGCGTGACCGTCACCTGGATGGAGCAGGTCAGCGACCCGGATTACCTCGGCTGAAATCCTCCCCAAACCCTCAAGGACATCGACAGGAAAGACGAAGTCATCGTCATCACCGCCGCATCGTCGGGGATCGGTCAGGCCACCGCGAAACTGCTGGCCGCAAAAGGCGCGAAGGTGGTCCTCGGCGCGCGGCGCGAGGACCGGCTCAAGGCACTGGCAGAGGAAATCCGCACGGCGGGCGGCGAGGCGGAATACCAGGTGCCCGATGTCACCAAGCAGGCCGATAACGACGCCATCGTGAAACTGGCGAAGGATCGGTTCGGCAAGGTCGACGTGATCTTTCTCAACGCGGGCATCATGCCCGGTTCGCCGCTCTCGGCGCTGAAGATCGACGACTGGCACGACATGGTCGATATCAATATCAAGGGCGTCCTGAATGGCGCCGCGGCCGTGCTGCCCGAGTTCATCGCCCGGAAATCGGGGCATGTCATCGCGACCTCATCGGTCGCCGGGCTCAAGGCCTATCCGGCGGCGGCGGTCTATGGCGGCACCAAGTTTTTCGTGCGCGACTTCATGGAAATCCTTCGCATGGAATCGGCGATGGAAGGCACGAATATTCGCACAGCGACGATCTATCCTGCCGCGATCAACACCGAGCTTCTCGACACGATCAGCGACACCGGAACGGCTGCGGGCATGGCGGCGCTCTACGAGCAGGTCGGCATCACGCCGGACCGCATCGCCAATGTCGTGGCCTTCGCCATCGAACAGCCCGCCGATACCAATGTCAGCGAACTGACTGTCGGACCGACGGTTCAGGCTTGGTAGAAGGGCCGGCGGCGAGGCCCCGGTTCCGCCGCCGGCCATCGAGATGTCGGGACTGCCGCGCCCGTCAGTCCACCGGCGTGACGTTCGGGAAGGTCCAGCTTCCGTCGAGGACCTCTTCGCGCGGCTCATAGAGGCGGACGGTGTAGTTCCAGCCCGGCGTGATGGGGATGCAGTTGATGCGCCCGTCCTCGCAACCGCCGAAATGGAGCGTGTAGGAGCCGTCCTCGTTGGGGGTGGCCGAGGTGTTGTTGAAGCTGTTCCGCCCCATTTCGTTGGGCGCGAGGAAACCGTCGGCGTCATAGACAGTGATCGACCAGAAGGCGTCCACCGGCACGTCGCGCAGCGTCACTGCATGCGGGGTCTCGCCGTCATTCATATCGACGGCGTCGACAAATGCACTGGCCGTCGTGGCCGGCTGCCCCGCCCAGCCCGCCATCCCGATCAGATGGCCAAGCGGGTCCACCTCGTCGCGACGGCCATAGGCGGTGCTGGCATCGAGGCCGACGGCAGCGGCGAGGTCGCTGACCGCCTTTCGCGCTGCCTCAAGGTTTTCAAGGTCCCAGTCCGGCGCCTCGAAGGGGCCACTTCCGCCGCCTTCGACGCGTATTCCGTCCTGCACGGCATGGGCGCGGGCGGCATCGTCGGGATCGCCTGCGTCGATGAAGGTGCGGAACAGGAGCATCGCGAAGCGGGTCCCGACCTCGTCCTCTGTCAGTTCATAGGCACCTAGTTCGGCATAGGCGAAGTTGTAGTGGTCCTGGCTGATCACCAGCACGGACTGGAACCGCCCGTCGCCCTCGGGCAGCGTCACCGTCACCGGCTCGGACAGGTCGATGATGGCGGACGAATACAAGGTGTCCTGGTTGGGCCTTATGATCGGCTGCGGCCCGTCGGCGGAGACGACCTGACGTTCATGGGCGATCTCGCCGACATTGGTCCCGTTGGTCTGCATGGTGACCCGGAACATCGTATCGCTCTCGGCGCGCATGAGGTTCTGGATCGTGATGTCCTCGGCGAGGACCGGCGCGGGTGCGGAGAGCGCAATGGCAAGAAGAAGATATCGCATGTTTTTTTCCTTTCCGTCAGTTCACGGGCTCGACGCCGGGGAAGATCCAGCTGCCATCCAGAACGTCCGGCGCCGCACGATAGAGCCGCACGGTGTATTGCCAGCCTTCCTCGAGTGGCAGGCAGTTCGCCCGTCCGTCCTCGCAGCCGCCCAGATGCACGGTCATGCTCCCATCGTCGTTGCGCGTGCCGCAGACCGAATTGACAACGTAGGCGCCCATCGCATTCGGCACGAAATAGCGATCCGCATCATTAACGCTGACCGACCAGAAATCCTTGACCGGCACGTCGGCCGGCACCTCGATCTTGTATTCACCTACGGGCAGGTTCGGCGCGATTCCCAGATAGAGCGCCTCATCCTCGGGCAAACCGCCCTAGCCGCCGGCCGTTCCGATGAAATGCCGCACCGGATCGACATCCTCCTTCTTGCCGAACATCCGGAAACTGTCCGGAAGGTAGGCGCCGACACCGACGGCGGCCTTCACGAGCCCCTTGTAGCTCTCTTCGTCATAGGGCGGCACGACGAAGGGTTCGGACGAGGCAGCCTCGATCGACATCTCGTCCTGGATCGCGTGCACGGCGGCCAGGTCCGCGGGGTCGGTCGCATCCAGCAGCACGCGCAGGTAGACGGCAACATAGGGCGTGTCGAAGCTGTCCGTGTCGAGCGTATATGTGCCGCCGCCGTGGAAGACCTCGTTGAGGTAGTGATCCTGGTTGATGACCATCGCCGACATGTAGCGGTTGCCGACATCTGGAAAGGTGACCGTCGCGCCCTTGCTGATATCGATGATGGCGGTGCTGTAGAGCGTGTCGCGATTCGCGCTGATCGTGGTCTGAGCCTCGACGGGCATTAGCTCACGAAAGTGGTAGAACTTGTTCACTCCACCGGCCAGCGCGACGTATTTCCCGAATTCGATATCGGTCGCCGCGCGGCCGCGCGCAGGCCGTGACTCCGCAGCGGATCGTTGCCGGCGCCGCTCGGTCTGGCGCCGGCTGGTGTCGTCAGATGAGGGTCAGCCCGCGATCTCGGCGTTGCACTTGCGGGCTTCCTCGATGGCGCGCTTGGTGCCGGTGAGGTCGATCACGAAAGCGACCGGCCGTTCCGGGAAGGCCACGAGCTCGTACCCTTCCGCGATGGCGGTCACCATCTCCGGGTTGTTGGTCAGCACGTAGCCGCCGCTGTAGCCGTCCTTGAGCTTGCCGCTCTTGATCCCGTCGGAGGTGCCGACGAAGATCGCACCGTCGACCGCGATGGCGATTGCGCCCTCCTTCTGCACGTCGATATCGGCCTGGGTGAAGATGCCGACATAGGCGTAGTCGCGATCCTTGGTTACGCCCATCTGCATCACGTTGCCCGCGTCGTCGACCCGTTCGACGAGGCAGGTCTTGGTGCCGGAATCGGCATAGATCGTCCAGTCTTCCACCATTCCGTATTCGGTGAAGGTGTCACCGCTTTTCGGGATCGGGCTGTCCTCGGCAAGGCCGGAAGTGGCGAGCACAGTCAGCATCGCGGTCGCGATCAGGGTTGTGTGAGTCCGTGTCATGTCAGGGTCTGGTCCTTGGTTGGATGGTTGGTCCGGCTATCGGACGTGTGTCGCGATGCGCCTCGGAATCGCTTTCAGGACGTTGACGTCCAGACTCGAAATGTAGCAGTCGCATCCGCCTTCGCCAGAAATTGTTGCGGCCGCCCCTGGCAACGACCGGCCTCCGCAGGTTGTCGCGGCGTCGGAACTGTCGGCGGGGTCGCCCCGGAACAGCGGTGACCGGATCAGGCGGATCGCGCAGGATCCTGCGCGATCCACGCCGTCACGCGTCGAGATTCTCGACGCTCAACGCGTTGGTCTGGATGAATTCCCGTCGCGGTTCCACCACATCGCCCATCAGCTTGGTGAAGATGTCGTCGGCCTCGGCCATGTCCTCGACCTTGACCTGCAGGAGCGTGCGCTCGTTCGGATCGAGCGTGGTTTCCCAGAGCTGGTCCGGGTTCATCTCGCCCAGACCCTTGTAGCGCTGCAGGCTCAGCCCCTTCTCGCCCTCTTCGAGGATGGCGTCGAGCAGGCTGATCGGCCCATAAATGTCGATCACCTTGTCCTTGCGCATCAGCACCGCGCCCTCGGCATAGACCTCGCGCAGCGCCTCCGTATGCGCGCCGAGCCGGCGTGCCTCGCCCGAGCGCAGCACCGGCCCGTCGAGGCGGCGGACCTCCTCGACACCCCGCACCAAGCGGGTCAGCCGGATGCCGCGATCCTGCGTCGGCCGACCCTGCCAGCCGCGCTCGTATTCCAGCGAGACGATGTCGAGCCGGGAGGCGACCCGATCGGCCGTTCCCTGCAGGTCGGAATCGACCTGGCCCGGGACGAAGGCGCCCGCGATCACCGCCTGTTCGAGGATGTGGGTCGCGTAATGGGTCGGGAAGCTGCGGAGGATGCGGCGCACGAGGCGGGCCTCCTCGACGACACGCGCGAGGTCCTGCCCGGCGATCTCCTCGCCAGTGCCGAGCCGGAGCCGCGCTCCGTCGATGCCCATCTGGATAAGGTAGTCGTCGAGCGCGGACTGGTCTTTCAGATAGACCTCCGACTTGCCGCGCGCGACCTTGAAGAGCGGCGGCTGGGCGATGAACAGATTCCCGTATTCGATGATCTCCGGCATCTGCCGGAAGAAGAAGGTCAGCAGGAGCGTCCGGATATGTGCGCCGTCCACGTCGGCGTCGGTCATGATGATGATCTTGTGGTAACGCAGCTTCGAGATGTCGAACTCGTCCCGTCCGATGCCGGTGCCGAGCGCGGTGATCAGCGTGCCGATCTCTTGGCTCGAGAGCATCCGGTCGAACCGCGCCCGCTCGACATTCAGGATCTTGCCGCGGAGCGGGAGCACCGCCTGGTTGCCGCGCGCCCGGCCCTGCTTGGCCGAGCCGCCGGCCGAATCGCCCTCGACGAGGAACAGCTCGGATTTCGCCGGGTCCTTCTCCTGGCAGTCGGCGAGCTTGCCGGGGAGGCTCGCGACATCCATCGCCGTCTTGCGCCGCGTGAGCTCGCGCGCCTTGCGCGCCGCCTCCCGCGCCAGCGCCGCCTCGATGATCTTGCCGACGATCACCTTGGCCTGCGCTGGGTTCTCCTCGAACCATTCCGCGAGCTTCTCGTTGACCAGTCCCTCAACCGCCGGGCGGACCTCGGAGCTGACCAGCTTGTCCTTGGTCTGGCTGGAGAATTTCGGATCAGGCACCTTGACCGACAGAACGCAGGTGAGCCCCTCGCGGGCGTCGTCGCCGGTGAAATTCACCTTCTCCTTGCGGGCGATGCCCGAGGATCCGGCATAGAGGTTGATCGTCCGCGTCAGCGCGCCGCGGAACCCCGCGAGATGGGTGCCGCCATCACGTTGCGGGATGTTGTTGGTGAAGGGCAGGACGTTCTCGTGGTAGCTGTCATTCCACCACATCGCCACTTCGACGCCGATCCCGTCGCGCTCGCCCTCCATGTAGATCGGCTCGGGCATCGCCGAGGTCTTCGACCGGTCGAGATAGCGCACGAATTCCCGCACGCCGCCCTCGTAGCAGAGATCCGCCTCCAGCGGCTCCGCGGGACGCTCGTCGCGCAGGATGATGCGGACGCCGGAATTGAGGAAGGCCAGCTCGCGAAGCCGGGTCTCCAGCGTCTTGAAGGAATAGTCGAGGTTCGAGAAGGTCGTTAGCGAGGCCATGAAGGTCACTTCGGTGCCCTTCTCGCCATCCGAATCACCGACCACCCGCAGGTGCTCGGTGCATTCGCCATGCTCGAAGCGTGCGTAATGCTCCTTGCCGTTGCGCCAGATCCGGAGGTCGAGCCAGTCCGAGAGCGCGTTGACCACCGAGACGCCCACACCGTGCAAGCCACCGGAGACCTTGTAGGAATTGCTGTCGAATTTGCCGCCGGCATGCAGCTGGGTCATGATGACCTCCGCCGCGCTCACGCCTTCCTCGGCATGGATGTCGACCGGGATACCGCGTCCGTTGTCGCGCACCGAAACCGAGCCGTCGGCCCGGATCGTGACGCTCACGAAGTCGGCATGGCCGGCCAGCGCCTCGTCGATCCCGTTATCGACCACCTCATAGACCATGTGGTGCAGCCCCGAGCCGTCGTCGGTGTCGCCGATATACATCCCGGGGCGTTTGCGGACGGCCTCCAACCCCTTGAGAACCTTAATGGAATCTGCGCCGTATTCTTCTGTCCGGTTCGCTTCGTCTGCCATGCGGCCCTTCCTTTGTATCGATGCGATTTTATACTTGGCCTCTCGGGGATTGTCACGCGGAGGACACAAGATTTGGTGGTCCGCGGCCCCCGTTTGCGCTCCGATCGGACGCGGCCTGTTGCGACCCGGTCACGGCATCGCCCAATCGCTCGGGCGGGTGCATGTCAAGACTTGATGGTGGAGGCCGGGAACCCGAGAACGCAGGAAAGCACAAGGGAGACTACAGATGTTCACGTCTCGTATTGCGATCTGCACCGCGATTTCCATGCTGGCCCTTGCGGGCACGGCATCCGCGCAATCTGCTGGTGAATGGACCCTCGGCTTCGGCGCCGCCTATTCGATGCCGAAATACGACAACGGCTATTTCGACCCCGATAACACGTCCAGCAACCAGACCGTCACGGTCAGCGATACCGCCAGCCTGACCTTCACGGGCGAGTATTTCATCTGGGACAATGTCGGCGTCGAACTCCTCGTGCCGCTGCCGTTCTCGCATTCGGCGGATGTCGAGGATTACGGAAAGGCCGTGGATCTGACCTATTTCGCGCCGACCCTGTCGCTGCAATACCACTTCCGGGCCTCGGAACAGATCTCCTACCTGATCGGTCTTGGCGTCAACTACTCCACTTTTACCGATGTGAGCACGAGCGGAGATCTCAAGGGCCTCGACCTGGATGTCGACAACTCCTTCGGCGGCGCGCTCCACCTGGGCCTCGACTACTGGATGAGCGACGACAGCGCGATCCGGGCCGACATGCGCTGGATCAGCATCGATACCGACGCGGATGCCGGTGGCAGCCGCGTCGGCGAGATCGAGGTCGATCCCTTCATCCTCGGCCTGTCCTACATCCGCAAGTTCTGAACCGGCGATCAGCCGAACATCTCGAGGCGGCTGCCATCGGCCGCCTCGAGGACGTTCAGCCGTTGCGCCCGAGCTCCCAGATCCTCGAAGAGCTCCGGCCCCGTCCCGGTAAGCCATGCCTGCGCGCCGAGCGCGAGGATCTCCTCGTAGAGCGCCGCCCGCCGGCCCGCATCGAGATGCGCGGCCACCTCGTCGAGCAACAGGAGCGGCGGCGCGCCGCCCGCTTCGGCCAGTGCCCGCGCGTTCGACAGGATCAGCGACAGCAGGAGAGCCTTCTGCTCCCCTGTCGAAGCATTGCGCGCGGCGATCCCCTTGGCGGCATAGACCGCCTCGAGATCGGCCCGGTGCGGCCCGACCAGCGTTCGCCCCGCCGCCATGTCGGCCCGCCGCCCGTCGCGCAGGGCAAGCAGAAGCTCGGCCTCTTCCGCCGGAAAACCCGGCCCGTCCGGCCCGACCAGCGCCAGCTCCGCGGCCGGAAACACCGTCTGCGCGCCTGCCTGCGCGGCCTCGATCCGCGCCAGAGCCGCGCGCCGGTTGGCCTGGATCGCCGCGCCCGCCTGCGCCATCTGCGCCTCGAGCGCGTCGAACCAGGCGCCGTCCCGCGCCCCGTCCTTCAGGAGACGGTTGCGCTCGCGCATCGCCTTCTCATAGGCCAGTGATACCTCGGCATGTCCCGGCTCGAAGCTGAGCACCATCCGGTCGAGGAAGCGCCGCCGCCCCTCGGCCCCCTCGATCCAGAGCCGGTCCATCGCCGGGACCAGCCAGACCACGCGCACGATCCGCCCGAGTGCCGTCTGGGTCGCCGCCTTGCCGTCGATCGTGACCTGCCGCGCCGCACCCCCTTCCGACCAGGTCGCGATCTCGTGCCGCCGCCCGAGCCGGTCGATCTCAGCCGTGACCTTCCAGCCAACCGCCTCCGGCTGCCGCGCCATCTCTTCGGCCGAGGCGCGCCGCATGCCGCGGCCCGGAGAGAGCAGCGAGACCGCCTCCAGAAGGTTGGTCTTCCCGGCGCCATTGGGCCCGAAGATCGCCAGCGGCGCCGGTCCGAGTTCCAGCCGGGCCAGACGATGCGACCGGAACTGCACGAGTCGCAGCGAAAGAACCGCCAGTCCCGCCATTCAGCGCTCTTCTTCTGCTCGGAAACATCCCCGCCGGAGGCATGACGACTCCGGCATGCCGGCGGTCACACGCGCATCGGCATGACGACATAGACCGCGCTGGTGTCGGAGCCTTCGCGCATCAGCGTGGGGTCGCCCGAGGAGTTGAACATGAAGACGGCGTTCTCGCGATCCACCTGGCTCGCGATCTCGAGCAGGTATTTCGCGTTGAAACCGATCTCGAGCTTCTCGTCGCCATAGGCGACCGAAAGCTCCTCCTCGGCCGCGCCGCTGTCAGGCGCGTTGACCGAAAGCACCAGCCGGTCCTCGTCGAGCGAGAGCTTCACCGCCCGCGAACGCTCTGAGGAGACGGTCGCCACGCGGTCCACGGCACGCGCGAACTCGGCCGCATCCACCTCCATCTTGCGCGGGTTGCCAACGGGAATCACGCGCGCATAGTCGGGGAAGGTGCCGTCGATCACCTTCGATGTCAGCGTGATGTCGGGCGTGGCGAAGCGCACCTTGGTCTCGGACACCGAGACCGCGATTTCCATGTCGTCATCGTCGAGGAGTTTGCGCATCTCGCCCACCGTCTTGCGCGGCACGATCACGCCCGGCATCGTCTCGGCGCCCGCCGGCAGGTCGGCGTCGATCCGCGCCAGCCGGTGACCGTCGGTCGCCACGCAACGCAGCACGCGGCCACTCTCGCCATCGGCGACATGCATGTAGACGCCGTTGAGATAGTAGCGGGTCTCCTCGGTGGAGATGGCGAATTTCGACTTGTCGAAGAGGCGGCGCAGCACCGGCGCGGGGGCAGAGAAATTGGAGCTGTATTCGCTGTTGGCCATCACCGGGAAATCTTCCCGCGGCAGCGTCGCCAGGGTGAAGTTGGACCGCCCCGCCTCGACCGTGAGCCGCCCCGCGGCGCCGTCATCTGTGAGCTTCACCAGCGCGCCGTCCGGCAGCTTGCGGACGATCTCGTGCAGGACCACGGCGGAGACGGTCGTCGCCCCCGCGCGCTCGACCTGAGCGAGCGCCCGGTCCACCACCTCGATATCGAGATCGGTCGCCCGGAAGGAGACGCTCTCGCCCTCCGCCTCAATGAGAACATTGGCGAGGATCGGGATCGTATTGCGCCGCTCGACAACCGATTGCGCTTGAGACACCGCTTTCAGAAGGGCGCCGCGTTCGATGCTGATCTTCATGCAATCGCTCCCATATTCCCCGGGAAGGTCACCCTATCGCTTTCGTTTCGCGGCACAAGTGCCTAAAGGCCACAGAACGCTGCTTTGCAGGGCTCACGCCTCCAGCATCCGGCGCAGCAATTCGAGGTCCTCCGCGATCTGGTTGTCCACCGCCTTCAGCTCCTCGATCCGCCTGACCGCGTGCATCACCGTGGTGTGGTCGCGCCCGCCGAAGCGGCGGCCGATCTCGGGCAGCGACCGCGCGGTGAGCTGCTTGGACAGATACATCGCCATCTGCCGCGGTCGCGCGATCGTCCGGTGCCGTTTCGGCCCGATCATGTCGGACATCCGCATGTTGTAATGCTCGGACACCTTGCGCTGGATCTCTTCGACGGTGACCTTGCGGTCGGAGGCGCGCAGCACGTCGGCGAGGCAGTCCTGCGTCAGGTCGAGCGTGATCTCGCGACCCACCAGCGAGCCGAAGGCGAAGAGCTTGGTCATCGCTCCTTCGAGCACGCGGACATTGGTCGAGATCCGGTGCGCGAGGAATTCCAGCACGCCGTCCTGGATCGCCAGGCCCGGATAGCTTTCGCGATACTGCTCGACCTTGTGCTGGAGGATGCCGAGTCGCAGCTCGTAATCGGTCGGGTGCAGATCCACCACCAAGCCCGATTGCAGCCGGCTCGCGATCCGCTCCTCGAGCTTCTTGATCTCGCCCGGCGCTCGATCGGCCGAGATGACGATCTGCTTGGCCTGGTCGACCAGCGCGTTGAAGGTGTGGAAGAACTCCTCCTGGGTGGAATCCTTGCCGGCGATGAACTGTACGTCGTCGACCATCAGCACGTCGACCGAGCGGAACAGTTCCTTGAACTGGATCATGCCGTTCTCGCGGAGTGCCTGCACGAAGCGATACATGAACTGCTCGGCGGAGAGATAGACGACCCGAAGGTCCGGCCGGTCGGTCTGCAGCTGCCAGGCGATGGCGTGCATCAGGTGCGTCTTGCCGAGGCCGACGCCACCATACAAGAACAGCGGATTGAAGCTGACGGAACTGCCCTCGGCGACGCGCCGGGCGGCGGCATGGGCGAGCTGGTTGGGCTTTCCGACGACGAACTTGTTGAAGGTGAAACGCTTGTCGAGCGGAGCGCCCGGCAGGTCGACGGGGCGCGCGCGCGGTTCCGCGGGGGCCGCCACGGGCTCCGCGGCGACGTGTGCCGGCGCACCGTTGGCCGCGGCGGCTAAAGACCCGGCCGGTTTCCGCGTCCCGACGGCGGGCACGTGGAACTCGATTCGCTCGACGGCGACACCGGCGCGCAGCAGGTGTTGCTGGATCTGGTCGCCGAAATTCCGCGACACCCAGTTGCCGATGAAATTGGTCGGCACGTGAAACCGTACGACACCATCCTCCGCCGCGTCGAATTCGAGCGGCTCGATCCAGGTTACGTAGTTATGTTTGCCCACTGCCTGATAGAGATCTTGCTGCACACGTCCCCAGGTGTCATCCGTCATTTTGCCCTTTTCCGCTTCGCTTATTCTTATGGGATCGCCTGTGTCCCTCGGCGTCCCTTATCTTTGGCGCAACCCAAAGCGTCAGCGGAAAAACACGAACAAGGCCGGCGCATTACGCCGGTGATGCCGGGCAGAAATCACCCGACTCAAGCCGTTTCTCCTATCGGGCATGCCGACAGGAACCCTGCTCTTTCGTGTTGTGGACATGGACGACGCGACCCGTAGCAACCACGAGCGCTCCGTCCCATCCCCGCGGTCCCCGCGCGACGGCGCGAACCAACGAGAACTCGATCCGGACACAATCCTCGCAGCGGTGAACTTCCCCAAGGCCGCTGCGCGATATGTCCGATCCATGTCCCCCCGGACGAAATGAATCGCAGGAGCACGCTAGCAACTGGCGTGAAGCGGGTGCAACTGAACTTCGATCTTGACTCCGACTTTGCCCGGGCGAATCCCGTGTCAAGCCCGAAGCCCCTGAAAAGTGGTAAATTTCCCGTCAATACAGAAAAAGGATGTGCCCTTTCGGACACATCCTTCAAATTCCGTGATGTCGCGAGATTTCAGGCGCCGAGGGCCTTCACGCGCGACGACAGGCGGGACATCTTCCGCGCCACGGTGTTCTTGTGCAGAACGCCCTTGGTCACACCGCGCATCAGCTCGGGCTGAGCGTTGCGCAGGGCGATGGCGGCGGCTTCCTGATCCCCGGAGGAAATGGCCTCCTCGACGTTCCGCAGGAACGTCCGGATGCGCGAGCGACGCGCCTTGTTGATGGCATGGCGCCGTTCGTTCTGGCGGGCGCGCTTCTTCGACTGGGGCGTGTTAGCCATGTGATCGGGTTCCGGATTTCGGTGATTTCATTCTTGAAGCCGCGTCTCTAGGCGGGTTGCCTCTCCGAGTCAACAGCGAATGCGGCACTACTTGTCCCGGAATTGCGCCTCGCGCTTGTCGAGGAAGGCCTGCATGCCCTCTTTCTGGTCCTCGGTGGCAAAGAGCGCGTGGAACAGGCGCCGCTCAAAGAGGAGCCCCTCGCGCAGCGGCATCTCGTAGGACCGGTTCACCGCCTCCTTGACCGCCATAACCGTCAACGCCGACTTGCGCGAGATCTTCGCGGCGGCTGCCAGCGCCTCCTCGACCAGCTTCTTGGCCGGCACGACACGGGAGACGAGGCCGGCGCGCTCTGCCTCTTCGGCATCCATGAAGCGCCCGGTCAGATGCATGTCCATGCTCTTCGACTTGCCGACGAATCGCGTCAGCCGCTGGGTGCCGCCCATGCCGGCGATGACGCCGAGATTGATCTCGGGCTGGCCGAACTTGGCCGTTTCGGCGGCAATGATGAAATCGCACATCATCGCCAGCTCGCAGCCGCCGCCGAGCGCATAGCCCGCGACCGCGGCGATGATCGGCTTGCGGCAGCGCAGGATCTGCTCGGCCTGGGTGCCGAAAAGGTCCGAGCTGAACACGTCGACGAAGCTCTTCTCCGACATCTCGGCGATATCCGCCCCGGCGGCGAAAGCCTTCTCGGACCCAGTCAGGACGATGCAGCGGACCCGTTCGTTCTCCTCCGCCTCCGCGAGCGCTTGGCCGAGTTCCCCGAGCATCTGCGTGTCGAGCGCGTTCAGCGCTTCTGGCCGGTTCAGCCTGATCAGGCACGTGTGATCGGTTATCTCGACGATCAATGTCTCGAAAGCCATGCTGGCGGAACCTTTCCGTGGTTTCACAGGACGGAAGGGTTACCATCCCCGTCAGGGCTTTCAAGCTATCTTTGGCAGTTCGGGCAATAGAAGGTGGAGCGTCCGGACTGGGTGACGCGACGTATCTTGCCGTCGCAGCCTTCGGTCCGGCAGGGGGCGCCCTCGCGCCCGTAGGCGCGGAAATCGTGCTGGAAATAGCCCAGCTCGCCGCTGGCCTGGCGGTGGTCGCGAAGGCTCGCGCCCCCGGCCGCGATCGCCGCCTCGAGCACCTGCCTGATCACCGGCACCAGGGCGGCGAGGCGAGCCCCGGACGTTCGGTCACAGCGCCGGAGTGGTGACAGGCCCGCGCGGTGCAACACCTCGCAAACATAGATGTTTCCGAGCCCCGCCACGA
This sequence comes from Tropicimonas sp. IMCC6043, assembly GCF_004146235.1. Classification (GTDB taxonomy): domain Bacteria; phylum Pseudomonadota; class Alphaproteobacteria; order Rhodobacterales; family Rhodobacteraceae; genus Tropicimonas. Next base: position 83,643 of record NZ_SELO01000013.1, on the reverse strand, counting down.
CGCGCTGGTCGAGCAGCGCCGCCTTCAGCGGCGTCCGTCGGGGGCGCAGCGCCGCGGCCAGCCCCGGCCCGTCGAAGGCATTTCCCAGCGGCTCAGGCCCGAGTCCGCGGAGCAGCGGGTGGGACTCCCAGGCATCGCTTGCCACCAGGTCCATGGCGCCGAAGCGGCGCGCGTCGTTGAAGGCGATCCGGGCGCCGTTCTCCATGTGGAAGACGACGTGGTCATGCCGCTCCAGCGGCTGAATCGTGCGGTGAAAGCTTCCGGGTGCTTCGCCGGAAATCGTCATCCGCCCCGACATTCCCAGGTGGATGAGCAGCGACTCGCCGCTGTCGAGATCCGCGAGGATGTATTTCGACCGCCGCCGCAACCGCAGCACCCGCCGCCCCGAAAGCCGCTCTGCCATCCGCTCTGGCAGCGGCCAGCGCAGCTCCGGCCGGCGCACCTCCGCGGCGGCAATCCGCACACCCGCCATCGCCGGTTCCAGCCCGCGGCGCACGGTTTCCACTTCCGGCAGTTCCGGCACGCCCGGCTCCTTCCTGTCGCGCTTCGCCGCACTTGCCGGGGCGCGCCATTGCAGCCCCGCGGCTGCGCCCTATAAGGAGGGGTGAAAATCAGCGGGAGCAAGTCCCATGAGCGACGACTCACCCAAGACAACGCATTTCGGCGACAAGGTCGTGCCCGAGCACGAGAAGAAGGGCATGGTGCATGGCGTCTTCTCCTCCGTCGCCTCGCGCTACGACCTGATGAACGACCTGATGAGCGGTGGCATCCACCGGCTCTGGAAGGACGCGATGATGGACTGGCTGGCACCACGGCCTGGCCAGCGCCTGCTCGACGTCGCGGGCGGCACCGGCGACATCGCCTTCCGCTTCCTGCGCCGCGCACCCGACGCGACGGCGGTCGTCTGCGACATGACCGAGGACATGCTGGTCGAGGGCCGCAAGCGCGCCGAGGCCGAGCATCTCGCCGACCGGCTCGAATGGGTCGTGGGCGACGCGATGGCGCTGCCCTTCGAGGCCAATTCCTTCGACGTGGTCACCAATTCCTTTGGCACCCGCAACGTTACCCGGATCGAGGACGCGCTCGCCGAGGCCTACCGCGTGCTCCGGCCCGGCGGGCGGCTGATGGTGCTGGAATTCTCGCAATTGCCCAACCCGGCGATGCAGTGGGCCTATGACCGGTACTCGTATAACGTGATCCCGGTGATGGGGCAGGTCGTGACCCGTGACCGCGACAGCTACCAGTATCTGGTCGATTCGATCCGCAAGTTTCCCGACCAGGAACGCTTCGCGGAGATGATCCGCAACGCCGGGTTCGACCAGGTGAAATACCGCAACATGACCATGGGCGTCGTCGCCCTGCACTCCGGCTGGAAGCTCTGACCCCTTGCGCGGCCCCCACAACATCTGGCGCCTGATCCGCACCGGCGCCACGCTTGAACGCACCGGCGCCATGGGTGTCGTGCTCGAGGCCTTCAACGCGCCGGTCGCGGTCCGGATCGCGGCGCGCACCGCCGGCTGGCCGTTCAAGTGGCTGGGCTACAGGGGCGATCCGAACCTGCCGCCGCTTCTTCGGGCGTTGCAGGCGATGGGCCCGGCCTATGTCAAGCTCGGTCAGATCCTCTCGACCCGCCCGGATGTGGTGGGCGAGGACCTCTCGCGGCAACTGAAGATCCTGCAGGACCGGATGCCGCCCTTCCCGCGGGCGGTCGCCATCGCCTCGGTGGAGAAGGAGCTGGGAATCGAGATCGACGCGGTGTTCTCGGATTTCTCCGAGCCGATCGCCGCCGCCTCGATCGCGCAGGTTCACCGGGCACGGCTGCGCGAGACCGGCCAGGAGGTCGCGGTCAAAGTCCTCCGGCCGAATATCGAGCGCGATTTCCGGCGCGATTTCGATGCCTTCTACCTCGGTGCCACGATCATCGAAACCCTTGCGCCGGCCTCCCGCCGCCTGCATCCGCGCGCCGTGATCGAGCATTTCCACGGGTCGGTGCGCGGCGAGCTCGACCTGCGGCTGGAATCCGCTTCCGCCTCCGAATACGAGGCCAGCACCAAGGAGGATGAAGGCTTCTGGGTGCCGAAGATGCACTGGAAGCTGTCGGACCGCCGGGTCATGACGCTCGACTGGGCCGAAGGGCCGTCCTGTAACGAGCTCGAGGCGATCGATGCGGCCGGGCACGACCGCAAGGTGCTCGGCGAGCGGATCCTCGGCCTCTTCCTGAAGCACGCCCTTCACAACGGGTTCTTCCATGCCGACATGCACCAGGGGAACCTGAAGATCGCGGCCAATGGCGATATCATTGCGCTCGATTTCGGCATCATGGGGCGGCTCGACGAATACACGCGGCGGGTCTACGCGGAGATCATCTACGGATTCATCCAGAAGGATTATCGTCGCGTCGCGGAAGTGCATTTCGAGGCGGGCTATGTGCCCGCGGATCGCGACATCGACGAGTTCGCCAGCGCCCTCCGGGTCGTCGGCGAGCCGATCTTCGGCATGTCGGCGGGCGAGATCTCGATGGGACGGGTGCTGAGCTATCTCTTCGAGGTGACCGAGCGGTTCGGCATGGAGACGCGGATGGAGCTGATCCACCTGCAACGGACGATGGTCGTGGTCGAGGGCGTGGCGCGCTCGCTCTATCCGAACATCAACATGTGGGATGTCGCGCGCCCGGTCGTCGAGGACTACATCAAGAAGAGTATCGGCCCGCGGGCGTTCCTGCGGGACCTGTCGCGGACGGTCCGGATCCTGTCGCATATCGCGCCCCGCCTGCCGGAGATCGCGCAGGACCAGCTTGCCAGGCAGGCGCGGGTGTCGGCGCCGCCGGCCGAGGACGATCGCGGCGGAAAGCGATGGCTGTGGTTCGCGGCGGGGGCGGCCTTCGCCGGGGCGGTCGCCTTCGGCATCACCCTGATCTGACCGTCGGGCTTCCACCCTGTCATCCCTCCGCGCTGCGCACGGCAGAGATCTCCTCGGTCCCGACCGATACGCCGCCCGGCAGCATCAGCGCATAAAGGTCGCCGGATTTCTGCACTTCGAGCACGTCGGCATAGATCTCCGCACCGCGGGTCGAGATCAGTTCGCCGTCGGAATCGAAGCTCTCGACCTCGAAGGAATATCTTGACCAGGCGACATCATGGCCCGCCGCATCGCGGCCGTTCCATTCCAGGTCGCTCTCGCCGGTATTGATCATCAACCGATTCACCTCGGTGCCGTAGCGGTCGAGAACCACGAGTTCGGCGCGATAGGCGGTGGGATCCGGACTCGCATGAACCGGAACCGGCGTGCCGGCATAGTCGGCCGGTGCGACCACCCGCACCTCCTTGCCGATCCATTCCGCCATACCCGCCATGTCGTTGGAGGCGGAGACGGTGATCAGGTCCGACAGAAGATCGTTGGTGTGAACCTGCTGTTCGAGGGCCGAGAACTGGGCTAGCTGGGCAGTGTATTCGGTCGAATCCACCGGGTCGAACGGGTCCTGGTTGCGAAGCTGCGCGGTCATCAGGGTGAGCCAGGTCTTGAAGTCGGACCCGAGGAGCGACTCGGCCGTCATGGTCGTTTTCGCCTGGCCGGCGGTGGTTGATGAACTCGTTGCAGAGACTGTCGACATCACGAGTGTCCTTCAGAGCCTGAGATCGAGCCTGCCCGGCGGCGTGCCGGGCGCGGGAGGAGGGGGACGATCGGCATTCGGATCCACCGCGTCGAAATCGTCCGCCCCGTCCGCAGTTCCGGTCCGGGCCGGCCGGTCGGAATCGTTCGACCGGTCGCCTTCGAAGGACATGGTGACATCGTCATATCCGAGAGCGTGCAGGTCCTGGGAGAGAAGATCGATATTGCGGCGGAACAGCTCGAGCGTTTCGGGGCGGTCGGCCTGAATGACGACGTTCAGGCCGGTATCGGAGCCGACAAAGGATATCCTCAGCGTCCCGAGCTCTCGCGGCGACAGGCGCAGGTCGATGCTGCCATCCCCGCCGCGCGTCACCCGCTCCGCGATGGCCGCGGCCACCGGCCGCAGGACCGCCGCAGTCCGGACGGACGGGGGCAGCGCGCCCGACAGGCGTGCGGCATGGGGTGCCGGGTCATGCAGGCGAATCGCGGCTGCGAGTTCATCCCCTGTCAGAACGTCCTCCGGGTCGTCCGAGAACAGGGGCCCGGGCATATTGGTTGGTCCTCGCTGCATCACCACCTCTCCGGACACCACGGCGGCCCGAATCGCGGTGGTGCCCGCCGAGTAGGGCGATCGCCGCGCGGCCCCGGCATCGGCGAATCCCCGGATGGCGTCGCGCCTTTCCGGAAATGACGGGTCCGGACTTTCGCCGCGGGCAGGCTCGACCTCTCGTGCCGCGTCGCCCTCGCGCGTCACGTCCTGTGTCGAAAGCCGTGCCTGAAACGAAGTCTCGTCCGTGCGTGCCGGCGGTGACCCCATCGAAAGCGACGACGGCGGGGATGGGTCGCTGCGGGAAGTTTGCGCCTGCCGGAGTTCGGCGTCCGGCAGGCGCGCTTGGGGCGCGTTTGCCCGGGTCCCGGCGGGCGCAGGCGTCGTGACGCGGGGGAGGGTCGGATCGGCCCTCTCGTCGTCCGGATTGTCCATAGCGGATGCGCCCGGCGTTACCCGGCCTGCATCGACGGGCTCGGGAGTCGATCTAGGGAGATCGCGCGGCATCAGGCTATCCGGGCGAGGGACCGCCGCGCCGCCTTCATGCAGCGGCCGGGGTGCGGCTGCCACCAAGTCCGATGCCCGCGCCGAAGGATTTCGCGCGCCGGTCCCCTCGCGCTCACCGGAAGCCGGCGGTTGGACGATCCGGGGACCTCCCACCGACATCCGCTTCGGGCCGGCGGAACCGTCGCCGGACGGGTCGCGGAGCGGACCGTCCGGAGTCAGGACCTCCGCGTGGCGTGACGTATCGCCCGATCTCATCCGAGGTTCCCGCCCTGGCGCGGGCACCGAATCGGCATCCGGTCTTTGTCCGATCTCGGCCAGCGACATGTCCGACGCGTGCGGCGGGACGGCAGACGAGCCGCTTGCTGTCGATTGCCCCGCGGGTCGAGACCGTTGCGCGACGTTGTGGACATTCGGCAGCGGCATCTCCGCTTCCGGCCCCGCCCTGCGCTCAGGACTAGCCGACGCGGAATGTTGGCCGGAGGGCGCCTGATCGATCGCCTGGGCGGGAGGTCGCGCGCGATCGCTCGTCACGTCGATCCCGGACCCACCTTCGCCGACGGCGGCTGTCTCAGCGGGACTAGTGGCCGGGCGGGTTCGGGTTGGTCCCGTGGGCACGCCGGGCCTCTGGTTCATGGCCGCCGGCGTCAGTGAACCAGAGGCAGGGGCCGAATCCTCTTTGGCCGGCATGTCTGCCGCGCCAACAGGAGCTGCGGGTTTCGATCCGGCCACGACCGCTGCGATGTGCTCCCCAGGTTTGCCTGACTGGTCGGCGTCTGGGACGAGGGGCGTCGCGGCGGTCTTCGTCGGTGGTTCAATGCCCGGTTCGACCGCCGCGCGTTGCTGCACGCCTCGGGCGCGCTCCAGATATGGCCCGGGCATTGCGACCTCCCGACTGTCCGCGCGCGGCGGCAATCGGGAGTCGCCCGATACTGCCCCCTCCAGCATCATGATCGCAGGCACAGCCGATCCGACTTCCGCCTGCAGCGGGTCGGGCTCCGAGGGCGGCATTTCGTCCCGGCCCCGGATCGTGCTCGCGCCAGATGCATCGCGCCACTCCGAACCGGCCAGGTTCCCCGACACGGCGAAGATCTCATCAAAGCTTGCGCCGCCCTTTTCGGCGCGCGGTCTCGCTTCCCGCCCGGGATCTCCGACTGCGGCCCCGACGAGGGTCAAGGTGAGCGCCTGTTGCATGGATCACGTGCCTTCTGGCTAAGATTGCACGCAGATTGACGGGGTCGGGTTACCGATCCTTTACCCGCGGTCGGTAAATATCCGAAAAGTTTTAGCTTGCTGGAGACCGGGAAATGACTGTTCCGCCTGTCGACCTTGGAGTCGCGATGCCACCGCACGGGCCGCGCAACACGGAGGCCGGGCTGCGAAAGGTCGCACAGCAACTCGAGGCCGCGTTCCTGTCCGAGATGCTGAAGCATGCCGGCCTCGGCGACACGCCGGAGGCCTTCGGCGGCGGTGCGGGCGAGGACCAGTTCTCGAGCCTGCTGCGCAATATCCAGGCCGACCGGATCGCCTCGCGCGGCGGCATCGGTCTTGCTGAATCGATCTTCAACTCACTCCGGGAGCGCACGCATGACTGACACGACGCTGCGGCAGCTTCTCGCACTGCTCGACGAGGAGAGGAATCTGCTGCTCAAGGGGGATATCGGCGCGATTGGATCCCTGGAAGCGGCCAAACTGGATCTGGCGCAGCGCCTGGAAGCGGAGGATAAGCCGTCGGTGGAGGCGCTCGACAAGCTTCGTCGGAGCGTAGAGCGCAACCGCAGACTGCTCGAGGCCGCGCGGAAGGGCCTGAAATCCGGGGCGGATCGGCTGCGGGAGATCAGGAAGGCGCTGCTCCGGCTTGAAACCTATACCCGCGGCGGGGATCTCACGAATCTCCAGCAGGCGTCCCCGACTGTCTCGCGACGTGCCTGAATATGAAGAAATTCGCCTAAAATCCAATGTTTAGGACCCTGTGCGGTTAGGATTCCATTAGTTGGTCTCCATCATCGTGGGCCCAGCACCCGAACCAGGGTGGCGCGACCGGCCCGCGAGTCGTCCGTAAGATGCAGAATGCTGAATTCCACCGGTTTGTCCCGGTGGCCCCGATCCCGGCCAAAAGCGCCGTCAAGGAAGGACATTGGAAAATGACCAGCATCCTCACGAACACTGCCTCAATGGTTGCTCTTCAAACCCTGAAAGGCATCAACAACAACCTGAATTCGCTGCAGAACGAGATCTCCACGGGCAAGTCGATCTCGTCGGCCAAGGACAACTCGGCCGTCTGGGCGATCTCAAAGGTGATGGAATCGGACGTCAAGGGATTCGAAGGAATTTCGGACAGCCTCGCGCTTGGCGAGTCGACGGTCGCAGTCGCCCGCAACGCTGCGGAAACCGTGACCGATCTCCTGACCGAGATGAAGGGAAAGATCGTCGCCGCCCAGGAAGAGAATGTCGACCGCGAAAAGATCCAGACCGACATCCAGGCGCTGACCAACCAGATCAAGTCGGTGGTCGGCGCAGCCCAGTTCAATGGACTGAACCTCGTGACGGGTACGGAAGACGTGAACGTCCTCGCATCGCTTGACCGTTCGTCGGACGGCACCGTCAAGGCGTCCGATATTTCGGTGTCCAGGCAGGACCTGACCACGACCGCCGGCGTCTATGGCACCGGCGACACGGCGATCGCTGCGAACATCACGGCAAGCGCAAGCGCCATCGACAGCACGGGCGCGGCGAACCAGCTCGAGCTGACAATCGCTGGCGCCGGAACCGACGATCTCACCCTGACAATCAATGGCAAATCGCTCACGATTGCACATAACGCAGACCGCGACGCGATGATGCTCGACGCTGCCGGCCAGATCAACGCGCTCGGCATGACCGGGATTACCGCGGACGAGGATGCCGGCGGAACCGGGCAGTTAAACATCATCAACACGAACGCGTTTGAAACCTTCAACGTGTCCTGGAACTCCGGCGGCACCAACACCATCGCGGCGGTGAACAACGGGGATACCACCCAGAACGTCTCCGCGGCGACCGGATCGAACAGCAATATCCTCGAACAGCGTGCCGAAGAGGTCGTGCTGGACAAGAATGCCGCAGTGAACGACGGTGACAGCTACCGGATTTCGGTGAACGGAAACGATTTCAACTACATCGCCGGCAAGGGCGAAACGATGGAGGACGTTGCCAAGGGCCTGAAATCGGCGATCGATGCTGGCAACGAGACCGGGGTCGCCACCAAGGTCACGCAGAACGATGCCGGCGAGTGGGTCGTCATGGTCGACTATGACGGGTCCGACACGACGGCGGGCGCCACCATGACCCTGTCTGAGAACGGCCAGGCAGGCGGCACCGCGTCCGGTGGCCTGTTCGGTCTCGACAATATCGACGTAACGACCGATTCCGGCGCCGACGCGGCGCTCGACAATATCGAGACGCTCATCCAGAACTCGATCGACGCTGCCGCCGAATTCGGGTCGTCGCAAAGCCGGATCGAGATCCAGTCCGACTTCATCGGACGCCTGTCTGACTCCCTAAAGGCCGGAATCGGTACGATGGTCGACGCGGACATGGAAGAAGCATCGGCCAAGCTGCAGGCGCTCCAGGTGCAGCAACAATTGGGCATCCAGTCGCTGTCCATTGCCAACCAGTCACCGCAGTCTGTTCTCTCGCTCTTCCGCTAGGACACCCCGCCGGGGCGCGTCACGGCGCGCCTCGGCACCCTGTATCGGCACATCCCGAACCTTGAACGGAAGGAAACTCCGTGAACGCCGTCGATATGGCCAAAAGGGCCTATGGGGCAAATGCAGCCCCTGTCAGAACCCCGCGCAACACCGAATACGCAATCTTCGCGCGCATCACCCAACGGATTCGGGACGCGTCCCGAAACAGCGACCCCGGCAGTTTCAATGCCCTGGTCAGCGCATTGCACGATAACCGACGCCTCTGGCGAATCCTCGCAGTCGATGTCGCCGACACGGGCAACGCCCTGCCTCAGTCACTGCGCGCCCAACTCTTCTATCTCGGCGAATTCGTTGGCCAGCACAGCAGCAAGGTCCTGCAACGCAAGGCCTCTGCCGAGCCACTGGTCGATATCAACATGGCCGTCATGCGCGGTCTGGCTGGCGGAGGCGGCCAGGAATGAGCGGGCTCGTTCTGAAACTCGGTCCGAAAGAGCGCGTGCTCATCAACGGCGCCGTCATCGAAAACGGCGAACTTCGCAGCCGTTTGAGCATCGTGACGCCAAAGGCGCATATCCTGCGACTTCGCGATGCCATCCATCCCGAAGACGCGAATACGCCGGTGCGACGCGTGTGCTATATCACGCAGCTCGTGCTTTCGGGAGATGCCGATCCCGAGGAGGCACAGTTGCAGTTGCTTCGCGGAATCGAACAGCTCAGCCAGGTTCTGACCGATCCAGACAGCCAGAAGCGACTTGGCCTTGCGACCAGCGCGATCATCGAAGGACAGCACTACCAGGCGCTGAAGGCCCTGCGCGGTCTGCTGCCGCGGGAAGAACGCCTGTTCGCGGCGGCCCGGAGGTGAGCTTTCAGCCGGTTCTTCCCCTGGGCGGCTATGCGGGGTGGATGTTTCTGAGCCGAACGCTCGAAACGCAACAGGCGACCCACAAGGAGGGTCTGACCTCGGACACCGAGTATTTCGCCGAGAAGATAGGAGAAGTCAGAACGGTCGATGACCTGATGAAGGACAGGCGGCTTCTGCGCGTGGCCCTGGGAGCCTTCGGCCTCGGGGAGGACGTCAGAAACACCTATTTCATCCGGAAGGTCCTCGAAGAAGGCGTGTCGAACCCGGACTCGCTCGCGAACAAGCTATCCGACAAATCCTATCACGCCCTTTCGGAGGCGTTTGGCTTTGGCGCTGGGGAGGCGCGCCGCACTGGCCTTGCCGGGTTCGCGGAGGAGATCTCCAAGGCTTATGAATTGAACAGGTTCGAGATCGATGTGGGGGAGCAGAATGACGATTTCCGCCTTGCCCTGAACGCGCAGCGTGAACTTGCGGAGCTTGCGAAGGAAGAAATGGGAGGCAACGCGAAGTGGTACACGATCATGGGATCGCCTCCGCTGCGCGCCGTCTTTGAAACCGCGCTGGGATTGCCCTCTTCCCTTGCCGCGCTGGATATCGACGAGCAGCTCACGATATTTCAGGAAAAGCTGGAGCGGAAATTTGGTTCCGGCGACATCGCGCAATTCGCGGAGGACGGGAAGACCGACAAACTGGTTCAGACCTTCCTCCTCCAGTCCGAACTCAAGCAAGGAGTTCAGTCCATGTCGCCGGCCAGTGCGGCCCTGATCCTTGTGAGCGGCCGCTAGGGCACAGGCGTCTGGTAGCGTCCTGCCAAGTCTCCGCAATGTCCCGCGATGCGCAGCTTCATGCCATCGCCCCGGTCCAGTCGGCCGCAAAGGGCCTGCTGCCCGGGAAGGGTGCGCGGCGAGGACACCGGACTGAAGTCGCCGCGTTCGGATCGGAGTGGCGACCCAGCCTGCGCCTGTATTCGCCGCCGCATTGATAGCTGTCGGGCGGATGCAGAGAATCTCAGTGCCTGAATTGGCACTTTGCAGGGGTCCGCCTTGGCGCCTTGATCGTCCGCGCGTCGGCCGCGGCGGCCCGAACTGACTGGGCAACTTCCGGGGCAGTCTCGCGCTCACGGCCGGTGGCCCAAGGCGCGCCCCGCGGTCACGCTGTATGGGATCTCAGCACCACGAAACCGGCATGCGGGAGCCGAATGTCGATGGCCCCCGAGGTGCTGTCGATCGGACCGGGATTGCAGATCCCGTCGCCGCCATAGCCCGGATCGTCGCTGGAGAAGACCTCGGTCCAGGGCCGTGTCCCGATCCGGGGATGAACCAGAACATAGCCGTGAGGGAACGGCCGATCGTTCAGGCTACCGACGACGAGATAGGTTTCTGCCTCGTCCCACCGGGAGAAGGCGATGACCCGGTTCGCATTGTGCGTATAGAGGATCTCGATCTGCCGTTTCCGAAGGGCCGGCCGCGCCGCACGCAGTGCGTTGACCTCCCGGAAAAAGGCATAGAGCCCCGCACCGTCTCGCTGCGCGAGGCCGAGAAGATCCTCCTTGTGATCCAGAACTGCGTTGTATTTGAAGCGCTTGACCGCGCCGACCTCCTCTCCGAATAGGGTCATCGGGGTTCCCGCAGAGAGTGCGGTCATGCCCCAGGCGAAGCGCACACGCGCCTCGGCATAGGCGCGCGTTGCCCCGATGAGCGGCGCCGCGTTGGCCGCGACCACGAGAGACCGGTGCGAGGTGAATTCCTTGCCCGCATCCGTCATGTGCCGGTCTTCGAAGGCGCCGCTGCTGTTTCCGGCCTCGTCATGCGATTCCGGATAGACGACCCTGCGGTCGGCCGTGGCCGCAAGGACGCTCGCGAAGAGGTCCATCGCGAGGCCGCCGCGGCCCATCGAGACGGCTGCCTGGCGCAGCAGGTTCGCAGACCTGCCGGCGCGCCCGGTGTCCCCGGCCAGATTGTGATAGAAGTCGGAAAACCACCGCGCGTCGAACCCGATGCCGCCGGCCTCGACGGGCCGGGTGATCTCCTCCCACCCGGAATGGTCCTCGGCGATGAGCAACACGTCCGGGCGAACCATGCGCAGGCTGCGGCCGAATTCGCGCAGGAACTTGCCGCCGAATGCATTGGCGGCCGGGACGGGCCGGCCGTCGGCATGCAGCCGGTTGTAGCTGTGGATTGACGTCGTCTGGTCGACCCGGAACCCGTCGACATGGAATTCCGTCAGCAGGGCGATCGCGCTGCTGATGAACATCTTTCGGACCATTTCCTCGGAAAACCGTGGCGCATAGGCAGTCGAGAGATTGTCGAGATAGCCGCCGTCGCGCTCCCGGTACTGCGAGGGGTGCCCTTCGTACCAGTAGTAGAAGTCGTTCTGGGGATAGGGCGAGTCATATGCGGAGGTGGACCGTTCCGCGTCATGCGCGAAATGGTTGAAGACAACGTCGAGAAGGACCGCGAGCCCGCGCCGGTGGCATTCCCGGACGAAGAACTTGCAATGATCGCGCCCGCCGGCGCTCGACTCGATCGCGAAAGGATGTGACGGCGCATAACCCCAGTTCTCGCCGCTGCCGGCGAATTCCGCCAGCGGGAGCAGTTCCACCGCGTTGAAACCCGCGGCGGCGATGTGGTCGAGAAGGCCGATGGCATCCTCGAGCGTGCCCGGGCCGGGGCGGCCGAACCCGAGCGCGCCGACATGCAGTTCGTAGATGATCAGGTCCTCGATCCGGTTCGGCGGCCGCCTGCCTTCGGTGAACTCATCCCGCCAGAACTCCGTGGCGTCGATGAAATGGCGCTCCGGCCAGACCGGCTCGGCCCCCTCGAGATAGGGCGGGGACTCCCGGAGATAGGCGGTGACGCGGTCGGGATCGACGGTCACCGAGCAACTCACCGAGCCGCTGAGATCGGAGACCGGTCCGTCGAAGGCCGCGCCCCGCGGATTCATCGCGCCCCGGCCGATCTGGAGGCGCGAGTAGATGTCGCTCCGGTAGCGAACCGACCCGTCTTCGCGCGTGATCCGGTACATGTAGGGCAAGTGTTGCCGATAGACGCCGCCCTCGGGCAGGCCCGGGTCCCGTGGGTCGCTCACCCAGGTCCCGTCCGGACAGCGGGTGAGCGGGATCGCCGGCAGGTCGCTGCGACGGCCGGACCCGTCATCGGCGATATAGCCGCCGCGGATGTGGTCGGGCGGCAGGGCGCGATCGGCCGGGTGTCGCCCGGGATCCGTTCCGTCCCAGGTCGCGCCGAAGACCAGTTCGACGGCCTGTGCATTGGGCGCCCAGACCACGAAGCGCAGACCATCGGCGCCGCCAGCGCGCCGGACGCGGTTGGCGCCGAGCCAGCGGAGATGCGTCAGCCGGTAGCGGACCTCCTGAGCGCCGTCGCCGACGTCGAAACTGCAGAATCTCGCGCTGCTGTCGCTCCGGCCGATCTCGGTCGGAATGGCCCAGACCTCGCCGCCGTGCGGCCCCTGGAGCCCGACTCCCCAGTCGAGGCGCTGGCCGGGCGCGGCGTCGAGTTCGACCGTGGCGGTGAAGGCGACGCAGCCGCTCTCGTCCTCGACCTGCCGCATCGGACTGCGCGTCCAGTCGCGCGAGGGGCGCCCGGCTTCGTCCCAGCTTCCTGCGAGAAGCGGACTGCGCCCGTGAAAGACGCTGGTCTCCCCGAGGCAGCGTTGCGTCAGCCCGGTGTGATACCAGAATGTGACCTGAGCCATGTGATCCGTCCCTTGAAGCCGCAGGGATCCCTGCAGCCCCTCCTCGCGACCAGTCTACCATTGCCGCGCGCGGCATCGGTAGCCTCGTCGCGGGCAGAGGGTGCGCTACTTGCGCAGAAATGCGGAGAAAAACCCGTCAATCCGGCGCGCGGAGCGATTATTTCACGCTCGGCAATTGCAATCCTGCCGCGATCTGTCTGAACTGGGGATGCCGTAGGGCGGTTCCGCGCCGCGCCCGCGGACGCACCGCGCGACACGCACCGGACACAGATCGCATCCTCGGGATGCAAGGGGAGGACATCCATGAAGACATTTCTGGCCGCCGGCATCGCCGCGGCACTTGCCATAGCTTGTCCCGCACAGGCCGAGATCACGATTGCCCATGTCTACGGCAAGACCGGACCCTTCGAGGCCTATGCCAAGCAGAGCCATGTCGGCCTTGAAATGGGGATCGAATATGCGACCGGCGGAACCTGGGAAGTGAATGGCGAGAAGATCGTCATCATCGAGAAAGACACCCAGCTCAAGCCCGATATCGGCAAGGCGCTGCTCGAGGAAGCCTATGGCGACGACGATGTCGCGCTGGCGGTCGGGCCGGTCAGCTCCGGCGTGGCGCTGGCGATGCTGCCTGTGGCCGAGGAATACGAGAAGATCCTGATCGTTGAGCCGGCAGTGGCGGATTCGATCACAGGCGAGAACTGGAACCGCTATGTCTTCCGCACCGGGCGCAACTCCAGCCAGGACGCGATCTCGAACGCCGTGGCGATCGGCGGCGAGGGCGTGACCGTGGCCACGTTGGCGCAGGATTACGCCTTCGGGCGCGACGGGGTGGCCGCCTTCAGGGAGGCGCTCGAGGCGACCGGCGCGACGCTCGCCCATGAGGAATACGTGCCCACCGACACGACCGATTTCACCGCGGCCGCCGAGCGGATCTTCACCGCTCTGAAGGATATCGAGGGCGAGAAGAAACTCTGGATCATCTGGGCCGGCGGCGGCAACCCGATGGGCAAGATCAACGCGATGGATCCGGGTCGGTACGGCATCGAGATCTCCACCGGCGGCAACATCCTTGCCGCACTCACCGCCTACAAGGAACTGCCGGGCATGGAGGGCGCGACCTATTACTACTACGAAATCCCGCAGAACGAGGTGAACGACTGGCTGGTGAAGGAGCACATGGCGCGCTTCGACGCGCCGCCCGATTTCTTCACTGCCGGCGGCATGGCGGCGGGGATCGCCGTCGTCGAGGCGCTGAAGAAAGCCGGCTCGTTCGACACCGAGGATCTCATCGCGGCGATGGAAGGCATGGAATGGGAGACGCCGAAAGGCCGGATGGTGTTCCGGCCGGAGGACCACCAGGCGCTGCAGTCGATGTATCACTTCAAGACGGTCGTGAAGGACGGTGTCGATTACGGTGTGCCCGAACTGGTGCGGGAGTTGACGATCGAGGACATGGATATCCCGATCCGCAACTGATCCGCCGGATCCGGCGCCCGACGCGACGCGCCCGCCCGGTGGCAGCACCGGGCGGGCCCCGATTTCCCGGAACCATCCGGACGCACCGATGACCGCATCGCTTCTTCAGACCCGCGACCTGGCCGTCCGTTTCGGCGGCCACGTTGCGGTGGATCACGTCACCTGCGATTTTCGCGCCGGCGAGTTGACTGCGATCGTCGGACCCAACGGCGCGGGCAAGACCACCTATTTCAACCTGATCTCGGGGCAGGTCCCCGCCAGCGCGGGCAAGGTTCTGCTCAAAGGGCGGGAGGTCACCCGTCTGCCCGTCGCCGAGCGCACGCGGCGCGGCATCGGCCGGGCTTTCCAGCTGACCAACCTCTTTCCCGGCCTCAGCGTCTTCGAGAACGTCCGGCTGGTGATCCAGGCGCGCTGCCACCGCGGCTTCGACCTCTTCTCAATGGCGATGAGCCATGCCGAGATCAGCGAGGCGGCACAGGAGATCCTCGCGCGCGTGCGCCTCTGGGATCTCTCGGGCCAGCCGGTCTCGGAGCTCTCCCACGGCAACCAGCGCAAGCTCGAGGTCGCGATGCTGATCGCGCTCGACCCGAAGGTCTACATGTTCGACGAGCCCACCGCGGGCATGTCGGTGGACGAGGCGCCGGTGGTGCTCGACCTGATCGCCGGGCTAAAGGACGACGTCACGCGAACCATCCTGCTGGTCGAACACAAGATGGACGTGATCCGCACGCTGGCCGACCGGATCATCGTGCTGCACAACGGCACGCTGGCCGCGGACGGTCCGCCGGCCGAGGTCATGGCCTCGGATGTCGTGCAGGAGGCCTATATGGGCAAGGCGCTGGAAGATGTCTGAGCCGATCCTGAAACTCGAGGGCGTGTGCACCAACATCGCCCAGTATCACATCCTCCAGGGCGTGGATCTCGCGGTGTCGGCAGGCGGCGTGACCATGCTCCTGGGGCGCAACGGCGTCGGCAAGACGACGACCCTGCGCACCATCATGGGGCTCTGGCGGGCACATGCGGGCCGCGTCCTCTTCGACGGCCAGGACATCGCCGTGCTCTCCACGCCCGCCATCGCGCGCACCGGCATCGGCTTCGTGCCGGAGGATATGGGCATCTTCTCCGACCTGACGGTGGAAGAGAACATGGTGCTCGCCGCCGCCTCCGGCCCGCTCGACCCCGCGCGGCTCGACTGGATCTTTGCCGCCTTTCCGCCGATCCGGACCTTCTGGAAACAGCCGGCGGGCAATCTTTCGGGCGGGCAGAAACAGATGCTCTCGATCGCGCGCGCCATGGCCGAGGAGCGCCGGCTCTACCTGATCGACGAACCGACCAAGGGGCTCGCGCCGGCCATCGTCGCGACCATGGCCGGCGCGCTGCGCGACCTGAAGGCGCAAGGCGCCTCGATCCTCATGGTGGAGCAGAATTTCGGGGTGGCGAAACTTCTGGGAGATACCTGCGCCGTGATGGATGACGGCCGCACGATCTGGGCCGGCGAAATGCGGGAGCTGGCCGAAGACGCGGCGCTCCAGGAACGCCTGATGGGCCTCAACATGGAGAATGCATGAGCGCTCCCGACCATACCCCCACCATGGCGCGGACCGGAATTTGGCAGCGGCTCGAGCCGCACCTGCCGCTGATCCTGGTGCCGCTTCTCGCCGGTCTCGGGCTGGTGGCGATCCCGTCGCCCACTTCCTGGCTCACGCTCACGGTCTCGGGGCTCGCAATGGGGATGATGATCTTCATCATGGCCTCCGGCATGACGCTGGTCTTCGGCCTGATGGACGTGATCAATTTCGGCCACGGCGCCTTCATCTCGGTCGGCGCCTTTGTCGGCATCTCGATCCTGCTGGCGCTTGGTTCCATGACCGGCACGCCATCCCTCTGGCTCAACCTTGCGGCGGTCCTGCTGGCGATCCTCGGCGCCGCGCTGGCCACCGCCGCGCTCGGCCTCGCCTTCGAGAAGGTGATCGTCGAACCGGTCTATGGCGCGCATCTGAAACAGATCCTTGTCACCATGGGCGGGCTGATCATCGTCGAGCAACTGATCCTTGTTCTCTGGGGTCCGGACGAGATCTTCTTCACCCGGCCCGAGGCGCTCAAGGGCGCCGTCACCTTTGCCGGCGCTGCGATCGAGAAGTATCGGCTCGTCGCCGTGGGCTTCGGCCTCGCGCTCTTCCTCGCGATGCGCTGGATCCTGCGATCGACCAAGATCGGTCTGATCGTCCGCGCCGGCGTTGAGAATGGCGAGATGGTCGAGGCGCTGGGCTACCGCCTGCGGCTGGTCTTCGTCGGCGTCTTCGTCGCGGGCTCGGCGCTCGCCGGGCTCGGCGGGGTGATGTGGGGGCTCTACCAGGAGGTCATCACCGCCCATATGGGCGCGGACCTCATGGTGCTGATCTTCATCGTCGTCATCATCGGCGGGCTGGGCTCGGTCGAGGGCTGTTTCATCGGCGCGCTGCTCGTGGGGCTGATGCAGAACTACATCGCGTTCCTGCAGCCGAAGCTGGCGCTGATTTCGAATATCGGCCTGATGGTGGCGATCCTGATGTGGCGGCCGCAGGGCATGATGCCGGTGGTGAAGGCGAAATAGATGCTGACACGGCTCCTCTCCGGCGACGGCCCCCGCTCGCTCCCGCTGGCACTGATCCTGCTGGCGATTTTCCTCTGCCTGGCGCTTGCGCCCTTCCTCTTTCCCGGCACGCGCTCTGTCGACACCGCGGCGCGGATCTGCGTCTTCATCCTGCTGGTGGCGAGCTATGACCTGACGCTCGGCTATGCCGGCATCGTCTCCTTTGCTCATACCATGTTCTTTGGCATGGGGGCCTATGGTGTGGCGCTCGCCTCGACCCATCTCGGGCGCGGGTTCGACGCGCTGGTGCTCGGCACGCTGGCCGGCGCGCTGGCGGCGGCGGTCTTCGCGCTTCTGATCGGGCTCTTCTCGCTGCGCGTCCGGGCGATCTTTTTCGCCATGATCACGCTTGCCGTCGCCTCCGCCGTCGCGGTGCTGGTGAGCCAGCTTTCCGGGCTGACCGGCGGCGAGGACGGGCTCAATTACCAGATTCCGCGCGCGCTCACGGCGGCCCAGAAATACCTCGACGAGCCCGTCTTGGGCGTGCGTATCAACGGCAAGCTCCTCAACTACTACCTCGTCTTCGCTGCCTCGACCGCGCTTTTCCTGGTCCTCCTGCGCATCGTCAACTCGCCCTTCGGCCGGGTCTTGCAGGCGATCCGCGAGAACGACTTCCGCGCCGAGGCGATCGGCTACCGCGTGGTCTATTACCGCACGATCGCCACCTGCGTTTCTGCGGTTGCCGCGGCACTGGCCGGGTCGCTCTATGCGATCTGGCTGCGCTATGTCGGCCCGGACACCACGCTCTCCTTCGAGATCATGGTCGACATCCTGCTGATGGTGGTCATCGGCGGCATGGGAACGATGTATGGTGCGGTGATCGGCGCGACGCTCTTTATCCTGGCGCAGAACTACCTTCAGGGCCTGATGGGCGCCGCCGCGGCCGGGCTCGAAGGTGTGCCGCTCTTGCCCGGCCTGCTCGATCCCGACCGCTGGCTGCTCTGGCTGGGTGTGCTCTTCGTGCTCAGCGTCTATTTCTTCCCGACCGGAATCGCCGGGCGGTTGCGCGGCGAGTGACGGCCCGGGTCCGACCGGGCCGCCAGTGAAATGGCGGTGGCCTCCGGGAAAGGCATCGACATCATTTAAGTGAGCCCCGAGGATACGGCGCATGGACAAGCTCTCGGTGATGAACGCCTATTGCCGGATCGTCGAACGCGGCAGCATCGCGCGCGCCGCGGAGGATCTCGGCGTGTCCGCAGCGCTTCTGAGCCGGGAACTCAAGCTTCTGGAAAAGAGCCTCGGATGCAGCCTGATCACGCGCACCACGCGCCGCATGTCGCTGACCGATGCCGGCCGCCATTACTACGAGGAATCCCTGGGCATTCTCGGCGCAGTCGGACAGGTTGAGGACAGGATCCGCGCCGGCACCGGCGTGATCCGGGGCCACCTCCGGGTAAACGCGTCGAGCTCCTTCGGGCAGATGGTGATCGCGCCCCTGCTGCCGGATTTCCTCTCTGCCTATCCGGACCTGAAATTTACCTTGTCGATGGACGACCGGGTCGTCGACATGATCGAGGGCGGTTTCGATGTCTCGATCCGCATCCGGCCGGCGATGCCGGACTCCTCGTTGCTCGCCCGGCGGATCGGCATCATGCGCCAGCGGATCTTTGCCGCGCCCGCCTATCTGGAGCGCGCCGGGACGCCACGCACGCCCGAAGACCTCTCCGCGCATCGTATCGTTGGATTCCTGCTCGCCGATCACCTGACGGAATGGACGCTGGCCGGGCCGGACGGCGAGGCCGTCATCCCGCTCGACCCGCGGGTTCGGGTCGGCAACAGCCTCGTGTTGCGCGACCTTCTGGTCGCTGGTCAGGGGGTCGGCACGCTGCCGGATTTCGTCTCTCGCGGGACGGAGGCGCGCGGCGACCTCGTCCGCGTCCTGCCGCAGCACGAGTTGCCGGCGCCCGAGATCTTCGCCGTGACCGCCTCGCGCCTCGGCATGGATGCGAAGGTCTCGGCCTTCATCGAGCACCTTCGCGCAGCGCTGAAGAACCGGGATCCCTGACAAGACGGAGGCAAGGGGCCGGCTGTGCCAACCCGCTACGACATCGCCGGACCCGGCTCTGCGAAACTCTCCACGCGGAATGTCTCAAGCACGTAGTCGCGGCCCCAGTGGTCCGGCGGCAGGCCGGCTTTGCGCTTGAGCCCCTCGAGAAAGGCGCGCGGGTCGGCGAGCGTCTCCCAGACCGACGGCAGAAACACACCGCGGCGGCCACCGGAGGACAGGATGAGCCCATCCTTGCCGGGCGTGATCCGGGCGAGGGCCTCCGCCTCGTCGGCGCAGCGCAGCGGCTTTGGCCGGCCCAGCACGGATATCGAGATCCGCAGGCGGTCCAGCAGCTCCGCGGTCACGGGCGGGAAGCGCGGGTCATGAAAGCCCGCGCGCAGAGCGTTTTCCACAACGTCCTCGACGAGCGGGCGGTGGGGCGTGAGCGAGCCGATGCAACCGCGCAGTGCGCCAGCCTCGGTGAGGGTCACGAAGCTTGCCGCAAAGGTCTGCAACGGCGTGAGATTGCTTTCGGCGTGCGGCGCCGCGCGCCCGCCGATAAGACGGGTCCGGATCGCGTCCCGCGCGATCCCGAGCAGCGTGGAACGCGCCCCATGGGTCAGCATCGCCGCACCGGACGGGTAGAACGCCCAGGCGCCATAGCCCACGACCCTGTCGCGATCCCCGGTCACCGCTGCGCTGTCGCCCATGCCGAGCCGCAGCGCCCTGGCGCCCTGACCGGCCTCCGAGAGCAGCCAGCCGCGGAGGCCGGTGGCGCCGCAGGCATTGTCGGGTCTCAGTGCCTCCGCCTCGCCGGTCTCGATCAGACGCGCGGTCTCGGCGTCTTTCCGCGTCGCCTCGTCCTGGGTCAGGAAGTGGCTGAGATCGGAGGACAGGACCGTGAGCGTGTCAGGATCCGCGAGCGCGTCCAGTGCGGCGGCCACCTGCGTGGCCGGCACGTCGCCGCAGACGAGCGGCACGAGTCTCGCTTCCGGCCAGAGGCTGCGGATAAAGGGAAGCTGGGTCTCGATCCCGTGCTCGTTGTCATGTGCGGCGTCTTCCTGATGCGCGAGGCCGGCGTCGGCGAGGGCGGCGCAGGCGCGCCGGTCGATGGCAAGGGGACCGAGCGGGGTCGCGAAGACGTCCTGGCTCGGGAACGCAAGGCCCCGAAACCAGTACCGGTGCGAGGGTGACACGACGACAACCCGCGCGGGCGTCCAGGTCACCGACGCGAAGGACAGCCCGGCGAAGCGCCCCGAATAGGCGTATCCGGCGTGAGCCGACACGATGGCGCAGGGCGGTGCCGCGCCGGCCTCCCCTGCTGCCTGCAGGCAGGCCTCGACTTCGGCGGCGAGGACCCGGGCGTCAGCCGGAAAGAACGTGCCGGCGAAACGGCAATGGCGTTCGGACATCTTCCATTCCATGATCGTCGCCCCCTGTCTGTCGGGGACATGGCGCCCTATATGATACATGATACCACAAAAGGAGAGGCTCCGCTGCATACCGCGCGCTATTGGTCATCCCGGCCCGAGGACGGGCGGCTCGTCTGCGAGCTCTGCCCGCGCTTCTGCGCGTTGAAGCCAGGCCAGCGTGGGCTCTGCTTCGTGCGCAAGGCCGAGGGCAACCGGATCGTTCTCGACACTTATGGCCGCTCCTCGGGCTTCTGCATCGACCCGATCGAGAAGAAGCCGCTCAACCACTTCCTTCCCGGCACGCCGGTCCTCAGCTTCGGCACCGCGGGCTGCAACCTCGCCTGCAAGTTTTGCCAGAACCACGAGATCTCGAAGAGCCGCGAGGTCGCCAGCCTCTCGGACCACGCCACGCCGGAGATGATCGCCGATGCGGCCGAGAGAGCCGGCGCGGCATCGGTCGCCTATACCTACAACGACCCGGTGATCTTTCATGAATACGCCGTCGACATCGCGGCGGCCTGCCATGCGAAGGGCATCCGCAGCGTCGCAGTGACCGCGGGCTATATCTGTCCCGAGCCACGGTCGGAGTTCTTCGCGCATATGGATGCCGCCAATATCGACCTGAAGGCCTTTACCGAGAGGTTCTACCACGACCTCACGGCCTCGCATCTCGCCCCGATATTGGAAACCATCGAATATGTGGCCAAGGAAACCGACTGCTGGCTCGAACTGACCACGCTCCTGATCCCCGGCCACAACGATAGCGACCGTGAGTTGACCGAGATGTCGGAATGGATCATGGACCGGCTCGGCCCGGACGTCCCGCTGCATTTCTCGGCCTTTCACCCCGACCACCGGATGTCCGACGTGCCGCCGACGCCGCAGGCAACGCTGCTGCGCGCGCGGGACATCGCCCGCGCCGCGGGGTTGCACCATGTCTATGTCGGCAACACGCACCACTTGGACGGGCAGTCGAGCTATTGCGCGGGCTGCGGGGAACGGGTGATCGGCCGCGACTGGTATCTCCTCACCGACTGGAACCTGACCGATGACGGGTGCTGCCGGTCCTGCGGAAACCGCTTTCCCGGCGTGATCGAGGGGCCGCCGGGCAACTGGGGCCGCAAGCGTCAGCCGGTCCGGATTTCTGCCCCCACCTGACACGTCCTGCCCCGGCGGCCATTCCACCCGGCCTGTTGGCCCGACAAACACCCTGCTCGTCGCCGCGATCACGGCCCGCCGCAGTTCCAGCGGGCCGGATGTGACCTTACGTCAATTTTCTTGACAGGTTCGAAAGCCGGGTGCGAAGCTTCCCGGATAGGTTGCAGCGCACAGCAATAGCGCGAAATCCCCGTCCTGCCGGGCCGGACCGGCGGGAACGCCGCGACGACGAAACGAGGATTGCCATGCCGAAAGGACGACCTCACGTCACTGCCGCCGACGACCCGCTTCGCCTCCGAGCCGCGCTCGCGATTCTTTGTCTGATCCTGCCGTCCGCCGGAGTTGCCGCCGCGGATTGCACGCTCGGCGGAGCTGCCTATTCCAGCGGTTCCTCTGCCTGCATCCCGCGGACGCAGGGAACCGACGTGGTATCGGTCCTGCATTCCTGCGAGGACGGGCAGTGGGTTTCCGAAGGCAGTGTTTGCCCGGAGAGCTACGCCTATTTCTGCAAGGTCGGCCCTTACGCGATGGAGATCGGCGAGACCTTCCTGCTCGGGAGCGGCCCGCAGGCGATCCGGTGTGACTTTCCGGGCGTGCTCTCGCTCGCGTCGGCCGGTCCCGGGACAGACAGCGCGGTTGCCACCGTAGCGGACGCGGCAGACCCGATGGCGCCGAGCCGGATCGTCCGGCGGGTGCAGGCGTTCCTGACGTCCGAAGGAACCGGGGGCTCTTTCGGCATCGACTGCGGCGGTGCGGATTGCAGCGGCCTGGCCGACGCCGCGACCATCGATGCTGTCGCCACGCATCTTACCGTCAACATCGAGAATCTCACGGCTGAGGAGAAGGCGCGTTTCGGCATTCCGGCCGGGGACGGAACAGCAGAGATCGGCCATCTCAGCCCGATCGACCTTTTCCCGCTCTTTGTCGAGACATTCGACATTCCGGACTTCGACTGAGGGAGTGGCGCCATGCGTATCGCGGCGAGCATTTCGGACGATTTCCCGCAACTCGGCGGCGCCATCGAGGGGCTCTCCGAGAGTGTCGCGGCCAATCCCGCGCTCCGGGAAGCGCTGGAGGCGGCCTGTGCGGGCAGGCTCGACAAGCTGGACCATGCGCTCGGATATCCGACCAATCCCTGGATCGCTCTCGCCGAGCCGGGCGAGATCGAAGGGAGCGATCCGCGGGGCCACTACATTTCGACGCGGCGCAACACCATTGTGCTCGCGCGCGGCCTCGCCGAAGCGCTGGACGCCGGCGGCGAGGAGGCGATGCGGGCGGTGACGGTGGCGGCGCTGCGCGGCCTCGTCCACTGGATCGCCGGCACCGAGTGGATCACTCCGGACGCCGCGCCCGGCCAGGCGTTCGAGGCCGCGCTGCTGGCCCAACCGCTCGCGCCGCCGACGCATGACGCCCCGGCGACGACCGCGGAGCCGGTTCAGCCGGCAGCAGATGACGGCTCGTCCCCGGTTGCTTTCCGGCTCGGCGCGGCGATCCTCGACATCGCCCGCCGCCATATCGGTCAGCGCTATGCCTTCTCGCCGACGCCAGATTACGACGACCCGAACTGGTCCGGCCCGTTCGACTGCGCCGAATACGCCTCCTATTGCGCCTGGCGGGCCTATCGCATCCCCTATGGCGTAAACCGCGATCCGCAGAAGCGGTTCAACTCCTATTCGGGTTACTGGCAACGGGACGCGGTCGACCGCGGTCTGAAGATCGCCTGGCGCGATGCGTTGCAGATCCCCGGCGCGATCCTGTTGCGCTTTCCGCCGCGCGGGTCGCCACCGCCCTACGGGCATGTCGCGATTTCCCTCGGGAATGGCGGCGACACCTACGAGGCGCATGGACGCGCTCGCGGTGTCTGCCAGCACAATGCGTTGAACCGAAGCTGGGATTGCGCGGTGCTGCTGCCCGGCGTCCTCTACGACCTGCCGGACGGGATCGGCAGCGACCTGCTGGTGTTCAAGCTCCTCGACCCGCCAGCGGGCCACAGCCCCATCGTCGAGCGCGCGCAGACGCGGCTCGTCGAGCTGAGCCTGCTCGTCGAGCGTCAGGTCAACGGCATCTACGACGCCGCGACGGCCGATGCGGTGGCCGCCTTCCAGGAGGATCGCGGTCTGGCGGTGGATGGCGAACTGGGGCCGGAGACCGGCCGCGCCCTCGGGCTGGGCGAGATCTGGGAGGCGGCGCCGGTGGCCGACCGCCCGGCGTTGGCTGCGGCGCCACCGGTTCGGGACGCCGCGATCGAGGCCGAGATCCTGACGCTCGCCCGCACGCTTTACGGCGAGGCGCGGGGCGAGCCGCGCGAGGGGCAGGAGGCCGTGGCCAACGTGATCCTGAACCGCGTCCGGTCGGCGCGCTATCCGAACACGATTGCGAAGGTCTGCCTGCAACGGTGGCAATTCTCCTGCTGGAACGAATCCGATCCGAACCGGCGCGTCATCGAGGCGCTGGAACCCGGCGCGAACCCGGTCTTCGACGCGCTGCTCGAGATCGCGGCGGCAGCGGTCTTCGGCCGTCTGCCTGTCCGGGTTGCCGGCGCCCTGCATTACTACGCGAGCAGTATTGCCCAGCCACGCTGGGTCCGGAAATCCCCCGGGGCGACTCTGGTCGCGACCATCGGAAGGCACCTGTTCTGGAGCGGGATTCGCTGACGTCAGGGCAACGCGCGGTAGCGCCAAATGCTTCGGCGTGGTAAATTCCGGATCAGGCGCGCGAATTATTTTCCATTCCGGATCCCGGATGCGGGTCGGATATTGGTATTTCGTCGGTGATTGGATCATGGAATTCAGACCTTTCCCGCAGACCATTTTCGGCCCTCGCCCAATTCCGTCGGGCGCGGCGCCAGATCCATTCCGGCAAATGGAGCGGCGCGAATGACACGTCTTTTCGATTTTTTCGGCGCCGAACCACGGGTGGAACGGCAGCCCAATGCTTTGACGGTTTCCGCTGAACGCAGCCTCGGCAGTCTGATGTCGGCAATCGAATCGACGCGCCCGGACTGGGTCGTCGTCCGCCGCCGGCACGAATTCACCGGGGAGCATTTCGTCTACGCCTTTCGTGTGGAGGAAATCCGCGACATCGCCGGAGAGCCGGGCGCGCACTGGCAGGTGGCCCTGGTCGACGGTCTGGGCCTCCATGAATGGGGGTCGAGCCTTCAGGCGCGCGGCGACCGGGTCGTCACCGAGGACACCTACAACCGCCAGGGGCCAGCGGCCGAGAGGGTTGTCGAGTTCGACTCCACGGGAAGCGTCGTCGCGCTCGCTTATCCGGCCGAACCCGATGTCGCGTCCCCGCAGCTCGACCTGCCTGGCTCCGATTTCCCAGTGGAGGCGGATTTCGACTTGGAAGATGCCGGTGCTCCAGAAGGAGACCTGGGTCCGGTTGCCCCGATGCCGTCCGTCGACGATCTGGACTTCGATCTCGAGTTTCCGCGCCACGATGGCGGCGCAATGGAAGAGAGCGCGCCGAGCGCCGAACCGAGCTACGAAGATGCGGCCGAGGAGCCGATGGAGGAAACCGCGGCGCCGGAGGAGGAGGGATCGCCGGCCGAACCCGAGTTGTCCTTCGAAGAATTCGACCTCGACCGGGAGTTCGGTGTGGGCGATGCGTCGCCGGCAGAGGAGCACCGGCCGCAGCCGTCATTTGCGCCGCGTGAACCTGCGGACGCTCCGGCAGCGCCGGAGGAGGACGACATCATTCCCGGCGCATTCGAGATCGACTTCGGCGCAACCGGGACACCTCAGGACGACGACACGGACGGCGACCTGCTCGTCCTTGGCGCGCCGCGCGGGGCCGGCGATGCCGAGGCGGCGTCGCCCGCGACCGTCGACATGACGCTGTCGGCCAATGCGCCGGCGGAGCTCGAAGTCGGGACAGAGGCCACGATCCTCTACCTGCTCGAACGCAGCGCGGTCGCTCGCCCGTTGATACACGCGATCCGGACGGCGGCGCGGACGGACCGGTCGATCACCGTGATGCTGGCGATGCACGGGCCAGCGCTCGAGTTGATTGGGCAATCTATCCACGTCGTGGACCCACCTTCGGCCGACCAGCCGCGCTCGGGGTTCTTCCGGGTGCGCGGGCGTGAAGCGGGTGCGGCACGCATGGAGCTTGCCTTCTTGCAGGAGGGCTCGCAGCTGGGCGTGATCGGGCTGGAGATGGAGGTGGTTGAAGACGAAGCGAGCACCGTCGCCGCGCCGCGCCGCGTTCCGGCGCGCCCGCCGCGTGTGGCCGACGCGGGCACGCTCCTGCTGAGGATCAGCGAAAGGATGACGGGCGACGAGTTCCGCTACGAGTATTTCCTCTACGGGCCGAAGCTCGGGGTGGTGGAGAATTTCCTCTCCGAACCGCTTCGGGATGCCGGCGGTGGCCGGGCGCGGACCGAGATCGATTTCGTACGCCGCATCTATGAGCGCGTGACCCCGGAGCTCCGGTCCAGCGCCGATTTGCGGCAATTGACGAGCGATCTCAGGCGGATCGGCCAGATGCTGTCGCGGGAGCTCTTCCCCGATGATGCGATCCGGCGGCTCTGGCCGATGCGGGACCGGATCGAAGTGATCCAGGTGGTTTCCTTCGAACCCTATGTGCCATGGGAGCTGGTGCGGCTCGAGCATCCCGACAGCCAGGAGGTTGACGACAGGTTCCTCGCAGAATACGGGCTCGTGCGCAGCTCCGCGGGGGTCGAGGCGGCGCAGACGCTGGAACTGGGCGACTGGTGCTGGATGGCGGCGAACTTCCCGATGGGCTCGCTTGCCGCGGTCGGCAGCGAGACCGATTTCTTCACCGGTCCCGACCCGGCCCTGGTAAATCCGCAGATCCGTCTCGACTCGATCGAGCCGACCGTCGATGCATTGCTCGAGACGCTATCGCGCGGCGAGTTCGACGTCCTCCACCTCGCCTGCCATGCCGAGAGCGACCATGATGCGATCGAGGGCGCCCGGCTGATCATCGGCGACCGGCCGGGACCGGAAGGCGCGGCCACGCGGCTTGGCGTCGACACCGTGTCGATCCAGGCCGAGGCGCGCCTGAAGGCACGCCGGCCGCTGGTTTTCCTCAATGCCTGCGAGACCGGCCGGGAGGGTGTGGTGTTGACCTCCTGGGGTGGCTGGCCGAAGGTCTTCATGGAGCGCGGGGCTGGGGCCTTCGTGGGATCGTCCTGGCCGGTCTATGACCGCCCGGCCGCCGCCTTCGCCCGGCAGTTCTACCGCGTGCTGCTGAACGGCGAGTCCCTCGCCCGGGCGGCGCGGGAAGCCCGGAACGCCGCCAAGGGATTCGGCGATGCCTCCTGGCTCGCCTTCAAGATCTATGGCGATCCGGCCGCGCATTGCCCGGTCCCGCCCTTCGATCCGTTCGCCTGACCCGACTCCGGACGCCGGGCCGGCAGAAACCGCCAAAGAGGGAGACAGCAAAGATGCAATTCGACCAGTCCTGGCTCGAGGGGCCGGCCTTTACCTGGCGCAAGGCCTATGCCCTGGCTTCGGCCTGCAAGCTTGCCTATGCGCAGCCCGTCGAGATCCAGCGCATGCTGCGCGACCGCTGGCGGATGGGAGGGCGGATCTTCTCCCGCGGCGACACGCAAGGCTTCGTCGCCGTCGGACCGAAGGTGATCGTCGCTTCCTTCCGCGGCACCAAGGGGCTCGGCGACTGGATCGGCAATATCCGGCTTGCGCCCCGCGCCTTTCCGCCGGCGGGCGGGCATGCGCATGTCGGATTCGTGCATGGCTGGGAACTGGTGGCCGATATCGTCAGCGAGACGATCGCGGAGGCGCCGGGGCGCACGGTCTGGTTCACCGGGCATTCGCTCGGCGCCGCCGTCGCCCTGCTCGGCGGAACCGCCGAGGCCGCCAGAACCACGGGCGGCATCGTGACGTTCGGCCAGCCGCGCCTGCTCGACGCCGATGCGGCGCACAACGTGGCCGGGATCTTTGGCGACCGCTACACACGGATCGTCAACGACACGGATATCGTGGCGCGCATCCCGCCCTTCTACCGCCACACCGGCCGCCTGCATCACTTCGATTTCGTCGGCGCGCTGCGCGGCATCAGCCCGTTCGAAAGCCTCGATGCGGACGCGGGCCCGCCGGAAGATGACGGCCCCGACCCGGTTTCGGAGACCGTGCTGGACGACCTTCGGGACCAGATCGAGAGCTTCGAGACTGCGCGCAGCGTGCTGCCGGAGGCCGAGCAGGACATCCTTCCGGAGGATGTCGGCCCGACCGTCGAAGAGGATATCGACATTGCCATCGAGGGCATTCTGCCCGGCGTGGAGGACCACCGCATCGACGCCTATGTCAACCTGATGCGCCGACAGGCCTTTCCGCCGGCGCAGCCGGATCTCGGCGAGGCGGTGTCGCATCTCGTCGAGCAGGATCTCGGCCTCGGCGCGCTGCGCGGCGCGACCCTGGAAGGCGATTTCGGCGCCCCCGCGGCGCCGGGCACCGCCGCGGGAGAGCCGGTCCGGCGCCAACCGGTGCTGCTGCGGCTGCGACGCGCCGACTGGACGCCGCCGGACGGCATGCCGGTCGGCTCGCGCATGGGTACGATCGTCACCGCCCGCGCCAGCGCGGCGGATCTCGAGGCGCTCGAGAACGATCCCAACGTAGCGGTGATCGAGGCGAGCCGGCAGGCGGGCATCCTCGATCTCTCCGATAGCCTTCCCTTCGTCCGCGCCGACAGTGTACACCGGCCGCCGACCGGGGAACGCGGTGACGCGGCGCTCGTGGGCATCGTCGATACCGGGGTCGACATCCTGCACCGGGCCTTCCTCGGGGCGGACGGCAAGACCCGGATCCTTGCCGTCTGGGACCAGTCGGGTCGGACCGGGCCGAGCCCGAGGGATGTCGACCCGGCCTTCGAGTCCGACTACGGGCGCCTCTACGTGAAATCCGAGATCGACGCCTTCATTGCCGCGCATGCTGCCGGTTCACCGACCCACCCGGTGCGCCTGCGCGACCGTGGCGAGCACGGCACGCATGTCGCCGGTATTGCCGCCGGCCGGGCGACCGGCGCGCAACCGGACGGCATGGCCCCCGAGGCGGGCATCGTCGTCGTGATGTCGAGCCTGAGCCAGGCGCCGGGCGACCCGTTCTCGATCGGCTATTCCAACGCGCATGTCGATGCGCTCGGTTTCCTGCGGACAGTCGCCGAGGGGCGGAGCTCGGTAAGCCCGCTGCCCCGGCCGATCGCGATCAACGTGAGCCAGGGCATGAATGCCGGCGCACATGACGGCACAACGACGCTTGAGGCGGCCTTCGACATGGCGACCGGCATGGGGCGCGACCCCGGCTTCGTCATCGTCAAGTCGGCCGGCAACGAGCGCGGCCAGGCGGGGCACGCGCTCAAGAAGATCTTCCAGGGCGTCGAGGAGTTGCGCTGGCTGAGCGGCACCCGCCTGCGCAGCTCGGATTACTTCGAAGCCTGGTTCGACGGGCTCGACGACGTCGCTTTCTCGGTGATCGACCCGTCGGGCAACCGTTCCGACGAGGTTTCGATCGACAACCGGAATGTCAGCGCCGTCCTCGGTGGCAATCTCTGCCGGCTCGGCATGACCGGACCGGGCGGGCATCCCGACAACGGCCACCACCGGCTGACCATCGACATTCAGGCCAGTCCGCAGCCGATCCAGCCCGGCCAGTGGACCCTCGAACTGAACGGGCGCTCGGTGGTGAGCGAACTTGGCGAGGTGCATGTCTGGGTCGAGCGCGACCGGTTCCGTGCCGTCCGCTTCGCCGTGGAGGACGAGGAGATGACGCTCTCGGTGCCCGGCACGGCGCAGAGCGTGATCTGTGTTGGCGCCTGCAATTCCGCCTTGCCGTTGCGCCTCAACCGATCCTCGTCCTGGGGTCTGACGCGCGACGGCAGGCGCAAGCCCGAGCTCTGCGCGCCGGGCCACCAGATCGTCTCCTGCTGGAGCGCGCAGTCGGATCTCGAGGCGGTGACCGCCAAGACGGGCACGTCGATGGCCGCGCCGCATGTGACGGGGGCGCTCGCCCTGGCGCTCTCGGCGCGGGAGAAATCCGGTCTGCCGCAGTGGAACGCGGTCCAGCTCCGCTCGGCGCTGGTCCGCTCCGTTCGCGGCCTGCCGCAGCGGCACCATCTCGGTGCCGGCTACGGTGTGCTCGACACCGAACGGCTCATGCAACTGCTCGCGTGAGCCACTTCCGCACCAACCGGATTTTCTGAGAGGTTTCCATGTCCGATTCTCCCGCCGCCGCCATTGCATTCGTCGAAACCCTCGATCTGCCCGATATCGGCCTCGGCCCGCTGCGTGGAACCGAGGCGGCAGCTCTTCCGCCCCCCGATTTCACCAAGACCGGGAGCGACTCCGTCGCCGTCGGGTCGCAGATCGCCGCCTTTGCCGAGGGGTTCGACGAGGGCCTGCGCGAACCGATCGCCAACGCCTTCCTGCTGGCCCAGCTCGCCGCCGACAAGCAAATCGAGAAGACCGGCGGCGACACGGAAGCCTGGTACAGGGAATATGTCCGGGTCCTTGGCGGGCTCGGGCTGACCGACGAGGACCGCGCGATCACCCTCAAGGAGGTGACCGGGACGACGCTCGAGGTCCACAAGGAGATCATTCCGGTGCTGACGGCGGTGATGGCGCCGGCGGTCGGCGCGGCGACGGCGCTCAAGGCGGTGCTCGACGGCCTCGCGGCGATGGACAAGAACAGCCCCTGGATCACGCTCTTCGATCGCACGAGCCAGCGCGCGGAGGCGAACCAGTTCCAGATCAGCTATGCCGATGTCGTCGACGGCGTCCCGGTGATCTCGCTGGCGGCCTTCGTGCTGGAGGCGCATCGCGCGGTCACCCAGGTGCTGTTCTTCCGGTTTTCCGATTCCGGGGCGCGGCTGCGCCATTTCTCGAAGCGGATGACGGTCAACCCGACGGCCTTCGGGGCGGCAGGGCCCGCGGTGGCGAGGAAGCTGGCCGAGCGGACGCAAGACTTCGTGGCCGATATCGAGATCTGACCCGCCAGGAGCGATGGCTGGCACGCCGTCCTTCCGGGCAACCGGCCGGGGCGTGGCCAGAGTCTCCGATTTTTGGCATACTGTGCCCATTGCAACGGAATGGTGACGTGCGGTGAAATCCTGGCTCCTCTACGGAGGGCTGCTCGTAGCAGTCCTCGGATTTGCACTCTGGTATCAGATGCGCCCCGTCGCGGGCGTCGACACCATGGGCGACAGCGACGCCACCCTGGCCTGGATCGGACTGGCGACCTCGGTGACCGGCCTCGCGACGTCGCTGGTGACGCTGGTCGCGACGATCCGGAAGCGATGACGGCCGCGGTCGCAGCGGTATTCCTCCTTTTCCTGCTTGCAGGCGCTGCCGTCGCGGACAAACTCGAGGAGATCTGTGACGGCCACGCGCCGGAAAACGGCCTGTGCGAGGTCCGTTTCTCGGCGCGAGAGGGGCCGCCCTGGCCCCGCTTCGCGCGGCTTTTCGGAAAGACCCCGTTCGGGCAATCGATCGCAGTGGTGATCGGCATCGGCGACTACGAGTCGGCCTATGCTGACCTGCCGGGACGCACCGAGGACGCGCAGCGGATGCGGGATTTCCTGCTCGGGGAGGCGGGGTTCGACCTCGTGGTCCTGCTGACCGACCGGGCGGCCTCGCGGGCCCGCCTCGAACGGTTGCTGACGGAAGTCCTGCCGCCGCGGATCGGTCCCGACGACCGTTTCCTGTTTCACTATTCCGGCCACGGCGAGACACGGAGCCTCGCCGGCGGGCGCAAGCGGGGCTACCTCGTGACCAGCCAGGCGCGGAGCCGGACGAACTGGAGCGCCATGGTCAGCATGGAGTCGATCCAGGCCTGGTCGCTCGACCTCGCGCGGGCACGCCACGGCCTCTGGGTCGTCGATGCCTGTTTTTCCGGGCTCGCCGGGGCCCAGACCATGAGCGCGCCGCGGCGCACCACTCTGGCTCGGTTGTCGCAACGCGCGCATCACATCCTGACCGCCGGCCTTGAGGACGAGGAGGCGCTGATCGTCAATGGAAGGAGCCTCTTCACCAACGCCTTCATCGATGCCGCACGGAACGCGGACCTCGCGGCGGGTGGCGATCCGGATGGGTTCGTGTCGCTCCAGGAAATCCAGATCCACATCGCCCGGACGCTCGACAGGGAAATCGAGCGGCTGAACTCCCGGCGCCTCGGGCGCCCCTACAAAATGTCGCCTCGGGTCGCGGCGCTGCATGACGACGACGGCGCGTTCTTCTTCGAGGTGCCGCTTCGCTCCGGGGAGGAACCCGTGGCGTCGCGGCAGGATCCGGCCCCTCCCAGCGACGTCGTGTCCGCGCTCGGCGCGGGCGCAGGCGGTGGCGCGGCCCAATCGCCGCGACCGGATCCGCCGCGCCCGGCGGACCTACCGGAGGCCTTCTCCGATTGCGCCGGATGCCCGGAGATGGTGGTGCTGCCCGCCGGCGCATTCGAGATGGGGGCCGATTTCGGTTCGGACGTGGAGAAGCCGAAACACCCGGTCGTGATCGGCAGCCCGTTTGCGATGTCCCGGACCGAGGTCACCCATGCCGAGTGGGACCTGTGCGAGAGCGATCTCGCGTGCCCGCCGAAAGCGGGCGCTGCCAACCATCCGGTCACCGGTGTTACCTGGGAGGATCTCGACAAATACCTGGCCTGGATCGGACGACGCAGCGGGGCGGCGTATCGGCTGCCGACGGAGGTCGAGTGGGAATACGCCGCGCGCGGCGGCATGCAACTTAAGTTCCCGACCGGACCGGTTGCGATTCCCGGCGCGGCGAATTTTGGCGATCTTTCCGAAGCGCCGGTCCCGGTTGCGAGCTACAAGGCCAATGCCTTCGACCTCCATGACCTCTCGGGCAATGTCTGGGAATGGACCGCGAATTGCGCGACGGCCTATCTGGACGGCCTCGGCGGTACGGTCGACGACAGCCCCACCTGCACCGGCGTCCTGCGTGGCGGCAGCTGGCGCTCTCCGCCCGAGGAGACGCGCGCATCAAACCGGTTTTTCTATCCCCGCGGCCAGAGCCGGGAGGATTTCGGCTTCCGGGTCGTCCGCCCGCTTTCCACCGGGGAGCCGGTCAAACCGAACTGAACAGAACGGATTTGCCCCATGAACAGCCTTCGATCCCTTCCGATCCTGCTGGCGGTCCTGCTCTTCACCGCAACGGCGCTCCCGGCGCAAGAGCGGTTCATCCTCCTCGTGGACGGGTCGGGGAGCATGTGGGGCGAGGTGGATGGCGAGGACAAGATCGTCATTCTCCGTCGCAGCTTGGAGCGGCTGCTGGCCGAGATCACCACCGAAGCGGAGGTCGGTCTCGTCGCCTTCGGGCACCGCGAGAAGGGCAATTGCAATGATATCGAGGAACTCGTCCCGCCTTTACCGTTCGACCCGGAGCTTCTGGGGGCCGCGATCCGCAGTATCCAGCCGAAGGGGAAGACGCCGCTGGCGGCGGCGGTCCGGAAGGCGGCAGAATCCCTGAAATACACCGAGGAGCGTGCCACGGTCGTGATCCTCGGCGACGGGCGCGAAAGCTGCGGCATGGACCCTTGCACGACGGCGGAGGAGCTCGAAGCGACCGGCGTCGACCTTACTGTCCACGCGATCGCCTTTGACCTTGCCGACGAGGAGGGGACACGGCAGCTCAAGTGCTTTGCGCAGTCTACCGGCGGACTCTTTCTCGAGGCGAGCAAGCCCGACGAACTCGTGGCGGCACTTGAACAGGTTCGCGAGGTGGTGGCACCGGAACCGGCAGAGCCGGCCGGGCTAGCGCTGGTCGCCCGTGACTCCGCGACAGGGGCCCCGGTGAAGGGCGCGCTGCAATGGACCTTCATTCACGGCGAGACTGAGGTGGTGACCGCGTTCGAAGCCGCCAGCGGCGCCACGGCGCCGAAGCTGGCGCCGGGCGAATATGATGTCGTCGTCGAGAGCGCGGCCGGAATCGGCGAGGCCCGTGCGCGCGTTGGCCCCGGACAGGCGACAGAACTCGTCGTCGAGATCGTCGCGACCGCACCTGTCGGGTTGGTCCTGTCCAGCGACACGGTGCAAGCGGGCCAGGTGCTCGACGTGGAATGGACCGCCGACAGCGCACCCGACGACTTCCTGTTCATCCTGCCGCGCGGGGCTCCGGACAACCAATATGCGCGCGACGAGTATCGACGGCACGTGGTCCGGGACGGCCCGGTCGCCCGGCTTGTCGCCCCGGCCGAGCCCGGCGACTATGAGGTGCGCTATTTCCGCCTCGCGGCGGACGGCCTGCTGTACCGCGCCGCGTTCCGTGTGACCGAAGCTGCCGTCACTATCGACAGCCCGCCGGAAGCGCTCGCCGGAGGCATGGTCCGCATCGAGTGGAGCGGCCCCGCCGCTCCCAGAGATCTGCTGTTTGTCGCGCCCGTCGACTGGAAGCTGAACACCTATCCTCTGGATGAGGATGCCCGGGTTGCCGCGACTGCGCCCGGCACGCTCGACCTGCCGGTGCCGCCGACGCCCGGAAGGCACGAGATCCGCTACTTCAGCTGGGCCAATGCCACGGTGCTGGCGCGCGTTCCACTCGATGTGACACTTCTGGCGGCTAGCCTGTCCGCGCCGGACAAAGTTCCGGCAGGATCCGTGACATCGGTCGAATTCACCGGGCCGCGCGCGGAGGGGGACAGCCTGTTCTTCATGCCCGAGGGGACCGAAGACAACCGCTATTTCGGCGGCGAGAGCAGCGACCTCGTCCGCAAGGGGTCGCCGGCGCAGATCACCGCGCCGGCCGAGCCGGGGCGGTACGAGCTTCGCTATTTCAGTCGCGAGAATGGCGGGCTTCTTGCGCGCCGGGCCATCACCATCACCGAGCCGGAGGTTGCCCTCAGCGCCCCGCGCCTGGTGCAGCGCGGCGAGCGTTTCGAACTGGGCGCGAAGGGGCCGGGCGCGCCCGGCGACATCGTCTTTCTCATGGAGAAGGAGGCCGGGGACAACCGGTATCCCGGCGCGCTCAACGACCGGTTCAGCCCTGGACCCGATGGCGGCGGCTTCCTCGACGACGAGGGTCTCTATGTCTTCGAACTCGTCGCTCCCGCGCAGCCCGGGCAATACGAGATCCGCTACATGAGCTGGCCCAATGCCGCCGTCCTCGCGCGGCGGACGCTGATCGTTCGCTGAAGCGCGCAGCCGCACGGCGCCGCGCTCAGTCCTTTCGGAACCGCGTGGCGAGATCCGCGAGGACCTGTGCCGGGTCGCGCTTTACCTCCTCCGCGAAGATGTCGAGATACGGCCGTTCGCGCTCAGGCGGACGCGGAGCCGCCGTCGCTGCGACCGGGGCGCGCCGGATGCGGGGTTCCTCGGAGATGCTGAGGCGCAACATGACAGGGCGGTGATCGGAGACGCGCGTGACGAAGCCGGAATCCCGCCGGTCCTGCGCGACGATCATGAAGTCGTCGGCATCGACGCGCGGACGGAAGCCCGGCGACAGGAAGATCGAATCGATCAGCGACCGGTGGGGTCGGTTGAGATAGGTGACGGCGCCGCCCTTTTCGTCGGCCGCGCTCATGGAGCGGAAGCCGGCATCCTGCAACGGGTCGAACTCGCCGGTCGCAAGCTCGGCATTGAAATCGCCGCCTATGATCCAGTCGTTCTCCGCGACCCCGGTCCCGGACGTTAGCTCCACCGCTCGGGCGAGGATCGCACTCGCCATGCGCCGACGCTTGGCACCCTCGCTCTTCGCCTTGAGATGCACCGGCACGAGGTTGAAATCGAAGGGCGGCGCGCCCGCTGGTTGGTGCAGCGCCGTGAACCGGAAGAGGCCGGGGTAGCGATCGAAGATCCTGCCTTCGACCGCCTCGAACCGGCGTGCTTCCGGATCGTCGCTTCTGAGCTTGAGCAGCGAATGGATCTCCTCCGGCCAGTCCAGCCGCACCCCGTCCACGGTCCGCGTGTTCCACATCACGGTGGTCGACTGCCGGCCTGAGGCCGCCCCGGGCTCAGAGGCAGCGAAGTTGAAGCTCTGGCCGAACGTGCTGTTGAGATAGTCCACAAGCGCTTCGGTCGCCTGCGGCGAGGTTTCTTCCATGGCCCAGATGTCGAGGCTCAGATCGGCCACGATGCGGGCGACGTCGTCGATCTTCTCCTCGTAGCGGCGGTTGAACCACTCGACGTTCCAGAAGGCGATGTCGACATCCTCCGAGGTGCCCCGGTAGGTGTCGACCACGGCTTCCAGGCCCTCTCCCTTGCCGCTCCGGCCGAGCGAGCCGAAGTAACCGGTGCGCGAGTCCGTTCCACCAAGATAGGACTGCACGTGCCGCGCGGCCGCCTGGTCCGGTCCGCGCGCCGCCCGGCGGTCGATGTCGATCGCGATCGCCGAGGTCTTGATTCCTTCGTTCAGCACGGTCACGTCACGGCCGATCTGGTTCAGGATGCGCGTGCGGATCTCGTCGGGAAGCGCCTCGCTCACCGCGTGGTGCAGCGCGAAGAGACGCCAGTCATCGGTCAGGACCGGCGAGCCCGAGCTGCCCTGATCGGTATCGGTCGCATAGTGGATCAGGACCTCCCGCTTGCCGAGATCGACCACCTGATTGTTCTTGATCGAACTGCGCTTGGGCTGGCCCTGCGGATGATGAACGATATTCGCATTGGCCCGGTCGCGCGCCATGAAGGAGCCGCGCCAGAACGGGATTGTCCCGAAGCTCTCGTGCGGGGCGCCATCGATCCAGACGAAGCTGTAGTCGAGCTCGCTGAAGGCGCTGGAGATGAAGAGGCGCTCGGGATTGAGCGTGAAGGTCGTCGTGGCGGCGAACCGGCCGGCGGATTCCTCGTAGAAGTCGAAGATCGCCCGCGCCGACCGCGCGACCTCGGCCGAGTTGATGACGTGATTGTTGGTCAGCAGCAGGTTTGGCGCGACGAGGAAACCGGTGCCGCGCCAGCGCCCGCTCCGGCCGTTGAAGCTGATCCCCTCGCAGGTCAGCTTGCAGACCGCACGGCCGACCTCCGCACCGTTCGCAAGGAAGCGGAAGGGCAGGGAATCGTCGTCGTCGATGGCCATCTCGGGGGTGGCCCGCCGGGCGATCCGCTCCCGGGTGCGCGCAAATCCGGAGGCGAACTTGTCGACATCCCCGAAGCCGAGCAGCGCCGGGTCGAGGTCCTCGATCCGGTCCTTGAGAAGGTTCATTTCCCGGATCTCGACATCGATCTCCGGCGCAGGGACCGTGCCCTCCGGGCCCGGAATGCCAGCAATCCGGGGCGGGCGCTGCCGGACGACATCCCTCAGGACCCCGCTGAAACGTTCGGCGACCCGGGCAAAGCCGTCCGAGGTGGCATGGATCTCGTCGGTCCAGTCCCGCAGCCTCGGAAGCGTGCCGCGGATGTCCACGACATGGACATGCTGGTCAGTCTCGGCGACGCTTTCGAGCATGTCGTAGAGCGCGTCGATCAGGATCTCGACGATCTCGCGCCGCAGCTCCGGATCGTCGATCTCCTTGGCCGCCATCGGTGCGCCGAGCCAATGGTCCCTGCCGGCATAGGGCGGATCGCGCGGATCGCGCGCGCCGGCCGGGAAGGGAAGCGCGTAATCGTAGCCGTGGAACAGGATGGGCAGGTTCGCGAAGCGGGCATCCGAGCGGATCGTGCGGACCACCGTCTCATACCCCTCGCGGAGCGCGGCAAGGACGCGGTTGAGCTCGGTCTTGTTGACAAGCTGGTGAGCGGTGCGTTTCGCATCGGAGCGCCGGTGCAGAATGCGTTCCAGCGCCGGGACGCCGTTTTCGTCGGCGCCGATGACGTCGTTGCCGGCCGCAGACAGGAGGAACGCCGCGACATCCTTGGCCTGCTCGTCCAGCGCGCTCATGTATTCGGGTGCGTCGAAGATCATGTTCCGCGCGGTGTCGCCCGCCGCGCCGCAGCTATAGGCGAGGTAACCCGCGTCGAGATGGTCGACGACGTCCTCGATCAGGAACGGGAACTGGAACCAGCTGTCGCCCTCGGTGACAATGACCGGCAGATCGACCCCGTTGCGGCGGCGCCACCAGAACCGCGCGCGGCGCCTTTGCCGGCAGATCCGGTTGCCGATCACCATCCCGCGTTCTTCGCGCCCGGTATCGACAAGCTCCGGGTCCGGAACGAAAACCGGGTCGAATGCGCCGACTCCGCTTTCGGCTTTCAGATACTCGGCAATTTCGGAGTCCGGCACGCTCGGGTCGTCGAGCATGGATTGAAATCCGGCCAGGGAAATTCTCTCGGGCATGGGAATGTCTCCTGTATCGCGCGTCTAGGAATATATCACAGAACGAACGATAATTCTGGGGTGCGAATGATATCCAAGTTTAATTCCAGGCGGCCGTTGCACGAAGACACGCACATTTTCGGAATCGTAAAAAGGACAATCCCCGTCGAATTGCAGTGAGCACGGTAATCGGTTCCGAAAATCGCGCGGCCGATTGGAAACCGGTTGCCGGTACCAATCGGCGATCTGCCGGGCCACTACATGGCGACATTGCCGCCGCTCAGGAACCGCAGCGCGCTCCGCCCGGGCATGAAGAAATATCCGCCGCCGCGGACCCTCACCACGTCCTGGAAGCCCTGAACGACGATCGGGCCGCGCGCCGTGGGGATGGTGATCTGGCCGCCCTTCTTTCCCCGTCCGATGATCGCGTCGACCTCGTCGGTGAGGCCGTGGAACTGGCGCGACATGTTCCAGGTCTGCTGGACGAATTCGAACTGCCGTTCGAGATCTGCATTGAGGCAGATGAAGAGCAGCCCGCGCGCCTCCGTGCCGTCCTCGCGCAGCTGCCGGTAACCGCGACCCGCGCGCAGGATTCGGTGCCGATTGACGATGGAGATCTGTTCCTCCGAGCCTGGAGTGAAACTGTCCCGCGGGTTGGAGCGGCGAATATGCGAGCCGAACGGGCAACGCTCGCCCTCCGGGTCCTCGACGCCGTGCAGGAAATCGTTGTCCGGCACCACCTCCCTGCTGCCGTCCCAACCGCTCGCGGGAGCGTTCGGGTGTCGCGTCAGCGAGGAGCCATCCGGCCAGCGCCCGACCGCCTTCGATTTGACCCAGATCGAGAGCCGTTCGCCGGTGAGGCCTGCCGGAACGCAGGGGTGACCTTCGAACGCGGTGGCCATCTCCCGCGCCTGCGCGTTGAAACGCTCCACCGCCTGTTCGAGCTGCCGGATGACGAGGTAGGAGCCGTTGCAGCCGAGGTCGCGCGCGGCATTGGCGGTGCTGCGGCGCGGGTCCGGCCAGTCGAGATTGGCCGGGTTGCGGTCGAGGGCGGGCAGCAGGTTCGCGGGGTCGCAGGAGGCCGCGACGTGGGGCGACGGGGGCAGGAAGCCCCGGTTGTCGGGATAGCCAAGCAGGAATTCGCCCGGCTCGACCACGTCGCGCGAGCCCTGGTTGGCGGGCCAGCGTCGGGTGCCGCGCAGGATCGGCTGCGAGACTCCATCGACAAAGCCGAAGGGTTCGGTGATCGGGCCCGAGTCCGGCATCCGCTCGGTTTCCACGATCGCCACGAACCCGCCACCGGCCGCCTCGAGCGGCGGCAACAGGTCTTCGACCAGCGCCAGCGCGGCATTGTCCTCGCCGGCGGGGGCGGCGAGCAGGTAGAGCGCCGCGTCAACGGCCGCAGCGCCATGGCCCCAATCCCAGCCCTCGGGCTTGTCGTCGCCGGTGTCCATCAGCACCGAGCGTGCCCGGCGCGCCTCGTCCATTCCCTGCCGGAAGGCGGCGGGAAATGTGGCCATTTCGGCCTCGCCGAGGCCAAGCCGCTCCAGCCCCCGCGCCGTGAAGGCCAGGAGCAGCGCCGAGTCTCCAGGTTTCTCGTCGCCGAAGGAGACGCGCGGGGCGATCTTCCGGAGCCAGCTCCGTGCCGCCTCCGCGTCCTCCGGCAGGCGGATGAGGCAGCAGGCGCCGTCTGCCAGCGACCGCATGCCGCCAAAGGCGATCTTCTGGATCTCCGGCGCCTGCAAAGAATTCGCCCGCCGCTGGCGCGAGCCGAAGAGCTCGAACCATTCGCGCGCCTGGTCCTCGGTCGCGGCCGTCAGCAGGCCGTGCCGCATCGCTGCGTTCAGGCGGACCGTTCCGGTCGTCTTGTTGGGATAGGCTCGGTACCAGAACCACGAGGGGCGCTGCTGCCGACGGGCCCAGCGTTTGAACCGGTCGCCGTCGCGCGCACCCTCGAAGAAGAGGTTGGAGGTGCGCGGGAAGCCGAGCGTGTTGCTCCAGACGCCGGTAAGGCCGTTCGCGGCCTTGGTGATGAAATCCTCCAGATAGCTCTCCCAGCTGCCGCCGAAATTGGAGAAGAAGAGGAGCTTGTCGGTGCCCGGCAGCAAGACCCAGCGGGCGGAGTGGATAGTGCCGATCTCGCCGAGATAGCCGGGCCGGAAGCGTGTTGCGGCGAGTTGGCCCACGAACCAGAAGGCGATCTTGAGCGTCAAGCGGCGCAGCAGCCCCGGCTTCATGATCGAGATTCCCGCAAGGTGGTTGATGTCGCCGTCATCCTCGATGCTCATGACATCGTTCAGGACCCTGTAGTCGGGCGTCGTGTCGTCCGGAGCGTCGGTGGTCTCCCGCCTGCGCAGACCGGTATAGAAGAGCAGAAGCAGCGCGATCAGCAGCACGACCCAGGCGATGAGTGCGAGCCCTGCGACGGTGATCCCGGTCCATACGCCGCTTGTCATGCCGGCCCAGACCCCGAGCCCGAGGATGCTGAGCGCGGCGAGGATGAGGACAGGCCAGGTGAAGATGACGATGCCGCGGACCACGAGGCCTGGCAGATAGCCGCGCCCCTCTGGAACCTCGCGCGGGGCGAGGAAGCCGACATCCTCGGGCTGCATCAGCCCTTCGGCCTCGGGCAGGTCCGCGGCCAGCGCCCGGATCGCCTTCAGCCGGCTCAGCGGCGAGCCGTCAGACTTGTCCGCGACGACCAGATCGCGCAGGCGGTTGGCGAAGGCCTCCTCGCGAAAGATCCGGTCGACCGTCATGCCCGGCACGCCACGGTGATTCAGCCCCGGCGTGTCGAAGAGGCCGATTCCGGTCTCGATCGCATGCTCCCCGAGGAACCGGCGCAGCCCGCCCGTCGATGCGTAGATGCCGGCGGCGGCGAAGATTGCCCGGAGGCTCTCCTCCAGATCATTGGCGATCACGTCGAGCGCGTGGCCCCTGTCGCCGTCATGGGACGATTCGAGGACAAGGTGCGCCTTCTCCGTGCCAGTGGCAGGCACCGTCGTGATCGACAGGAAATGCACGCCCTTGCCGCGCAGCGCATTGCGCACCTTGCCGCCGCGATAGGTCTCGCGCCCTTCGGCGGCCAGCACGGCGTCGGTCTCGGCCACGCGGCCGGCGTCGAATGGGAAGGCGAGGGTCAGGTAGGTGAAGCTCATGGCGTTTCTCCCAGTCGCACGACGAGTTCGTCGGGGAAGGGCCCCCGAGCAGCGGTGCTCACGACCTTGTCCGCGCCGGCCCGCAGCAGATGCGCCACGAGGGCAGGAATCTGCACGTCGTTGATGTCGCGGCCGGCGCAGACATGCAGGCCGTGGCCGTAATGCAGGTAGCGGCTCGCTTCGCGCTGCGGCAGGAGCCTGCCGGGACGGGGGAAGACGCTCGCATCCTGCATCGCAGCCAGCGTCGTCGCGATGACCGTCGTGCCGGGGGCGATGTCGCGGCCGGCCAGGCGTGTTGCGTGCCGTGTCCTGCGCAGGACGATTGGGTTGTGCGGGCGCTGCCGGAGCGCCTCCTTGCACCAGCGCGTCATGGCGGCCGGGTCGTCCAGGTCGCGACGCACCGCCCGGAGAACCTTCGGGCGTTCGAGAATCACGCGGGCGGCGTTGGCGACCGAGGTCGCCGTCGTGTCGATCGCCCCCACGATCAGCCCCGCCGCCATCCAGACCACCGCCTGCGGCTCCAGCGGCAACTCGCGCTGCGCCCGGATGAGACCGCCGAGAACGTCCGATCCGGCATCCTCACCGCGCCGGGCGATCTCGGCGGCGAACCAGTCGGCGAGTTCTTCGCCGGCGGCCCGCCCGCGCGCCTGGACCTCCGGGTCGTCGCCGAGGTTCAGGAAGGTTTCGTGAAAGACCGCACGGATGACCCGCACAAGATCCGCCTCGGTCGGCCCGGAAATGCCGAAGATCTCGGCGGCGGTTCGGGCCGCGACGAGGCGGGCGTAGCCGTTGATGACATCGATCCGTCCATGGCGTTCGCGCGCAGCCTCCAGCAGCGCAGAGGCCTCCCGGTCGAGGATATCGCGTGCCGCGCCGGGGCCGGCCTGACGCAGCGAGGCGTAGACGGCCTCGCGCTGCGGAAAGAGGTCGGGGTCGCCGCGGTCCATCGAGAGGATGAAGGGGCCGCTCACGCCCTCGATCCGGGGCGCGTTCACTGGGGCGATGATGAAATCGCTATCGCGTTCCAGCATCTCGGTGACGCTCTGCCAGTTCACCGCCAGCACGGTTCCGCGGAGCGAGATCGTGCTGCGGCGGGCCGCGAGCCAGCGCGCGGCCCAGAGGGCAGGGCGCGATTCCGTCAGGCGGTTGGCGAGGCTGCCACGGCTGCGCAGTCGCGTCATGGGTGGCTGCGGCTCGGGTCGGGCCAGCCGGTATGTCTCGAGCGCCAGGATTCCGGCTCGGCGGTCGCGGAAACGTATGACGATCTCGCGATAGTCTTCCGGCAGTTCCTCCACGGAGGGAAGCGGGGCCGGGAAATCGGTCGGCAGGAGCATTGGGCCGGCGAGCGCGGCGAAGATCACGTCGAGATCGGACGGCGTGGCACCGCCGAGAAACCCGGTCTCGCCGCTTTCCGCCTCGACCGCGTCGAAGACCGCGCCGATGCTCCCAAGCGCGGCGTCGAGATCGAAATCCTTGAGGCCGATGCCCTTTCGCATGGCCTTCTGCCAGGTTCCGAAGCCGGTCCGCACGAGGAATTTCTGCCAGTCGGGCGCGCGGTCGAGCGCGTAGCGCGTGACCGTCTCGCGGTGGTCCAGCATGAAGTGGTAATAGACCTGCACTGCGGGCCAGAAGAGCTTGTCATAGAACAGTGCGATCCAGTTTTCGGCGCGCTCCCGTTCGGCATCTGTCTCGCCCAGCACCTTCTCGCCGGGCCGGCATTTTGCATCGAGGCCGTGCAGGAATCCCTTCAGGCCGACCCATGGGCCCTCGGGTGTCCGGACAAGCGGCAGTTCGATGCCGACACCGTGGCGGCGCGAGACGAAGGCGTGGAAAATCGGCGCATGTGCCTGTTCCTCGTAGGGAATCCGCCTTCGCTCGAGAAGCCATCGGGCCATTTCCAAGGGTGGGCCAAGCCGGGTGGAAACGAGCGTGATACGCGGCAGCTCGAGGATGCGTTCGTCCATGAAAGGCTCCGGCGGAAAAACTCAGGCTATGCCGGAAGTGTACATCATGCCGGGAACCGCTCAATCGGCGATATTACGTAGCGTCCGTTTGGGGGCGAAGCGGCCGGGAGCAGGGCGCGTCAGGCGAGCCACGCGAGGGTGATAAGGGACAGGGCCGAGGTCCAGATGATGACAGGCGCGATCTGGTCGGTTCGCACGCCGTGCAGCATCGCCAGGGAGAAGGCCATCGCCCCGGAGGGGCCGGCCGCGCAAAGGACGAGCATCGCGTTCCAGTCTGCCGGCCGCTCGCCGAGATGCAGCACCGCCCAGACGAGAGCGGGGAAGGCCAGCAGTTTCAGCGCGGAGATCGCTGAAACGGTCGGCGTGGGCGTGAGCGTCTGCCCGGACAGGATGACCCCGAGCGCGAAGAGCGTGAGCGGCGCGGCGGCGGAACCGGCGAAGTCCATCGCGGTCAGGACGGGCGTCGGGGTGGTCAACCCCAGGGCGTTCCCGAGACTGCCGAGGACAATGGCGATCAGCACCGGGTTCGTTACGATTCGCAGCGCGGATTTCCCGGGCGCGGACCCCCGATTAACCAGAAGGTCCGTCGTCACGATGAAGAAGGAAAAGCTTACGGCCGTGTCCCAGGCCACGACGCCGGTCACCGGCAGCACTGCCGCATCGCCGTAGATCAGAGCGGAGATCGGCCAGATATAGAGCAGCGAGTTGACGAAGATCGTCGCCATCGCCAGCAGCCAGGCCTCGATCACGTCGCGTCTCAGGAGGACATGGCCGACAAGGAAGGCCACCGCGAAGAGAATGACCTGG
Organism: Tropicimonas sp. IMCC6043; assembly: GCF_004146235.1. GTDB lineage: Bacteria > Pseudomonadota > Alphaproteobacteria > Rhodobacterales > Rhodobacteraceae > Tropicimonas. The sequence goes on along the minus strand of NZ_SELO01000013.1, from coordinate 39,953 downwards.
GAGCCGGCGTAGAGGCCGATCGCGTCTAGGCGAAAGAGTGTCCAGTCCAGCCCGTTCATCAGCGGAAAGATGAGCGCCGGTTGCAGCACGAGGAAGGCGACGCGGTTGATCGCGGCGGCCTCGGCGCGAGACACCTTCCCGGTGCGGCCGAGGAGGAACCCCAGAGCCAGCATCGAAAAAACCGGAAGGATATCTTGTGTCAGAACGTGGAGCATGCGGCGCGCCGTGAAATCGCCCCGGTGAAATCACTTTGGCCGGTCCGGCACAAGGGCTCAGGTCTGAGAAATCGAGCCGCGCGCTCGGAGTGGCGCGCGGAGCATGGTCCGGGAGCGACCCGAGAAGTTTCTTTCGCATAGCAGAGGCGGTTGCACCGGTCCGACACGTTCGGTCGGCGCCCTGACAGGCTGCCGAGTGGCTACGCGCCGGGCGCGGAGCTCCCTCCGGATGCAAGCTGGCGGAAGGCTCTGAGCGTGTCACGAATCCCGTCTGCGGGTGCGATCGAGGGATAGTCACCCAGATGGGCACGGATCGGCGCATCGTCCAGGTCGGCGGGAATCGGCAGCACGGTTCCCGTCGTGGTCACGCCGTGGTCCGGCGCGAGATCCGACAGCAGGGCGATCGCGTCTTCCACCGTCATGCAGGTGCCGTTGAGGTCGAAGACGGGCGCGTCTTCGCCGTCGCGACAGATCGCTGCGATGAAGGCCGCCGCGGCCTCGCCTGCATAGAGCCAGCTGGCCGGACCGCCGAAGGCAACTTCGAACGGCTCTCCCCGCGCAACATGCGACAGCGCGACGCTGAATCCCGAGGTCATTCCCTGGTCGCGGGCGATGCCGTAGACGACATTCGGGCGAATGCCGATGGACGGCACGCCCCAGTCGAGCCAGAAGACCTTTGCGGTATACTCGTTCGCGAGCTTGTAGGCGCCATAGAGAGTCGAAATCACCGGGCCGCCCGGCGGCATGCCGTGGACCGCTGTTGAGCTGGCATAGACCAGCCGGCGGATCCCGGTGCGGCGGGCGGCCTCGAGGATGTTGATCGTGCCCTCGACATTGACCCGAGCCCCGCGAGCGGGGTCGGCCTTGCAGAAGGGCACCTGCAACCCCGCAAGGTGAATGATCGCCGTGATGCCGTGGCGGTCGCAGATTTCGTTCAGGCAGCTCTGATCGGTGATGTCGCCGGTCTCCCAGAGCAGATCCTGCGCGCCTTCCTCGCCGAGGACGAGCGCCGGCCGCCGCCGGTCCTCGTTGAGGTCGAAGGCGACGAGCGGCACGCCGGACCGGGAAAGGATGGCAAGCGTCCAGGCGCCGATGCAGCCGCCCGCACCGGTGACGAGGACCGGCCCGTTGATCCGGTTCGGGTCGATCAGAAATGCGTCCGTCAGAAAGTCCATGGTCCTCGTGCCTCCCTGCCATGTTCGCCCTACACTGGCGCAGCGGATGCATGCCGTCCAGCCTTTCGGCGCCGCCCGAACCCGGCTGTCGATGTCGCCTTCTCCGCGATTCCGCTTGGGATTTCCGCTGGCGCAGGATGCGTTGCGGACATAGGTTCTGCGGCGAAACAGAGAGGAGTTGTTGCGATGCCCGGCCTGCGCCCCGATATCGACCCTGACGGTTTGAGCGAGTTTTCGGTCGTATTCACCGACCGTTCGCTGAACCACATGTCGGCCAAGTTCCAGGGTGTGATGCGCGACATCGCCGCCATGCTGCGGGAGGTCTATGCCGCGGAAGCCGTGGCGCTCGTGCCCGGTGGCGGCACATTCGCTATGGAAGCTGTCGCGCGGCAGTTCGCGACTGGCCGAAGGGCGCTGATCGTCCGCAACGGCTGGTTCTCCTATCGCTGGACGCAGATTTTCGAGGCCGGCGGCTTCGCGTCCGAGACGGCGGTTGTCATGGCGCAGCGGGCTGGCAACACGGCGGTTGCCCCCTTCGCGCCGCCGCCGATCGAGGACGTGACGGCCGCCATCCGCGACACCCAACCCGACATGGTCTTTGCGCCGCATGTGGAGACCTCGTCCGGCATCATCCTTCCGGACGACTACATTCGCGACATGGCTGCGGCCGCGCATGAGGCCGGCGCTCTCATGGTTCTCGACTGTATCGCGTCGGGCTGTGTCTGGGTGGACATGGCCGAGACCGGCGTCGACGTGCTGATCTCCGCGCCGCAGAAGGGCTGGTCGGCCTCGCCCTCGGCCGGCATGGTGATGCTCTCTGCGCGGGCGGCGGAACGGCTGGAGGAGACGCAGTCGACCTCCTTTGCAATGGACCTCAAGAAATGGCGCGCCATCATGAAGGCGTATGAGGACGGCGGCCACGCCTATCATGCCACCATGCCCACGGACGCCCTTGTCGGGCTGCGCGACGCGATGGCCGAGACGAAGGCGATGGGGTTCGAGGCCTCCAAGGAGGCGCAGTGGCGGCTCGGCGCCGCGGTGCGCGAGATGCTGGCCGGGATGGGCGTGGTCTCCGTCGCCGCGTCGGGCTTCGGCGCGCCGGGCGTCGTTGTCAGCTATACGGACGATCCGGAGATCCAGAACGGCCGGAAGTTCCTCGCCCATGGCATGCAGATCGCTGCCGGCGTGCCGCTTCAGGTCGGCGAAGGTTCCGAGTTCCGGACCTTCCGGATCGGACTCTTCGGGCTCGACAAGCTGTCCGACATCGACGGGACGGTGGCACGGCTGCGGTCGGTCCTCGAGAAAGTCGTCTGACCGGATCGGCCCCGGCGGACGGGGCGGAGGGGCCTGACCGAAGGCAGTCAGGATGGGTGCCCGTATTTGGATAATTCAATTCATATATTTGAATTGAATTTGCCGGTTTTGCCACAGCTGATTCACCGCCGGGCCTTGTTGCCCGTGAAATCGCGGGGACTGGGGTACCTGCGACGAAATGGAGAGATATCCGCGAGATGCCCGCATCGAGCAGAATGTGAATTGTGGATACTTGTTAACTCCGTCGACATGCGGGCAGATTCGTATGCGCGCCTCAGGCCAAAAGACGGGCTTTCTCCGCGGCCGGGATATCAAACGGCTGACAAACCTGAGGGGGCTGCGCGTCATCCGATGGATTCCGCGTGTTCGGCGGCGTGCCCCGGGAGCCGCATTGCGGCGGCGCTGGAAGAACTCGTTTTTGGGATAGATATTTAGGCCGTCGAAAATCTGCCGCGGAGCCCTTTCCTGAGCGCTTTCGGTGCGATCGCTGGCCTTGCAAGAGCCAAATGGCAGGTCTACGCTCGAATTTAAACGCTTGAGATAAATGAAAATCTGAGCGCGAATAGGAGGGACCCATGAAATCGACACTTAGGACCGCCGTTGCAATAACGATCGCGGCAGGCATCGCCGCATGGGGAGGGATGGCATGGCAGCAGACGGCCTCGGCCCAGGAAAGCATGATACCTGCGCCCGCGACCCTGATGCCCGAGATTCCCAATCTGGACGAATGGCGCACCTCGCCGCATGCCGACATCACCAAGGAGGCGTTCCGCCATTGGGATGAAGAAGACGACAAGATGATTCCGGAAGCCTGCTCGCAGTGCCACTCGACGGCGGGTTTCCTCGACTATATCGGTGCCGATGGCAGCGAAGCCGGCGTGGTGGACGCCAAACAGTCGCCTGACCCGGCCACGGCGATGGGCATCTCTTGCATGGCCTGTCACGACGAGACGGCTGAGGAGCGGACGGTGGTGACCTTCCCCTCGGGCATCGAGCAGGAAGTCTTCACGCCCGATATTCGCTGCATGACCTGCCACGGCGGTCGCAACTCGACCGTTCAGGTCCTGGCCAAGATCGAGGAGGCCGGCTCGCCGGATCCCGACACGACCTCGCCCGACCTCGGATTCGTCAACATTCACTACAGGGCCGCGGCGGCGAGCCGTTTCGGCGGCGAAGTCCAGGGCGGCTTCGAGTATGACGGCAAGGACTATGTCGGCTACTACTTCCACGACCAGATCTCGCAGACCTGCAATGACTGCCACAACCCCCACACGCTGGAGGTGAAGGTCGAGTCCTGCATGGAGTGCCATGACGAGGTGGTCGAGGGCGACAAGGACTCGCTGCTCCAGATCCGGACGTCCAAGGCCGATTTCGACGGCAATGGCGACGTCAAGGAAGGCATCCAGGCCGAGATCCAGGCGCTTCACACCACGTTGCTCGACGCGATCATGGCCTATGGCGAGAAAACCGCCGGCGCCGCGATCGGGTATGACTCGCACAACTACCCGTATTTCTTCGTCGATGGCGACGGAAGCGGTGCGATCGAAGAGGGTGAAGCCAAGTATCCGAACCGGTATCAGACCTGGACGCCGCGCCTTCTCGAAGCGGCCTACAACTACCAGGTCGTGGCGAAGGATCCGGGGATGTTCACGCACAACCCCTACTATGCGCTGCAACTCCTGCATGACAGCATCGCCGATCTGGCGGATGCCGGAAGCGGGGTCGCGGTTCCCGGAGAGCGTCCGAACTGATCGCTGACGCATACCACAGGCACGAAACGGAACTGGCCGCCCTGGCGGCCTTTTCCGCAGAAGGACAACAAGAGGCACAAGGACGACCGACATGGCAGGGAACTGGGCAGGCGTCTGGCTCCGCAGGACGATTCTGGCGCTCGGTCTGACCGCCGCGGCCACGGCGCCGGCGGTTTCGCAATCGGCCGCAGCGACGGGCGGAACCGAGACGGCTGCGCTCCTTTCGGCGCTCGCTGTCCCGCCGTCAACCGCCGATCACAGCAAGTTCGAGGAACTCGCCGGTCCGTTCAGCGATGCCGCGGAGGTCAATCAGGCTTGCCTTGGCTGTCACAACACCGGACCGGAACAGCTTCATGGCACGGTGCATTTCGAATGGACATGGCCGCCGGCCCCCGTGCGCAACATGGAGGCGCCGGGCGCCGAACTGCTCGCCTTCTTCGGGGCTCTTTCCACGGAAGATGCCGAACCGTCCGGGATGCGCCATGTCGCCAACGGCTTCCTGCTCTCGACGCCGTCCAACCTGGACGCCTGCACTTCCTGCCACATCGCCGGCACCCGTTTCGACGATCCGGCGATGTTCGACGCGTCCAGCGAGCCCGTCGCGCCGGTGGACTGCCTGTCCTGCCACGAGCCGACAGGTCAATGGACGCGCGCGAATTTCCACGAGGGCGGCGCAGCCTGTTCGATGTGCCATGACGAACGGCTCCGCGGTGACACGCCGGAGGTCGAGGATCTCGTGGCCGCGGCCCAGTCGGTGGGTCCGTCGACGCTGGCGAGCTGCGGCAGCTGCCACTTCCAGGCCGACGGCGGCCCAGGCGTCAAGCATGGAGACCTGAACCCAGACCTGATCAACCCGCCAGTGGCGCTCGACGTGCATATGGCGGCCGCGCCGGATGGGGCGGGCTTCACTTGCAGCACCTGCCACACCACGACCGAACATGCGATCTCGGGAAGCCGTTACGCCGGTGGTCCCGGCGACGGGCCCGACAGGCCGGCTCTGGCCGGTGCCGCGGCGTCCTGCCAGGGGTGCCACAGTGCCACGCCGCATGAGGACCTTGCCAGCGGCGCACGGCTCGACCGGCATATCGACCGGGTCGCCTGCGAGACTTGTCACATCCCCTCCATCGCGCGTGGCGAGACGCAGACGCGGGTTCTCTGGGACTGGTCGTCGGTCGGCAAACGCGGGCGCGATCGCAAGCCGATGGTCCAGAAGGACGAGGACGGCCGCATCACTTATGCCACCGAGAAGGGCAACCTCGTCGCCGCCGGTGACGTGAAGCCGACGCTCATCTGGTCCAACGGCCGTCTTGCCATGCACCGCCCCGGCGAGCCTCTCGCTGAGGGGAGCGATCCGGGGGAGAGCGAGACAGAAGACCTGGCCGATCTCGCGATGATCGAAGCCGCGTTTGCCGGAACACCCTGGATCGCATCCTTCGAGGGCGATCCCACGGATGAGGATTCCCGGATCGCGCCGGTCAAGGTGATGCATTCGGTGGTACCGGTCGATGCCGAGGACCGGCGCCTTGCGGCGGTGAAATTCTCAGGCCGCAGCGGTGACGCGCTGTGGAACCGCTTCGACTGGGAAAAGGCGATCGACGCCGGCATGGAAGCGGCCAACACACCGTTCAGCGGTGACGTGGCCTTTGCTCGCGTCCGGCAGATGATTCCAGTCAACCACATGGTGGCCCCTGCGAGCGAGGCCTTGGCCTGCCAGTCCTGCCATGTGTCCGACGGCCTGCTCGCCAACCTGCCGGGCGGATATCTGCCGGGACGCGACGGCTATTCCTGGCTCGATCGCGCAGGGCTCGCACTGCTCGCCGCAGTGCTGGCCGGCGTGATCCTGCACGGGGTGCTGCGACTCGGCTTCGGGTTCTTCAACGGGAGGGGCCGGCATGGCTGACATTCCTGCGCAGGACGCACGTGGCGTCTATCTCTTCACCGCATTCGAGCGCTTCTGGCACTGGGTCCAGGCGGTGCTCATCATCTTCCTGCTGACCACGGGCTTCGAGATCCACGGCTTCTACAGCCTGCTCGGCTTCGAGCGGGCGCTGAATCTCCACATCTTCGCGGCGTTTTCCCTGCTCGTGCTGTGGGCCTTCGCGATATTCTGGCATTTCGTGACCGGGCAGTGGCGCCACTACGTTCCGAGCACGGACCGGATGTGGGCGACCATGCTGTTCTATGCCACGGGGATCTTCTTCGGCGCGCCGCACCCCTTTCGGCCGAGCGTCAGGCGCAAGCACAATCCGATGCAGGCGCTGGTCTACCTCATCTTCAAGGTGGCTATGGCGCCCGCGATCTGGATCTCCGGACTGATCCTCTGGGTCTACGGCAAGTTCCCGGCGCTCTACCCCGACGACCTGCCGGTCCTGTGGGTGAACGGCATCCATGTCGCCACGGCCTTCCTGATCGCGGCCTTCCTGATCTCTCACCTCTACCTGATCACGACGGGCGAGACGCTCACCTCGCAGCTTCGCGCGATGATCACCGGCTGGGACCGGCACGGCGAGAGCGAGCCGGACTGACCGTCCGGAGGCGTGAGGCCGTTTCCACGCTTGACCTTGCACTTCGAAGCATCGACGGTCTGCCGCAGCAATTAGCAGCGAGGCAGAATTGAGAACTTTCTTCAGCGAGGATCACCGTCGCCACTTCCCGCAGGCGGAGCTCAACGGCGGCCAGTTCGTGACACCTTTCGAGCGGCCGAGCCGCGTGGAATATGTGCTGAACCGGCTCAAGGAATGCGGGCTGGCCGATATCGTCGCCCCCGGCGCGGCGGACATGGAGGCGATCCGCGCGCTCTGTGCTCCCGATTACCTCGACTTCCTCGAGACGGCCTGGACCGAGTGGAAGGCGGCCGGCATGGCCGGCGAGGTCATCGCCGCCAACTTCCCGGCGCGGCGCATGCAGACCGCGCGCCCGCCGCGCGACATCGACGGCAAGGTCGGCTACTACGCGCTTGCCTCGGAAACGGCGATCACGGCGGGCACCTGGATCGCCGCGCTGTCCTCGGCGGCATCCGCACAGGCGGCGCAGGCCCATGTCGCTGCGGGCGCGAAGGCGGCCTTCGCGCTTTGCCGCCCGCCCGGACACCATGCGACGGCCGACATGTATGGCGGTTATTGCTTCATCAACAACGCGGCGCTGGCGGCCGAGGCGTTCCGGCGCGACGGTGCGGAACGTGTTGCCGTGCTCGACATCGATTTTCACCACGGCAACGGCACTCAGGACATCCTCTACGGGCGCGGCGACATCTTCTTTGCCTCGCTTCACGGTGCGCCGGAGGATGCCTTCCCCTATTTCCTCGGCTACGCCGACGAGACCGGCAGCGGCGATGGCGAGGGCGCGACCGCGAACTACCCGATGTCGCCCGGCACCGGCTACGACGTCTGGTCGGGCGCGCTTGACGATGCGCTGGCGCGCATTCGCGGCTTCGGCGCCGAAGCGCTGGTGGTGTCACTGGGCGTCGATGCCTACAAGGACGACCCCATCAGTTTCTTCAAGCTCGACAGCCCGGATTTCACCGATGCCGGTCGCCGGATCGGAACGCTCGGCCTGCCGACCCTGTTCTGCATGGAGGGCGGCTATGCGGTCGAGGCCGTCGGGATCAATGTCGTGAATGTTCTGGAAGGATTCCTCGATGCCTGAGGTCGCAATCGCGGTAACGCAATTCGCCTGTGGCGACGACCACGACACCAATGCCGACCGCGCCGAGGCGCTGGTACGGCAGGCGGCGGCGGCCGGCGGTCAGGTGATCCTGCTTCAGGAACTGTTCCACGGACCGTATTTCTGCAAGACCGAAGACCCGCGCTACTTTGCCTGGGCGCAGCCCTTCGAGGGCAACCCGCTCGTGGCGCGGTTCGCGGACCTGGCGCGCGAGCTTGGCGTGGTGCTGCCGATCTCGTTCTTCGAGCGTGCAGGGCCGGCGCATTTCAACTCGCTCGCGATGGTCGATGCGGACGGAAAGATCCTCGGCTGCTATCGCAAGAGCCACATCCCGCAGGGGCCGGGCTACGAGGAGAAATACTACTTCTCGCCCGGCGACACCGGGTTTCGCGTCTGGGACACCGGCTTCGGACGGATCGGCGTCGGCATCTGCTGGGACCAGTGGTTCCCCGAAGCGGCACGGGCCATGGCCTTGATGGGCGCCGAGATGCTGCTTTACCCAACTGCGATCGGCTCGGAGCCACCGGCGCCGGGCTATGACAGCCAACCGCATTGGGAGATGACCATGCGCGGACATGCGGCGGCCAACATCCTGCCGGTCGCGGCTTCCAACCGGATCGGACGGGAGGTGCAGGACGGGCAGGAGGTCATCTTCTATGGCACCTCCTTTATCTCGGATCCGGCCGGCCAGCTCGTCACCCAGGCGGGACGCACAGAGGAAGCGTGCCTGGTCGCGAAGTTCGATCTCGACGCGATTGGCGAGCTGCGCCGCAGCTGGGGCCTGTTCCGGGACCGTCGGCCGGATCTCTACAATGCGCTGAAGGGGTTCGGCGGCTAGCCGTCAAAGCGGCGGCGGCCGGCGGTTTGGCCAGTCTGTCGCCCGGTGATAGGCATCCCCCATTGCCAGCAGCGCGGCGTCCGTGCCGGTCGGCCCGAAGAGTTGCAGCCCGGTCGGCAGGCCGGTTTCCGAGAAACCCGCGGGCAGGGCAAGGCACGGGGCGCCGAGGAGGCTCACCGGGACGACGACCTCCATCCACCGGTGATAGCTGTCCATCTTCCGCCCCGCGACCTCCTCTGGCCAGCGCCAGGCCACCGGAAACGGCCAGACCTGCGCCGCCGGAAGCGCGAGCGCGTCGAATTTCGACAGGAGTTGCGCGGCACGCCTGAACCAGCCGGACCGGATCTCGCTCGCCGCGTAGAAGGCGCGGGCGCTCAGATCCGCGCCCTGCTCGATTTCCCAGAGCGTCTCGGGCTTGGTCGCCGCGCGTTTTGCCGGATCGGCGGCGAGTTCCTCGCGTGCGCCGGCGATGATCCCGGCCCGCAATGTTGTCCAGGACGACCAGAGCGCCTCGGCCGGAAATGGCGGCGCAAGAGGCTCGACGATCGCACCAAGTTCCTCGAAGACCCGAAGGGCCGCCTCGCAGGTTCTGAGGATCCCCGACTCCATCCGGTAGGCACCGCCCCAATCGGCAAGCCAGCCGATCCGCTTGCCTTTCAGATCGCCGCCGAAACCCGCCGCGAAATCCTCGAGAGGCCGGTCGAAGGGCACTTCCGGGTTCGGCCCGGCCAGCACCGACAGAAGCAGCACCAGGTCGCGCGGAGACCGGGCCATCGGACCATCGGTGCTGAGCGTCGAGAGGAAGGTGTCGCCACTCGCATCCCGCGGAACGAGCCCCACAGTCGGCCGGAAGCCGTAGATGTTGCAGAAGGCGGCCGGGTTGCGGAGCGAGCCCATCATGTCCGATCCGTCGGCAAGCGGCAGCAGGCGCGCCGAAACCGCCGCCGCCGCCCCGCCCGAGGAGCCGCCGGCGCTGCGCGCGAGATCGTAGGGATTCCGAGTTGCCCCGAAGACCGGGTTGAACGTGTGGGATCCGTGGCCCCACTCCGGCGTGTTGGTCTTGCCGACGACAATTGCGCCGGCCGCTCTCAGCCGCGCCGCCAGCAGATCGTCTTCGGCGGGAACATAGTCGGCGTAGATCAGCGAGCCATAGGTCGTGCGCAGCCCCTTCGTCGCGACCAGGTCCTTGATCGCGACCGGCAGGCCCCAGAGCGACCCGGCCGGATCCGCCCGGTCCGCCGCCTCGGCCTCGGCGAGAAGCCCGGCGCGCGCGCGCAGGGAGACGATGGCATTGACACGGGGGTTGGTCGCCTCGATCCGGTCGAGGAATGCCGACATGACCGCGCTGGCCGAAACCTCGCGGTTTCGCAGCGCCGTAGCCAGGCTGGTGGCCTCGGCAGAGATCAGGGTGTCGGCGTCGAAATCCTTCATCCGGCATGTCCCGGAAATGGCCGGGGGACATGCCCCCGGCGGGGCGGGCGCCGAAGCGCCCGGGTTTCTATTTCTGGAGCTCGGTCCAGATCGCGGTGTAGTATTCCTGCGCCTTCGGAGAACAGGTCGGCAGGAAATGCCCGGAACTCTGGAACTCCTCGGCGACGACGATCTCGGGAGCGGTCATCATGTCTTCGGGCATGAAAGGTTCCGACCCGGCGATGCCGTTCGCGTAGCGCGCGAAGGACGAGATCATGGCGGCATTTTCGGGATCCATGATGAAGTTGAGAAACTGGTGCGCCTCGTCGACATTCTTGGCGTCCGACAGCAGCATCACCTGGTCCATCCAGAGCGGATACCCTTCCTTCGGATAGCCATAGACCACGTCGGGATTCTTCAGCCGGGCGCGGAAGATGGCGCCGTTCCAGTAGACCGAGGCCATGACGTCGTTGGCCGCCATCTTCTCGGTCATGCCATAGTCCATCGACTGCCATTTGGGCTTGGCTTCCATCAGGGCGTCGCGCGCCTTCTTCAGCATCTCGGTGTCTTCGGTGCAGGGTTCGCCGCCGACATACCAGAGCGCAAGCGACATCACGTCGTTCATCTCGGGCGTGACGTTGACCTTGCCTACCAACTCCTCCGGCGGGTCCATGAAGATCGACGAGGTGTTGATGTCGCCGTCATAGGCGGTTTTGTTCACAGCGATGCCGGTCGATCCCCACTGCCACGGAACCGAGTATTTGCGGCCAGGATCGTAGGGCGACTCGAGCCATTGCTGCGCGATGTTGCCGTGATTGGGCAGTTTCGAAAGGTCGAGTTCCTGTATGAGACCCTTCTCGATGAAGATCGGCACCCAGCTGTTGGACGGCACGACGAGGTCGAACCCGTGCCCGCCGGCCTCGATCTTGGCCATCGCGGTGTCGTTGCTGTCATAGTCGGTGATCGTCACATTGATGCCCGTCTCGTCCTCGAACTTCTTGATCATCTCCGGGCTCGTGTAGTCGCCCCAGTTGAACAGCTGAAGTTCGCCCTCGGCGCTGGCGAGCGCCGTTCCCCCGAGCAGAAGGGCGATCGCGGTCAGTGTCGTCTTCATGTAATTCTCCATGTTGAGTCTCGTCTTTTTGTCTCAGTCCCGCTTTCTTGTGAGCAGGAAGAATGCCGTCAGCAGAATGACCGTAAGCAGCAGTAGCAGGGTCGAGATCGCGTTGACCTCGGCCGAGACCGAACGGCGAATCTGGGCCAGCATGTAGGTCGGCAGGGTATCCTGCCCGGCCGATTTCACGAAGAGCGTAATCACCACGTCGTCGAGCGACGTCACGAAAGCCAGCATCAGCCCGGCGGCGATGCCGGGCATAAGGAGTGGCAGCGTGACATGACGGAACGCCTGCCAGGGCGTGGCGTAGAGATCGGACGCGGCGACTTCGAGCGTCCGGTCCATTCCCTCCAGCCGCGCACGGATCGGAAGATAGGCGAAGGGGATGCAGAAGGCGGAATGGGCGGCGATGAGATAGCCCAAACCCTGGTAGCCCGTTGCAACCTTGATCGAGGCGAAAAAGATCAGGAGGGCGACGGCGGTCACGATTTCCGGCACCATCAGCGGCTGGTTGATCATCAGGTAGATGAAAGTCTGGCCGCCGGTGCGCCGCCGGCGCGTCGTCCCGAGCGCGGCCATCGTCGCCACCGTCGTCGCAATCACCGAGGCCATGGTCGCGACTGTCAGGGACCGGAAGGTGACCTCGCGCACCTGCTCGTTGTTCCAGGCGACGGGATACCACTTGAACGAGAAGCCTTCCCAGATCGCGATGCTGTCGCCGGCATTGAAGGAGTAGATGACCAGCATCAGGATCGGCATGTAGAGCGCCACGAACACCAGGATCGCGACAGTCGGGAACCCCGGTATCCGCGAGGCGGAGAATTCGCGCCTAGCCATTGGAAGTCTCCCGCGAGGTGGCGCGTATGTAGACCACAAGAGCCGCGGCCACGATCAGCAGCAGCAGCACCGAGAGCGCCGCACCGAGCGGCCAGTTCCGTCCCTGGCCGAATTGCAGCTCGATGAAGTTGCCGATCATCATGTTGCGTCCGCCGCCGAGGATCCGCGGCGTCACATAGGCGCCGAGCGACGGGATGAAGACGAGGATCGAGCCGGCCACGATGCCCGGCCGCACGATCGGGAACACGACCTTGCGCAGCACCTGCAGCCGCGTCGCGTAGAGGTCGTAGGCCGCCTCGAGCAGCTTCATGTCGAACCGGTCAATCGCTGCGAAGAGCGGCAGCACCATCAGCGGCAGGTAGACATAGGTCATGCCGAGAAACACCGCGAAATCGGAATAGATGATCACCAGCGGCGTGTCGATCACGCCCAGGTATATCAGGAAGGTGTTCAGGATTCCCTCGTTGCGGATGATCTGGTTGATCGCGAAGGTCCGGATCAGCAGGTTGGTCCAGAACGGGATGGTGATCAGGAAGAGCAGCGCGGTGCGGGTTCGCGCGGTCCGGGTGGCGATGAACCAGGCCGTCGGAAAGCCCACGATGAAGGTGAAGAGCGTGGTGATGAGAGAGAGCTTCACCGACCGCCAGAAGATCGTCAGGTGCGCATCCGCGAGGCTGTAGGTGCCGTCGAAGATGTCCTTGCTCAGGATCGTGCCGACCCAGGCGTCGGTGGAGAACTTCCAGACGACATTGCCGTAATCGCCGGGCGTCAGGAAGGAATAGACCAGCATGATCAGCAAAGGGCCGGCCGCGGCCAGGGTCAGAATGACCAGCGCCGGCGCCGACAGCAGCCAGGTGTTGCGCGCATCGCGCCGCGTCTCTGCCTCCTCGCGTGCACTCATCGGCTCAATCCTGCAGGACCTGGACCGAGCCGGGCGCGAAGCTCACGCCCACATCGGTTCCGGTCGTCGGTGCGTCGCCGCCCGCGGCCTCGCTCTGGTAGCGCGCCACGATCTCGGTGCCGCCCTGAAGCAGCATGCGGACGTGGCTGTCGGTGCCGAAATAGGTCGTATCGGTGACCGTCGCCCGCATCGGCGCCGCCGCCGGATCGTTGAGGATCCGGACATGCTCGGGACGCACGGCGATCGTGTGCCGTCCCTGCGGCGAGTCGGGCGCCACCTGCATGGCAATGTCGCCCGCGATTGTCGCCGTGCCGTCATGGACATCCGCCGGGATGAAATTCGTCTCGCCAATGAAATCGGCCACGAAGCGGTTGACCGGGTGATTGTAGATCTCGCGCGGCGAGCCGATCTGCAGCAGGCGCCCCGAGCTCATCACGCCGATCCGGTCGGACATGGTCAGCGCCTCTTCCTGGTCGTGGGTGACGAAGATGAAGGTGATGCCGAGCTCATGCTGCAATCGCTTGAGTTCCGACTGCATCTCCTTGCGGAGCTTCAGGTCGAGCGCCGAGAGCGGCTCGTCGAGAAGCAGCACCTCGGGCGACGGCGCCAGCGCGCGGGCAAGCGCGACGCGCTGCTGCTGGCCGCCGGAGAGCTGGGCCGGCTTGCGGTCCGCCATCGCGCCAAGCTGCACCATCGACAACGCCCGTTCGACCTTGGTGCCGATCTCGGAGGCTGGTCGCCCCTTCATCTGCAGGCCGAACCCCACATTTTCGCGCACGCTCAGGTGCGGGAACAGGGCATAGCTCTGGAACACCGTGTTCACCGGACGCCGGTTCGGCGGCACGTCGGTGATGTCCTGCCCGTTGAGGAGGATATGCCCGGAGGTCGGCGTTTCGAAACCGGCGATCAGGCGAAGCAGCGTCGTTTTCCCACATCCCGACGGCCCGAGAAGGGTAAAGAACTCGCCCTTGCGAATGGCGATGGAAACGTCATCGAGCGCGACGACTGCTTCGGAACCTGCGCCGTAGACCTTGCGCGACGATCGTGTCTCGATCGCATTTTCTTTCGGCACTCGTCCCTCCGCACCCGTTTAGGGCAGGATTGTCGGAGCTTCGTACGAAAGGCAAGTCTCCTCTGCCGTCACTTTCCTGCCGTCTGTGCGAGGGGCGGTCTTCGGTCGAACCAGGGACGCGCGCGCTCAATATCTGCGCAGAGCGCCAACAGCAGCTCGTCTTCGCCGAACCGTGCGGCGAGGTGAACGCCGATCGGCAGCCCTTCTTCGGACCAGTGCAATGGCAGCGTCGCGGCGGGCTGGCCGCTTGCGTTGAACGCGGCTGTGAAGGGCGAATAGGCAAAGACGCCGTCGGCGCCGGTTCGGTAGCCGACATAGTCCTCGGTCGCGTGGCTGAACCGCCCGATCCTGGCCGGCGGCTCGGCCATGGTCGGCGAGAGCAGGACGTCGTGGTCCTGCATGAACACGGCCATCGCGCGCCCATAGGCATGGACGGTGTTGACGCATTCCAGGTACCGGTCGCCGGACAGGGTCGCCGCATGGGCGATCGCGCCCCGGGTGACGCCCTCCACCTCGTCATCGCCAAGCGGCCGGCCGCGCGCCGCCACCGCCTTGCGGACCGACAGGGCGGAGCCGCAGGCCACGATGTCGGTCCAGGCCCGCATCATCCCGGCGGTGTCGGCCTCCGCGGGCCGGGCCGGCTCGACCCGGTGCCCCATCTCTGCCAGCAGCTCCGCCGCGTCGAGCACGGCACGGAGACATTCGGGATGCACCGGCTCGCCGGTGAAGGTGGTCTCGCAGAGCGCAATCCGCAACGGTCCCGGCGCCCGCTCGATCGCCTCGCGGAAAGTCCCGCGCAACGGGGGCGCCCGGTAGGGCGCGCCGAGATCCGCGCCCTGGGTGCCGTCCAGCAGCACCGCCATGTCGCGCACGCTGCGCGTAAGGAACCCGTCGATCGCCATGCCGGCCCAGCCCTCGCCCACATAGGGACCGTCGGGAAGGCGCGCGCGGGTCGCCTTCACTCCGAAGAGGCCGCAATTCGACGCCGGGATCCGGACCGATCCGCCGCCGTCCGAGCCATGCGCCGCGGGCACAATGCCGGCCGCCACCGCGGCGCCCGCCCCGCCCGACGATCCGCCCGGGGTCCGACCGGTGTTCCACGGGTTGCGTGTCGGACCGCCATAGACCGCCGCCTCGGTGGCCGGCCCGATCCCACCCTCGGGCGCGGTGGTACGCCCGAAGATCACAAGGCCCATTGCCGCAAGCCGCGCGTAGATAGCGGAATCGCGCGCGTAGACTGTCTTCGCGAAAAGCCGCGATCCGTTGTTGCAGGGATAGTCGATGGCCTCGGCCCCAAGGTCCTTTAGCAGGAACGGAACTCCGCGCAGCGGCCCGTCCGGCAGCCCGGCGGCGATCTTCTTCCGCGCGACCTCCTCGGCGAGCATGACCACCGCGTTGATCTCACCATTCACCGCCTGCACGCGTTCCAGCGCCGTGTCGAGAAGTTCGCCGGGGCTCACCTCGCCACGCGAAACGAGATCGGCGAGTGCGGTTGCGTCATATGTATCGAAGTCGTCCAAACTGATCACCATTCCCTGCAGGTCTTTCGCAGAGACGGACAGATCAATTCTCCGGACCCGGCGCAAGGGCAGGATCGAAACTCCGTCGTCGTGCGTCTCCGATGTCCGGAGTCAATCGGCGCCGAACCGTGCCATGCGGATGACCTGGTCCATCGCGGCGCGGGCGCTTTCGGCATCGCCCTTGGAGATCGCCCGGACGATCACCCAATGCTCGGCGGCGCTTTTCTCAAGCTCCTCGCTGCTGCGATGATCGGTCTCGGCGCGAAACTCCCGATCCAGCACCGAATAGAGCGTGGTCTGCACGAGATCTCCCAGCGAATGCATGAACCTGTTTCCCGTCATGCCGAGGATGGCGGTGTGAAAGTCGATATCCGCGGCAATGAATTCCCGCCGGCTGGCGGATTGCGCGAGCGCCCGGCACCTCGACTCGAGGAGGCGATGCTCCTCGGGGCCGGCGCGCCGGGCGGCCATCGCGGCGGCCTCGGGCTCGAAGATCAGGCGGATTTCGAAGAGCTCGTCGAGGAAGGTGCGGGAATGGCGCAGCGAGGCATGCCAGCGCAGAACGTCGGGGTCGAACATGCTCCATTCCGAGGCCGGCCGCACGCGCGTGCCGACCTTGGCCTTCGATTCGAGCAATCCTTTGGCAATGAGCGTCTTCTTGGCCTCGCGCACCACCGTGCGCGACACGCCGAACATCTCCTCGAGATCGGGATCGAGTGGAACCAGCGTGCCTTCGGGGTATTCGCCGTCGACGATGGCCAGGCCCAGTTGTTCGACAACATGCATGGTGCTATTGAGCGCCCGCCGGGACAGTCCGCCGGGCGCGGCGAAGTTCATGATCGCGTCGCGAATTCGGTAGCCGGTCGTCTTCGCGTCGTCGTTGCCCAACTTAGTGCCTTCTGCAGCATGATGAACGCAAAGAGCAGACCGCCGATCACGATCTTGGTCCACCAGCTCGACAGCGAACCGTCGAATACGATGTAGGTCTGTATCAATCCCATAATCAGGATGCCGAAGAAAGTCCCGGCGACGAATCCGGAGCCGCCGGTCAGGAGCGTGCCACCTATGACGACGGCGGCGATGGCGTCGAGTTCGACACCGACTGTGGACAGGGAATATCCGGCGGAGGTGTAGACCGAATAGACGATCCCCGCGAGCCCCGCGAGACCGCCGGCAATGGCATAGATCATGACGGTGGTTCGTGCGATCGGCACGCCCATCAGCCGCGCCGTGGCGAGGTTGCCGCCGAGCGCATAGACATTCTGTCCGAAGCGGGTGCGGTGCAGCACGATCATCGCCGCGATGTAGCACAGGATCATGATGCCGCCGATCAGCCGGAACCGCCCTCCGCTCGGCGCCTTCCAGTAGACATCCTGGATCGTGTCGTAGAACTCGTGGGTGATCGGCACGGAATCGGTGGAGAGCACATAGGCGAGCCCGCGCATCAGGAACATGCCGGCCAGTGTCACGATGAAGGGTGGCATCTCGAGATAGTGGATGATCGCACCGACCGCTGCACCGAAGCTGATGGTGATGGCCAGCAGGAGCGCGAAGGCCACCAGCGGGTGCATTGTGGTGTCGCGCAGGATCACGGCGAGGAAGACGCCGGAGAAGGCGATGACCGAGCCGACCGAAAGGTCGATGCCGCCCGACAGGATGACGAATGTCATGCCAACTGCCGTAATCCCAAGAAAGGCGTTGTCGGTCAGAAGGTTTGCGACAACACGGGTCGAGAACATCGCCGGGTACTGCCAGGCGCAGACTGCGTAGGCCAGCACGAAGGTCGCCATGGTGATGTAGAGCGAGAGTCGGGGAGAGCGCGTCATGAGCGGGTCTCCTTTGCCGGAGAGTTGCGCGGCCCGACCGCATGGGCCTCGGGCACGGCGGAGCCGGCCGAGGCGCGCAGCAGGTAGAGCGCGTGTTTCACGGTGGGCGACTGGATCACCAGGATGACGATGATGATCAGCGCCTTGATGACGAGGTTGAACTCGGGCGGCATCCCGGAGAGCAGGATCACCGAGTTCACAGACTGGATGATGAGCGCGCCAAGGAGCGAGGCGACGATGGAGAAGCGCCCGCCGAGCAGCGAGTTGCCGCCGATCACCACGGCGAGGATCGCGTCGAGCTCCATCCAGAGCCCGGCATTGTTGGCATCCGCCCCCTTGATGTCGGCGGCCACGATCACACCGGCGGTCGCCGCGCAGACCCCGGAGATCAGGTAGACGGCGAGCAGCAGCACACGCGAGTTGATGCCCGCGAGCCGCGAGGCCGTCTCGTTGATGCCGATCGCCTCGATCAGCATGCCGAGCGCGGTGCGCCGCACCACGAAGGTGACGAGCGTTCCCATCGCCAGCCAGATGATGATCGGGGTGGGCAGGCCGAGGATCGTGCCCGCTCCGAGGAAGATCAGGCCCTCGTTGAGGAAGGTCATGATCTTGCCCTCGGTGATGAGCTGCGCGACACCACGGCCCGCGACCATCAGAACCAGCGTGGCGACGATCGGCTGAACCCGCAGAAAGGCCACCAGCACACCGTTCCAGAGCCCGCAGAGAAGCCCCGCGGCGAGGGCGGCGATCAGCGCCGTGAACCAGCCGCCGCCGCCGGTGACGACGCTGGCCGCCACGGCCCCGGCGATCGCCATGACCGCGCCGACCGACAGGTCGATCCCCTTGGTGGCGATGACCAGTGTCATGCCGATCGAGAGCAGCGCCACCGGCGCGCCGCGGTTCAGAACGTCGATCAGGTTGCCGAAGAGCCGGCCGTTCTGGAATTCGATGGAGAAGAAGCCGGGAAAGACCAGGAAGTTCAGCAGCAGGACGATGCCGAGAATGATGAGCTGCGGTGTGATGCGGCGAAACGTTGCCCCGATCATGCTGCGCTCTCCCCCTGGCTGATGGACTTGACGATCCTGTCGGTGGTGATCTCGTCGCCCTGCAATTCGCGCACCTGGCGGCGGTCGCGTAGCACGATCACGCGGGTGGAATAGGCCACAAGTTCCTCCATCTCGGAGGAGGCGACGATCAGCGCCATGCCCTGCGCGCAGAGCCGCTCGATGAGCTGGATGATCTCGGCATGCGCGCCGACATCGATGCCGCGCGTCGGTTCGTCAAGGATCAGGATGTCCGGCTCCGTGGCCAACCAGCGTGCCAGCAGCGCCTTCTGCTGGTTGCCGCCCGAAAGCAGGCGGATCGGCATGTCGGGGCTTGCCAGGCGGATGTCGAGAGCCTTCACGTATTCATCGACGATCGCGTTGATCCGCGACCGCGAGAGCGGACGCGTCCACCCCTGCCGTGCCTGCAGCGACAGGATGATGTTCTCGCGGACCGAGAGGTCTCCGACGATGCCGTCGGTCTTGCGGTCCTCGGGGCAGAGCCCCAGCCTGTGTTCGAGCGCGGTGCGCGGGCTGGACAGGCGGACCGGCGTGCCGCGGAGCTGCGCCGAACCGCGATCCGCCGACACGACGCCGAAGATCACCTTGCAGGTCTCGGTGCGCCCCGAGCCGAGCAGTCCGGCGAGACCGACCACCTCGCCCTGCCGCAGATCGAGATCGAAGGGGTCGATCATGCCGCGCTTGCCGAAATCCTTGAGGCTCAGGATGGCGTCGCCGGGCTCGGTCTGCTGGGATTTGCGCTTGGTGGCCTCGAGATGGCGGCCGAGCATCAGCTCGACGATGTCGCCCTGGGTCACGTCGGCGAGCTTGCGCGTGCCGACGACGCGGCCGTTGCGCAACACCGTGGCGCGGTCCGAGATCTCGAAGACCTGGTCGAGGAAATGGGTGATGAAGACCACCGCCATGCCGCGCGCCGTCAGTTCGCGGACGACCGAGAAGAGCAGGTCGATCTCCTCGCGGTCGAGGCTCGCCGTCGGTTCGTCGAGGATCAACACCTTGCCGGAAAGCTCGACGGCGCGGGCGATCGCGACGACCTGCTGGATCGCGATGGAATAGGAGGAGAGGAGCAGCGACGGGTCGATATGGAGCCCGTAGCCTGCAAGGATCTCGGCTGCGCGCCGGTTCATCCTTCGCCGGTCGACCATGCCGGCCCGCATCGGCTGCCAGCCGAGGAACAGGTTGTCCGCAACGGTCATGTTCTCGAGGAGGTTGACCTCCTGGTAGACCGTGCCGATGCCGAGCGCCTGGCTCTCGACCGGCCCGCGCGGGTCGATCGGGCTTCCGTCCAACTCGATCGTGCCGCCGTCGCGGTGATAGGCGCCGGTGATGCATTTGATCAGGGTGGATTTTCCGGCGCCGTTCTCACCCAGCAGCGCGTGGACCTCGCCGGGATAGAGCGTCAGGTCCACCTGGTCGAGCGCGATCGCGCCTGCGAAGAACTTGTCGATTGCTGTTGCCCGCAGGGCCGGTTTTCGCGTTTCAGTCATGCCTTGCTCCCCCGTCGAAAGGGCCGCCGGCGGGTTGGCCGGCGGCGCAACGGAAAGGCCGTTCCCGGCCTTCCCGCCCGATGAGGGTATCAGTAACCGAGACCCTTTTTCATCTCGTAGATGGCCTGGTTGTCGTCATCCGCGGTATAGAGCCGGGATTCGGTCTGCACCCATTTCGGCGGCATGGTGCCGTCTGCCCAGTAGGCGTCGAGGATGTCGAAGGCCGGGCCGGCCATGTTCGGCGTCAGTTCGACCGTCGCGTTGGCCTCGCCATTGGCAATCGCCAGGTGCATGTCGGGCACGGCGTCGATGGCAACGACGAGGATGTCATCGCCGGGCGTCGCGCCGGCTTCCTTGATCGCCTGGATGGCGCCGACGGCCATGTCGTCGTTATGGGCATAGAGCGCGCAGATGTTCTCGGCACCTTCCGCCTTGAGGAAGCTTTCCATCACGACCTTGCCCTGGGCGCGGGTGAAGTCGCCGGTCTGGCTGCGAACGATGGTGATGTTCGGCGCGTCGGCGATGGCCTTCTCGAAGCCGGCCTTGCGGTCGATGGCGGGCGACGAGCCCGTCGTGCCCTGAAGTTCGACCACGCGGCATTCCTCGCTGCCCACGGCGTCGACCAGCCACTTGCCGGCGACTTCGCCCTCGTAGACCGTGTCGGAGGTGACGGCGGTCATGTAGAGATCGTCCGAGGCGTCGACCTTACGGTCGAGCAGGATCACCGGGATCTCGGCGTCCTGGGCTTCTTCCAGAACCGAATCCCAGCCGGTCGCGACGACGGGTGCAAGCAGGATCGCGTCGACGCCCTGCGCGATGAAGCTGCGCAGTGCCTTGATCTGGTTTTCCTGTTTCTGCTGGGCGTCGGCGAATTTCAGGTCGATGCCACGCTCTTCGGCCTGTTGCTTGGTGACGGTGGTTTCCGCCGCCCGCCAGCCGGACTCGGAGCCGATCTGCGAGAAGCCGACGGTCTTGTCGGCGGCCGAAGCAATAGCCGGCGCAAGGGCCATGGCCGAAATGAGTAGTGCTGTCTTGAGTTTCACGTTTGCCTCCCTAATGCAAAGTCCTCCAACGTCGAATAAGTATGATTTTTGAACTGCGGTAAATGGACGATCCTGTCCCAGACATGGCCGATCGATTTGTACCGCGCGATGCGGCTGCGCGCCCGGCGCAGCGGAGTGGAGCCTGCCACATCGCCGGTTCGACCTGCCCGTTCCGCGCAGGATTCATTCCCCACCACGACGCGATAGAGGTGCATTGGCAGCATCCGCAATCCTTGCTTCAGGCCTCCGCTTGCTGCGGCAAGAACGCCTTGGTCCCGGCGGAGCAACCGCCGGCAGGTCGCGGCCGCTCCAAGTCGAGTCGGGGGTCCGGAAGGACGATCTCCGGCGACAACCGATGGGGCGCGGCGGCAACGTTTTACCCATTTCGCCAGGTCTCGATTGAGGCGCAGAGGGCTTGATGCCATCGTGAGAAAAAACGAGGCAGGACAAATGAAATCTATGAAATACGAACTCGCGGGTTTCGCGGGGCTTCTGGGTCTTTTGGCCGTCTTCATGGCCCTTCCAGGCGGGGAAATGGAGCGGGAAACGCTGAAATCCGTGGCCAGCGGCCTGACTCAGGATCGCGCCTACGGCCCCAGGTAGCAGCAGAATCACATTGCAGGTCTGGTCACGTCCATCACTGCGCAGGTTATTCGGCGGTGGCGCGATGACAGCTGCGACGACCGCTTCGTCAAGCGGCCCCACGCATGAGTCCGCAGCTGACCAGTCGCGCAACATCGCGGTCCGATGGCCTGAGCAGGACCGGGAGAGCGCAGCGAGTCGTCGAAGGTGGACGCGTTTCGAACTCGCCCAGGTTTCGTGCCGCCTGGACAGAGGCGGCGCGCGTCGGGTCAGGTGAATCCAACTGCCGCCCTTGATCGACCCATTTTGATTTTGCCTGCCGCGCCGGAGCTGTACTGTTGTGACATTCAATCCGGACGGGGACTCGCGATGACACAGAGCGTTGCGTTCAGGCGGGCGGCGTGGATCTTCGACATGGAGATTTCGGTGCCTGATCATTTCTGCGAAACAATGCTGCGCCAGTCGGAGGCCGGACAGGATGGGATCGTGCATTCCGCGGGCGTTCGGAAGAGGCGCGCCGACGCGGGTCCGGTCAGGCCCGGTCGGGGCTGCGAGAGGCATTGCTTCGGCACTCAATGGGACGCGCCGTTGCGACATCGTCGCGCTGGCGGCGCTTGCCGGAGATCCGTCTACTCCGGCCGATTGCCGTGACGCTACACCGGCTTGACCGGATTAGACACATGAGCGCGGGTGCCGGTGCCCGCTGACAGGAGACACCGAAATGACCGATTCAGGCAGCCTCATGGCCGACCCCCCGGCACATGCCGACATTCTGGCCGCCGCGGGGTTGACCGAAGCGGAACTGTGGGGCGGCACGCTGTCCGTGACTTCGCCGATCGACGGCGCCGAGATCGCGCGCGTTACCGAGACCGACCCGGGCGAGATGCCGGCAGTGATCGCCCGCGCCCAAACGGCCTTCCGGGACTGGCGCAACCTGCCCGCTCCGCGCCGCGGCGAATTGGTGCGGCTCCTCGGCGAGGAGTTGCGCGCCGCGAAGGAGGCGCTCGGGGCGCTGGTGACGCTCGAGGTCGGCAAGATCGCCTCCGAGGGCCTTGGCGAAGTGCAGGAGATGATCGACATCTGCGACTTCGCTGTCGGTGTCTCGCGGCAGCTCTACGGGCTCACCATCGCCTCCGAGCGTCCCGGCCACCGGATGAGCGAGACATGGCACCCGCTCGGCCCGGTGGGCGTGATCTCGGCTTTCAACTTCCCCGTCGCGGTCTGGTCCTGGAACACCGCTCTGGCGCTGGTCTGCGGCGACCCGGTGATCTGGAAGCCGTCGGAAAAGACCCCGCTGACCGCGATGGCCTGCATGAAGATCCTCGGCCGCGCCATCGCCCGTTTCGGCGCGGATGCTCCCGAGGGCCTGGTGCAACTGGCGATCGGAGGTGCCGAGGTCGGGGCGGCGCTGGTCGAAAGCCCGGATGTCCCGGTGATCTCGGCCACCGGCTCGACTCGCATGGGCGCGGTTGTGGGGCCCAGGGTGATGGCCCGCTGGGGACGGTCGATCCTCGAGCTTGGCGGCAACAACGCCATGATTGTTGCGCCCTCGGCCGATCTCGACATGGCGGTGCGGGCCATCGTCTTTTCCGCTGTGGGCACGGCGGGCCAGCGCTGCACCTCGCTGCGCCGGCTGATCGTGCATGAGAGCATCCGCGAGGATCTGCTGGCCCGGCTCAAGTCGGCCTATGCAAGCCTGCCGGTCGGTGATCCGCGCAAGGCCGGCACGCTGATCGGGCCGCTTGTGGACAAGGTTGCGCTCGACGCGATGCAGGCCGCGCTTGAACGGGCTCGCGCCGAGGGCGGCATCGTGCATGGCGGCGCTCCGGTCACGGATGCCGTGCCCGGCGGCGCCTATGCCGCGCCGGCACTGGTCGAAATGCCCGGCCAGACCGAGACCGTCCGGACCGAGACCTTCGCGCCGATCCTCTACGTCATGTCCTACCGCGATCTCGACGCGGCCATCGCCTTGCAGAACGGCGTGCCTCAGGGGCTCAGCTCCTGCATTTTCACGCTGAACCTGCGCGAGGCAGAGGCGTTCCTCTCGGCGGTCGGTTCGGATTGTGGCATCGCCAATGTCAATATCGGGCCCTCGGGCGCTGAGATCGGCGGGGCGTTCGGCGGCGAGAAGGAGACTGGCGGCGGGCGCGAGAGCGGCTCGGACGCCTGGAAGGGATACATGCGCCGTCAGACCAGCACCGTGAACTTCTCCGCCGACCTGCCGCTTGCCCAGGGTGTCAGGTTTGACCTCTAGGGCGGACACCGGCCTCTGGGGCGTCAGCACGACCGAGTGGGTGACCACCCGGCCTCTCGACCGTGATCTCGATGTCAACCTTGTGGTGATCGGCGGCGGTTATACCGGCTGCTCGGCCGCGCTGGAGGCGGCCCGTTCGGGCGCGTCGGTGGCGCTGCTGGAAGCGAAGTTCATCGGTCATGGCGGCTCCGGACGCAATGTGGGGCTGGTCAATGCCGGGCTCTGGCTGCCGCCGGACGCGATTCTGCGCCAGATGGGCGAGTCAGCCGGAATGCGTCTTCTGGAAGATCTCGGGAAGGGCCCCGAGGCGGTCTTCCGGATCATCGAGCGCGAGGCGATCGAGTGCGAGCCGGTCCGCGCCGGCACCCTGCATCTGGCGCATTCCGCCGCCGGGCGCGCGGATCTCGAGGACCGCTATCGGCAAGGCAACCGCATCGGAGCGCCGCTGCGGCTGCTCGATGCGGACGAAACAGCACGGCGCACCGGCACGCGGCGTTTCCACGGCGCGCTGTTCGACCCGCGGGCTGGCACGATCCAGCCGCTGGCCTATTGCCAGGGCCTTGCCCGCGCGGCGCAGGCAAAGGGGGCGCATCTCTTCGAGGCGTCGCCGGCAGACGGCGTCGTTCGGGACGGCGATCGGTGGCGGGTCTCGGCCAACGGGCATGACGTCCGCGCCGCGGCGCTGCTTGTGGCGACCAATGCCTATCCGCGTTTTGTGACCGGGCTCGCACAGGCGCGTTTCTCCGTCGTCACCTATGGCCAGTTTGCCACCGAGCCCTTGCCGGACGACATGCGTGCGCAAATCCTGCCGGACGGCGAAGGTTGCTGGGACACCGCGATGGTGATGTCCTCGTTCCGGGTCGACCGGGCCGGCCGCCTGATCCTCGGTGGTATGGGCAGCGCCGGCGGCCCCGCGGGGGCCATCCACGGCGCCTGGGCCCGGCGCAAGCTGCGCGAGGTCTTTCCCGCGCTTGCCGGGGTCCCCTTCGCGCATCGCTGGCACGGACGGATCGCCATGACCGCGGACCACATTCCGAAAGTGCTGCGGATCGGGCCGCGCGCCTGTGCGGTCTTCGGCTATTCCGGGCGGGGGATCGCGCCGGGAACGGTCTTCGGAACCTCCGCGGCCCGAGCGTTGCTGAACGACCAGCCCGATGCGTTCCCGATTCCGGTGCAGGACGCCTATTCAGAGCGGTTCACCGCCGCCAGAACCGCATTCTTCGAGTTTGGCGCGGCCGTCGCCCATGCGGTCGACCCTCTCCGGTAGACCGGCTGTCGCCCGTCAGTCGCGATCGCGGGTCGAGGCGGGACGGGCAGGGCGTCGGGCGCTACACCGCGAGAGGACGTTGGTCTGCCATTCCCATGGAAAGAAGCAGCGGTCGGTTCGCCTGTTGCTGCCGGAACGACGCCTTGTCGGACAAGCCGCGCCAGTTGGCGAGGATCAGGGATTGCGCGACCGCGCCGCCAAGCGTCGTGCCCGGGCCGGGCACGATGAAGATGTCCGGGGCGAACTCGCGGGCGGCGACGGTGATGGCCCGGGTAAAATCGTAGGTCTCGGTCACCTGTTGGCCGAACGTGTATTCCCAGAGCTCCGTCAGGTCCGACGCGCCGGGCCACCAGATTGCGCCGCGGCCGTCGATTAGTGGCAGATCCGGTTGCGAGAAGAGCGACTGTGGCAGGGCTGCCCGCCCGCGCGCCGCAACAGGCGCTTGCAGTGCGCTGTGGAAGGCCGCGTGGTTGGCAAGGCGCATCGGGAAGCGCCCTTGCGTCGGCGCGATTTCGGCCTCGAAGGCATTGAGCCCGGCCGCGTTTCCGGCCAGGATCAGCATGCCGCCCAGGTCGATCGACAGGCGCAGCACATGGTCCGCCCGCCGGTCGATCTCGGCAACCTGTGCAAGAAGCGCCGCGCGCCGATCCGGCAGCGGGCGCCAGTTATCCTCCATCCAGGGATACACCGTCTGCCCGCCGATCCGCGCCTCCTGCATCAGCGTGCCCATGGTGTTGCTCACCCGGAATCCCGCATCCGCGGTGAGCGCCCCGCCGCAGGCCAGCGCGGTGTACCAACCCATGGAGTTGCCGGTCACCGCGACGATTTCGATCCGGTCGCGGTCGATTGACAGGACGTCGCCGTAGCTCGCGGCATAGATCAGGGCCGAGGCGTTGTCGCCGCGTCCATGTGTCGACGCTGAAAACTGCGCGGCCCCGTCGAGCGCCGTGAGACTGTCCTGCCCGGCCTCGCGGCGCAGCGCGTCGAAGCGGTCAAGAAGCGCGGCGTCCGGAAAGTTCCGGTCAAGATAGCCCAGTTCCGACCTGTTGTAGGTGCCGCGGCCGGGGCAGACGATGACGGCGGTCGTCACGGCCGGCCCTCCACCAGTCTCTGCGCGGCCTCGGCGATGCTGTCGGCCGATGGCATCGTGGCGGCATAGGCCGGGCCCGTGGCGATGAAACTGTCCTCGGCGGTCAGGCGGGCAAGCCGTGCCTCCACCGTCTCGTGGAAATGCGCCATCAGGCCCTCGGCCACGCCGCCGGAATGGCGCGTCTCGTCCACGATGAGGATGTTCCGACATCCTCGGACGGCCTCGGTCAGCGCGGCTTTCGGCAGAGGCGACAGCCAGCGGATATCGACGATGCGCGCAT
Source organism: Tropicimonas sp. IMCC6043 (assembly GCF_004146235.1). Classification (GTDB taxonomy): domain Bacteria; phylum Pseudomonadota; class Alphaproteobacteria; order Rhodobacterales; family Rhodobacteraceae; genus Tropicimonas. The sequence goes on along the minus strand of NZ_SELO01000013.1, from coordinate 13,250 downwards.
CGATCCCGGCGGCGGTGAGCCGCGGCAGCGCCTGGTTGGAGAGATACACGCCGTTGCCGAAGGTGACCATGGCCAGGTCCGTGCCGTCGCCCTCGATGCCGACCTCGCCCAGGGCCAGCGTCTCGGACGGGTCCGGATAGAGGCACATCCATCCGCCGTCCTTCTCCTCGAGGAGGTCGCGCATCGAGTAGAGCGCGATCGGCTCAAGGAAAACCACGACCCGTTGCTCCTCGCGCGCCAGCCGCACGCATTCGCGCAGCATTCGTGCGGCATCCGCGCCGCGCGACGGCACGGCGAGGACGAGACAGGGAATGTCGCGCAGCACGGCAACCGAGTTGTCGTTGTGGAAATGTCCGCCAAAGCCCCTCTGGTAGCCCAGCCCGGCGATGCGGACCACCATCGGGTTGGTGTACTGGCCCCGGGAAAAGAACGGCAGCGTCGCCGCCTCGCCACGCAACTGGTCCTCGGCATTGTGCAGATAGGCGAGGAACTGGATCTCCGGAATCGGCGTAAAGCCGTTCTGTGCCATGCCGATGGCGAGGCCGAGAATGCTCTGCTCGTCGAGCAGTGTGTCGATCACCCGGTCCGGACCGAAGCGTTGCCGAAGTCTCTGGGTGACGCCATAGACGCCACCCTTGCGTCCCACGTCTTCACCCATCAACACGATCTCGGAATGCGCCAGCATCAGGTCTGTGAGCGCCCAGTTGATCTGGCGCGACATCGGCTGCGGCTCCGTCATCGCCGCGATGTCCGAACCGAAGATCTCGGATCGGAGCGCGTCCGAGGGCCCGTTGCTCGGCGCGCAGGAGCGCCGCGGCGGGATCAGACTCGCCATGACGTCCGCCGCGGTCTTCAACCGCGGTCTCTTGACGGCCTCCTCGGCGATCCGGTCGACGCGTGCCGTCGTGGCATCGTAGATATCGAGCGCCTCGGCCGGCGAGATGACCTTGGCGGCGCCGAGCAGGCGCACCGAATGCAGCAGCGGATCGTTGGCCTCGTCCGCCTCGACCTCGGCCCTGGGCAGGTAACTCGTCGCGACATCGGCACCGGCGTGACCGTAGAGCCGCACCGTGCGGACATGCAGGAAGGCGGGTTTTCGGAAGGTCCGCACATAGGCGGCGGCGTCCAGCGCCGTGGCATAGGTGTCGTAGATGTCGAGCCCGTCGCAGGCGAAATACCGAATTCCCGGACGGTTGGCGAAGCTGGCCGCGATCCAGCCTTCTGGCGTCTTGGTGGAAATGCCGATGCCGTTGTCCTCGCAGCAGAACAGAAGCGGCAGGGGGACGGACTGGAACGCCGTCCAGCCGGCGGTATTGAAGGCGCCCTGCGCCGTTGAGTGGTTGGCGGAGGCGTCGCCGAAGCTGCAATAGACGATGGCATCGTCGGGCAGACTGGCGTGCTCCGGTCGCCTGCGTCGCGCCGCGCCGATGGCATAGGCGGCGCCCACCGCCTTGGGCAGGTGGCTGGCGATGGTCGAGGTCTGCGGCGGGATGTTCAGCGCCTTCGAGCCCAGAACCTTGTGCCGGCCGCCGGAGATCGGGTCTTCGGAGGAACAGGCGAAGGACAGTAGCATGTCCCAGGCCATGGTCTGGCCCGGCACCTGCTCGGCGCGCTGGATCTGGAAGGCGGCGTCGCGGTAATGCAGGAAGGCCGGGTCGGTCGGCCGCAGCGCCGCCGCAACCGCCGCCAGCCCTTCGTGCCCCGAGGAGCCGATGGTGTAGAAGCCCTGGCCGGCGGCCTGCATCGCCCGGCTCTTGCGGTCCAGCGCCCGGCTCAGGCAGCCGGACCGGAAGACCGAGACCGCCCGGGCTGAGTCGAGCGGCCCGCGCGGGGCGGCGCCCTGCGGCAGGTCCGCCGCCGCGACCCGGCGCCTGAAATTGTCGTGGACAATGGCGCAGCGATCCATCTTCCGGCCCTCAGAAGAATGCCTGAAGGCCGGTCTGCGCCCTGCCAAGGATCAGCGCATGGATATCATGCGTTCCCTCATAGGTGTTCACGGTCTCCAGGTTGATCATGTGGCGGATCACCTGGAATTCGCCCGAGATGCCGTTGCCGCCATGCATGTCGCGAGAAGCCCGGGCGATTTCCAGCGCCTTGCCGCAATTGTTGCGCTTGATGAGCGAGATCATCTCCGGCGCCATCTGGCCCTCGTCGAACAGCCGCCCGACCCGGAGGGCCGCCTGGAGCCCGAGCGCGATCTCGGTCTGCATGTCGGCGAGCTTCTTCTGGAAGAGCTGAGTCTGCGCCAGCGGCCGGCCAAACTGAACCCGGTCGCGCCCGTATTGAAGGCTGCGCTGCCAGCAATCCTCCGCCGCCCCCAGCACGCCCCAGGCGATGCCGTAGCGCGCGCGGTTCAGGCAGCCGAATGGCCCCTTGAGCCCCTCGACGCCGGGCAGCAACGCGTCTTCGCCGACCTCCACGCGGTCCATGACGATCTCGCCGGTGACCGATGCGCGCAGGCTCAGCTTCCGGGCGATCTTCGGCGCGGACAGGCCCTTCATGCCCTTCTCCAGCACGAATCCCCGGATCTTGCCGCCATGCGCCTCGGACTTTGCCCAGACTACGAAAACATCTGCGATCGGACTGTTGGTGATCCACATCTTAGACCCAGTGAGCACATAGCCGCCCGCGACCTTCTCGGCGCGGGTCTTCATGCTGCCGGGGTCGCTGCCGGCATCTGGTTCGGTCAGGCCGAAACAGCCGATCCACTCCCCGGTGGCGAGCTTCGGCAGGTATTTCTGCCGCTGCGCCTCGCTGCCGTAGGCGTGGATCGGATACATCACCAGCGAGCTTTGCACCGACATCATCGAGCGATAGCCGCTGTCGATCCGCTCCACTTCCCGGGCCACTAGCCCGTAGGAGACATAGCCCGCGCCGATCCCGCCATATTCCTCGGGGATCGTGACGCCCAGCAGACCCTGTGCGCCCATTTCGGAAAAGATCGCCGGATCGGTCGTCTCGGTCTCGAAAGCGTCGGTGACCCGCGGCGCCAGCAGGTCGCTGCAAAACGCCCTGGCCGCTTCGGCAAGCAGTCGTTCCTCCTCGGTAAGTTGCTGCTCCAGAAGCAGCGGGTCGAGCGGGGCAAAACTGGAACCAGACATCACGGCCTTCCTTCATTGGCTCTGAACGCCCGATCGCGCGGCACGATGGAACGCTTTTCCTGTCGGGGTATAGCTTTTCCGGAACTGTGAGAAACAGGAATGTTGCCTGGTGCCGGGAGAAAGTCACGGGACACCGCCGCGCCGCATTCGCCCGTCGACTCGGGTGCAGCGGGGTCGGAGGGCCACCGAGCGATGGCGCATCCCACCGGTCGCGGGTTCCGATCCTTCCGGCGGTCGCCGCCCGTATATTGGACCGGAGATTCAATGCCGTGACGATAATCGTTCGCGACGGCGGGATCTCCGTGTCGCCGGGTCCCTGTGGGTCGCTATCTGGCCGGACAGTTGCGTCCTGCGCAGAGCGGGGATCTGCACGGGAGCATGCCGTTTTCGCATTCTGGTCTTTTGGGAGGCCTGACGTTGGATTATCTCTCAGGAAAACAACCGGGAATCGTCGCTTTGGACCAGGCTGTGAAGTATCGGGTGACAGGAATGGACTGCCCTTCCTGTGCGGCGAAGATCGAAAAGGCGGTGAGGTCCGCCGGTGTCGAGACCCCGACGATTTCGACGGCCACGCAAATCCTCACATTGCAGGTCGCTCTCGATGACAGGCGCCTTTCGGATGTCGAGCATGCCGTGACGGATGCCGGGTATCACCTCGAGCGTTTGCTGCCAGACGCCTCCGGCGATCCGCGAGAAGCCCGGCCGCATCTCTCGGCCGGATACAGGCGGGCGCTCTGGATCGTCGTCGCTCTCAATGTGGGCTACGGAATAATCGAGATGATCGGAGGTTTCCTCGCCGGCTCTCAGGCATTGAAAGCGGACGCCCTCGACTTCCTCGGTGACGGCTTGATCACGCTTCTCGGTGTGCTGGCAATTGGCTGGAGCCTGCTCTGGCGCGCACGCTCCGCCCTCATCCAGGGCCTGTTCCTCGGGGCGCTCGGATTGGGGGTGATCGCCAACACGGTCTGGAGACTGTTCGCGCAACAGCAGGTCGAGGCCGAGCTCATGGGCATGGTTGCCCTCGTCGCTCTCGCGGTGAATGTCGCGGCCGCGATGGTTCTGGTCCCGCACCGCGCCGGAGACGCGAATGTGCGCGCGGTCTGGCTGTTCTCGCGCAACGACGCCATCGGAAATGCCGCCGTCGTTGCGGCTGCGGTGCTCGTCGCGCTGACCGGAACGTCCTGGCCCGATCTCATCGTGGCCTTTGCCATCGCGGCGCTCTTTCTCCACTCCTCGTTGGTGATTGTCCGCGATGCGCTGAAGGATATCGCCCTCGGACGATCGCGGGACTGATCCGACAGACTATCAGAGCCGGTCGTGTCCATTCCGACTCCTTCCGGAATCCCACGAGTGAAAAAGCTGGCCCGGTACCGTTGTCTTTGGGCTCAATCCACCTGAACTGGAGGATCAATCGTTTCCAGCCGCCTTCGTCTTGCTGGAGCGCCCCGGATCAAGTTCCGTACCCTCAGATCCGTTTCCCTTGCCGTTGTTCGGATTGATCTTGCCCGATGGATTGGTTGAGGTGACAGCGGGAGCGGTCGTTGCCGGTTCTGGTGCGGGCTGCGGCGAAGATGTGGTCGACGATACCGACGCGTCTTCACGCGTGGATCGCGACGATGCGGTCGGAGCCGGAGTCGCAGATTCGGGCACCGAGGCTCGCGCCGGCTCTGGCGTTCGAGTGGACGGTGGAGATGATGGGGACGCGGTCTGGCTCGGCCTTTGCGGGCTCGCGCTGCTCTTCAACCTCGGCGCAGCACTGTCCGCGTCTCGTCGAATGAAACCGATCACTTCGGTTTCAACACGCCGGTTAAGCCTCTCTCTTCCGTCGGTCTTGACCTTGGGGCGCTCCTCCCCGAGCGAGACCATCGCAATCAGGCGGCTTTCTTGCACGCCTTGCGCGACGAGAAAGGACAACGCGGCTTCCGCGCGACGCATGCCCAACCGACGATTGAGCGCGGTGTCTCCGACCTTGTCAGCGTGACCGGTCACGCTGAATTTCACGTCGTCATGTCGATTTATCCAGTTTGCCTGAATCCGCAGCCTGCGCTTGGCCTCGGTGTCGAGGGCTGCAGAGCCAAAGTCGAAATATATCGTTTCCGGTGTCGCCGCCCGAAACTGCGCCGCCAACTCGCCGGTTGATCTTCCTGAGCTGACGTAAGGAGACGTGCGCGTCCGGGTGGCTGTGCCCTCCGGGGTGCAGGACGCCAGGAGCATCGCGCCAAGGGCGGCAAGGCAGGTCATGACAGGAGCGTTCAAAGCAGAAGCCTTTAGTCAAATTGTCGGTGACAAGAACAACTATGCAGCGAAAGGCGGCGCCAATTTGGCGACTCGACGCAGTCGGCCCACAAATTTGTCGTATTTCTTGCGCCGCGGCTTCATTCGAGTGGTGTTCCCCCCGCAGCCGAGCCTGCAGGAGACCGTTGCCACTGTATGAGCACCGCGATCGAAGTCCGACCAATGGTCCCGGGCATCCTGCGTCTTCTGGCGCGGCGGCGCTGAACTCACGTCTGCTCTGGCGAACGCGCCAACATCGAGCGCACATGGTTCAACTGGTTTGATACCCGGTCGACGCCAAGGTCCCCGCCGATTGTCGTTGCTGGGTCGGAGGGCTTTCAGAGTCAAGTCCGTCTGATCGGAGAATCTGGCCTACGGCAGTTTCCCGCGCCCAGAGAAACAGCGATTGGGCGCCCAAAAGGAGATCTGCCGCCACCGAATGCTGCCATTCATTCACTCATGCATCGCTTGTGCCGAAGCCGTCCATGGGGCCTCCAAACAGCGAAAGTGCATCTTCTGTCAGGAATTTGGCCGATCTGTGATATCCTCTAGCGATAACAGGGGGGAACGAAAATGACTGCCAAGACGCCAGGCGAACTTCGTGACCAGGTTCACGGAGCGGTAATTGCACGCGAAGACGACGGCTACGACGAGGCCCGACGCGTTCACAATGGCATGATCGACAAGCGGCCGGCGGTGATCGTTCGCGTGGCCAATGCCGGCGATGTCATGACGGCCGTGAGATATGCAGCCGACAACAACCTGAAGCTTGCAATCCGGGGCGGAGGGCACAGCGGACCCGGCTTCGGAACCGTCGACGACGGCGTCGTCATCGACTTCTCGGGTATGCGCGGAGTGAGAGTCGACCCGAAAGCCCGAACCGCGCGCGCGGAGCCAGGCGTGACCTGGGGAGACATCAACGCCGCGACCCATGCGTTCGGCCTCGCGACGCCCGGCGGAATCATCTCGACGACGGGAATAGCAGGCCTGACACTCGGCGGCGGGGTCGGGTACCTCACCCGCGGCTACGGTCTCTCGGCGGACAACTTGATCTCGGTCGACGTGGTCACCGCCGACGGCGAGATGTTGATCGCAAGCGAGGACGAGAACGCTGATCTATTTTGGGCGCTGAGAGGCGGCGGCGGAAATTTCGGCGTTTGCACCTCCTTCGAATACCGGCTGCACCCGGTCGATACCGTCTACTGGGGGCCGATGTTCTACGAAGTCTCCGAGACCGAAAACATCCTGAAATTCTTCCGGGAATACATCAAGGACGCGCCGGAACAGATGGGCGGGTTTCCCGCATTCCAGGTCGCACCACCGCTGCCGTTCATCCCCGAGGACCGTCACGGCGACATGTTCGTGGCCATCGTCGCCTGCTGGGCGGGCGACCCGGCGGAGGGTGAAAAGATGTTCAAGGCCTTTCACGACGTCGCGGAGGTCAAGGCCGAACATGTCGGCCCAGTCCCGTTCCCGGCGATCAACGCTGCCTTCGACGGCCTTTTCCCGAGGGGTATCCGGCAATACTGGAAGGGCAACTACGTCAAGGAACTCACCGACGCAGCCATAGCCGAGCATGTGAGCCATGGGCCGAATGCTCCAGGAGTCAGCGCCTCGATGCATCTCTATCCGATCAACGGAGCTTGTCACCGCGTCGCATCTGACGCCACCGCCTTCGGGCATCGCGACGCCAATTTCGCGATGGTGATGCTGGCAGCCTCGAATGACGCAGCGGACGACGAGCGCAACATCAAGTGGGTGCGCGACTATTCCGACGCGCTGGCGCCTCATTCGGAGCAGGGCGGCTACATCAACTTCATGGACGACGACGACGGCGGTCGGGTGAAGGCGAACTACGGCGCAAACTATGATCGGCTTCTCTCGATCAAACGCAAATACGATCCCGGCAACCTGTTCAGGGTAAACCAGAACATCGCGCCGTAACCCGACGCGGCGAGTCGCGGCGGACTTTTGCTCCAGCAAAGTCTTCCGCGATCCCAAACTGAATGGACGGTCCGCATGGTCCAAAGGATCCGCGGACATGTGGTAACGCTTGGCCAGCTTGCCGGTCGGCAGAGCTTGTACCCGTGCAACCGTGGTTCGCAGGCTTGATCCGCACTCCGACTTCAGGATTGTGCTCTCTGTTCGGATGTCGGTCATTGGCTTCGCATTTGATCCGACCGAAAGTCTGGTTCCGCAGAACCGTCCTGAGTGTGCGCCGCCGATGTCCGCTTCTCACTCGTTTTTCTGGCGGATAAACCAAGAAGAGACTGCTGCGTTTCCAACGAAGGTCTGATTGGTCGGCAAGCTCGTCGTTCAGAAGCAAGTCGTCCCAACGATTGGGCGCATCACTGCCAAGGGCTCCGATACCCACGGTAAACGGAAAGTGTCCGGTGAACCCGACCTGCCGGTTTTTCTCCTTGCCGGATGATGCCGAAAGCACGTTCATACCTCGTCCATGGATTTGGGTAAACGGACGACATTTCAGCTGCGCATTTGATGAAGCCCGTGGCTCTTGGCAGGAAATACTGGACGGTCACCGAGTCCGAACCCGGCGGGAACTCCATCGCCATTCCCATCGCGCTGATCGAAAGCGCCAAGCTGAACGACGTGAATCCGCAAGCCTGGCTGTCTTGGGAACTCGGTTGCATCGCCAATCACAAGATCATTGGTCCCAACGACGTCGTGCCGTGGAGTAACACGGCACTGGCGGCGTAACCGGGCACTTCGAAGCGGCGCCAGAACGCTCTCGCCGGACGGCTACTCGTTATCTGCCATGGCCCCTCTTTTTGAGTTGGCGGGCGCACACCGAAACATTTGAAACCAAGAATGCCTTGGCAAGACACATTTCGGAAACGGGCCCAAGTGAAATTGACGGCATCGCTTCTATACAAGGATGTCCCAGATGAGCCTTTCTTCTCAAAATATCCACGACATCCGCGCAACCTGGTCGGAGTTGGCACAGGACGCGGAAGGCACCACTGATGCTTTTTATGCGGAATTGTTCCGCATCGCCCCGGATGTACGCCCGATGTTTGCCGACACCGACCTGACCAAGCAGGGGCGCAAACTCGCCGCTGCAATCGGCCTCGTGGTTCGGCACGCAGACAACCTCGTGCCGATGGTCGCACCGCTGCGCGAGATGGGTGCGCGACATGCCGGCTACGGTGTCGAGGACAGGCATTACGATGCTGTGGGCCAGGCATTGATCGCCACGTTGCAGGCTCGCCTCGGCCCAACCTTCACCCCTGCCGCGCGCGATGCCTGGATCGCGGCCTACTCTGCTGTGGCTGGCACCATGCAAGCCGGCGCAGCGGACCTCACCCGTCAATCCGCCTGAACCCTTGGAAGGAGATCCGAAATGAAAACCAATCGATTCACTCCCGCCGAGAAGGCCACTGTCATTGGTCCATTCTGCGTCTGGCCTCGCCAAAAGGCACCACGCGCGCCGCGTCGCCAACACTGACCCGCACCATCTTCTGCGACCATCCTCTGGGCAGCAAGGATGGCGCAGATCACCTGGCCGCTGATCTCCACCTCGCTCAGTTCGAACAGGATCGCCGCGGTCGTCCGCAGCTTTGCACGCCAAACAAACGACCTGATTCAGAGTGAATAACCCCGCCATATTCATCGGGCGGGGCATCGAGCCGTGTTCGTGTCCTGATCTTGGGCTGATCTGATGTCGGCTGATGAGCGACGCCTTGCTGTCTTCGAGGTTTCCGCGAAGCACCGCGGTGACCGCGAGTACTTCAACCGGCTTTTTTACGAAATCCAACACGGGGGTTGTGAGGGATTCATGGCGTTCCTTCTTGGCTGGGAACAACCGGACACGATCGAATTGCGGAGCCCGCCCCGTACCCGGGGGCTGATGGAACAGAAGATCTCTGGGCTCCGTGGGCCTGAGCGTTGGTGGTATGAGGTGCTCTGCGAAGGGTCCCTTCCGGCGACTGATTTCGGCTTTGACGAAGCCCACTGGGAAGACGCGTCGAAGTCCGTTCGTCGTGACAGTTTTAGGCAGGCGTATCAAGCTTGGATGGCGGAGCGGCGTTATCAGGGCGAAATTGTCGGTCCCTCCGAGTTCGGCGGGATCCTGCGGGACATGTGCCCTGCAGTGAACTCGACCCGCCCCACAGAGGACGGGGATCGCATCTGGAAGTATGTTTTCCCGCCCTTGGGCGCCTGTCGGGCCGCCTTCTCCAAATACATGGGCGGAGAGGAGCAAATTAGCTGGCCCGATTAGGTTCGTTGCACCGGTGGGCTAGGTTTTTTTGGATTGGCCTGGCCCTCCGCCGCTCGAAGCTAGTTGCCAAAACAGACACGATCAGACTCCTAGTTTCAGGCATTCGGTGGCAATCTGGACGAAAAGGCCTTGGGACCGTACACCTGAACTGGCAAACCAGGCCCATGCTGGACATCCTGCGGCGCGCAGCGGATCACAGGAACCCAACTCTTGACGCCCTATCGAGCAAGTGGTTTATCGCCGTTACGTCCTGCCGTTGTAGACTTTAGATTTGGATAAATTTACCCCCAACTATCGACAAATCCTAATAGCTCGAACGGCAAGTTGGGCTCATCCCGCCGCCTGCGTGCGCCAAAGAAAAAGTACCAGTTGATTGCAAGACAAACCAAAAAAGAAGTTAGAGGAAATGGTCCGCCATCAATCACTTGTTGCACCGAGAATTTCTCTCACTCACAGGCGACTAAATCCGCTCGAAAAAATGGGGAGGAACGAGCGATGCTGGTGCCTATCGGGAAAAAAGTTTAAGCACTGCCACCTAATTCGCGAAACACTTGAGCCAATAAATGCTTTCGAGCAAGAACAAAGGATGTTTGCGGAGCTTAGAGAGGGCTACTGTTCTCTACCTAAGACTGATGGTGAAAACCCTTGCAGCTCAACAATCACGAAAGCTCACACCATACAAAAAAGAGGTGGCCTCGATACGATCGCCGAGAGCAATCATGTGCTGACTGTGAAACCTCTCATGAAAGACTTGATCCAATCAAGCGGCAACCCGAAGCCACGGAAGATCGGCCTAAATAACGCTTCGGTGTTCCCTGGGTTTTGTAGTAAACACGACTCGGAGACTTTCAAGCCTATAGAGGGGAAGTCACTTAACCTCGACACTCAATCAGCATTTCTCTTCTCTTATCGAGCCGTGGCCTATGAACGCTTCTCCAAGGAGGCGGAGGGACGCTTCATCGCAATCATGAAAGAAGTCGCTGATCGCGGGCAACCATTCTGGAAACAGGCCGCGATGCAGTCGCTTCTTTACGACGTATCTTTTGGTGTGGATCTGGGCAAACGCGAAATAAACCGAGTGAAAGAAAGTTTCGATCGGTTGTTGTTAGATGACTCCTATGAGGGCTTCCATTATTTCGCCATTCGCTTCGATCAAGTCCTACCGGTTGTTGCATGTTGTGCATTTCAGCCCGAGTTTGATCTTACGGGAGTTCGCTTACAGCAGTTAGGTCAAGATAAGGTGGAGCTCGACAACATAACAATTACGGTAACGCCGTTTGAAGGAAATACAATTGCAGTTCTTGGGTGGATTGGACCAGAGAATGGACCTGCGCGATCTCTTTCGAACTCCTTTCTTTCCATCGAAAAAGCGCGCATTGCCGATGCTCTAATACGGTTGCTATTTATTCATTCAGATAATATTTTCCTAAATCCGACTTGGTGGGACGACCTTCCCGAAAGAAACAAAGTGGCATTGAGCAATATGACCCGCAGCGGCACTCTGGCGCGCGAACGGACGGCATCAGAGTATACTAACACGTCGTTGCAGCTTTCTTCGGCGGCGGCCATAGAAACAGTAACTGGATAGGGCCGCTTCATTCTTGTGAGTTGTTGCGCTTTCGTGCGGGTATCGATGATTCCCGGAACCCGCGGCTCACTCCAAGCCGGACATTGGTGCGTTATCGGATGGTTCAAATTTTCGACCCGCACTATCCGTGCCCCAAGAGTGGGTTGCGCCCAACTCTGTTCAGTCCGAATACAATGAAAAACACCATTCTCGGAGTAGCACCATGTCGCCAAACAATCAGAGCTTCCATTCCCTGTGTAAACGGCGAACCGAAGTGATCAAGTTGATCCCAGAGGTGAAGCCGCGGCTGGCGCTCCAAGCGTTCCAGAACCTGATCTTCGAAGTAGCTATTGACGAGTACAACGGGTCGTTGGAGGTGGCCACCGAAGAGGTTTCCGGAGCAAGTGCGTCCTACATCGACGATTATGGTGGCGATCGCGAGGTAATCACACCGCATGGAGCAAAGCTACTCAAGAGGATGTTCGAGGCTGGCATGATCCCGCAGAAGCGGAAGTTATCCCCGAAAGACCTTTCTGCGCTTGATGCCTACATCGACAGTGAGGGTTCCATTCGGCAGAAGGCCATTCTGCTCGATGAGAAAGTGAAGGCGGAAAAGGAAGAAGGGGAGGCAGCTTGGCGAGCCATTGAGGCTCGCGCTGCCCACTTGGCTGAACACCCCGAAGATGCAAAGCTCGAGGAAATCAACTCCACTCTGATCGACCGCGTCTTCATAGCGAAATACGGCTACGGTCGTGGCGGTGAAATCGATCTAGCCGGATGCCGCTGTAGCAAGGTATTGGACCGCTACGTATCAAACAGTGGCAAGACCCGCAGGACAGATCCCCGGATTTCTTGGATTGACCCCGACGGAAACCAGCACGGCGATCCCAATCCTCCCGCGCCTAACCGTCGCTCGGATCCAAACAGAAACTGGGGACTTGGGCGCGAATGAGACAGACTGCCCTAAAGCTTTAGGACGAAGCCAGACATGAACTCAACCAAGATCCGCAATGCAGTACGTTGGCGTGGGATCACCTCGCTCTACCATTTCACGCCGACGATGAACCTAGAAAGCATCCTTACGCACGGACTTCTCTCTAGGACTGTTATGGAAGAGAACGAAATCGACTACGTCTATTCGGATAGCTGGCGCAAAGACGGCTATCTTAACGCTGTCTCAGTATCGATCCACGACATTAACCAGTCGATGTTTTCCAAAAAAATACGCAACTCTTCCTGCACCTGGGTCATCTTGGAAATCGACGCATCGGTGCTTTGGACCCACCCGTGTCGGTTCTGTTGGATAAACGCCGCGTCATCGGAGATCGTGAAGCATTCACGCTTTATCGGAGGGCCCTGGGCCTTCAACGAAATGTTTGCTGACCGCAGTGTAAGTATTGGCGATGAACGCTCTTTCCGCGCTGTTTTCAACACACCGGACAACATGCCCACAAGGAACGATGCCGAGGTCCAGGTTCTTTCCCCAATCGCCCCGGAATTGATCCGCGACGTGACGGTGGCGCATGACAAATACCGGTCAGCCACGGAAACCACGATGAAAGCTGCAGGACGTCTACTGCCCATCGCTATCGTTCCCGAGGCCTTCACTTAGCCGCTATTCAAGGTGTAAATGGCGATCGCTTTTTTCGGCAAACGACACCTCCGTGAAGGAAAGCTCTCAACTTGGGCGACGAGAAATTGTTGCCTCCAATCATTCAAACGGCACGGCAATGAATCGTCACCGGCTTCGAAGCTGCTGCGTTTCTCCAGTTGGGCCGACTCCGCGCAAAAAAATTCGTCGAACCGCATTCCTGCTGGTTCATTTTGCGTTGCTATGTCCGACCATGGATTGGGCTGCGTCTAACCGTTCAGTTTTGTGGTCCAGTTTCAGTCTATCCTGCATCACCAAGAGAGCCAAGTTTCTTGGGCGGGTCCAACCAGTGTCAACGGCGGTGCGATTTCCTGCCAGAGGGCAGCACAAAATCCGGCCAGTTCCAGCGTGATCGGCGCCCCGGCAGACGCGCTCCCTATGTAGCTGGCGGTTGCCGGGGCGCCTTGGTCCGCGAGG
>NZ_SELO01000134.1 GCF_004146235.1 Tropicimonas sp. IMCC6043 | reverse complement strand
GCGCCCTTGGTCCGGACGGTGCGGTGCCTTACGGTTGCGAAGACGCTCTCGATCGGGTTCGAGGTCCGCAGGTGGTCCCAGTGCTCGGCCGGGAAGTCGTAGAAGGCCAACAGGGCCTCGGTGTCCTTCGTCAGGCAGGCTACCCCGCGCTCGTATTTAGCGACGTATTTTTCCCGGAAGGTCTCGATGGCCGCCAGCGCCGCAGCGCGGGTCTCCGCATGGGAGATCTCGCGCAGATCGGCGGTGACGGCGGGCTGCATGGATTTAGGGAAGTGGTTGAGGACATTGGCCGCCTTGTGAAACCAGCAGCGCTGGTGACGGGTGCCGGGAAAGACCTCGTCCATGGCCTTCCAGAAACCCAGGGCGCCGTCGCCCACGGCCAGTTCGGGCGGAACGGCGAGCCCGCGCGCCTTGAGATCGACCAGGAGTTCGCGCCAGCTCTGTGCACTCTCGCGCACGCCGACCTGGAAGCCGAGCAGTTCCTTCTTCCCTTCAGGTGTCGCCCCGATGATCACCAACATGCATTCGGCCTGCGGTTCCATCCGGGCCTGCAGGTAGACCCCATCGGCCCAGATGTAGACATGGCTGCGGGCGGAAAGGTCGCGGTGCTGCCAGCGGGCGTACTCGTCCTGCCAGCTGGCCGTGAGGCGTGCGATGGCACTCGGTGACAGGTTCGGCGCGTCCGCTCCGAGCAGTGCGGCCAGAGCTTCCTGAAAGTCTCCGGTGGAGACGCCGCGCAAGTAAAGGACTGGCAGAAGGGCATCGAGGCTCCGTGACCGCCGCGCCCACCGCGGCAGGATGTTCGAGGTGAAGCGTACCTTCTTCTCGGGCGGCA
>NZ_SELO01000133.1 GCF_004146235.1 Tropicimonas sp. IMCC6043 | reverse complement strand
TCGTGCAGCAGGTCTTCAACGTTCCGCAACGAAAGGGGAAACCGGACATACATCATCACCGCGAGGCGGATGACTTCCCGGCTGGTCTTGAAATACTTGAACGGGTCGCGTTTCGTCATCCGAAGACGCTACCCAGCACCCTGCCCCATCGCAAGCCAAGTTGCTCTGACAAGGCCCTTTCCCCGGCTCTGTGCAAAACAGGAGCCACTGACCGGCACCCCATTGATGCCGGCCAGTGGCGTGGGTTGGGTCGGCAAGTTCCTGGCCATGGAGGGCCGCAATCAGCCTTTCACGCCAGCCGAGATCATCACGGCTTCGGTCACGCGTTTCTGGAACACGAGGTAAGCGATAATGACAGGTGCCGCTGCCAGCAGAGCCAGGGCCATCATGCGTGCATAGGCAACGCCGAACGTGTCCCGAACCTGCGTGATTCCGACCGGAATCGTCATCATCTCCTCGCTGGTCGTGATCAGGAACGGCCAAAAGAAGTTGTTCCATGCGATGATGAAGGTGATGATCGACAACGATGCCGTGATACCCCAGTTCAGTGGCAGGTAGAGCTTGAACAGCAGGGTAAATTCTCCGCCACCGTCCAGCAGCACCGCTTCGCGCATTTCCTTCGGTATCGCGTCGAAGAACTGCTTGTAGACGATCACGACAACCGGAACAATCAATTGCGGCAGGATGATCCCCCACCAGGTGTTGACCATGTTGAGGTCGCTCATCAGCACGAACTGGGCGACATAGAGAGCCGGGATCGGCACCATGAAGCTTGCCACAACCAGCAGGTAAAGCAGCCTGCGGCCCGGAAAGTTCAGCTGCGACAGCGCATAGGCGCACATCATGCCGAAGAGCAGCACGACAAAGGTGATGATGACCGAGGTGCC
>NZ_SELO01000132.1 GCF_004146235.1 Tropicimonas sp. IMCC6043 | reverse complement strand
CCCCGACATCTCGCATCGAGTATGTATTACTCGATGATCTTGGAGACGACGCCGGCGCCGACGGTGCGACCGCCCTCGCGGATGGCGAAGCGCAGCTTCTCTTCCATCGCGATCGGTGCGATCAGCTCCACCTTGAAGGAGACGTTGTCGCCCGGCATCACCATCTCCGTGCCCTCGGCCAGCGTCACCGTGCCGGTCACGTCCGTCGTGCGGAAGTAGAACTGCGGACGGTAGTTGGCGAAGAACGGCGTGTGCCGGCCGCCCTCTTCCTTCGTCAGGATGTAGGCCTCGGCCTCGAACTTCGTGTGCGGCGTCACCGAACCCGGCTTGCAGAGAACCTGGCCACGCTCGACGCCGTCACGGTCGACACCGCGCAGCAGCGCGCCGATGTTGTCGCCCGCCTCGCCGCGGTCCAGCAGCTTGCGGAACATCTCGACGCCGGTGCAGGTCGTCTTCTTGGTGTCGCGGATGCCGACGATCTCGATCTCGTCGCCCACATTGATCACGCCACGCTCGACCCGGCCCGTCACCACGGTGCCACGGCCGGAGATCGAGAACACGTCCTCGATCGGCATCAGGAACGGCTGGTCGACCGGACGCTCGGGCGTCGGGATGTATTCGTCGACCGCTTCCATCAGCTTCCGGATCGACGTCTCGCCGATCTCCGGATCCGTACCGTTCATCGCGGCAAGCGCCGAACCCATGACGATCGGAACGTCGTCGCCGGGGAAGTTGTAGTCGGTCAGAAGCTCGCGGATCTCCATCTCGACGAGCTCGAGGAGTTCCTCGTCATCGACCTGGTCCACCTTGTTCATGTAGACAACCATCGCCGGAACGCCGACCTGGTAGGCGAGCAGGATGTGCTCGCGGGTCTGCGGCATCGGGCCATCGGC
>NZ_SELO01000131.1 GCF_004146235.1 Tropicimonas sp. IMCC6043 | reverse complement strand
GCCATTCGGGCGATGGCAGATATCTGCGGCGCGGTGCGGCTCAGGTAATCGTCGCCGGAATACCCCCACCAATCCCAGCATCCGTTCGGATTTCCCGCAAACCAGTTGTACCAGGGTGAAGGGATCTTCACCGCTTGCGGGTAGAGCACCACGATCCTGTTGGTTTCCGCCCAAAGATTGTAGCCGGTGAGACGCGGATAGTCCTCGCCGATGGTCTCACGACCCTGCTTGCATCCGTGTAACGCGATGTGCAGGCGGCAGGTTTCGCCGGCTGCACAATCGACCGGAACGTAGACGAAGGCCTTTTCGTCCATTCCGGCGGCGTTCTGGGTGTAGAGCGACTGATCGAAGGTCATGAGGCCACTGGTCCGCGGTGCAACCGGGTCCTCCAGTTCGCCGTAGAGCTGCGCAAGAATATCGCCGGCTTGGTCGATGTCGCAGTCGATCAGAAAGTCGGGACGGGTGGCGGCACAGGCGACCGGGCCTTGCTCCGTCACGAAGCCATGTCCGGCGTCGACTGAAGTGATGTAAGTGATGGCCTCGTCCGGCACGCCCAAAGACAGATACACTTGCTGCAGCGCATCCATTGTTGCGCTTGCCACCGTGTCGTCGGCTGCTCCGTGAAAAAGGTAGAGCCGATCCGAGGTGATACGATCCAACGGGTCGATGGCATTTTCCGCCGCCAGGTCCCGCATCATGGCCAGCGATTGCGCCGGGTCGGCATCCACGAAGAACGGGTCCATGCAAACATAGAGTGCCCGCCACACGGAATGATCGGCGCAACCGAAAGGGCCGCCCGCGACAATGCCAGCCCCGCCGATGGTGGTCGAAAATGCGACCTGCAACTGGACCGCCATGAAGGCGCCGCTGGACAGACCGGAGACGGTCGTTGCCT
>NZ_SELO01000130.1 GCF_004146235.1 Tropicimonas sp. IMCC6043 | reverse complement strand
AAATGGCGTTCTCAAAGTTGAAAACGCTGATCCGCAAAGCCGCCGCTCGAACCTACGAACAGCTTTGGCAGGTCGTCGGACACGTCTGCAACCTCTTCACTGAAGAAGAATGCTACAACTTCTTCAAAGCCGCAGGCTATGAAACCGAATAGATTGGGAACGCTCTAACTAGTCTCCGAATGGACAGTGAGACTGTCCCTTATGCCGCGCAGAGTTGACGCCACTCGTCGAGAGCAGCGGCGCGGCTCTTCTTGAAATTGGCTCTGGAGGAGAGGCTGCGCTCCGAGTTGAAATGGTTGAAGACAGAGGCGTGGACGGAAGCAAATTTCTGCAGACTTCGCATCCGCCGGAAGCGCTGCATCGCCCGTTCTCTTCGTCGAAACGGCAGGTGCGAATTCTCCGCTCTGTTGTTGAGCCAGCGGCCGGTTTCCTGACGCTCCGCCGCACCGATTTCCTTCAACGCGGCGCCATAGGATCGAAGACGGTCGGTCACGATCACTTCCGGCCGACCATAGCGCTTCATTGATTACCTTACGAATTTCAATGCTGCTTTCCGATCCCGTGTCTTTGTGACAAAGCTTTCCAAGACCTCGCCTTCGTGATCGACGGCGCGCCAAAGGTAGTGCCGCTCACCATTGATCTTCACGAACATCTCGTCCAGATGCCACCGCCATTGCGGACCTGATCGCAGCCGCTCGGCGCGTTTCCGGCGGATCTCGGAAGCGAACATCGGGCCAAATCTATGCCACCAGAAACGGACGGCCTCATGGCTGACCTCAATGCCGCGTTCGTGCAGCAGGTCTTCAACGTTCCGCAACGAAAGGGGAAACCGGACATACATCATCACCGCGAGGCGGATGACTTCCCGGCTGGTCTTGAAATACTTGAACGGGTCGCGTTTCGTCATCCGAAGAC
>NZ_SELO01000129.1 GCF_004146235.1 Tropicimonas sp. IMCC6043 | reverse complement strand
CGCTGGTCGGGTGCTGTTCCTTGATCAAACCATGCCAGTGAGTCCTTCTCGAAATCCCGTTGTAAGGTCTGAGCCACGCCCTAATTGTAACGAAGTTCATGCACGAGACGGAAACGCACCCTCGAACGAGCCGGCGCGGGCCATAGGATCAGCAACAAATGATTGAGTTTTCAACGACTGTCCAAGACCTTGCGGGCGGAGTAGGGGCGGCTCTTTACCTTTCCTCATATGCGGCATTGCAGATCGGCATAATACGAGGTGAAGGATACCTCTATCCCGCACTAAACGCCTCGGCCGCCGCACTGGTCCTCGTATCCCTTGGAGCCTATTTCAATCCGTTCTCAGCAACGATCGAAACGGCTTGGATTCTCATAAGCCTCTTTGGCATCGTGCGTCTTTGGTATCTTACACGAGGGCTGGTCTTTACGGATGAGGAGAGGGCGTTCCTGGATCTTGGATTGCCAGGCCTGTCCCGCTTGGGCGCGCGACGTTTTCTGTCGGCGGGGAAATGGTCCGACGTCCCCGCTGGGGCAATCCTGACCGGGGAAGACCGGCCCGTGGAGTCACTGGTATGGATAGCCGATGGCGGTGCCGTCGTTAGCCATCGCGGAAGAGCCATTGCAACGCTTCCTGCTGGAAGATTTGTCGGGGAACTCGGAGTCCTGAGCCAGGCCCCTGCAACGGCGACCGTCAAGGTTTCGCAGCAGTCGAGGCTCTTCGCGATTTCTCGCGCGGCCCTGTCTCGGGTAATTGTTCGCAACCCGGATGTGAAGCTCGCGCTGGACGCGGGCTTTGGCGGAGACGCACGGAGTAAGATCCTTGCAGGAAACTTGAGCTTCCCTGTGCCTTCCTCAGTGGAACAAGAACAAGAAATCAACCGTTAAGTGATACAAGGTGACCGCGTCCAGTTGAGCGCAAGGTC
>NZ_SELO01000128.1 GCF_004146235.1 Tropicimonas sp. IMCC6043 | reverse complement strand
CGGCTTCTGGCGCTGATAGAACCGCACTATCCCAAGGCTAGGCCGAAGGGCGGGCGTCCGCCGATGCCATTGGAGACGATGCTGCGGGTCTATTTCCTGCAGCAGTGGTATGCGCTGAGCGACCCGATGGCCGAGGAGATGCTGTACGACAGCGAGGCCATGCGGCGGTTTGCGGGGATCGAGTTGGGCGATGACCGCATTCCGGACGAGACCACCATCCTTAACTTCCGGCACTTGCTGGAGCGGCACGGGCTGACCGAGGCGTTGTTCAGGGAAGTGAACGGACACCTTGCCGACCAGGGCATCACGTTGCGCTCGGGCACGCTGGTGGATGCGACGATCATCGACGCCCCATCCTCGACCAAGAACAAAGCCAAAGCGCGTGATCCGGAGATGTCGTCCACGAAGAAGGGAAATACCTGGTACTTCGGCATGAAAGCGCATGTGGGTGTCAATGTCGAAAGCGGCGTCACCCACAGCCTTGAGACGACGACAGCCAAGGTGCACGACAGCCGGGTATGGGATGAACTGCTCCATGGTGACGAGACGTCTGTCTGGGCGGACAAGGCGTACGTGAACGTCGAGCGTGAGGCTGAATTCGAGGCACCGGGAAAGGTATGGGGCGTGATGCGCAAGGCTCCCAAGAGCAGCAAGCTTCATCCGCTCGACGAGCGCATCAACCGGATCATTGCGATGGTGCGGGCGAAGGTCGAGCATCCGTTCCGGGTGTTGAAGCGGCAGTTCGGTTACGTGAAGACCCGCTACCGAGGACTCGCCAAGAACCGGGCGCAGCTCTTCACCCTGTTCGCGCTCGGCAACCTCTATCTGGTTCGACGGCGGCTGATGGCATGAGGACGAGTCCGTCCAAAGTGGCCTGCGACGCCACGCAGACGGCCCCGAAACCGCCAATCCTGGGACCTTCGGACGGGCCGCGGC
>NZ_SELO01000012.1 GCF_004146235.1 Tropicimonas sp. IMCC6043 | reverse complement strand
TTGCTGAAAGCACAGGACAACTGGTTGCTGTTCCTGCCCCGATACAGTCCCGATCTGAACCCGATAGAAATGGCGTTCTCAAAGTTGAAAACGCTGATCCGCAAAGCCGCCGCTCGAACCTACGAACAGCTTTGGCAGGTCGTCGGACACGTCTGCAACCTCTTCACTGAAGAAGAATGCTACAACTTCTTCAAGGCCGCAGGCTATGAAACCGAATAGATTGGGATCGCTCTAAACCGCGTCGACCACGATGACCGAGACATTGTCTGCGCCGCCGCGGTCAAGCGCCATTTGGACGAGGCGTTGGCTCACGGTCTCGATCGGCGCCGAGAGCAGCACCGATTCCAGCTCGGCGAATCCCATGTATTTGTTGAGCCCGTCCGTGCAGAGCAGAAAGCGGTCGCCGGGGCGAAGGTCACCACGGATCTTGTCGATCTCGAGCTCGTCGCCCACGCCAACCGCGCGGGTAATGGCGTTCGACTGCGGATGCGCTTCGGCCTCGTCCCAGGTCATGTGCCCCGCCTCGACGAGCATGCCGACTACGGAGTGATCGCTGGTCAACAGCTCGATGCGCCGGTCCCGCAGCCGGTAGAGCCGGCTGTCACCGACCCAGAACGCCATGAAATGCGCCTCGGCCAGCAGCAGCACCACCACGGTCGCCCCGATCGTCCCCGCGCCGATCTCCTCCGCATAGGCGATGATGCGGCGGTGGGCGCGGTAGAGCGCCTCGCGCACCGAGTGCATCCGCGCCGCCGGGTCGCCGGTCTCCGGCGCGGTGATGATCGATTCCACGACCGTCTGGCTGGCAAAATCGCCGGCCTCGTGCCCACCCATCCCGTCCGACACCACCCAGATCTCGCGTTCCGGCAGCGACAGGATCGAATCCTCGTTGATCTTGCGCACATGGCCGACATGAGAGGCCGCGTTGTGCCGGATACGCCTCATTCTGCTGCCTCCCGTGCCCAATATGGATCGGCGAGATCGAACATTGCCATCAGCTCGCGCGCGTTCGGTAGACCGGTCGTCGCGAGATACTCCGTTCGCCCGTCCACCACCGCGCTCCAATAGACGCGCGGACGCACGATATCGAAGGCTTCCGGCACTCCCGGCGCCGGGTCTTCGTCGAGCAGCAGCAACCCGGCCCGGAGATCGGCCAGCCGCGCGCGCAGGTTGTCCTGCGTCATCTCGAATTCCAGCGCGTCGAGCGCCACCGCCTCGAACGCCTGAAAGGCCGCGGAACTCGCCATGTGGCCGCGCGCGGCAAAGGATGCGGGCGCCACCGGCGCGACCAGCGTCAGCGGGAAGGCACGGCCGACCCGGTCGACCGAAGGCATCAAAACGCCCATCAACGCCTGCGCGCCGGCCTCGCCCGGCGCAAGCGTGAAGCGCCAGATCGGCGCCGAGTAATAGCATTCCTGCCAGCGCTCCCCGAGCCTCTCCCGCGCCGCCTGCACCGCGCCGCTGAGCCAGCGGTCCCAGATCGGCGCGAAGCCCTGCGGCAGGTCGATCCAGAAGAAATCTCCCTGCGAGGGCATCTTGCCGAAAGCACCGACGGGCCCGAGGAGATCGTTTCCGGCCATCAGAACGACGTCGGACACTTGAATTCGCTCAGCGCCGCCATGCCGAACGGGTTGTTGACCGAGCCGAGTTGCATCACCAGCACGACCTGACGACCGCCAACGCGGAAGATCAGCCGCTTGCGATCGGGCGCTGGCGTGCCGCGGATCTGGCCGGTGTCGAGAAGGCGGAACATCGACCAGGGGCCGTCCCGGGTAATCGTGCTTTCGCCATTGGGCAATTGCGGCGCAACGGTCAGGCGCGCCAGACCAACGGAGCCGGGCCAGGGGACGTTTTCCGGCGTCGGCCGGCCGCCGCGCTGTGCGCGGACCTTTGCGCCGTTCAGTTCCAGGAGCATCTCGCGCGCCTGCGGATCGAGCGCCTGCGGCGTGATCTGCACATTGAACCCTAGCTGTCCGGTGGCGAAGAAGGTGTCGCGGATCGCCGCCGCGTTCTGGAACTGCTTCAGGACAGCCGGCGAGATGCCGAGATCCTCGCCGGTGCCACCGCGCCAGCTCCACGGATCGGCGTTGGTATCAACGAATTCGGAAAGGTTCTCGGTAAAGAATCCGTCGATCAGCTGGCCGGGGCCGAAGAGCCGCGTGAAGTCCTGCACCGCCACGTCAGCCTGGGCGCGACGGTCGAACGGGTAGCGGTTGCTCAACGCCTGCTGGCAAAGCGGCAGGACCTTGGCCGTCCATTCGGCATTGAGCTTGGAGCGCACGCCTTCGCGGCCGATGCCGGAGGAGCCGGTTGTGATCTGGGTCGACCAGCGCTTCACAGGGTCGGGCTTGAGCGACGCGAATTGCTGGAAGCGCTGAACCGTCGGATTGGTCAGCAGGTCGCCCGCGCCGCCGCCGATGGTGAGCTTGTTGAGCTCCAGATAGACCTCCTTGAGCAGGTCGAGATAGGAGTCGAGCTCGCTCGGCTGGCCCTCGGGGCGGGCGGTCAGGTCCTGCAGCCAGGTGAACCTGCGTTCGACCTGCGTGCCGAGCGGGCGCGCCTCTCCGGTGCCGTCGGCGGCCGCGAAGCTCGCCTCGACCGCCTCCTTCAGGACCCGTTGCCGATAGCTCAGACGGTAGCTGAGCTCATAGAGCGCACCCCCGGCGATGGTCTCGCCCGCGGCGCTGGCCGCTGCATCGGCACTGGCGCAGGGTTCGGTCAGCTTGGTTTGGTTGGCCACCGCCTCGAGCACGTTGGCGATCGGTGAGGACGGGCTCGAGAGCACGTTGGTGACCTCGACCGCACGCTCGACCGAGTCGAGAGGGATGATGTCGAGATCGGCCAGGACCCCCTCATATTTGCCGACGAAATCCGTGTAGTAGAGCTGGAACACGCCCGCCGTCGTCTCGGTCTTGAAATCCTCCGACTGGTCCGCGGCCTCGGCGCCGAGCACCCAGGCCTCGCTGGCAAGCTGCTCGTTGACCTGCAATGCCTCCGGCACGAACACGTCGTGGAAGCCGCAACGGGTAAAGACACCGTCGATCCCGTCGCCGAGCCCGGCGCCGGAGGACCGCTTCATCGCGCGGCCGATCATCGGGTTTCCGTCGGTCAGGCGCCATTTCGGCAGCTCGCGCACTGCGGTCGAGTTGAGGATGCCGGTATAGATCCGGTCCGATTGCGGCATTGCCGAGATCACCCCGCGCACCGTCTCGATCAGGTGGCCGTTGAGCTCGACCTTCTGCATCGGCTGGTCGACCAGTGCCTCGAGATGACCCAGCAAGTCCAGCCGCAGCGGCTCGCGGACGGCGCCTGCGTAGAACTGCTCCCAGTCCTGCTGGAACCAGTCCATCACCTGCTCCTTGTTCACCGGTCCCTGCTGGCCGAGCATGAGATAGACCTTGAGCGCCTCGTAGAGCCGGTCCGGGTCGTTCATCGAGGCCTGCATGTATTCGTCGAGCCGCAGGATGAGGCGCGGAAGCATGTGCTGGTTGAGAGCGGCGCGATAGGTCTGCGCCGTCGAGTTGCCCACCAGTTCGCCCTGGTATAGGCCGAAGCCGAGGCTCGTCGGGCGGTCGGTGTCCTGGGTGCGCGGGTTGACCGGCACGTCCCGCAGGATGTTGAGCGCCGGCACGATGCTCGGGAAGTCGGTGTCGCCGATCGGGCTTCTCGGGATCAGCGCCGCGGATTCCTGGTAGGCTTCGACGCGAACGGCCGCGTCCGCGATCAGCGCCTGGTTTCCGAGGTAGCTGCGGGTCCAGAGCCCGCCGATGGCCAGCACGACCAGAACGGACGCGGCGATCGCGATCCGGCGCGACCAGCGATAGCGGCGCGCCACCTTGTCGTCGATCGAGACGAGGCCCGCCTCGGGAAAGACCACGCCCTCGAAGAGGCGGGTCAGGAAATAGCTGCGGCCGGTGCCCTTGCCCGAGCCGATGGCCTGCCGGCCGATGCCGAATGTCTGGGCCATGCCCAGCATCAGCCGGTCGATCGGGTTGCCCTCCTGGGTGCCGGAGGTGAAATAGACCCCGCGCAGGATGTGGCGCTGCTCGTAGCGGCTGTCGGCAAAGACCTCGTCCAGAAAGTCATAGGCGATCTGCCGGACCGAAGAGACCTGGCCCGCGAATCCGGCGATAAGGCTGCGCCGCGCCGGGTTGGTCTCCACCTGCATCCGTTCCAGCGATTGCGCGTTGAGCCGTTCAAGAAGCGCCGCGAATTCCTCGTGGAAATCGGTCATTGGCGAGTGCTCGCCCTTCGACTTGTCGAGCGGCAGGGTGAAGCCCCAGACCTGCTCGCGCTCCTCCTTGCCCATCTGGTCGAAGGTCTCGGTGAAGCCGGCGATCAGGTCCGACTTGGTAAAGAGCACGTAGACCGGGAAGCGCACACCGAGCTGTTCGCGCAGTTCGCTGAGCCGGCGCCGTATCGCCGTGGCATGGCTCTGCCGGGTCACCTCGTCCTGCAACGACAGGTCCTGCAGCGAGATTGCCACGACAGCGCCGTTGATGGGTTGGCGCGCGCGATATTTGCGCAGCATCTTCAGGAAGCCGAGCCAGGCGGCGTTGTCAGCCTCGGAATTGCTCTCCTGCGTGGTGTAGCGGCCGGCGGTGTCGAGCAGGACCGCGTCTTCGGTGAACCACCAGTCGCAGTTGCGCGTGCCGCCAACGCCGGCAATCGACTGCACCCCGTCCTCGCCTGTCAGCGGGAAGCGGAGACCCGAATTGACGATCGCGGTGGTCTTGCCCGCCCCCGGCGGGCCGATGATCACATACCAGGGCAGCTCATAAAGATGCCTCCGGCCCATCTTCGACTTCCGAAGCTGGGTGATCGCCCCGCGCAGCTTCGTCTTCATCTCATCCAGCTCGGCCTGGACGATCTCGTCATTGGGGTCGACGTCGGCCGCCGCGCTCTCGACGATCTCTTCGGCCAGGTTCTTGTCACGGCGCGCCCGCACGATGGCGAGGATGACGATCCAGAGGATCGCGATGAACCACATCACGCCGACGACGATGCCCCGCCACAGGTAGCCCGCGAAGGGCTGCCATTCCTCGCCGCCGATCAGCGGGCTCAGGAGCCAGAAGGTGAGCGACAGGATCAGCGTCACCATGAAGATGACGAAATAGGCTGAGATGAAGAAACGCAGCACGGCTTTCATCAGGATTCCGTCCTCACCAGAAGCACTTCGATACGGCGGTTCTTCGCCCGCCCTTCGGCCGTCTCGTTGGTGGCCAGCGGTTCACTGTCGGCCCGCCCCTCGGCGGAGAGCCGCGAGGGATCGTTGAGCACCGCGGCGATCATGTTCTCCACCGTCTTCGCCCGATCAAGCGACAGCTCCATGTTGGAGGCATAGCGGGAGGACCGGATCGGCACGGAATCGGAATGCCCGACCACGAGCACCTTTCCGGTCTCGTCGTTGAGCGCCTCGGCCACCCGGTTGACCGGCTTCACGAACTTCTCCTGAAGCACGTTGGAGCCGGAGGCGAACATGCCGGCGCCCTTGATCCGGATGGTGATCGTGTTGGCGTCACTTTCCACCTCGACGAGGCCCTCGGCGATCTCCTGGTTGAGAAACTCCTTGAACTTCTCCGGCACCGCGACGACCGGTGCGGGCGGCGGCGGCGGCGGCGGCGCCTTGATGTCGATCCTGGGCGGCGTGTTTGGTTCCAGCGAGGCGAGCCGGCCGGTCACGTTCTCTGTCGCGCCGCCGAGCAGCCAGCTCAGCGCGAAGAAGCTCGCCAGCAGCACCACGGCCGCGACCGAGGCCGCGATCCACACCGGCCGCCAGATCGATAGCGCCTTGTTGGGAACCTCGAGTCCCTTCCAGTGCGGTGAGATCTCCCGCTCGACCGGTCCGCGCTGACCACGGATCAGCCGCGCCAGGCCGGCACGCACATCGAGGTGGCGCTGACCGCCATTCTGCTCGACCCGGAGCCGCCCCTCGAACCCCAGGGAGAGGCACATGTAGAGGAACTCGAGCATCTCGATGTTGTTCGGCGGGTCCTGTTCGAGCCGCGCCAAGAGGTCGTAGAACCGGTCGCCGCCGACCACCTCGCGGTGGAAGGTCGCCACCATCGATTGCAGCGACCAGGAGGAGTTCTCGCCCCAGGGCGTGTTCAGCACGACGTCGTCGAGCGTGGCGCAGATGGCATAGCGGGCGATCTTGACATCCTGGTCGGAGCAGCCGGCCTGATGCGCGCGGCTCTCGAATTCGCGGATCTCGCCGATGACGCTTTGCCGGAGCTTGTCGGGGTCGGCATGCTGGGCGCGGTTGGAAATGCGCGAGATCAGCGAGAAGAGCGGCGCGGCACAGGCCACAAGCCGGTTCATCCCGGTGAAGGCAAGCGGCAGCAGCGCCGCCTCGTCTCGGGCCGATTGCCCGGACCGGGCGCCACCCGGCGTGCCACCGGCGGGGATGCCGTACCCCATCGACCCGCCGGACGCGCCGGATGGCTGCGGCGGCTGTTGATAAGCAGGCTGCTGTGGCGACACCGGCGTGGACTGCGCGGGCCGCCGTCCGCCCGGGTTCGGCCGGATGATGGTGCGTTCGCTGTCGTCGCTTTCGGAGAAAGGATCGTCGCTTGCCATAACCTGCTTCCCGTTCCCCCGTTATCCCTGGCGGATCGCCCAGAGTTCCATCTTGAGACCCGGATAGGTGCCCGAGACATGCACGGCGATGCCGCCCGATGTGGTCATCTTCGCCCAGTACTGGCTCTCCGGGTCGAGTTCGAAATAGACCGAGCCGGCGGTATAGGGGATCTGCCGCGGCGCGACCGGCAGCGGCCGCAGCGCGATGCCGGGCAGCGCCGAGTTCACCAGCTGGCGGATCTCCTCGACCGGTCCGACCTTGGACTGGCCGGCGAAATGGCGCCGCACGTTCTCGGGCGGCGCCTCGGAGGAGACGGCGAGGACGAAACCGGCGTTGCGAATGAGCTTGCGGTCGGCAATGACGCCAACCGAGATGCCATATTTGCGCGGCTCCAGCGGGATCGAGATCGCGTTCTGCTCGAGCACGGCGGAGAGGTATTTCCGCAGGTCACGGATCACTGGTCCGAAGCAGCCGGTCAGGTCGTGGTGCTGGTATTTCGGGAAGTCCGCAGGCCGCATCTTCGGGTCGATGAAGGTCGCGAGTTCGCCAGTGAGCGCGACGCAGTCGCGGAAGAAGCTCTCGGGATGAACGTTCTCGATCGACAGCAGGTGGCGCACCTGCGGCAGGATACGGTTGATCGTGTGCAGCAGCAGGAAATCCTGGATCTCGGCCGAGCCTCTGGTGCCGGCCTGGGTGAGCCGGCCAGACAGCGCCGTGGCGCGGTGGTTCAGCAGGCCCTCGAGTTCGCCGAGGAACCCATGCAGCGGCGCGGCGGCTCTTATGTCCATGCAAGTGGGCACGAAGCCGCCGTCGAGGACCACTTCCTGGTCCGACTTCACCTCGATGATCCTGGCCACAGGGATCACCAGCCGGTCTGCCAGGTCGTCAACCTGGAGCGCGAATTGCAGCCGGAGCTTTCCGACGCCAAGCGTCGCGGACTTGCGGCCCGGGCTCGTCACGTCGGTCACTTCGAGCTCGGCGGGCCGCAGTCGGGCAGCGGAAAGCTCGGCGCCGGTCATGTCGACCTCGAGCGCGCCCTGCCGGCGCTGCGGTACCGAGAGATAGACGATGCAATCCTTGATCGTCGAGGGGACCTCCAGCGCCGGCGGGTGGGTTTCGGTCTCGGGCACCCGGAAGACCGCGCCATCCGGCGTGACGCCGGAACAGGAGCGGATGGCGAACTGGCCGATCTTCAGCACTTCGCGGTCGATCTCGAGCTGCGAGACCCCCCAGGCATAGGGCCGCAAACGCCCCGCCAGCCCGCCCAGCTGCGCCTCCATATACCGGTCGGCCTGCTGGAAATGGTGCGGCTGGAGGAACAGCCCCTCGCTCCAAAGAACCTTGCTCTCCCAAGACATCAGCGCATCCCGACCCTGGTCATTGTCCGTCCTTCAGCTTGTTCAGCTGTTCCTGGTAGGCGCGGGCGAACTCGCGGCTGAACAGCTCGTGAAAATCGTTCTCGGCCGCGTCGGCCACGTCGGCATAGATGCGCTCGTAGGTCTCCCAGTAGCGCGCCTTCTTGCCCTTCAGCAGGTTGCCGAGGCCGCCCGCGTCGCTGATCTCGGCCTCGAGCGTTTCCGGAGAGAGCCGCTTGAGCACTCCCTTCAGCGCCGCCTCCATGCCGGTCATCGTCGCGACCTCATGCGCCTTGATATCTTGCAACGCCTGTTCGGCCGCGGCTTCGGCAGAGAGATAGCCGCGCTTGGGCGCGCTCACCATGACCTCGACCGCCTGTTCGGGCGTCACCGAGAACTTCAGCGGGTTGTTGCCCGAGGCGGAAATGCGGGTCTGGTCGATGCGGAACTCGGACTTGATCGAGGTCCGCGTCATCAGGATCTCGCGCATGCCGTGGATCATCACCCGGAGCACGTTTCCGATCCGCGCCGCGGTCTCCTGGATCTCGTTCTCGGCGATCTCGATCTCGCCGACACCGGCCGCATCCAGCAGCGTTCGCAGCGCCTTGACCTGGGCCTCGGGCACGCCCGCCGCAGCGCCCGGCAGCGGTGAAGCGGGTTGCGGCGGCGGGGCCGGAGGTCGGGCCTCGGCCGGGCTCGGCGCCGGCTCGGGCGTCAGCGGCAGATCCTCGGCTTCGGTCAGCGCCTCGAGCGGATCCTGCGGAGCCTCCGGCTCCGGTGACGGCGGCTCGGGCGGCTTCGGTTCGGCTGCCGGCGGGCTGCTCGGCTCGCCGAGATCGAAGTCGAGATCCTCGGGGATGAAAGCCTTGCCACTCTCGATCCCGCCAGCAGGCTCGCTCGGGCCGATCTCGGAAAAGGGATCCTCGGGCGTTGTATCCGGCTCTGAGGGCGTTGTATCCGGCTCCGAGCCGAGCGGACTTGCCGGCAGGTCGAGATCCCAGTCGTCGGGAATGGTCGAAGACGAGACCTGCGGCAGCGGCATGTGATCCACCATCGAGGGGTTGTGCATGTGCTGGCTGGAGCCGATCTGATCGTCGATGGAAGGCCCCTGTGCAAGCGGGTCGTCGATCTCGTCGTCCCCAAGCGGCGGCAGAAGCCCGTCCTCGCCGAGCTCCGGCCGTTTCACTCCCTTCGGCCCCACCGGGTCGCCCGGCGCGTCCAGCAGGTCGTTTATCACGTCCGTGCCTCTGCCCGAGGAGGGCGCATCAAGCAGGCCGTCGAGATCGGTGTCGATCTTGGCACCGGAGGGGGCGATATTCGCACTCGCAACAGGGTCGAGCAATTGCGGCCCCTCGGGCTTGCCGGAGGAGATCTGCACCGCGAGTTCGTAGCCGCCGATCGAGAGAATGTCGCCGTCGTTCAGCGGGGTCGGAACCCTGCCGAGGGGAATTTTCCCGTAGTTCAGAAAGGTTCCGTTGGTCGACAGGTCGATCACCACCACGTTGCCGTTCTGGTCCTCGATCGCGCAATGGTTCGACGAGATCACCCGATCCGGGTCAGGCAGGACGAGGTCGTTGTTGTTGCCGCGCCCAATCGTGAGGGAGTTGCCGACCATCGACACCGGACGCCCATCGCCCGGGATCGCTCCTGAGGACTGGAAATGCAGAACGACGCCCATTGCTTCCTACCTGCCTGACTTCCTGTGCGCCTGCACCATCAGGCACTTGGCGGGCGAGTGCAACGGGCGAGATCTCATGCTTCCGCCCCCGCCTTGCGCTCGATCATGCCATTGCCGCCGCGCGCGATGTCGAGCGCGCGGTCGATCAGGTAGTCGACGGCGTCGTGGAGGTCTCCGCCGAGCGCTTCCAGCGCCATCAGATTCACTCCGGCGGCCATTGCCGCGACAGCACCATCGGGCGCCGGGTGTTCCTTAAGGTCGCCCGGGCCGAGCGTCCCCTGCCCGAACACGGCCATGGTGGCGACGATCGAACTGTCGTCTGTCGGGTTTGCAGCCTCGGATGCCCTGTGCGCCGCTGCCTGGGTCTCCTCGGAAGGTTTGAACACCCAGGCCTCGGCCGCCTTGAGGCAGGGGGTCGGCTTGACATCCGGCCCCAGCACGTCGCGCATCGCCAGACAGCCCCACCAGACCGCCTCGCGCGGCGGCAGGCTCGCGGCGATCAGCTTGATCATGTCGATCGCCGCCTCATGGCTGGCCAGTTCGGCGAGCACGACCGATACCCCGGCCGACGCCGGGCTTTCGAGCTTGGTGTCCAGTTTGAGGTTGGTACCGGCCAGCAGTCGGGCGGCCGGCACTTCCGGGATCTTCTTGAGACCTTCGAATCTGTCACTCATGGCGCGCCTCTAGTTGATCGTGGTGAGGCCGCCCTTGAGGATCAGCAATGCATCCCCCTTGACGGTCGTCACCGGTGATTTCGCGGTGAGCATCACGTCCCCTTTGACCGTGACCATGAGCCCCTTGATGGTGATGCCCCTCTGGTCGATCTTAATCGAGTTGCTGCCGACCTTGAGTTCGATGGATTGCATCGCCTCGTGCTCCGTCTTGCCGAGATTCACCTTGGTCGTGTGGTTCCCCATCTTGATGGTCTCGGTGAAATTGCCCATCGAAACCTCGTTGGTCATGTTGCCCATCGAGACCTTGTTAGACTGGTTGCCCTTCTCGACCGTCGTGTCGTGATTGCCCTTCTCGACATTGACCTTGAAACTGTTGCCGATCACCTCGGTCCGGTTGTTGTAGACTTCGTGTTTCATGTCGCCGGGGCTCTTGCCGCCTTCACCATAGCCGACCTTGACCTTGAGATCGTTGCCGACCTCCTCGGTCTTGTCGTGGTAGATCTCCTGCGTGAGATCGCCCTTGTCCTTGTCGTCGAAGCCGATCTTGACCGTGGCGTTGTTCTCGACGACCTGGTTGTAATCCTTCTCCGCGTGGAAATAGATCTCTTCCTGGCCCTTCTTGTCCTCGAATCGCAACTCGTTGAAATTGCTTGACGATCCTTCCTTGGAGGACCGTGTCTTCACGCCCGACTGGGTCTTGTTTTCCGGTAGGCCGTAGGGCGGCATCGTGTCGGCATTGTAGAGCATTCCGATGATCAGCGGCCGGTCCGGATCACCCTCCTCGAAACTCACAACAACCTCCTGGCCCACGCGCGGGAGCGCGATCATGCCCCAGTTCTTGCCGGTCCAGGGCATCATGCAGCGCACCCAGCACGTGGAGTGCTCGTCCTTCTTGCCCAGCCGGTCCCAGTGGAACTGGATCCGGATGCGACCGTATTTGTCGGTGTGGATCTCCTCGCCGGAGGGGCCGGTGACAACCGCGGTGTGGCAGCCGGCGATTTCGGGCCATGGGGTCACCGGCGCGGGCCGGAACTTCTCCATTTTCGGGATAGCCGTCACATGCACCTGGTAGGGGTCTTCCTCGTCCATCTCGGCGCGCACAGACCCGGAGGGAAAGCGCGTGACCTCCAGCGCGCTGAGCTCGCGCTGGTTGAGCTGGAACAGATGCGTCGCCGCCCGCACCACGAATTCCTCGCTGTCGCTGGTGGAGGGATGCTTGGACACCTTGAAGGTCTTGCCAACCTCGACATTGGAGACGAGGCCGGCGCCCTTCCACGTCTTGTAGCGGATCGACCGCTCTTCCATCTTCACCTTGGCGTAATGATCGCCGTCACTGGTCTCGCGGTAATGGCCGGGATAATCGTAGATCTCACGATCCTTGAGCGTGTGCTTGCCCTTGGGCATCGTCTTCAGCGTCTCGAGCTTCGCCTTCGGCTTCTCGAAATTGTAGTCGGTATGGGTATATTTTCCGGTCGTCGCCGTGTGGTCGGCATGCCATTGGAAGAAATGCTCGATGTCGCGGCGCGGGCTGTCCACAAGATCCCTGAACTCGATCGTGTTCTCGCAGGGCACCGTCTCGTGGGCAGCCGAGTCGTCGTGGAGCACCATCTTCTCTTCGCTGCCGTCGTAGGTGAAGAAGTAATGCATGCCCTCCTCCTCCATCAGCCGATGGACGAAGGCGAGGTCGGTCTCACGATATTGCACGCAGATGATGCGGGTGCGGTAGGTCTCGGTGAACTTGTCCTCGAAATTGATCCCGTATTCGCCGAGCACTTCCTTGATGATGTCGGCCGCGGTCTTTTCCTGAAAGATGCGGCAATCCTGGTTGAGCGTGAGGAACCACAACCGGGGACGGATCTCGGCCCAGTAATGGGCCATGCCGTCGTATTGGCCGACGAACCGCACAGAGGTGCAGATCCCGATATGCTTCCGGTCGCGTTCGCCGGCTTCCAACCGCTTCGGCCCGTCCGGAACCTTGGTGATCAGCTCGACCTTCTGCCCCATCAGGTCGTCGAGATCGATTTTGGCATTGTCCGCAAGAAATTCGATCCGCGCCAAAGAGGGCATGTTGAAGCCCTCCTCGATCTTTGCCGCCACCAGGACCAGCGTGTCCGGGCAAGTGGAACAATCCATCTTGATCGGGTAGTTCTCCACTACAAACTTATCAATTGCCATGGCCAATCCAATCGTTGAAGCTGCCCGAGTCTACACCCGGGCAGGCGATACCACCAAGAGTCTCGGCGCCGATTTCCTCACCCGAAATCGTAGGTGAACTCACCCTCGACCGCGTCGACAGTCACGCCGTTGATCTCTTCGTCAATCATCATGCGCCGCAGGAACTCGTTGGAAACCTCCGGCAGCATCGTGTTGGTCACGATGGCGTCGATCATGCGGCCGCCCGATTCCAGCTCCTGGCAGCGCGAGACGATTTCCTGGACCACCGCGTCGGTATAGGTGAACGGCACGCCGTGGCTCTCCTCGACCCGCTTCTTGATGCGGTTGAGCTGGAGCACTGCGATCTTGCCGATCACCTCCGGCGTCAGCGGGTAGTAGGGGATCGTGACCAGCCGCCCGAGCAGGGCGGCGGGAAAGATCTGCAAGAGCGGGTCGCGCAGCGCCGTGGCGATGCCCTCCGGCTCCGGCATCAGGTCCGGGTCGGAGCACATGTCCATGATGAGGTCGGATCCGGCGTTCGAGGTGAGCAGGATGAGCGTGTTCTTGAAGTCGATCATCCGGCCTTCACCATCCTCCATCTGACCCTTGTCGAAGACCTGGAAGAAGAGCTCGTGCACATCCGGGTGCGCCTTCTCGACCTCGTCGAGCAGCACCACCGAATAGGGCTTGCGCCGCACCGCCTCGGTCAGCACGCCGCCCTCGCCATAGCCCACGTAGCCCGGAGGCGCGCCCTTCAGCGAGCTCACGGTGTGCGCCTCCTGGTATTCGGACATGTTGATGGTAATGACGTTCTGTTCGCCGCCATAGAGCACCTCGGCCAGCGCCAGCGCGGTCTCGGTCTTGCCGACGCCCGAGGTGCCCGCGAGCATGAAGACGCCAATCGGCTTGTTGGGGTTGTCGAGCCCGGCGCGGCTGGTCTGGATCCGCTTGGAGATCATCGCCATCGCGTGGTCCTGGCCGATCACCCGCTTGGCGAGATGCTCCTCGAGATGCAGCACCGTGTCGATCTCGTTGCGCACCATCCGGCCGACCGGGATGCCGGTCCAGTCACCGATCACCGAGGCCACCGCCTGGGCATCGACAATCGGCAGGATCAGCGGGCTTTCGCCCTGGATCTTCGTGAGTTCACGGTTCTTGGCGCGCAGTTCCTCGACCATGGCCTTGCGCTCGTCGGGTCCGAGAGGGCTGGCCTCGGTTGCCGCCTCGTCGGTTGCCTCGACCGGTACGCCGCCCTCGCGCAGCTTGGCGCGGAGCGCGAGGATCTCGTCAACGACGCCCTTTTCCTTGAGCCAGCGCTCGTCGAGCCCCTTGAGCCGCTCCTCTTCCTCCGCCTTCAGCGCCGTGATCGCCGCCCGGCGATCCTCGACGTCGTATCCCGCTGTTTCGTCGCGGTCGATGATCTCGAGTTCGGTGGTGAGCGCCTCGATCTTCTTGCGGCAATCGTCGACTTCCGCTGGCACCGCGTGCTGGCTTACCGCCACGCGGGCACAGGCGGTGTCGAGCACCGAGACCGACTTGTCGGGAAGCTGGCGCGCCGGGATGTAGCGCGCCGAGAGCTTCACCGCCGCCTCGATCCCCTCGTCCAGCACCTGCACCTTGTGGTGCTTCTCCAGCATCGAGGCGATGCCGCGCATCATCAGGGTGCCCTTCTTGACGTCCGGCTCGTCCACCTGGACGACCTGGAAGCGCCGGGTCAGCGCCGGGTCCTTCTCGATATGCTTCTTGTATTCGGCCCAGGTAGTGGCGCCGATGGTGCGCAACGTGCCGCGCGCCAGTGCCGGCTTCAGAAGGTTCGCCGCGTCACCGGTGCCCGCCGCGCCGCCGGCGCCGACAAGCGTGTGAGTCTCGTCCACGAACATGATGATCGGCACCGTGCTCGCCTGCACCTCGTCGATCACCGAGCGCAGCCGGTTCTCGAACTCGCCCTTCATCGAGGCGCCGGCCTGCAGAAGGCCAACGTCGAGCGACAGGAGCCGCGCCCCCTTGAGCGAGGGCGGCACGTCGCCGCGCGCAATCCGCTGGGCGAAGCCCTCGACCACCGCCGTCTTGCCCACCCCGGCCTCGCCGGTGAGGATCGGGTTGTTCTGCCGCCGCCGCATCAGGATGTCGACGATCTGGCGGATCTCGTCGTCGCGGCCGACGATCGGGTCCATCTTGCCCTCGAGCGCCTGCGCCGTCAGGTCCGTGCAGAATTGCTTGAGCGCTTCTTCCTTGCCCATCTGCGCCGGCGACATGGCGCCGGACGCCTCGCCCGGCACCGCGCCGCCGCCGGTAACAGAGCCGTCCTGCGGACGCAGACGATCCTCGGGCGAGCCGTCGACAACGGTCAGAAAATTGTCGGCGAGATCGTCCGGGCCAACCTTGCGGAACTCGCCAGAGATGCCATGCAGCACATGGCGTAGCTCGGAGGTCTTGACCATCCCGAGGATCAGGTGGCCGGTACGAACCTGGCTCGAATTGTACATCAGCGAGCCATAGACCCAGGCCCGCTCCATCGCGTTTTCCAGGTGCGCCGAGAGGTCGCTGATCGAGGTCGCGCCCCTCGGCAGCGCGTCGAGCGCCCGCTGCATGTCGGCGGCGAGCCGCGCCGGCTCCAGGTCGTAGTGCTTCATGATCCGGTGGATGTCGCTGTCCTGCAACTGGACGATCTGCGCCAGCCAGTGGACGATCTCCACATAGGGGTTCCCGCGCATCTTGCAGAAGACCGTCGCGCCCTCGACCGCCTTGTAGCCCAGCTCGTTGAGCTTCCCGAAAAGTGCAACCCTGCTGATTTCCGACATGTTCCGTCCCTTCCCTCGTCAAAGCGACCCGGCCTCAGGCCGCTGGCCGAATATCCCTCTCGGGCGCCACGTATAGATCGTCCGCGTCCCCCATCCGTGCGCGGTCGCCGACCCAGCTGGTCAGACCGAGCCGCGTATCCGCGCCCAGGATCGCCGGCGGCACGTCTTCTGCGCGCAACACCAGGTTCACATCCCAGTCGAGCGTGTCGCCGACATGGTTGCGCACGATTGCCGCCAGTTTGCCCAATGACTCGCCGCCCGGCAGCAGCCGCTCGTAGTCTTCCCGGGAGAGCGGACCGACGGTGAGCCGGAACTTGGCCGCCCGGCTCCAGACCCGGTCCCCGATCGCCGTCGCCTGCCCGAGCCCCGAGGGCCCGCCGAGCTTCCAGCAATCGTCCGGTTCAAGTTCGAGCCAGGAGCCGATGAATTCCTCGATATGCACATCCGCGCCGAAGAACAGAGATAGCATCGAGACCAGCCCCTCGGGCGTGCGCGGTCCGGGCACGAGGTGGCCGGCGAAATGCCGCTTTGCGAGGTCCGGCATGGCGTCGCGGTCGCGCAGCGCCGTGCCGTTCAGCCGCGACAGCGAGGCAACGGCCCGCTCGGTCGGCCCGCCCATGCCTCGGTCGAGTTCCGCCGCCGGCTGACCTGTCTTCCAGGCCCGGAAAAGCAGCGTCGCCAACCGGTGCGTGAGCATGTCGGCAAAGGCGACGAAGGTTTCGTCGTATTCGTTCTCGACCCTGTCGTGGGCATATTCGGTTAGGTGCAGCGGCAGCGGGCCGTTGGGACCGAACAGCCCGAAGAACCGGTTGGTCAGCCGGTGGGGCCGGCCCTCTTCACCGAGTTCGAATTCGGTCAGCGTGGTCGGCGGGAAGGCAAGCGACGGCTCCTGGCAGAAGCGCATCTGGTCCTCCCGCGGACGGTGGGTCGCACCCAGGGGACGGCCCTCGCCGCGCGCCGCGTCGAGCAGGCGCATCGCCAGGTAGATGTGATGCTCCCCGGGCCGCTCCGCGAGCCCGGAGAACCATCTCAGATGATCCGGCCGTGGCCCGTCGTCGGACGCCATCGCTTCAGCTCCCCTCGCTGCTGGCTGCAGACAGCCGTTTCGGTGAAAGAATTGATCGTCGCGTAGCCGCGGAAGAACTGCTCCATCACTGCGCCCAGGAGATAGACGCTGGTACCTTCGAAGAAGCTCTCGTCAAAGGTGAGCTTGATCTCGAGCCCGCGTACCGCAGTCGAGAGCACTTCGTCGGTCATCCGCCGCACGATCGGACGCGACGCCACCTCGACAAGCCCTTCGAGCTGCCGGCGGATTCCGCGATCGCCCGCAGGCGCATAGAGGCCGATCAACTCGCGCAACGCCGCCGCGGCGGAACCGCCCTCGCTGTCGGCGATGGAGAGGTAGTTGAGCCCGAGATGCGAAATCAGCCGCCAGGCGGTGTCGCCTTGCGCCAGCGTCGGCCGCGGGCGGGTCGGCGAGATCGGCGTAGTGACCTTGGCCACCGGGCCGCCTTCGGGAAGGTGGAACACGTCCGGCACCGCCGTCGAGAGCAACAACGGCAGGTCGCGGTTGGTTACCATCGCGCGCACGGCGAGCTGGCTCAGATCGGATTTGTAGGGCGCGTTGTCGCCGTCGACCAGCGACAGGAAGACCTCCGACCCGAGGTAGTTGGTCCGGCCGCCGCGCAGCCGCTCGCGTTCTGTGCGGTGCCGCATCTTGCGGGCGATAGTGTAGAAACACTTGCCGCCTTCGCCGATCGGCGTGAGGTCCTTCACCGAGTAGAAGGGCTCGAAGGGAAGGTCGAGTTCTCCCTCTGCGCCGATGCCGGTGACGCTTTCGATGGAAAAGATCTCGAAATCGAGCGGTGCGGTGCGGTCCGCGACGACATGCTGCTCGAAATCGGAATTCGAGACATGCACCCGGTCACAGCGCTTGGGAAAAAGGTTCACCGCCGGCACGCAATTGAGCTGGAAGGCTTCCGGACGCACCGCCGGGGCGACTTCCGGCATGCCGTCGCGCAGCAGAATGTAGATGTCGAAATCGGAATCCGCCGTCCGCATCACCGCGTTCTTCAGCCCGTCGATCTCGACGAAGAAGAAGCGCTCGGGCATCGCAAAATATTCCTGCAGCAGGCGGTAACCGTCGAAGCTGCGGCGTGGCGTCGGCAGCAGCGCCTCGTCGGGGGAGAAGCCGCGCTGGCGAAGCTGGCCTCGGATGGGCTCGACCCAGTCGGCCCGCCGGTCGGTGGAGCGCGCCGCCAGCCCGGTGGTCTCGGTGCACAGCAGTTCCAGCAACTTCCAGCCGGGCGTACCCTGGCTGCCGAGAAAGAAGGTGATCGCGTCGAGCGAAAGCTCGTTCATCGGCGCGCCGGCGTGGCGCCGGATCCTGAGCCGGATCCCCGCCCGCGCCTCGACAACGCCGGCAACACCGGCGGCCACAAGCTCGCCGCGCCCGTCGATATATTCCGCCTCGGTGACCTCGATCGGCCAGAGCGGAAGGTCCATCGCGGTGCGGAAGACGCAGGGCGAACTGGAGCCGTCGGGTGAGTCCGAGCGCAACACGGTTTCGCGCTTGACCGTGTAGCCGTCTGCCAGCACCGCGTTATCCATGTCTGGATGGAGCCGGGCGATCATCATCGACGGTGTCGGCGAAAGGTAATGTGGATAGACCAGTTCCAGCAAGTGGCTGGTGAATTGCGGGTACTGCAGCTCGAGCTCGAGCTGGACGCGGGCGGCGAGAAAGGCCGACCCCTCCAACAGACGCTCGACATAGGGGTCGTGGACTTCGAGCGACTCGATGCCGAGCCGGGCGGCGATCTTGGGGAAGCTCTCGGCGAATTCTGCCCCCATCTCGCGCATGTAGGCCAGTTCGGCTTCGTAGTGGCGCAGCAGTCGCGTGTCCATTGCGTCAGCCCCTCTGCTCGAGGCTCAGATGGCCGCTCATCAAGTCGACCTCGGAGCGGAGGTAAAGCTCCAGCGGCATCGGCTGGGCCCACATTTCGGCGTGAATGTCGAAGAAGACCGAGGTCTGAGCCCCCTCCTCGTCTTCCCGGATCTGCACGTCGAGGGTTTCCGGCCGCAGCCGCGGTTCGAATTCCTTGACCGCAGTGGCGATCGCGGCACGGATCGCCTCGGCCTTGCGGGAACTCGACGAGCCACCCGCCACCGGGCTCACACCGTAGTTGAGCACCGAGCGAAAGGCGTGCGGATACTTCTTACGGTCAATCTCGCTCTCGTTGTTGATCGTGTTCAGCAACCAGCCGAGGTCGCGCTTGAGGATCTCGCGCAGCCGGCGGATATCGATCACTCGAGCGTCGCGGGACTCGCTTGTCTCCTTGGGCGCGTCATCGGTCAGCCGGTCGAGCAGCGACGGCTGAAGGCGGTCGTCGATCGTCTTGTCTGCCATGGGCTCAGGCCCCGGCCGGCGGCGCGGAGGCCTCCTCGGCATCGGACGCCGCGGCGCCCGGCGCGGCGTCCATGTGCAGGGTCCGCAGGTCCATCAGGGCGGTGTCTCCGGTTTCGGTCGCAAGCAGGCGCTGGCCGATCCCGACGAAGGTCTCACCGCCGGCATCCACCCAGTCGGTCAATTTCGAGAGCATCGCCGCGCCGTTGCCGCTCTCCACGGTGCCGGGATAGCGGGTCGGGATGAAGGCAGTCACCTCACCGCCGTTCTGGAGCGTCACCCGCGCGCCGGTCCAGACCGCATCGCGCAGGTCTGCAGGCTCCTCGACATGAAGCTCGCGAATTGCCGCGAATGGCATCCAGAAATAGCGGCCGTTCACCACTGCTTCGAGCACCGGGCCGAGCCGCATGTCGGCATCCGCGATCCACTCGAAACGCTCTCCGTTGATCTCGCCGCCGATCGCCGGCGCGGCCTCAAACGCCTTCTCGCGCAGCGTGGCCGCCTCGCCGGGCTTGCCGGCGGCCAAAAGCTTCAGCGCCTCCATCAGCAGCGCAATCCATTCATTTGGCTCGCCAAAGACCAGCGGCTCGCGCTCGCCGGTAAAGACCTTCTCGCGGAACACCTCGCAACGCAGCACCTCGCGATAGGCCTTGGCCATCTCCTCGGCGTCCTTGTCCATCGTCGCCGAGAGCTTGAGCTGGTTGATCGCGCGCTTCCAGTCGCCCATGACGCAGAGCAACTGGAACAGGAAAATTCTCAGCTTGGCATCCGCCGGCTTGGCGCGCACGGCGTCCTGCAACGCGTCGAGGGCCCCGGTCAGATCATTGGCAAGCAGAAGCTCTTGGGCGCGGCTTTGCAATGGGGTCTCTCCCGCTGTGTCGTGTCGTCGAATTCGACAGAATGTCCCGCCGCGCAACAGCGCGGCAGGACCTTTCGAATGGGCCAGTCTGCAGCGGTCAGAGCTGCTTGTTCTCGGCAATGCTCCACTTGAATTCCGGCTTGGCGCCGGCACCGCCGTCCGGCTTCTGCTCGGTGTAGAGCACTTCGACATCGCGGAAGTTGAGCGAGATATTCTCGGTCAGGCGATCCTCGCCGCCGGAACCACCGGTCGAGACCGAGGTGACCAGCACCTTCTTCATCGTGATGATGAGATACTCGAGCGGATCCTTGCCGGCCTTGCGGACGGTCAGTTTCGCGCTGTCGAAGTGATCGCCATTGGCGCAATAGAGCATCAGGATCGGCGAGGACTTGTCGACCCATTTGGTAACGGAGATGTCCTGGAAATTGGCCTTGCCGGCGCCGCCGCCGCCGCCGGTGTGGAAAGTGCCGGACTGCGACACGCCCCAGGACCATGCCAGAACGTCGATCTCGTCCTTGTGTTTGTGATCCTGCGATTCACCAGCAATTTCGCCCTCAATATCGAGGAACATGTCAACAGCCATCGTGCTTTCTCCTTAAATGAAGGGGCGGACCTGCCGCCGATTGTAATGGCCGGGCGCCGGCCGATGACGCCCGATCCGGGAGTTATTGCCCCTTTTCAGAGGGCAGTTTCGCCACCAGCCGAAGCGAGACCGTGAGGCCCTCGAGCTGATAGTGAGGCTTCAGGAAGAACTGCGAGGTGTAGTATCCCGGGTTCCCCTCGACTTCCTGCACCACCACTTCCGCCGCCGTGAGTGGCTTCATCGCTTTGGTTTCTTCCGATGAATGCGCGGGGTTGTAGTCAACATACTGGCTGATCCACTCGCCCAACCAGCGCTCCATGTCGTCCCGGCTCTTGAAGGAGCCGATCTTGTCGTGAACCATTTTCTTGAGGTAGTGCGCGAAACGACAGGTCGCGAAGAGATAGGGCAGCCGCGCAGCAAGATTGGCGTTGGCGGTGGCATCCGGATCGTCATACTCGGCCGGCTTGTGCAGGGATTGGGCACCGATAAAGGCCGCGACGTCCGAATTCTTGCGGTGGATCAGGGACATCATGCCATTTTTCGAAAGCTCGGCTTCCCGGCGCTCCGGGATCGAGATTTCGGTCGGGCATTTCATGTCCACACCACCATCGGCAGTCGGGAAGGTGTGGGTCGGCAGACCTTCCACGATCCCGCCCGATTCCACGCCACGGATCCGCGAGCACCAGCCGTACATCTTGAACGAGCGGGTGATGTTGGTGGCCATGGCATAGGCGGAGTTCGCCCAGGAGAAATACTCCGACTCGGCATTGCCGGTCTCTTCCTCAAAGGCGAATTCATCCACCGGGTCCCCCTTGGCGCCATAGGGCTGGCGGGCCAGGAAACGCGGCATCGTGAGGCCGAGATAGCGGGAATCCTCGCTGTCGCGCAGCGACCGCCAGGCCGCATATTCCGGCGTCTGGAAGATCTTGGTCAGGTCGCGCGGGTTGCTCAGCTCCTGCCAGGTCTCGAACTGCATGAGCGACGGGTCGGCGCCGGTGATGAAGGGCGCGTGGATCGCAGCCGAGATCTTGGAGATCTCGCCCAGCATCTCCACATCCGGCGGCGAGTGGTTGAAGTGGTAGTCGCCGACAAGGCAGCCATAAGGCTCGCCGCCGAAGACGCCATATTCCTCTTCATAGAGCTTCTTGAAGATCGGCGACTGGTCCCAGGCCGTGCCCTTGTATTTGCGCAGGGTCTTGTGCAGCTCCTTCTTGGAGATGCACATCACCCGGATCTTCAGCATCTCGTCGGTCTCGGTGTTGTTCACCAGGTGATACAAACCGCGCCAGGCGCTCTCGAGCTTCTGATATTCCTCGTGGTGGATGATCTTGTTGATCTGGTCGGTCAGCTTCTTGTCGATCTCGGCGATGATCGACTCAAGCGACTGCAGAACATCGTCGGAGATGACCGAAGCGTTCTCCAGCGCCTGCTGCGCCAGCGTCTTGACCGCGCTCTCGACCGCCGTCTTGGCGGTGTCGGTGCGCGGGCGGAACTCCTGCTGCAGGAGCGCCGCGAAATCGGATTCGGTGGCTTCGGCGGCCTGTGCGCCACCAGCGGATTCGAGGGCTTCTTCGGCCATGGGTTACTCCTTGTCCTCGCTGTCGCCTTCGTCGGCCGGCTTCGCCTGTGCCGCCAGCGACTGCATCAGCGCCGGGTCCGACATCACCTTCTGCATAAGGTTCTCGGCGCCGGGCTTTCCGTCCATGTAGGTCATCAGGTTCGAGAGTTCCTTGCGCGCATCGAGCAGGTTCTTGAGCGGCTCGACCTTCTCGGCGATCGCCGCCGGCGAGAAATCGTCCATGCTCTCGAAGGTAAGATCGACCGAAAGGTTGCCCTCGCCGGTGAGCGTGTTGGGAACCGCGAAAGCCGCGCGCGGCTTCA
Source organism: Tropicimonas sp. IMCC6043 (assembly GCF_004146235.1). Taxonomy (GTDB): domain Bacteria; phylum Pseudomonadota; class Alphaproteobacteria; order Rhodobacterales; family Rhodobacteraceae; genus Tropicimonas. The sequence continues at coordinate 95,441 of NZ_SELO01000012.1, read as the reverse complement.
TCGCCTTCATGCGGCTGTCGAAATTGTCGACATCGATCTCGAGAAACTTGCGATCGTCGACACCGGGCTGTTCGACCTCAGACTTGCCGGCAAGATCGGCCATCACACCCATCACGAAGGGCAGCTGCACCTTCTTCTGGGCGCCATAAAGCTCGACATCGTATTCGATCTGAACCCTGGGCGCCCTGTTACGCGCGATGAACTTCTGTGAACTTGACATCAACGTCTCCCTTCGATGTTCGCCCGGCACCGGCACCGCGCGGATATGCTATTCCTAGTAGCCGCTTCCGTCGTCCTCGGTGATCCCGCCGACGAGCTTCACGTTGTCGAGCCCGTTCGGGGCAAGATCCTTGACGATGGTGATAAAATCCGCCCCCACGAGCCGCCGCGCCCTCTCCAGAAGGATCGGCACAGGGTTGGAGGGCTGGGTGCGGGCGTAATACTCGGTAATCTTCTCGAGCGCGGCCAATACGTCGCGGTCGGAATTGATTGCGCCGGGAACGCCAACCGCCGCCGCCGGAGCGCCGGCCGCAGCCTCGCTTGCGGCGCCAGCCTCGCCGGCGACCTCCTCGACCGCAACGCCGGTTTCCTCGCTGACCACAGCGACGATCCGGACCATCATCTTCTTCAGTTCGTCGAGGTTCGGACCCTGGCCCGGAATCTTCTCGTCGAACACCGCGTCGATCGCGTCGATGTCCTCCTTGGCCTGCTGGATCGAAACGATGATCTCGTCCATGACCTCGGTCTTGGTGTCCTTGAAGGCGGCCGAGAACCCCGCGGCGTCGGGAACATGCTCGTCGCTGTCGCTGGGCGAAACCTCGCCTTCGATGATCTGCTTATGACGCAGGCAGATATCGCCGAAGGCACCGCTCCTCGCGATCGGAGCAAGCCTGAGCGCCCGGAGCATCGTCTCCGGCGCCGCCAGGCCCTGAACCGCGTTGACCCGCATCGTCGGATCCCCGTCATCTTCGTCAAGTTGCGGGTGGCAGCTGTCCCAGAAGTCGGACAGGCAGCCGCGAATATAGCCCACCGCCTCCGCGAAGCCCGGAAATCCGTTCCGGCGCAACTCGGCATGGGCAAGGTAGATCGCCGCGCGCAGATCGTGGCTCTGCTCGAGCACAATGCGCGCTTTGCGTATCACGTCGGCGTAGTCGGGCTCCTCTGCGGCAACGATCTCGTTGCCCATCTGCCGTTCCTCGCCGGGCTGGGCGGCTATCTCCAACTCGGTAAAGACGGTTTCGTACTCCAGATTCGCACCAGAGGGCGCATCATCGCCGAAACTGACCAGCTCCAAGACCAAAAGACAATCTCCCTGTGGCACCTGCCCCAAAATACTGACGGTGCATTTGGACGTACGGTAGCAGAACCTCCGGACAAATCCACGATTCATTTTAAACCGAAATACTCGAATTGAAAGGGCCTTGACCCGGGCCAGCCGTCTCGCGCCTTCTGGTATCAGGTCAATGGGAGAGAGATCCGAATGATGGGACGAATTAACCTGAGCAGTCTTAGTGGCGCGCGGCTCTTTGCCGCCTTGTCGCTTTCGGCGTTGCTGCCCGGGGCGGCCGCCGAAGCGCAGGACGGCGCCGGAAGCGGCCGCCTCGGCGTGGAACTCAACAAGTTCGAGCCGGCGGAGAGCGGCGGTTGCCGCAGCTATTTCCTGTTCCGCAACCAGTCGGGAATGACGCTCGAGGGCTTTGAGATGTCGCTGGCGATTCTCGACCGCAACGGCGTGATCGACCAGCTCCTGAGCATCGACGCAGCGCCGCTTCCGGTCGCGCGCACAACGCTCAAGCTCTTCGAGATCCCCGACATCGCCTGCGGCGACATCTCCGAGGTGCTGCTCCACGAAATGACCGCCTGCAAGCCGCAGAACGCCGATCCGGTCGACTGTTTCGAGATCATGGAGCTGAGCTCGAAGACCGCCGCCGATTTCGTGAAATGAAGCCATGGAAGGACTCCTTTCGCTCCTGATCCGCGGTGGGCCGATCGTCTGGCTGCTGATCGCATTGTCACTTGTCACCGTGGCGCTGATCCTCGTGAAACTCGCCGATCTCGGCGGTGCGCTTGGCGGCGGCGCGATGCGCGAGACCGCGCTTTCCGACTGGGCCGCCGGCCGCCGAGACGCCGCGATGACGGCGGTCGCGGCCGGCCGGTCACCCGTCGACGCGCTGCTCGCCGCGGCGATGAAGGGTCTGGCCGAGGGAAGGTCGCGCACGGCCCTCGACGAGGAGCTCGAATGGCGCGGCAACGCCGTGCTCGACCGTCTCGGCCGGCACCTCCGCACACTCGAACTCGTGGCCATGATCAGCCCGCTCCTGGGCCTGCTCGGCACCGTGCTCGGCATGATCCGCGCCTTCCAGGAACTCGCCCTGGCGGAGGGCGCCGCCAATGCCGCGTTGCTCGCCGGCGGCATCTGGACGGCACTGCTGACCACCGCCGCAGGGCTCATCGTCGCTATCCCGGCCGCCATCTCTGCCAGCCTGCTCTCGGCCCGCGTCGACCGGGTCGGAACGGCGATGGAAGTGTCCGTCGGCCGGCTGATGTCGGTCGAGGCGAACGGCGAGACGGGGTGATCGGGGCGACGCGGCAGGAGGCACACCAATGCGACTGAAGCAGGCCGTCCCGGCCAGCGCGACGATCCAGCTGGTGCCGATGATCGACGTCCTTATGATCATGCTGGTCTTCTTCATGGTCACCTCGACCTATCTCAACCTGCGCATGATCCCGATGGCCGAGGGCACCGACGCCCCCGCGACCGACGCCGCACCGGCCACCGGCACCGCTTCGGCCCTGCTCATCCGCCTCGATGCCGACGGCATCCCCCGGCTGCGCGGCACCCCGGTCCGCGCGCCCGAGTTGAAGCAGGTCCTCGAAGCGCGGCTCGCAGAGACACCGGCGCTGTCCGTCGTCCTCCTCCCGTCCGGCCAGGCCAGCACGCAGGATCTCGTCTCGCTGCTCGACGTGACCACCGCAGCCGGAGTTCGTCAGATCCGGTTGGTTCGCCTCGGAGAGGCGCCATGAAGCTCGCCCGCCGCCGCCGTCGCGACCGACCCGAGCCGATCATCGCGCTGATCGACGTGGTGTTCTTCCTGCTGGTGTTTTCGATGCTGGTCGGCCGGATGGACGCCACCGCGCCCTTCCGCGTCCAGCCCGCCCAGTCCGCGAGCGGCGCAACCTTGCCCGGCGGCGGCGAGACGGTGGCGATCGCTGCCGACGGCGCGCTCGCCTTCAATGGTGCGTCGATCGACGAAGCCACTCTGCTCGAAAGTCTCGCCGAGGTGCTCGCCGCGCAGCCGCAGCGCCTCATCCGGATCAATGCTCACCACGCCGCTGAGCTGCGCGATTTCCTGCCGCTCGTCGCCCGGATCGAAGCGCTCGGCGCGCAGGACGTGGTGCTCGTCGTGACGCCGGTGGGGCAATGACCGCGCGCCCGGCGACATGGGCGCTGGCGGGCGCCGGTTCGGTCGCCCTGCATGGCGGTGCGCTCTTGCTTCTCGCCCTCGCCCTCGTGCCGCGGCCCGTTCCCGAGCAACGGCCACCGCCGACCGAGGTCACGCTCTCGGCGGACACGCTGCGTCGCACCCGCGCGCGAGAAGAGGCGGCCGAGGCGCGCCCGGCGGAGGGACGCGAAGCGCGGGGTGAAGCGCTCGGCCTCGACGCGCCCCGCCGGACCGAGGCGCGCCCGGCCGTGCCCGGAACACAAAGACTTGCCGCCGCGGCGCCGGAAGTCGCCCGGCCCGACGCCCTTACTGACACGGCCGCGCAGGCCTTGCCTGCGACGCCCCGGGCCCAGGCGCTCGAAAGCGCCGCCGCAAGCATCCCGCCCGCGGCCGATGCTCGCCCTGACGTTACCCGCAGTGAAGCGCTGAACGCGGAGCCGGGCACCGCCGCAGAAGCCGTGGCCACCAGCCGCCCGGCCGCCGGCCTGGAACCCGAACCCGCCCCGAGACCAGCGCTCGTAACAACTGGTGAGGCGAGCGCGGCGCTCGAGGCTCGCCCGCGCGTCGCCCGTCCCGACCCGCCCGAGACCACCGCCACTTCCCTTGCTGGTCTGACCGCGGCCAGCCGCCCGGCCCGGCTCAGCCAGCGCCGCCCCGAACCCGCCACCACCCTGCCCCCTGTGGTGGTCCCGGCCCGCGCCGGAGAGACGCCAACGGAAGCCGCCAGCCAGTTGGCCCCGGACAGCCCCACCGCCGGTCTCCTCACGGATGTCGCGATGCCCGCCGAGTTGCTTGCCGGCCCGTCGGAGAGCCTGGCCGCCGACGATTCACACCCTCCTCCGGCGCCAGCCGGCGACCCCATGGCGGACAGCACAAAGCTCGCGCGCCTGGAAGCAGGAGCCACGCCGCTCGGCGCCACCCCGCCCCCGTCCGGCCCTCCGGCCGCGACCCTTCCCGCGAGCGGTGCGCCGGTTGTGCCCGGCAGAGCGGAAGCCACCACCGCGGGCCGGATCGACCCGGACCGACCAGCCGCCAGCGAAACCCCGGCTGACGCCGCCGCCTCCCGGATCACCGCCGCGCTGGCCTGGCAGCTCGGCGACACGAGCCTTGCCGACCCCGTTTCGATCGCCGCCGTCCAGGCTTTCATGCAACCCGAAGCCGCCGAAAGTGGCGGCGCGCCGGTGCGCGACGCGCTCGAAGCGCTGCTTACCGGCATCCCCTGTGCCCGGCTGCAGACCGAGTTCGTGCCCGAAACCGCGACGCTGGAGTTGCGCGGCCACATCCCTGAGGACAGTCTGCGCGCGCCCCTGCTCGAGGCGCTCGGAGCGCAGATGGGAAGCGAGATCCGCGTTGCCGACGAGATGCGCCTGCTGCCACCGCCGCAATGCAACGCGCTCTCCGGCATCGCTGCGGTCGGCCTGCCGCAATCGGAGGACCAGCGGCAGGATCCGCGGATCGTCGGCACCAATGCCCATGTCCGCGAATACCGCTTCGGCGCGGGCGAGCGGCTGGAGCTCGACTTGCAAGCCCCCGACTACGACGCCTTCCTCTATGTCGACTATTTCGATGCCGACGGGAACGTCCTGCATCTGCAGCCCAACGAGTTGGTTCCGCTCGCTTCGGTCCCTGCGAAGGCCAGCCGGCGCGTCGGCTCGGATGCCGATGGCGAGCCCGCGCTCGACATCACGATCGCTCCGCCCTTCGGCCAGGAGATCGCCGTCGCCTTCGCCACCTCCCGGCCGCTTTACGACGGGGAGCGACCGCTGGTCGAGCCTGCCGGGCCGTATCTCGACTTCCTGCGCTCCCGCGTCGCCGAGGCACGGGCGGAAGAGGACGATTTCAAGGGCGAATGGGTTTATTTCTTCATCGCCACCGGACCGGCGGGGTGACGGGGGTTCATTCCGTGATCAACCTGTCTTTCCCCGGGTGCGACGACCTCCGGCCGGTTTCCCGCGCCGGGCTGCCAAGCCAAAGCTGGCCCTACTCGGTGTCGAACATCGGGACTCCAATCAGCCCTTCGGACGCGGACGCAACACGTGGGGTATCTCGGGGTCATAAAGTGCTGAATCGGGAAAGTCGTGATCCTCGAAGACACGGCCGACGAAGACAAGCGCGGTGCGGGTGAGCTTCTCGCCCCGGACCTTGTCGCGGATGTCGGCCAGCGTGCCGCGGATATACATCTCGTCCGGCCAGCCCACACGATAGGCGACGATCACCGGGCAATCCGGCCCATAGATTGGTGACAGCTGGCGCTCGATCTCCAGAAGGTTGCGCACCGACAGGTGGATTACCAGCGTCGCGCGCGAGGCGCCGAGCGTGGCAAGGTCCTCACCCTCCGGCATGCCAGTCGATTTCATCGCCGTGCGGGTGAGGATGACCGTTTGGGCCACCTCCGGAACGGTCAGCTCCTGCCCCATGCCGGCGGCGGCGGCGCAATAGGCCGGCACGCCGGGCGTGATGTCATAGGGGATGCCAAGGGCGCGGAGGCGGCGGACCTGTTCGGCGATGGCGCCATAGAGCGACGGATCGCCCGAATGGACACGGGCGACATCCTCGCCGCGGGCATGGGCCGCCTCGATCTCGGCGATGATCTCGTCGAGCGCCAGCGGCGCGGTGTCGATGACGCGCGCGCCTTCGGGCGCGCCAGCCACCACCTCCGCGGGCACCAGCGAACCGGCGTAAAGACACACCGGGCAGGAGGCGATCAGGCGCTGCGCCTTGAGCGTCAGAAGTTCCGGGTCACCGGGGCCGGCGCCGATGAAATGAACGGTCATGAAGCGTCTCCGTCGATGTGCTTGGCATAGCCGCGCGGTGTGTAGATCCATTCGCCACCGGCGCCGGCCGAGATATCGCCCGAGGCGACGCGGCGGGATGCGGAGGAGCCAATGAGCACGATCGTCATCATGTCCACCTCGTCGACTTCGAGCGTGTCGAGCCGGCGCAAGACCAGTCGCTCCTCCGGGCGGCCGAGCGAGGTCGCCAGTAGGACCGGCGTGTCGGCCGGGCGGTGCCGAAGCAAGATGTCACGCGCCTCGGCCAGCAGCGTCCGCCGACGGCGCGACACGGGGTTGTAGAAAGCGATGACGAAATCGCCTTCGGCGGCGGCGTGGAGCCGTTGCAGGATCGCCTCGCGCGGGGTCAACAGGTCCGAGAGCGAAATGGCACAGAAATCGTGGCCGAGCAGCGCGCCGGCGCGGGCGGAGGCGGCCTGCAAGGCCGAGATGCCGGGGGCATGGATCAACTCGACGCGCCGCGCCGCGTCAGAGACGCCGCCCGCTGACTCGTCGCGGTCGAGGAGTTCCATCACCAGGGCGCCCATTGCGAAGATGCCGCCGTCGCCGGAGCAGATCAGCGCCACGCGGCGTCCCTCCCCGGCGGCTTCCAGCGCGTAGCGGCAGCGCGCTTCCTCCTCACCGAGGGTGAAGTCGCGGCGCATCCGGCCGCGCGCTTCCGGTCCCAGCAGGTCTATATAGAAACCGTAACCAACGAGCTCGTCGGCCTCGGCGATGAGCCGGGTCGCCTCCGGCGTGCGCCAGGCGGCCTGTCCCGGCCCGATGCCGATGACGGCGAGGTGCCCGCGCGGAGTGCCCGCTGCGCCACCTTGGCCGATCGCCGCAACTGCAAAGGTGGCCTCGGCAGATTTCACTTTCTCGACCAGAAGCTTGCCATCCGGCCCCGCTGCCGCCAACGCCGCGCCCTCGGCGACACCGTGGCAGCCAACCTCGGCGAAGACCACGTTGGAGGGGTTGGCCAGCCGAGGCGCTTCCTCCTCCAGCCGCGCGGCCGAATGGAAGCGGGCGGGAACTCCAAGGTGGCGGGCCAGCGCGTGGATCGCGGCCTCGTCGGATTTCAGGTCGATCGAATGAATGGCGGCGATCTCGCCCGCGGAGATACCCGCTTCCGCCAGCGTCCGGCCGACCAGCCCGATGAGCTGATCGGGGTCGCAGCCACGGGCGCAGCCGACACCGAGCGCCAGCGCGCGGCGGCGATAGACCAGTGGCGGCACGCCGGGGACGCTCAGCACAAGCGGCGCTTCCGGGTCGGCGGCGACGCGCTCCACCGCGCCCGCGGTCTCGAGCGGTGCGATCCAGCCCGCCTTGGGGCCGGAGAGCTGTCCCTTGGTCCCGGAAACCAGCGCCGCCATCACCGCCTTGGCGTCCTCGGGATTGTCGAGCCGCCAGTCCTCGGGCGGCGCGTCGAGCGCGACGCCAAAGGTCACGTCGCCCGCTGTCGTTACGGCCGCAGTCCCGCCGATCGCCTCTGCGATCCGGCCAGCCAGTGCATTCGCCCCATGATGGCCGCCGAGAAGCGGCACCACGGCGGCGCCGTCCGCAGAGACGGCCAGCACCGCCGGCTCCGTGCGCTTGTCGCCGAGATGCGGCGCCAGCAGACGGATCAGGATGCCGGCAGAGGCGATGCCGACCAGCGGATGTCCGGCATGGAAGAGCGCCGCGAGATGCGCGCCCAGATCGTCGAAATCCTCGCCACGGATGTCGAGCCGCGCGTCGAGGGCCCCGGCGATGCGCCGGCCAAGCGGGGCGTTTGCCGACAGCAGGCAGAGGACTACCGGAAGCGGGCCGGCGCCGCGCTCAGACATGGGCGTCCTTTCCCGGCACGACGATCATCGAGAAATAGGGCGCGGTCTCGGGCGCCTCGGCGAGCGGGCAGACCTGTTGCTGCGGCAGCGTGGCGTGGGAAACGAAGACGGCGCGCTCGGCCAGCCCGAGGCGTTCCAGCACCGCCCGGGTGCGGGCGAAATGGCGACCGAGCTTCATGATCGCGGCGGCATTGGCAGCGGCAAGGTGGCGTTCGAGTTCGTCCTCCGGCAGCGTCGCCGGCAGCACGGTCAGCACCTCTTCGCGGGCGATGAGCGGCTGGCGGGCGACCGCCGTCACCGCGCCGAGCGAGGACACGCCCGGTACGATCTCGGCCGGGAAGCGCTCGGCGAGGCGGGCGAAGAGATACATGAAGGAGCCGTAGAAGAACGGGTCGCCCTCGCAGAGCACGACCACATCCTCGCCGGATGCGAGCGCATCGGCGATGGTTTCGGCGGCGGCGTCATAGACCTCCTGCGCCGGGAAGCGCTCGGAGCGCATCGGGATCACGATCGGGATCTCGCGCGCGCCTTCGGGGATGAACTCGGCGACGATGCCACGGGCGAAGCTCTCGCCGCTGTCCGGCGCGGGATAGGCGATGGTGGTGGCTCCGGAGATCAGCCGATGCGCTTTCAGCGTCAGCAGGTCAGGGTCGCCGGGGCCGACGCCCAGGCCATAGAGGGTACCGCTCATAGTGAGAGACTCCATTGGGTGACGGGCATCGCCGGTTTCCATCCGGTGCGCCGGCCGACGGGCTGGGCGCGGGAAATGGCGATGCGGGTGAGGTCGCCGCCATGGCGGGCGTAGAGCGTGGCTAGCACGGCTTCGGATTCTAGCGTAACGGCATTGGCGACGAGGCGGCCGCCAGGCTTCAGCGCGTCGAGTGCGGCCTCTGCGGTCACCTCCGAAAGCCCGCCGCCGATGAAGATAGCATCCGGCGCGGGAAGCCCCGCCAGCGCAGCCGGCGCGGGATCGGGCCGGATGTCGAGCCTTGGCGCTCCAAGCCGCGTGGCATTGGCCGCAGCCATGGCGCGACGTTCGGACGAGGGCTCAAGGCCGATGGCACGCATGTCGCGGTCCGCGCGCATCCACTCTATGGCGACCGAGCCACAGCCGAGGCCGATGTCCCAGAGCAACTCGCCGCGGCGCGGGGCCAGCGCAGAGAGCGTCAGCGCCCGGATCTCGCGCTTGGTCATCTTGCCGTCATGGGTAAAGGCGTCGTCGGGGAGGCCGGTGCGCGGCGGTACATGGGCGCCGGGCGCGGCAATGCACTCGACGGCCAGCAGGTGGAAATCCGGCGCTTGCGCGTTCCAGTCGGCCGCGGTGCCTTCGATACGGCTCTCGCCCGGCCCACCCATTGCGCCGAGCACCGTCAGCCGGCTTGGGCCGAGCCCGTTCTCTGTGAGCAGGCGGGCGATGGTTGCCGGCGAACTGCCATCCTCGGTCAGGATCAGCAGACGCTGACCTGGGCCGAAGTACGGGATCGCCTGTTCGGCAGGGCGTCCGTGGATCGTCAGCGTCTCGACATCGGCCAGTGACCATTTCATCCGAACGGCGGCGAGTTGGAAGGCAGATAGCTGCGGGTGGTAGAGGATCTCTTCGGGCGAGAAGCGGCGCTGGTAGAGTGCGCCGGCGGAATACCAGAGCGGGTCGCCCGTCACCAGAACGGCAACCCGGCGACCTCGCATCGTTTCCAGTTCCTCGGCCAGCTCGCGGAAGGGCGAAGGCCATTCGATCCGTTCGGCGGCAAGCTCCGGCACCAGCGCATGGTGGCGCGGGCCGCCGACGATCACCTCGGCCGCCTCCAGCCGGGCACGGGCAGCGGGCGCGAGCCCGTCCAAGCCATCCTCGCCTATGCCGATCACGTCGAGCCAGGGCGTCGTCATGTGCCGTCTCCTGTCAGGCCAAGCGTCAGCGCATTCACCGCCGCAGCGGCCATCGCCGAGCCGCCGCGGCGGCCGAGCAGCGTCACGAAGGGCACGCCGTGGGGCAGGTCTGCGAGCGCCTGCTTGCTCTCGGCGGCGCCGACGAAGCCGACTGGGAAGGCAAGGATCAGGGCGGGCTTCGGCCAGCCCTGTTCCAGCCCCTCGAGCAGATGGAAGAGCGCAGTGGGCGCGTTGCCGATGGCGACGATGGCGCCGCCGAGCCGGTCGCGCCAAAGCTCGGTGGCGGCAGCGGATCGGGTGGTGCCCAGACACTTCGCGAGGTCAGGCACGGAGGGGTCGTTCAACGTGACCACGGGTTCGACGCCTTCTGGCAGGGCGCGAGCGATGATGCCGCGGGCGACCATTTCGCTGTCGCAGAAGATGGGGAGAGCACGCCGGTCCTCGGTTCCGCCCGGCGGCAACGCCGGGCCGCTGCCGACCGCCGCTCCGGGCGGGGGCTTCTCGCCCGCCCGCGACCGGGGGCTGCCCTCTGCACTATCGCTGATCTGTCGAAGCGCACTCTGACCCGCCACCACCGCGCCCTCCGACAGCCGCAGGTCCTGCGCCACATCCACCATCCCGCAGGCGTGGATCAGCCGGATCGCCATCGGGCGGGCATCTTCGGGCAGGGCCGAGAGATCCGCCTCGGCCTCGATCGTGGCGAAGCTCCTGGCATAGATCGCCGCCGGGTCGCGCTCGTAGTGGAAATTCATTCGGTCTTCAGATGCTTGCGCACGCTTTCCGGCCCCATCGGGTGGTCCGCATGGGGATAGACCGGGTGATGGTGCCCGTGGTCATGGGAATGACCGTGATCATGATGATGATGGTGATGTCCGTGCCCGTGCGCGTGGCCATGATCGTGGTGGGGATGGTGCCCCCTGTCGAGCCGGCAGGCGCCGGTACAGAACGTGTCGCAGAGCGCGCAGTCCGCCACATTGGAGCCGGGCGCGCTCGCCCCCTGCCCCTCGACATGGTGATGGTGGCTCTCCTGCTTCATCCCGACTTCGGCCTCGAAGCCGAGGACCTGCGTGCGGTATTTGCAGAGCGCGCAGTTCATGTCGTTCTTCCCGTCCAGGATCTCGGTGACCCGCTCTGCAAAGGTCTCGAGCACCAGCGGATGGTCGGCAAGATAGCCGGCCTTCACCCATTGCGCCTGCGGGTTGGCCGCGGCGACCATGTCGGTGAAGCCGTAGATCCGGTCGATCAGCACGCCGGTGAAGAGGAAATAGGGGAAAACGATGTAGCGTTTGAACCCGAGTTTTGCGGCCTGTTCCAGCGCCGGCTCGACCAGCGGGAAGGTCACGCCGGAATAGCCGACCTCGCACCAGCCGAAACCCATCCCTTCCCAGAGCATCCGGGCGATCTTGGAGACATTGGCATTGGCGTCCGGGTCTGAGGCGCCGCGGCCGATGACGACGAGGCAGGTCTCGTGCAGAGGCACGTCGCCAAGCTCCGCGTCGGCCTGCGCAATGGCCGCTTTCACCCGGTCGGCGGCGGCGGCGATCATCTTCGGGTCGACTCCGAGGTCTCGGCCATACTCGACCTTGATCCCGTGCTCGGCGGCATAGGCGTTCAGCACCGAAGGGATGTCGTTCTTGGCGTGCATCGCGGCAAAGAGCATGCCCGGCACGGCGAGAATGCTCTCGCAGCCGGCCTCGCGCAGATTGTCCAGTCCGACGCGGATCACCGGGTTGGCAAATTCGAGATAGCCGTAATCGACCATCCAGTCCTCGGGCAGCAGCGCGGGAAGCTTCTCGGCCAGAACGGAGAATTCGTCCACCGCGGCCTGCGAACGGGAGCCGTGTCCGCACAGCATGACACCGATCTTGCTCATGCGCTGCATTCCCGGGACAGTTTCGTCTGGATAGCGGTCATGGCCTGGCTCCTTCGCTTGCCCTGCCGACTGGCAAGACGGGGCCGGCGCGGGTGCGCCCGGCACCCGCCTCGACGACGATCGGCCGCCCCCCGCATTGGGTCGGGGCCACCGCTCTCCCGTTCAGCCTTCCGGCATCGTCGCGCCGAGCGGTAGCAGCGCCGGCCGGACACCGCAACCTGAGAAAGGCCGGACAAAAGGCAGCAGCGGCGGCAACGCGGGCGCGTCCGCGTCCTTCGGGACGGACGGCGGCCCTTGCCTCCTCCACGAGACGGCGAATATGTCCGATAGAGGTCGGCTGCCGGTCGGGGTAGACTCCGCCTGGTCCTGCAACTGTCGCGGGACCGGTCGGGCGCTGGCACGCCTCCGCCTCGGCCGTTAGTGAGCGAGGATCTCCCAGATGCCCTGGATCGACGAGGAAACCCGGCCGCTGGTTCTGACCGGGTTGACGCTGGCCGGAATGGTCCTTGCCGCGATCGCGCATTGGGCCTTGCCGCAGGGCGTGATCTGGGGGCCGGTTGCGGGCAACCTGGCTCTCCTCGTCGTCTTTGCGGCCGGTGGCATTCCGCCGGGGATCAGGGCGATCAGGGCGCTCTGGACCGAAGGAGAGCTCGATATCGACCTGCTGATGGTGGTCGCGGCGCTTGCCGCCGCCGTCGTGGGCGCGGCCTTCGAGGGCGGCGTGCTGCTGGCGCTCTTCAGCCTGTCCACCACGCTGGAGGAACGGGCGATGGGCCGCGCACGCCGCGCCATAGAATCGCTAATGGAGCTGCGGCCGGACCGGGCTCTGCGCCGGACCGCCTCCGGCACCGAGGAAGTTCCGGTGGCGTCGCTCGTCCCCGGCGACGTGGTCATCCTGCGTCCCGGCGCGCGGGTGCCGGTCGACGGCGAGATTGTCGAAGGCGAGAGCGAGATCGACGAGTCCACCATCACCGGGGAATCCGTGCCGGTTTTGAAGGCGGCCGGCGCGCAGGTCTTCGAGGCGACGGTGAACCAGAACGGGATCCTCGCCATCCGGGTCGACCGGCCACTGGCGGAGAGCACCGTGGCGCGGATGATCGCGCTTGTCACCGAGGCCCAGGCTGCCCGCGCCCCTTCGGAGCAATTCTCCGACTGGTTCGGACAGCGCTACACCATTGCCGTGCTCGGGGGCTCGGTGCTGGCCTTTCTCGTCTTCCTCCTTCTCGGCAACGGCTGGAACCAGGCGCTCTACCGCGCCGCGACGCTGCTGGTGGCGGCCAGCCCCTGCGCCATCGTTATCTCCGTTCCCGCGGCGATCCTCTCGGCGCTCTCGGCCTCGGCCCGGGGCGGCGTGCTCTTCAAGGGGGGCGCGGCACTGGAAACCCTCGCCTCGGTCTCGAATTTCGCATTCGACAAGACCGGCACGCTGACCACCGGGCGGCAGGAACTGACCGGCCTGCACTGCGAAGGGGACGAGGCCGATTTCCTCGCCCGGCTCGCCGGGCTCGAGGCGCAATCCGAACACCCCGTCGCCGATGCGATCCGCCGCGCCGCCGTGGCGCGCGAGATTGCTCCCGTCGCCGTGCGCGAAGCGCGCGCCGTGCCCGGCGAAGGCATCGTCGGAGTCGACGACGAGGGGATGCTCTGGGCCGGCAACGAGCGGCTCGCGGATCGCATGGCCAGACACAGCGCGCCGATGGACTGCCCCGCCTTTCTCGCCGCTCTCCACGACACGCCGATGACGCTGGTGATGATGGGCCGCGGCGCGCGCATTCTCGGGGTGGCAACCGTCGAGGACCAGCCGCGGCACACTGCGCGCGCTGGTCTGGCCGCGCTCCGGAACCGGGGCGTCACGCAACTGGCGATGGTGACCGGCGACCGGCAGGCAGTGGCGGACCGGGTCGGCGCGGAGCTCGGCTTTGCGCCCGATGCAATCCACGCGGGCCTGCGCCCGGAGGACAAGGTCGAGATCGTGGCCGATCTCGCCAGTCGCGGGCGGGTGGCCTTTGTCGGCGATGGGGTGAACGACGCGGCGGCGCTGGCGCGGGCCGATGTCGGCATCGCCATGGGCGCGGCCGGCTCCGAGGTCGCGCTCCAGGCGGCGGACGTGGCGCTCCTCTCCGACGATCTCCGTCGCCTCGCCGCGGCGCACCGGCTGGCGCAGCGCGCGGAACGTATCATTCGCCAGAATCTCGTATTTGCGACCGGAGCCATGGTGACGTTGGTCGCGTCCGGTCTCTTCTTCCACCTGCCGCTTCCGATCGCAGTGGTCGGCCACGAGGGCGGCACCGTGCTGGTGGTGCTCAACGGGCTGCGCCTGCTGGCCGATCCGATCCGCATCCCCGAGGGAAGCACCGGCGGAAACCTCGACACCGCGACCAAGCGGCAGGGCGAGCGGCCGGCTGCGGCAAGTGCCTGAGGTCGCAACCTGGTCCCCCGGCCGGCGAATTGTCCGATTGACATCTCAGGGCATCCGCGCTCACAAGAGCGTCATCTTCGGTTCCCCCGACGGATCAAGCGCCCGGGGGATTAAAGAGGGAACACGGTGCGGCGTACCCATCAGGGACCAAATCCGTGGCTGCCCCCGCAACTGTAAGCGGTGAGCGCGGTCGAACATGCCACTGGGATGCGCCCCGGGAAGGCCGACCAAGCGATGACCTGCAAGTCAGGAGACCTGCCGAAGTAGGGTATGCGGCCAGTCCGCATGCTCTCATCCACCGGACGCCGGGGTGAGCGTCTGGCGCGAAGCGGTCAGGCGCAGTCCATCCACTTCGGGCCATAACCCCTCCGTCCTTTCAGCTCCGCCGCGAACCTGAGCGGCAATGTTTGAGAGGAAACGTAGTGAACGTTTGCAAGTTAGTGTTAGCTCTGACCACGAGCCTATGTCTTCCCGTCGCCGCATCGGCGCATTTCCAACTGGCCTATTCGCCCGACACGATCATCGAACGGCCCGGCGATGTGCCGATAAAACTGATCTTCTGGCATCCATTCGACAATGGCCATGTGATGGAGATGGCGCGGCCGCTGGAGTTCTTCGCGGTCCATCGCGGTGCCCGGATCGACCTGATGGACCGGCTCGTGCCCAGCACCTTCACTGGTGTGACCAACGCTGCCGCAGCCTGGGACGGATCGGTGCCGGTCAAGCGCTCCGGCGATTACGTGATCGTGGTTGTCCCTGAGCCCTATTTCGAGCCGAGCGAGGACATCTACATTCAGCAGATCGCCAAATCCTATCTCAACCGCAACACCATGCCGACCGACTGGATGGAACCACAGGGGCTGGTGACCGAAATCCTGCCGCTCGTGAAACCGGGCAACGTGATTGCCGGCTCGACCTTCTCCGGCCAGGTGCTGCGCGAGGGCGTCCCTGTCCCCGGCGTCGAGATCGAGGTCGAATACCTGGCGGCCGAGCCCGACATGGAGACTGGCGCACCTGGGCCCGCCGTAACCGGGCCGATGCCCGGTGGCACGGTTGTCATCGTCGCCGATGAGGACGGAGTCTTTACCTTCGGCGTGCCCAAGGCGGGGCACTGGGGGTTTGCCGCGCTTGGTTCGGGCCCGGAGACGGAGTTCGAGGGCAAGCAACTCTCTCAGGACGCGGTGATCTGGATTCGCGCCTGGGACATGGAATAGGGCACGCCATGCATATCGTCGACGGAGCCCTGTCCAATCCTGTGGTCATTGCCGGCGCAGCCCTCTGCGTCGGCGGCCTTGCACAGGGCCTGCGATCGCTGCCGATCGACAAGATCCCGGCGGCGGGCGTGCTCTCGGCCACGTTCTTCGTGGCCTCGCTGGTCCATGTTCCGATTGGACCCTCCTCGGTGCATCTGGTGATGAATGGTCTTGCCGGGCTGGTCCTCGGCTGGGCCGCCTTCCCCGCGCTTTTCGTCGGCCTGGTGTTGCAGGCGGTGTTCTTCGGCTTCGGCGGACTGACGGTGCTCGGAGTCAACACCGTAGTCATCGCCGGCCCGGCGGTGATCATGGGCATCGCGCTGGCCGGCCCGGTGCGGCGAGCCGGGCCACAGACCGCCGCTTTGCTTGGTGCGCTCTGCGGCGGCGGCGCCATCGCGCTTACTGCCGGTTTCGTCGCCGCGGCGCTGGCGCTCACCGGCGACGCATTCCTGCCGGCCGCGAAGCTGGTCTTCTTCGCGCATGTTCCGGTGATGGTGATCGAGGCGCTGCTGACCGGCGCGGCGGTCTTCCTCGCCAAACAGGTCAAGCCGGACCTCTTCGACGACCTGCAAGGGGTGACCCCGTGAGACGCGTGATGCTTCTCACCCTTGCGCTCGCCCTCGCGCCGCTCCCGGCGGTGGCCCACAAGGTGATCATGGGCGTCTTCCCCTCCGGCGACCGGATCGAGGGAGAGGTCGGCTTCACCGGCGGCAAGGCGCCGGTCGGCCTGACGATCGAGGTCTTCGACCCGGCGGGCACCAAGCTCGGCGAGACAGAGACCGATGCCGAGGGGTTCTTCGTCTTCACACCGACGCAACCGGTCGAGCACCTGTTCCGAACCGATCTCGGCGCGGGCCATGTCGCGGAGACAACCATGTCCGCGGCGGATGTCTCCACTATCATCGCGCGGTCGGGTGCCGACGCAGCGGCGGCGACACCCGGCGCGGAAGCAACCATCGCATGGACCGAGAGCGCGCAGGCCGCATCTGCCGCCCCCGAAACTGCGCCTCCGGCCAGTTCCGCGAGCGGCATCGCCTGTTCCCCGCCGCAGGTCACCGTGGCAGCGGTGACCCCCGGCGAGATCGACGCCATCGCCAAGGCCGTTCGTGACGAGATGCGGCCGCTGCGCCGGGAGATCTCGGCCTACAAGGAGAAGAATGACCTTCAGACGATCCTTGGCGGCATCGGATATATCGTCGGCCTCTTCGGTCTCGGCTTCTACCTCGCTGCCCGACGCAAGCTGAAAGCGACCGGATGAGCCCTGTCCTCGCCACGCTCAGAAAGCCGACCGGCCCAACCGGCGCCAACCGGCAGCTGAGCTGGCTCGGCCGGGTCGACCCGCGGGCCCGCATCCTCGCCGCGGCGGGCTTCGCTGTGGTGACGGTCTCCCTGAGCGGCTTCGTCGCCCTGACCGCCGCGCTCTGCGTCGCGCTCGTGTTGCTCTCGGCCTCGCGGCTGCCGGCGAAACCCACGCTGAAGCGCATGGCGGCGATGGACAGTTTCATCCTGTTCATCCTCGCGATGCTGCCCTTCACCGTGCCGGGCACACCGATCTTCACACTCTGGGGTATTCCCGCCTCCTGGGAGGGTCTGCGGCAGGCCGCCGAGATCGCGCTCAAAGCCAACGCGGCGGTGCTGGCACTGATGGCGCTCGTCGGGACGATGGAACCGGTGACGCTCGGGCACGCGCTGCATGCGATGCGGGTTCCAGCCGCGCTGGTGCATCTCCTGATGTTCACGGTCCGCTATATCGACACGCTGCGCGAGGAATACCTGCGCCTGAGACTGGCGATGAAGGCGCGCGGCTTCCGCCCCTCGACCCGCTGGCACTGCTACCGCAGCTTCGGCTACCTGGTCGGCATGATGCTGGTTCGGTCGATGGAACGGTCCGAGCGCATCCTTGACGCCATGAAATGCCGCGGCTTCACCGGCAACATCCCGCTGCTCGACCGGTTGGCCTTCGGCGCCGGCGACATCGCCTTCGGTGCAGGGTTTGCGGCGGTTCTGGCCGGGCTCGTCGTCCTGGAGCTCCTGCATGGCCTTGCTTGAGCTCGCAGGCATCCGCTTTGCCTATCCGCACCGCCCGCCGGTGCTCGCCGGTGCCGACCTTGTGCTCGAGGCCGGCGAGCGGCTGTGCATCACCGGCCATAACGGCGCCGGCAAGTCGACGCTGCTGCGCATCGTCGTGGGGCTGCTGCGCCCCTCCGAAGGGCGCGTGATCGCATTCGGCGCCGAACGCCGGACGGAGGCGGAGTTTCACGAGGTGCGCCGCCGCGCGGGTTTCGTCTTCCAGGACCCCGACGACCAGCTCTTCTGCCCGACCGTCGCCGAGGACATCGCCTTCGGGCCGCTGAACCTCGGCGCGCGCCGGAGCGAGGCGATGGACATCGTCGAGCGGGTACTGGTCCGGCTCGACCTGATGCATCTGCGGGACCGCATCACCCACACGCTCTCGGGCGGCGAGAAGCGGCTGGTGACACTCGCCACCGTTCTGGCGATGGACCCGGAGGTGCTCCTGCTCGACGAGCCGACGAATGCGCTCGACGAGGAAAACGAGGCCCGGCTCGTCGAAATGCTTCTGAGCCTGCCGCAGGCGATGATCATCGTCAGCCACAATGCTCATTTCCGCCGCCATCTGCTTACGCGGACGTTGCGGCTCCAGGATGGTCGCCTGACCCCGCCAGATCCAAACTGTCCGCACGCCGTCGGCGCGTAAGCCGCCTCGTCCTCAGCGTTTCTCGCAGACCCAGCCACGCATGTTCGAGGCGCGATTCTCGCAAAGCGACTTGCTGGGGTAGCACTGGATGGTCTTGCCGTTCAGGTTGATGAGGCAGAAATCCTCCGCCTGCGCGACGCCACCGACGCTGGTCAGCGCCGCAGCCAGAACGAGTCGTTTCATCGGGTCCTCCGTAGTCCTCTCGCACCTCGTCCAGCAGGTAGCCCGGGCGTGGTCGGCGTCAAACCGGCCCCGCGCGGACGGGTGTCGCGAGGGACTCACGCCGGGCTCTTGGGATCGCTACATGACCGAGCCGACGATCCAGGGCGTGAACTCGTTGTCGCCAAAACCGAGTTCCTCGCTCTTCGTGCGTTCCCCCGAGGCGACGGCGAGGCAGTGCTCGAAGATCTGCCGTCCCATCTCCTCGGTGCTCACGCCCTCCGAGACGATGACGCCGCAATTGATGTCCATGTCGTCGGACATGCGTTCGTACATCGCGCTGTTGGTGGCGAGCTTGAGCGACGGCGCGGGCTTGTAGCCGAAGACCGAGCCGCGGCCGGTGGTGAAACAGACGAGGTTGGCGCCGGCGGCCACTTGTCCGGTGATGGACACCGGATCATAGCCGGGACTGTCCATGAAGACGAAGCCGGGCGTCGTGACCTTCTCCGAATAGTCGTAGACGCCGACGAGGTTGCTGCTGCCACCCTTTGCGGCCGCGCCGAGCGACTTCTCGAGGATCGTCGTCAAGCCGCCGGCCTTGTTGCCGGGGCTCGGATTGTTGTCCATCGAGCCGCCGTTACGCGCCGTGTAGTCCTTCCACCACGCGATCCGTTCGAGCAGCCTGGCGGCCACTTCGGGGCGCTCCGCACGGCGGGTCAGAAGGTGCTCGGCGCCGAAGATCTCCGGCGTCTCGGCGAGGATTGCTGTGCCGCCGTGGCGCACGAGGATGTCGGTGGCAACTCCGAGCGCGGGATTGGCGGTGATGCCGGAATAGCCGTCCGAGCCGCCGCATTGCAGCGCGATCGACAGGTGCTCGGCCCCGACCTCCTCCCGCTTCATCGCATTGACCTGCGGCAGCATTGCCTCGATCCGGGCGATCCCCTCGGCCACCGTTTTACGCGTTCCACCGGCTTCCTGGATGTTCATGCGGTGGAACCCGGCGCTCTCGGTCAGGCCATAGGTTTCCATCAGCATCGAGATCTGCGCCATCTCGCAGCCGAGCCCGATCATCAGGATGCCGCCGAAATTCGGATGCGTCGCGTAGCCTGCGAGCGTCCGCATGAGCATGCGGTATCCCTCGCCTTCCATGATCATGCCGCAGCCTGTGCCGTGAACGAATGCCGCGACACCGTCGACGTTGGGGTAGTCGGCAAGGACCTCCGGCGTGAAATGCGCCGCCACCATTCGCGCCACTGTCGCCGAGCAGTTCACGGTGGTCAGCACGCCGATATAGTTCCGCGTGCCGACGCCGCCGTCGGGGCGGCGAAAGCCGCGGAAACGCGCGCGCGCCTCGGGCGCGACGTGTTCGGTCGGGCGCGCATCGACGCCTGGAGCCGGATCGCGGTCGAAATCGGCGCGGTAGTCGCAATTCTGCACATGTACATGTTCGCCCGCCGCGATCGAACGGCCCGCGAAGCCGATGACCTGGCCGTATTTGCGGATGGCCGCCCCCGGAGCGATCGCGAAACGCGCGATCTTGTGCCCCATTGGCACCGATGCAGCGGCGACAAGCGCCCCGTCGAGCATTTCTCCCGGGGCGATTTCCTTGAGCGCTATCAAAACGTTGTCGTCGTCGTGTAGGCAAAGTGTCGAATGCGTCTGCTGAGTCATGGCGGTATCCGGTCCCGAAGATGGCCGCAGAATAGCGAAGGCCAATCAGTATTCAATCGTTAAAATACCCTCTGAACCTCCCGGCATGTCGGGGGCGTCACCGGCGCATGACAATACCCTATCCCCTTGAACATTTCGAATTTCGAAGTATTTCCCGTGACAAGCCAAAGGGCCGCGATGACCGATTCGAAACCTTTCCGTGGCAGTCAGGAGACCGCGATGACCGACTCGAAGGACTGCATTCTTGGAGACGAGATCGAGAGGATCCCGCGCGAGTTGCGGATCATCTTCGGGAACCTGCTGCTGACGCGCAGGCTCGAGGAACGCATGGAGGAATTCTCCATCGACGTCCCGCTCAGCAAGTCCGAGCGGCATATGCTGGTGCATCTGGGCGTGCCGCGGCGGATGGGCCGGATCGCCGAAGATCTCAACACCCAGCCGTCGACGGTCACCGCGGTCGCCGACGAACTGGAACGCAAGGGCCTTCTCGAGCGCGCTCGTGACCCGGACGACCGGCGCGCCTGGAAGTTGCGCCTGACCGACCGCGGCACTGCCGCGCGACGGGACCTGATAGAGACCACCGTCGCGAAGTTCCGGGAGATCACCGGCCTCGACGCAAAAGACATGGACGACCTCGCCGCGCTGATGGACCGCGTGACCGCGCGCATCCTGGAGACCGGCTTCCCCAAGGGATTGACGCTATGAAATCGAAACACGCAATTGCCATCGCGATCACCGCCACGGCCATCGCCCTCGGTGCGATCGCCCAGGGCGCGATGGACAGCGCCCCTGCGCCGCAAGAAACCGCGCTCAAGCCGGTCAAGCTGATGACCGTGGATGCCGAGGAACGGGTGCTGCAGCGAACCTTTTTCGGAAAGGTGGTCGCCCGTCGGACGGTCGACCTCGCCTTCCAGGTCGGGGGTCAGATCCGTGAATTCCCAATCACCGAGGGCAGCACGATCGCTCAGGGCGAGCTGATCGCCCGGCTCGACCTCCGGCCCTTCGAGCTGGCCCTGGAGCAGGCGAAGCTGCAAAAGACACAGGCGGATCGCGACGTGGCGCGGCTGCGGAAACTCAAGGGCACCAGCGTCAGCCAAGTCTCGATCGACGATGCCGAAACGGCCGCGGCGCTGGCCGAGATCAAGGTCGAGAATGCCGAAATCGCACTGGACGACGCCACGCTCCATGCCCCGTTCGATGCGCTCATCGCCTCCCGCTCGGTAGAGAACTTCACAACCATATCGGCAGGCACGCCGGTCGTGCGGCTGCATGACATGTCCGAGATTCGGGTCGAGGTGGATGTGCCGGAAGTGCTGGTCCAGAAGGCGAACCTGGCCGACAACGTGACCGTCCTCGCCCGCTTCCCAAACTCAAATGTCGACTACGCAATGAGCGTTCGCGAAATCAAGGCCGAGACATCGACCATCGGCCAGACCTACCGCGCGACTTTCGGCATGGCCCCGCCAAAGGGGCTCGCCGTGCTACCCGGATCGTCGGTCACCGTGACCGCAACGCTGAGCCGCGACGGCAGCCGCATTCTGCTGCCGGCTTCTGCGATCGCCATCGACCCTGACGGCGCGACATATGTCTTTCGCTTCGAGCCCAGAGGTGCAGACACCGGACGGTTGTCTCGCGTTCCCATGTCGATCGAACCGACGGAGGACGGGCGGGTCGAGGTGACCGCCGGACTGCTGGTCGGGGAGGAAATCGCACTCGCCGGTGTCGACGCGCTCGAACAAGGCCAGCAGGTGCGCCGTTTCACCGGCTTCGGCAAGTGACGGGGGCATCCGGATGACCATCGCAAGCGCTTCCATCGAGCGGCCGATCTACACCTGGCTGGTGATCCTCGGCTGCCTTCTTGGCGGACTCTGGGGCTTCGACAGCATTGGCAGGCTGGAAGACCCCGCCTTCACGATCAAGAACGCCGTTATCGTCACCACCTATCCCGGCGCCACGGCCGAGCAAGTGGCCACGGAAGTGTCCGAACCCATCGAGTCCGAGATCCAGAAGATGGGCGAGGTCAAGACGATCACGTCGATGAACCGGCCCGGCTATTCGCTGATCGAGGTCGAGGTGAAGTCCAATTTCGACGGCAGCGAGTTGCCGCAGATCTGGACGGACCTGCGCAACCGCGTGGCTGACGCCCCCTTGCCGGAGGGCGTCAGCACGCCCTTCGTCAACGACAGTTTCGGCGATGTCTTCGGTCTCTTCTACGCGATCACCGCACCGGGTTTCTCGGATGCCGAGAAACACGACCTCTCCGCCTTCCTGCGCCGCGAATTGCTCGCCGTGGACGGCGTCGCGGATGTCGAGGTCTCGGGACTGCCCAACGAGGCGATCTTCGTCGAGCCGAGCATGGCAAGGGCAGTCAACCAGAACATCTCGCCAAATGCGCTCGCCGCCGCCATCGCGACGGCGGATTCGGTTGCGCAGGCCGGGGCTGTGGACCATGCGCCGAACCGCACCATCATCCAGCACCCGCAAGGCGACGACAGTGTCTCGGACATCGCCGGGCTCACCGTCGGCGTCGCCGGCGAGGTGCTGAACCTCATCGACGTTGCCGATGTCTCGCGCGGTCGCCAGGACAATCCCGCGATCATCATTCGCCACAATGGCGAGGAAGCGTTCACCCTCGGCGTCGCCGGCATCGAGACCGAGAACATTGTTGCGGTCGGCGAGCGGGTCGACGCGCGACTCGCCGAACTTGACGACGAGATTCCCTTCGGCGTCGGCATCCAGCCGATCTACCAGCAGCATGTCGTTGTCGACCAGGCGGTGAACAATTTCCTCCAGAGCCTCGCGCTCTCGGTGGCAATCGTGGTCGTGGTGCTTGCGCTTGCCATGGGCTGGAGGGCCGCGATCGTGGTCGGCGCGACTCTCCTGCTAACGGTGGTCGGCACGGTCTTCTTCATGGACGCCTTCTCGATCGAACTCGAGCGGATCTCGCTTGGCGCACTGATCATCGCAATGGGAATGCTTGTCGACAATGCGATCGTGGTCGCCGAGGGCATGCAGGTCGCCATGCAGCACGGCCGCCGCGGGCCGGAGGCGGCCGACGAAGCGACCCGCAAAACCCAGATCCCGCTGCTCGGCGCGACGGTGATCGGTATCATGGCCTTTGCCGGAATCGGCACCTCGGACGACGCCACGGGCGAGTTCCTGTTCTCGCTCTTCGCCGTTATCGGCATCTCGCTCATGCTGTCCTGGGTGCTGGCGATCACGGTGACGCCCTATCTCGGCAACAAGCTCTTCCGGCAACTCGAAGAGGGCGCGCACGATGCCTATGGCGGCCCGCTCTTCCGCGCCTATGGCTGGATGCTCGGGATCGCGCTGCGCCTGCGCTGGCTGGTCGTCCTCGGCCTAGTCGTGCTCACCGCGTTCTGCTTCGATGCTTTCACTCGGCTGCCGCAGCAATTCTTCCCCGACAGCAATACGCCGCTCTTCTTCGTCCACTACAAGCTGCCGCAGGGCAATTCGATCGAGACCACTTCCGAGCAGATGAAGATCGTCGAGGACTGGCTCGCGGAGCGGGAGGAGGTCGTCGCTGTCACGACCTTCGTCGGCCAGGGCGCGACCCGCTTCATGCTCACCTATTCGGCGGAGAACCAGAACCCGACCTATGGCCACATGATCGTGCGCACCCACACGCTCGACGAGATTCCGGCGCTCAAGGCCGATCTCGATCGTTTCGGAGCCGAGGCCCTCCCGGAGGGCGAGTTCCGCAGCAAGCGTCTGGTCTTCGGCCCGGGCGGCGGCGCGGATATCGAGGCCCGGATCTCGGGGAACGACTCCGAGGTGCTGCGCAAGCTGGCTGCGGAGGCCGAGAGCATCATTGCGCGCGAGACCGATGGCATCGACCAGATGCGCACGGACTGGCGGGAACAAGAGCTCGTGCTGCGCCCGATCTACTCGACCGATCGCGCCCAGGCGGCCGGCATCACCCGCGACGACATCGCCGGCACCCTGCTTTACGCCACTGACGGCTCGCGCGCAGGCACTTATCGCGAGGAGGACCGGCTGATCCCGATCATCCTTCGCGAGCCGCGCTCATCGGGACTGACCCTGATGGACCAGGTGGTCTATTCGGCTTCGGCCCAGTCCTTCGTGCCGCTCGAACAGGTGATCGACGGTTTCGAGTTCATCCCCGAGAACACGCTGGTGCACCGCCGCGACCGACAGCTCACCATCACCGTCGGCGCCGACGTGGCCGACGGGCGCAACGTCGACGCCGTGCAGGGCGAGATCCGCACCGCGGTCGAGGCGATGGACCTGCCCATTGGCTACAAGCTCGAATGGGGCGGGGAATACGAGAAGTCCACGGAGGCACAGGCCGCTCTCGGCACCAAGCTGCCGATGTCCTTCCTGATCATGGTGCTGATCTCGATCCTGCTCTTCAACGCGCTGCGCCAGCCGCTCGTGATCTGGCTCCTTGTGCCGATGTCGGTCAACGGCGTGGTCATCGGGCTCGGCCTGACCGGCCTGCCCTTCTCCTTCACCGCGCTCCTCGGCCTGCTCTCGCTCTCGGGAATGCTGATCAAGAACGGGATCGTGCTCGTCGAAGAGATCGACATCATGCGGGCCGAGGGCCAGGAGTTGAAACCGGCGATCATCCGCGCGTCGACCTCGCGCCTGCGCCCGGTGGTGCTCGCCGCGGCGACGACGATCTTCGGCATGGTGCCGCTCTTGTGGGACGCCTTCTTCGTCTCGATGGCGGTGACGATCATGGGCGGCCTCGCCTTCGCCACGATCCTCACGCTCGTCGCCGCGCCGACACTCTACTACATCTTCTTCCGGCGCGGCGAGATCCGGGAGAAGCGGGCCAGGACGGCGCGGGAGACAGCGGGACAGGCGTTGCCGACGTAAAGCGGTCGCGCCTGATCCGTTTTGAGGGCGGGAGAAGCGCGTCGGTCAGATCTTTCGATCGACCGCGCGCCCTTGCGCAGATCCGGACGGCGTTGCCGCCAGCTGGTCACTCGAGCAGCCAGACGAACCGGGCGCGAAGCTCCGCCAGCGTCTCCGCGTCGCGCGCGGAGATCATGTAGCCGGAGGTGAAGGTGGGAGAATAGGCGCGGCCGTCGAGCATGCCGACCTCGCCACCGGCTTCCTGCAGCGCGAGGACACCCGCGGCGTGGTCCCAGGGGTTGAGCTTGATCGCGAACCCGAAGCGGCCGTTGCCCATGCAGAGCATCCGGTAATCGTGGCAGGCGCAGCCGAGATCGCGCACGCGGTTGTAGGGCATCAGCCCTTCGAAGAACCGCACGCGCTTCTCCTCCGGCAGCAGCCACGGGCTGGCAAACCCGGAAATCGGATCGCCCCGGGTGACGTCGAGCCGCTCGCGGCGACCATCCGCAGTGCAGAACCACGCCCCGCCCCCCTTTCGCGCCATCACCCAGTCGTCATTCAGCGGATCGTAGAGCAGGCCAAAGACCGTCTCGGCCCGATGCGTCACCGCCAGGAGCACGCCGAAAGTCGAGAGCCCCTTGGCGAAGTTCCAGGTGCCATCGACGGGATCAATGATGACACAGGTCTCGGACGCGCCGATCCGCTCGAGCACCGTCGCGTCCTCGGCGACCGCCTCCTCGCCGACAACCGCGGCCCCGGGCAGGATGTCACCGATGGCGGCGGTGATCGAGAGCTCGGCACGCCGGTCAGCCTCGGTCACGAGGTCTTCGGCATGGGCCTTGGCATCTGCGCCCTCGGGGCCGAGATTGCGGAACCGCGGCAAGATCTCCTCGCGCGCGGCCTTCCGGACCGCCTCGATGAGGGCGGCCTCCTGCTCCTGGGTGGGAATCATGGGATGTCCTTTTCGTCTTTTCAGATCGTCGCGCCTTGGCGCGTCGCCGCCGGTATAGCCGGGCGGAGCGGTCGGTGTCAGCGCGTTGATCCACCGCACCGGCGCGCTCTGCGGGTCAGGCGCCGTCCATCATGGCGTGGAGGGGAAGGATCGCGCGCAGCAGGGTGCGGCGATGGCGGCCAAAGGGGAAGCGAGCGAGTGGCTTGGCCATGAGCTTCGGATAGGGAAGTTCCGGGGGGCGGCCAAGGGCGAGCCGGGCGAGCAGCGCGCCGGCATAGCTGCCCATGGCGACGCCGTTGCCATGATAGCAGAGGCCGGCAAACGCCGCCTCGACACCCGGAAGCGGGCCGACGAACGGCGTCCGGTTGCGGGCCAGCGCGACGAACCCGGACCACAGATGCGTCGTCTCGACGGTCGCCCAGGCGGGAAAGAGCCTGTCGAAATCGGCCCGGGCGCGGGCGCCGATGGCCGCCAGCGCCTCAGGCGTGGCGCGGATCGCACCGCGCATTCCGAAAAGCATGCGTCGGTCGGGCAGCAGCCGGAAGTAATGCAGAAGGGTGCGGCTGTCGTAGCACATTTGCCCGGTGGTCCAGCCCTGCGCGGCGATCTCGGCGGTGGTGAGCGGACGGGTAACGAGGATGTTGGATTGCAGCGGCAGATAGCGGGCGGCAAGGCCCGGGAGGTCGTCCGAACTGTAGCCATTGGTGGCCAGGATCAGGCGGCGCGCGGTCAGCTCGCCCGCGGGGGTGGCAATCTTCCAGACATCACCCGACCGGCGAATGGTCTCGGCCGGGCTCGCCGCAAAGACGCGGGCGCCAACATCCGCGGCCGCTTGCGCGAGCCCGAGTGCATATTTCAGCGGGTTGAGGGAGAAGCCGACAGGCGTCGTGACCGCACCGTGGAACGCGCCGGACGCCATGCCGGCTGCGGCAAGCTCCGCGCGCGACAGGATTTCGCAGGTTACGCCATGGACGTGGCGCATGTGTCGGGCGGTCGCCTCGAGCTGCGGGATGGCCTCGGCGCGATGCGCCAGCATCGTCTCGCCCCGGGAGCCGGTGTCCGCCTCGATGCCGAGGCGATCCAGCAGGTCGGCAACGAGGTCAATGGCGGCGCGTTCGGCGTCGAAAAAGCACTGCGTGTCCTCTGCGCCGTAACGCCTCGCAAGGCCGTCCGCGTCGAGCGCGGTGCCCCCGAGGCAGCAGAAACCGCCATTTCGGCCGGAAGCGCCCCAGCCGGGGGCGTTCGCGTCGATGAGCGCCACATCCGCGCCCGCCTCGGCGAGGTGGAGTGCGGCGGAAAGGCCGGTATAGCCGCCGCCGACAATGGCGATGTCGGCGCGCATGGCGCCGTCGAGGCGCGGCCAGGCGTGGCGTTCGGAGACGGTCGAGGGCCAGTAGCTCCGGGCGACCGGCCCCTCGCCGTAGCCGAAGGGCTCGTAGATCCGACTCACGCCTGCGCCGCGTCGCGTTCCTCGCGGGCCTGCCGGGAGATTGCACGCTTGGTGACGAGCGAGGCCGTGATAACGCCGATCGCGACGATCGCGATCATGATCGTCGACAGCGCGTTGATCTCCGGCGAGACGCCGAGACGGACGGAGGAGAAGATCTTGATCGGCAGCGTCGTGGAGGACGGCCCGGCGGTGAAGGAGGCGATCACGAGGTCGTCCAGCGAAAGCGTGAAGGCCAGCAGCCAGCCCGAGAGGACGGCCGGGAAGATGATCGGCAGCGTGACCAGCCGGAACGCCTCGAAGGGGGTGCATCCGAGATCGAGCGCGGCCTCCTCGACAGACCGGTCGAAGGAGACGAGCCGCGAGGAGACGACGACCGAGACATAGCACATCGAGAAGGTCGTGTGCGCCAGCACGATGGTGAAGACGCCGCGGTCGAGTCCGACGGCGATAAAGAGCAGCAGAAGCGAGAGGCCGGTGATGACCTCGGGCATGACCAGCGGCGCGTAGATCATCCCCGAAAACAGCGTGCGGCCGAAGAAACGGCCGCCGCGGACCATGACATAGGCCGCCATCGTTCCGAGCACCGTCGCCAGCAGCGAGGAAGCGAACGCGACCTTGAAGGTCACGAGCGCGGCGTCGAGGAAGGCTTCGTTGCGGATCAGCTCGCCATACCACTTGGTCGAGAAACCCGCCCAGACCGTCACCAGCTTGCTCTCGTTGAAGGAGAAGATGATGAGGATCAGCATCGGGATGTAGAGGAAGGCGAAGCCGAGCGTCAGCGAGACGGTGTTGAACCAGGTGAGGCGTCTCATTTCCCGGCCTCCTGCTGGCGTTCCTGCTGGCGCTGGAAGAGCACGATCGGGACGATCAGCAGCAGGAGCAGGATGACGGCGACGGCGGAGGCCACGGGCCAGTCGCGGTTGGAGAAAAACTCCTCCCAGAGAACCTTGCCGATCATTAGGGTCTTCGAGCCGCCCAGCAGTGACGGGATGACGAATTCGCCGAGCGCGGGGATGAAGACGAGGAAGCAGCCGGCGATAACACCGGGGCGCGAGAGCGGCAGGGTGACCAGCCAGAAGGCAGATGTGCGGGTGCATCCGAGATCTTCGGCGGCCTCGAGCAGCGAGATGTCGAGCTTCTCCAGCGTGGCGTAGATCGGCAAGATCATGAACGGCAGGTAAGTGTAGACGATGCCGATGAAGACCGCCCAGTTGGTGTTGAGGATGGTAAGCGGCTCCGAGATCAGGCCGGTCCAGAGCAGGAACTGGTTCAGGAAACCCTCGTTCGACAGGATCCCCATCCAAGCGTAGACGCGGATCAGGAAGGAGGTCCAGAACGGGAGGATCACCAGCATCATCAGTGCAGGGCGCCACTCGTCCGGCGCGTTGGCCATGCCGTAGGCGATGGGAAAGCCAACCAGCAGCGTAAGCAGCGTCGAGGTAACAGCGATCTGGAGGCTGGAAAGATAGGCCTTCCAGTAAAGGTCGTCCTGCGTGAGCCAGGTGAAGTTCTCGAAATCGAGCTGCGAGAAGAAGTTGCGGAGCCCCTGCAGGCCGGCCGAGAGATCCAGCGTCGGCGTGTAGGGCGGGATAGCGAGCGCGGTGTCGGAGAGCGAGATCTTCAGCACGATCGCGAACGGCACCAAAAACAGGCCCAGAAGCCAGAGATAGGGAACGAGGATAAGGACGGCACGCCGCAGGTTCATCGCGCTCACTCCGTCAGAACGACGCCGGCGGATTCCGACCACGAGAGCCAGACCTCGTCTTCCCAGGTGAACGGGCGCCTGGAGATCCGGCGGCGGTTGGATTCCTCGGCCTTGATGATCTGGCCGGTCGGAAGCTGGACATGGTAGGTCGAGAGATTGCCGAGATAGGCGATATCGAGGATACGCCCCCGCATGATGTTGGCCTTGCCCTCGGGATGCTCCTTGGTGATGTTCACCTTCTCGGGACGGATGGCGAAGGTGCAGCGCGTGCCGTCTGCGATCGGTTGCATCGGCGTGCCGACGATCGGCGGGGCGCCCTCGGCCCAGTGGATTACCACCTTGCCG
The DNA here is from genome assembly GCF_004146235.1 of Tropicimonas sp. IMCC6043. GTDB lineage: Bacteria > Pseudomonadota > Alphaproteobacteria > Rhodobacterales > Rhodobacteraceae > Tropicimonas. Next base: position 66,132 of record NZ_SELO01000012.1, on the reverse strand, counting down.
TCCTCGTGATGCGCGGTGGCGTTGCCCTCGACGAGGTTCACCTCGCCGATGAAATCCGCGACATAGGCGCAGTTGGGCAGCTCATAGATCCGCGCGGGCGTGTCGACCTGCACCATGCGGCCGTGATCCATCACCGCGACGCGGGAGGCGACCGTCATCGCTTCCTCCTGGTCGTGGGTGACGATGACGAAGGTGGTCTCGGTCTTTTCCTGGATTTCCATCAGCTCGAACTGCGTCTGGGTCCGGAGCTTGGCGTCGAGCGCGCCGAGCGGTTCGTCGAGCAGCAGGAGCTTCGGCGCCTTGGCGAGGCTGCGCGCCAGCGCAACCCTCTGCCGCTGGCCGCCGGAAATCTGGTGCGGCTTGCGGGCGGCGAATTTCTGCAGCTGCACGAGCCGCAGCATCTCCTCCACCCTTGCGTCGATCTGATCCTTGGGCATCCCCTCGCGTTTCAGGCCGAAGGCGATGTTGTCGCGCACCGAGAGATGCGGGAAGAGCGCGTAGGACTGGAACATCATGTTGACCGCCCGCTTGTTGGGCGGCACCGCGCCGATGTCGCGGCCATCCAGCAGGATGTATCCCTCGGTCGGCGTCTCGAACCCCGCCAGCATCCGCATCAGCGTGGTCTTGCCGCAGCCGGAGGGCCCCAACAAGGCGAAGAACTCGCGCTCGTAGATGTCGATGGTCAGATTGTCGATCGCAGTGAAATCACCGAACCGCTTGGTGACGTTCTGAAACTGGATCAGCGGTCGTTTCGCGGGGTCGTTCCAGGGCTCGAAAACAGCCGGACCGGGCGCGGCGGGAGCGGGATCGGACATGGGATTCCTTTCCGGAGGAATACGCGCGTCAGGATTTTGCGCGTCCCGCGCGACGAAACGCGCGGGACGCAGGGCACCTGTCGGCCTCAGGTGCCGGACTTGATCTTGGTCCAGAGCCGCGTCACGACCCGCTGAACCTTGGGATCGAAGGGTGTGGTGGTGAAGAGGTTCGCCAGCGTCTCCTCGTCGGGATAGATCGCCGGATCGCCGATCACGTCCTCCTCGAGGAACTCCTGGCTCGCCTTGTTGCCGTTGGCGTAATAGACGTAGTTCGACGCCGCCGCCATGTTCTGGGCATCCATGATAAAGTTCAGGAAGGTGTGCGCGCCCTCCGGGTTCGGAGCATCGACCGGAATGGCCATCTCGTCGAACCACATCTGGGCGCCCTGCTTGGGCGCGTGATAGGCGATCTCGACACCGTTGTCGGCCTCGTCGGCACGGTCGCGTGCCTGGAGGATATCGCCGGACCAGCCGACGGCGACGCAGATGTCACCATTTGCCAGCGCGTTGATGTATTCGGAGGAATGGAACTTGGCGATATATGGGCGAATGCCCATCCAGACCTCTTCGGTCTTGGCGATCACGTCCGGGTCGTGGCTGTCGGGGTCCTCGCCGATCCAGGCCAGCGCGGCGGGAATCATCTCAGCCGGCGCATCAAGGAAATAGACGCCGCATTCCGCCAGTTTTTCCATGTTGGCTGGATCGAATACCAGCTCCCAGCTGTCGATCGGTGCGTCCTCTCCCAGCACTTCCTGCACCTTGTTGACGTTCACGCCGATGCCGGTGGTGCCCCACATGTAGTTGATCGCATATTCGTTGCCCGGATCGTATTGCGCGGTGCGCTCCTCGATCACGTCCCACATGTTGTCGATATTCGGCAGCTTCGACTTGTCGAGCTTCTGGAAGGCCCCGGCCTCGATCTGCCGTTGCAGGAAGGTGCCCGAGGGCACGACCACGTCATAGCCCGAGCCGCCCGCGAGCAGCTTGGTCTCCAGAACCTCGTTGCTGTCGAAAACGTCGTAGATCAGCTCCAGTCCGGTCTCTTCCTCGAACTTGGCCAGCAACTCCTCGTCGATATAGTCCGACCAGTTGTAGACCCGCACTTCCTCCGCCTGGACCGCACCGGCCAGCGTCGCGGACGCAAGCGCGAGCGTCGCAATCTTCCGTTTCATTTGTGTCTCCCCTTTGGATTGACGGGATTGGTCCCGCATTTTATTTGATCAAACCTTAGCTTTCGGTGCATGCTTCCCAAGAAACGCGCGGAATGCAAGCCCCACGTCCCCATGGCGTGTCGCGTCGCGCAATCGTGAGCAAGAAAAGGGCAAGGCCGTTGCACAGGCAAGAGGCAAAGACACCGGAGCACGAAGCGATCTATCGCCGACTGCGCGACATGATCCTCTTCGGCGAGGTCGAACCGGGCCAGGCCGTGACGATCATGGGGCTGCGCGATCATCTCGGCGCAGGCATGACGCCCGTGCGCGAAGCGATCCGGCGGCTCACCGCCGAGGGCGCGCTCGAGGCGCTCGGCAACCGCCGGATCACCGTCCCGGTGCTTTCGCCTAACCAGTTGGAACAAATTTCCTTTTCTCGCCAGGCGGTGGAGCCGGAACTGGCCCGCAGGGCCGCGGAACGGGCTGATGCGACGCTGATTTCCGAGCTGCGGGAAATCGACCGCCGGATCGATTCGGCGATCGAAAAAGGCAATATCCGGCTCTATCTCGAGCAGAATTTCCGCTTCCACTTCCACCTCTACGCCCGCGCCGAGGCGGAGGTGCTGGAGCGCCTCGTTCTCGGCCTTTGGCTCCGGGTCGGCCCGTCACTCCGGATCGTCTGCGGACGTTACGGCACATCGAATCTTCCCGATCAGCACGGCGCGACCCTCGACGCCCTCGCCACAGGCAATCCGCCTAAAGTTCAGGCAGCCATCGAACGCGACATCCTCCAGGGCCTCGAACAGATTCGCCTGTCGATGCTCGAGGCGCCGGAATCCGTCACCGGCGACGGCGCTGATTGACACTTCCCATAATTTGATCATAAATCGAGGGACAGCGGAACGGGCCATGCCCCGCCCTGCTGCGTCCGCATTCAACGAGGGTTTCTCCATGTCGCGCAACCGCAAGAGCTGGATCGCGCATCTGCCCGAAGCGTTCACCGAGTATCTCGGCGAGCGCCGGCTCGAGGAGGTCGAGGCGATCATCCCCGACATCGTCGGCATGTCGCGCGGCAAGGCGATGCCCAGCCACAAGTTCAGCCCCGACGAGAGATTCTTCCTGCCGATCTCGCTCTTCTACCAGACGATCTCCGGCGAATATGTCGACATGGATATCGAGGACCAGTGGCTCGAGCGCGACATTGTCCTCCGGCCCGACATGTCTACCGCCGTTGCGGCCCCCTGGGCCGAAGACGCGACGCTTCAGGTGATCTGCGACCTGGAAACCCGCGAGGGCGCGCCGCTGCCGATCGCGCCGCGCAATGTCCTCAAGCGCGTGCTCGGCCTCTACGCCGAAAAAGGCTGGCAGCCGGTGGTCGCCCCGGAGCTCGAGTTCTATCTCACCAAGCCCAATACCGACCCCAACGAACCGATCGAGCCGCCGCTCGGCCGCACCGGCCGCAAGGGCGCCAGCCGACAGGCCTATTCGATGGTCGCGGTGGACGAATATGGCGAGGTGATCGACACGATCTACGACTATGCCGAGGCGCAGGGGCTCGAGATCGACACAGTGATCCAGGAAGGCGGTGCCGGCCAGATCGAGATCAACCTGCTGCACGGCGACCCGCTGAAACAAGCCGACCAGGTATTCTATTTCAAGCGTTCGGTCCGCGAGGCGGCACTCAAGAACGGCGTCTTTGCCACCTTCATGGCCAAGCCGATGCGCGACGAGCCGGGCTCGGCGATGCATATCCACCAGTCGGTGGTGGATCGCGCGGGCGCGAATATCTTCTCCAACCCCGACGGCAGCCCCTCCGACGCGTTCCACCATTTCATCGGCGGCAGCCAGAGATACCTGATGTCGGTCGTGCCGCTGCTCGCGCCCTATGTGAACTCCTTCCGCCGCTTTAACGCGGAAGGCATGAGCGCGCCGACGAATCTCGAATGGGGCCAGGACAACCGCACCACCGGCCTTCGGATTCCCAATTCGAAGCCGGCCGCACGGCGGGTCGAAAACCGGGTGATCGGAATCGATTCCAACCCCTATCTCGCGATCGCCGCCAGCCTCGCCTGCGGCTATCTCGGCTTGGTCAACCGGGTCGAGCCGCGACCGATCGCCGAGCACGAGGTCTACGAGTGCGACACGCGCCTGCCGGAGGATCTCGGCTATGCGCTGGAGCTCTTCGACGAGGACCACGAGGTCCGGGAGGTGCTGAGCCCCGAGTTCTGCCAGCTCTACTCGGACATCAAGCACGCCGAACACGATGAATACAAACGCGAAATTTCCCCCTGGGAACGACAGCACCTGCTGCTGAACGCCTGACGGAAAGGACACCTCATGAACATGCTGACCAACCACCCGCCCACCGAGGCGCTGCAGGCGATCGACTCGGCGCATCACATGCACCCCTTTACCAACGGTGCGGCGCTGGCCGAGATCGGCCCGCGGATCATAAAATCGGCCAGGGGCGTCTGGCTCACCGACACCAACGGCAACAGGATCCTCGACGCCATGGCCGGGCTGTGGTGTGTCAACGTCGGTTACGGACGGGACAGCATCGCCGAGGCGGCCGCGCGGCAGATGCGCGAGCTGCCCTATTACAATACCTTCTTCCAGACCTCCCACGTACCCGCGATCGCGCTTGCTCAGAAGCTGGCGGAGATCGCGCCGGGTAACCTGAACCACGTCTTCTACGCGCTTGGCGGGTCAGATGCGAATGACACCAATGTCCGCCTCGTGCGCCATTACTGGGCGGCGATGGGCAAGCCGACGAAGACGGCGATCATCTCGCGCAAGAACGCCTATCACGGCTCCACCATGGCTGGCGCGAGCCTCGGCGGGATGAGCGGCATGCATGCGCAGGGCGGCCTGCCGATCCCCGGCATCCACCATATCAACCAGCCGGACTGGTGGTCGGAGGGCGGCGAGATGAGCCCGAAGGACTTCGGCATCGCACGAGCACGTGAGCTCGAGGCGAAGATCGCCGAGCTCGGAGAGGACAATGTCGCCGCCTTCATCGCCGAGCCGATCCAGGGCGCGGGTGGCGTGATCATTCCGCCCGAGAGCTACTGGCCGGAGATCCAGGCGATCTGTGACGCGCACGAGATCCTTCTGATCGCCGATGAGGTGATCTGCGGCTTCGGGCGGACCGGGAAGATGTTCGGCTCCCAGAGCTACGACATCCGGCCGGACATCATGACCGTCGCCAAGGGGCTGTCGTCGGGCTATGCCGCCATCGGCGCCTCGATCGTCAGTGACGATGTCGCGCAGGTCGTCGCGGAGGCCGGCGAGTTCAACCACGGCTATACCTATTCCGGACATCCGGTGTCTTGCGCCGTGGCGCTGGAGAACCTGCGCATCCTCGAAGAGGAGAAGCTCGTCGAGAACGTGGCCGAGGTGACCGGCCCCTATCTCGCCGAGAAATGGCAGGCGCTGGCCGATCATCCGCTGATCGGCGAGGCGACGATCCGGGGCTTCATGGCCTCGGTCGCGATGACGCCGGACAAGTCCGCCCGCGCGCCCTTCGAGGCGCCCAAGGGGACGGTGGGCCTGATCGCCCGCGGCCACGCCTTTGCCAACGGTCTCGTCATGCGCCATGTCGGCGACCGGATGATCGTCGCGCCCCCGCTCGTCCTGACGAAATCCGATGTCGATCTGATGATCGAGCGCGCGGTGAAGGTGTTCGACCTGTCGCTGGCGCAGATCAAGGACGAGGGAATCTACAGGTAGGGGACGCCTCCCGTGCCTGCCACGACCCTCCTATCGTTCCAGCACCTCCACGCTCAGCACCGTCGGCAGGTGCTGGGCGATGGCCTGCCAGCTCTCGCCCTCGTCGAGACTGGCAAAGATGCTGCCGCTGTTGCTGCCGAAATAGACCCCCGCCGGCGTGCCGCTGTCGGTCGCCATCGCTTGCCGGAGCACGGTGAAGTAGCAGTCCTTCACCGGAAGCCCGTTCTGGCACTTCTCCCAACTCTGGCCACCGTCGCGCGATCGCCAGACCGCCGCGGAGGCGTCGGGCGGGAAACGGCCCTTGCTGTCGCCATTGAGCGGCAAGGTCCAGATCACGTCGGGGTCGCGCGGATGCACGGCGATGGGAAATCCGAAATCCGACGGCAGGCCGGCAGTGATGTCGCGCCAGCTTCGCCCGCCATCGACGCTGCGAAAGACGCCATGATGGTTCTGCTGGTAGAGCAGTTCGCCGTCGCCCGGTGCCTTGACCATGTTGTGAACACAGAGGCCGATCGTTCCCGATGCGGTCTCGCGCTCGTGGCCCGGATGCGGCGGGTGGTCGCCCGAGGCGGGCTCGTTGGCAAGCCGGACACGCAGGTCCCAGTTCTCGCCGCCATCCTCGGTCGCGAAGACGCCGGCCGCGGAGATCCCGATCCAGATCCGTCTCGCGTCCTCCGGATCCGGCAGGATGGTGTGCAGCGTAAGGCCGGCCGCACCGGGCTCCCAGCTCTCGCGACCCGGAATCTCCCCGAGCGCCGGCAGCAGTTCCCAGGTGACGCCGCCATCGTCGCTGGCGAAGAACGCGGCAGGCTTGGCTCCCGCGTAAAGCCGGCCGTTGGCGCGGCCGAGCGACCAGAGCGCGTCGACCGTGCCATCGAAGGGCGCCGCCGGCGCAACCTCCATGCCCCATTCCTCCGCCAGCTCGGCATTGGCGGCAATCCAGTCATTGGCCGCACCATTGGCGAACTGGCTGACCTGCCAGCTCTCGCCGTGATCGGTCGAGCGCCAGACGCCGGCCCCCGGCCACTGACCGCCGCCCGCGGCCCAGATCGTGCCACTCTCGGGGTCGCCGATCATGTGGTTGATGCCCCATCCGTCGCAGAACGGACCGCGGATCATCCAACCCTGGCGATCCGCGCCTGCGTCGAGCAGGAAAGCCCCCTTCGTGGTTCCGACAAGCAAGGTGATGGTCATGGCGTTTCCTCCGCACCGTCGGCGCAAAGTAGCATGAGAGCATCGCCCCGACCGAGTCCGATCTCTCCGCCCCTCCCCTTTCGAAAACAGGCCTGACCCGTGTCCCAGTCCCTCGATCTGCTCACCGTCAACGACACACCCGGGGAGTATCCCGGCTCCTATTACGCGAGCGCGGCGCGACCGCTGCCCCCCTTCGCCCCGGCCGAAGGCACGCTGCGCGCCGATGTCTGCATCGTCGGCGGCGGCTATACCGGGCTCTCGGCCGCGCTGCACCTCGCCGAACGCGGCTATGACGTGGTGCTGCTCGAAGCGCAGCGCGTGGGCTTCGGCGCTTCCGGGCGCAACGGCGGTCAGGTCTGGCCGGGGCAACGGGTCGACCAGGAGACGCTCGAGGCGAAGTTCGGCGAGGCGGCCGCGCGGCGGCTCTGGGAAATCTCGCTTCAGTCGGTCGATCTCGTCCGGGACCTCACTGCCCGGCCTGAAATGGAGGACTGCACCTTCCACCCCGGCCTGATCCACGCCGACCACAAGGCGCGTTTCGTGCCGGAGACGCGCGCCTATGTCGACCACCTGCGCGAGCGCTACGCCTATGATCCGATCCGCTTCATCGACCGGGACGAGATCCGCGCGATCATCGGCTCGGACGCCTATCACGGCGGTTTCCTCGACGAAAACGCCGGCCATCTCGACCCGCTGCGCTTCGCGCTGGGTCTGGCCCGGCTGGCGGTCGCGGCGGGGGCGCGTCTCCACGAGGGATCCAAGGTCGTCGAGATCACCAAGGGCGCGCCTGCGCGGTTGAAGACAGCTTCGGCCGAGATCACCGCTGATCACGTTATCCTCGCCTGTAACGGCTATCTCGGCGGTCTGGACGGCCAGGTGGCGGCGCGCGTCATGCCGATCAACAATTTCATCGTCGCCACAGAGCCACTTTCGCCCGAACGGCAGGCCGACATCATCCGCGGCGACTATGCGGTGGGCGACAGCAAGTTCGTGGTCAATTACTACCGTTTTTCCGAGGATCACCGGCTGCTCTTCGGCGGTGGCGAGAGCTATGGCTACCGCTTCCCCGCCGATATCCGCGCCAAGGTCCGGCGGCCGATGCTGGAGGTCTTTCCGCAGCTTCGCGATGTCTCGCTCGACTACGCCTGGGGCGGCACTCTGGCGATTACCATGAACCGGATGCCGCATTTCGACCGGCTTGCCGGCAACATCCTGAGCTTCTCCGGCTATTCGGGCCACGGTCTGGCGATGGCCACGCTCGCGGGTCAGATCGCCGCCGAGACGCTGGCAGGTCAGGCCGAGCGTTTCGATGCCATGGCCTCGGTTCCGATACCGCGCTTTCCGGGCGGGCCGCGGTTTCGCACGCCGCTGCTGGTGCTGGCGATGCTCTGGTATTCGCTGCGCGACAAGGTGTGAGGACAGGACCGAGGGGCCGTCCGCCCCCGGCTACACCGAGGCACTGCCCGATCGCGCGGTTCCTCTCGCGGCGGCGGCCGCGACGCGGTAGTCTTCGGCCATGCCATCGCTTTGCCGAGACTGCCTCGTAACCTTCGACACCGGCCGCCGCTGTCCGGCCTGCGGCAGCCCGCGGGTGCTCGCGCATCCCGAACTCTTCGATCTCTCGATTGCCCATATGGATTGCGACGCCTTTTTCGCCTCGGTTCACAAGGCGATGGAACCGGAGCTGGCCGACAAGCCGGTGATCGTCGGCGGCGGTCAGCGGGGCGTGGTCTCGACCTGCTGCTATATCGCGCGGCTCTATGGCGTGCGCTCGGCGATGCCGGCCTTCCAGGCAAGGAAGCTCTGCCCTGAGGCAATCTGGGTGAAGCCGCGGCACGACATCTATGCGCGGGTGTCGCGGCAGATCCGCGACATGATGGAGGAACTGACACCGGCGGTCGAGCCGCTCTCGCTCGACGAGGCATTCCTCGACATGACCGGCACGGCGCGGCTCCACCACGCGCCGCCCGCCGTCATGCTGGCGCGGCTCGTCCGGCGCATGGAGGTCGAGATCGGCGTCTCGGGCTCGATCGGGCTCAGCCATTGCAAGTTTCTCGCCAAGGTGGCGAGCGATCTCGAAAAACCGCGGGGATTTTCCGTCATCGGGCAGGCTGAGACGCTGGATTTCCTCTCCGACAAGCAGGTCTCGCTGATCTGGGGCGTCGGCGCGGTGACGCAGTCGCAGCTCTCCCGCGCCGGGATTCGCAGCTTCGCCGATCTCCGCCGCTGGGACCGCGCGGCGCTCCAGGACCGCTTCGGCCGACAGGGCGACCGGCTCTGGCATCTCGCGCGCGGACAGGACAGACGGCGCGTCGCCCGGACGGAGGTACCGAAATCGATCTCCAACGAGACCACCTTCGCGACAGATATCGGCGCGCTGGAGGCGCTTCGGGGCCTGGCCTGGCGGATGAGCGAGAAGGTGTCAGACAGGGCCAAGGCGAAACGGCTGGCGGGACGGGTTGTCACGCTCAAGCTCAAGCGGGCCGATCACAGGATCCTGACGCGCCGGCATGCGCTCGAGGAGCCGACACAGCTCGCCGACCGCATCTTTTCGGAGGCCGCACGGATGCTGGAGCAGGCGGTCGGGGCCGGACCGTTTCGCCTGCTGGGTGTCGGTATCTCGGAGCTGGTGCCCGCGCGCCCGGACGATCCGGGCGGCGATTTGCTCGACCCGCAGGGCCGTGCGCGCGCGGCGGCGGAGCGGGCGACGGATGCGATCCGCGAACGTTTCGGCGCGGATGCGATCTTCAAGGGGCGGTCGATCCGCTGAGCCTGGTTCAGCGGGCGTTGGCCGCTTCTTCGGCTTCCGGCGAATAGGGATGCTCGAAGAGAGACGAGGCGATGACGAAATCCGCCGTGGCCGCGTTGCAGGCCATGACGACCTGTTCGAGCGTGGCGATCCGGGTCAGTGCCTTGACATCCACGTCATGCGGCATCGCGGTCAGCGGGTCGGTGAAAAAGATCAGGATATCGAGCTGGCCATCGGCGATCATCGCGCCGAGTTGCTGGTCGCCGCCGAGCGGTCCACTCTTGAGCCGCCGCACCTCGAGCGCCGCGCCTTCGGCCACGAAGCCGCCCGTCGTTCCGGTGCCGACGAGTTCATGCGCGGACAGCACGTCGCGGTTGCGCTTCGCCCAGGCGACCATCGCCGGTTTCATCGCGTCATGCGCCACCAGCGCGATACGCTTCCGTGCAGCCATACGTGTCATCGGGCGTTCCTCATCTGATCTCGCGACATCCTCGCGGCCCTCCTACGCTTCAACCACGCGTTTGCGCAAGCCAGCGCAAGCCGGGACCCATGGCGGCCTGCGAACCAGTGCCCGATAGCGTCAGGACTGGTATTGCACCTTCATGCTGCCTGCGGGGGGATGGCTTGCCATGATCTCTGCAATCCCGGCCAGGTCCAGCCGGTGCGTGACGACCTTTTCGATCGACGGGCCGATATCGGAGATTACGGCGAGCGCCTCGGGAATGTTGTGATTCAGCGAATGGGTTCCGAACACCGTCAGCTCGCGCCGGAAGATCTCGAAAGGCGAAAACTCGACGCGCGCATCCGGAGGGCAGACGCCAAAGACCAGCGCCGCGCCGCCATTGGCGACATACCCGGTGAGCGATTGCACCACCGCGGGGACGCCGGTCGCATCCGCTGCCAGATCGCAACTCAGCGCCAGGCGTTCGAGAGACTCGCTCCCGACGGGAACGCCGGTCAGACCCTGCATCTCGGCCAGTTCGAGGCGGGATTCGTCGAGATCGACCATGTTGACCTCGGCGATGCCGCGCGCCTTCAGCGCCATCCCCATGAGGAGCCCGATCGGCCCTGCTCCGAAGACCGCGGCGCGTTCGATGAGCCGGCCCTTGAGCGGCCTCAGCCCATTGAGAATGCATCCCAACGGTTCGGCCAGCGCGGCCATCTCGAAGGGCATGTCACCGATCTTGTGCAGCCGGTCGGCGCGCAGGACGCTTAGTTCCGCGAAGCCGCCATTCGTCGTCACGCCATAGGCCCCCAGCGTTTCGCAGAGATGCGCCCAGCCTCGCCGGCAGGCCTTGCAGGTCCCGCATTCGAGGTTGGGATCGACCACGACACGGTCGCCCACGGTGAAGCCGGTCACCTCAGGCCCCGTCTCGATCACCTCGCCGGCATATTCGTGCCCGGGCACGAGCGGATAGGTTCCGGTGCCGTAATTGCCCTTCTTGACCTCGAAATCGGTGTGGCAGATGCCGCTCGCCCGAACCCGGATGAGAACCTCGCCCGCGCCGGGGACCGGGTCGGGCAACTCGCCAGACGTGGCCTCATTGCGTGCCGGGAAATAGACAGCTTCCATTTCAGTTCCTTTCAGCCGGCGAGATAGGCGCGCAGGGCCGCTTCGGTTCCATCGCTGTAGATGATCCGCAGCCAGGACTCGAACGCGTCGGCAAAGCGCGGTTCGTCGGCGAGATCGCCATAGGTCTGCCGCATCGCGAGCCAGGCGCGCGGCGTGTCCCGGGCCTCGAGCGCAACGGCCTTGAGATCGTCCCAGAAGGGATCGTTCGGTTCGATCGTGCTGCCGTCCTCGCGCGTGCCGGTGCACATCCGCGCCCAGAGCGCCTCGACCAGCGCCAGACCGGCGACAGGCCCTCCCGCGGCGAGCGCATCGCGCAGGATCGGCAGGACGAAGCCGGTGTGGCGCGATGAGCCGTCGAAGGCGACGCGACGCGAAGTGTCCACGATGGACGGGTTGGAAAAGCGGCGATCGATCAGTTCGACATAGGCCTCAGGCGTCATGCCCGGAACGGGCTCGACATAAGGGGCGATCTCCTCGGCCTCGACCTTGCGGAAGAACGGGCCGATCAGCGGATGCTCCATGCAGCCGGAGATGGTCTCGACCGACAGGATCTCGCCCGGATCCGAAATGACCTGGTGACCCGCGTTCAGGATGCGGATCTTCATCGTCTCGTAGGAATGGACGTCATCGGAGAAGGTCGCACCGGCCTTGTCCCAGTCGGGACGGCCATTGCAGAAATTGTCCTCGATCACCCATTGGCGGAAGTTCTCATGCGTGACCGGCGCGGCATCCTCGATGCCGAACTCGGCAACGAACCCCCTCTCGCGCGCACCGGTGGCCGGCACGATGCAATCCACCATTGCGTTCGGGAAGGTGCAGGAGGCGTCGATCCAGTCCGCCAGGTCCGGGTCGGAGAGCCGTGCGAGGGACACGACCGTCTGGCGCAGGATATTGCCATTGCCCATCAGGTTGTCGCAGCACTGGCCAGTGAACGGCGCGATGCCGGTATCGCGCCGGCGCTTCAGCGCGGCGACCATGGCACCGAAGGCCGTGCGGGGCGTGTCGGGGTTGGCGGCGTCGTGCCGGATGTCGGGGTGGTTGGTGTCGACGCTGTTGGTCACCGGGTCGATATAGTAGCCGCCCTCGGTCACCGTCAGCGCGACGATGCGGATATCGGGCTGGGACATGCGGTCGATCAGCGGGCCGTTGCCCTCCTCGATCGGCACATAGTCGATCATCGAGCCAACGACTTCGGCCGAGGTTCCGGCCGGATCGAGTTCGATCAGCGTGGTCAGGCAATCCTGCGCGAGCAGCTTCTCCCGCATGGCCGCGTCGTAGGAGCGGACACCGGCGCCGATGATGGCCCAGTCCAGCGCCAGCCCTTGCTGCATCAGCCGGTGAAGATACCACGACTGGTGCGCCCGATGGAAATTACCGAGCCCGATATGCACAATGCCGGGCGTGAGCTTCGAGCGGTCATAGGTTGGGCGGACCACGTTTTCCGGCAGGTCCTGCAGGGTGGCGTTCGACAGCTTGATGACCATTTGTATCTTCTTTCAGGTGGTTTTCAGCATTCCGCCATCGACATGATAGGCGGAGCCGACGCTGTAGGATGCGCGGGGCGAGCAGAGGAAGACGCAGAAATCCGCGAGTTCCCCGACCGTGCCGAAGCGTCGGATGTCGGCATTCTCGTCGGCGACCTCCTGGAGGTATCCCTCCCAGTCGTCGCCGCGCAGTTCGCGGGCGGTGTTCTCCCAGTCGGGCGTGCGGATCAGGCCGGGATTGACGGTGTTGACGCGGATGTTTCGCTTGATCATCTCAGTCGAGAGGCACTTTCCGAACATCAGCAGCGCCGCCTTGGTCGTGTTGTAGATCGGCTCGTACCAGAGCGGCTGGACCGCACAGATCGAAGCGTTCATCAGCATCGCGCCGCCGCCCTTTGCGTCCATCTGGTCTGCGAGGCCGCGGCTCAGGCGAACCGCGGCCATCACATGGAGGTCCCAATAGCTCTGCCACTTGGCATCCGGCGCCTCGGCGATCGTCTCGTTGGACCCGGTCCCGGCATTTGAGACAAAGACGTCCGCTCCGCCCATCTCGGCGGCGGCGTCGATCACTGCCTGGCACCCCTCGGGCGTCGACACATCGGAAGCGACCGCACGGGTATTGACGCCGTATTCGGCGGCAATCTCTGCGGCCGCCGCCTCGACGGCATCGGCCGTTCGGGCGGTGAGGACGACATCGGCGCCCTCCCGCGCGAAGGCCCGGGCGATGCCGAGCCCTATCCCCTTGCTGGCACCAGTAACGATCGCGAGCTTGCCCGTCAGCCCAAGGTCCATTGCAGGGTTCCTCAACTCATCCAGTTGCCACCGTCGACATTGAGCGTCTGCGCTGTCACGTAGCGTGCGTCCTCGGAGGCGAGGAACACGCACGGGGCGGCGATCTCTTCCGGGCTGCCCATGTAGCCAAGCGGCACGGCCTCGCCGACGAGGCGCTTCTTCTCGCCTTTCGGGCGGTTCTCGTATTTCGCGAAGAGCCCGTCGACAACGTCCCACATCGGCGTGTCGATCACGCCCGGCGCAATGGCATTCACACGAATGCCGTCCTTCGCGAGTTCAAGCGCCATCGATTGCGTGATCGAAATCACCGCTGCCTTGGTCGAGCAATAGAGCAGCACATTGGCCTCGCCCCGGCGGCCAGCCTGGGAGGAGAAGTTGATGATGCAACCGCCGCCGCGCTTCTTCATCCCCGGGACCACCGCTTGCGCGGTAAAGATCGTGCCGCCGACATTGACGTCATATTGCTGGCGATAGGACGCGTGCGTGATTTCCTCTATGGTCGACATGGTAAACACGCCGGCATTGTTGACGAGGATGTCGATTCCGCCGAAGGCCTCCTCGACCTTGGCGACACCCGCGGCGATGGAGTCGAGATCCGTCACGTCCATTGCAACCGCCATCGCGCTCTCTCCGAGCGCAGCGGCGGTCTCTTCGGCATCCTTGGCAAGGAGATCCGCCACCGCCACCTTTGCGCCCTCGGCCACAAAGGCCGCGCAAATCGCCGCGCCTATTCCGCGCGCGCCGCCGGTAACGAGGGCAACCTTGCCGTCGAGCCGTTTCGTCATAACCGTAGTCCTTCCTTGTCAAAGCGGTGCAGATGCGCCGCGTCCGGTGTCAGAAACACCTTGTCACCGTAGTGGAGATCGACCTCGCCGCCGGCGCGCACCGTGAGCGGGTCGGCAAATCCTTCGCAAGTCACATGGAAGAAGGTGTCAGAGCCCAGATGCTCGGAGACGCCGACGACACCGGGCCAGTCTCCGCCTTCGGTGGAAACCTGCGTATGTTCGGGACGGATTCCGATGGTGTGCGCATCGTGCTTCGCTGCTTCCTGGCCGTTGACGAAATTCATCTTCGGCGAGCCGATGAAGCCGGCAACGAAGAGGTTGCGCGGATTGCGGTAGAGCTCCAATGGCGAGCCCACCTGCTCGATATTGCCGGCCCGAAGCACAACGATCTTGTCGGCCATGGTCATCGCCTCGACCTGGTCGTGGGTGACGTAGATCATCGTCGTCGCGAGGCGCTTGTGCAGTTCCGAGATCTCCAGCCGCATACCCACGCGCAGCGCGGCATCGAGGTTCGAGAGCGGCTCGTCGAAGAGGAAGGCCGCGGGTTCCCGCACGATTGCCCGACCGATGGCGACCCGCTGGCGCTGGCCGCCGGAGAGCTGGCCCGGCTTCCGCTCGAGGTAGTCAGTGAGGTTCAGAACCCGTGCCGCCTCCTCGACCTTCTTGTCCTGCGCGGCCTTGTCGAGCCCGGCCATGCGGAGCGGGAAGGCGATGTTCTTGCGCACCGACATATGCGGGTAGAGCGCGTAGGACTGGAAGACCATCGCGAGCCCGCGCTTGGCCGGCGGCACGTCGGTCGCCTCCGCCCCGTCGATCCGGATCTCTCCGTCGCTGACATCCTCGAGCCCGGCGATCAGCCGCAGCAGGGTGGACTTGCCGCAGCCCGACGGGCCGACGAAGACCACGAATTCGCCGTCGTTGATCTCGAGATCGAGCGGAGGAATGACCTCGACCTCTCCAAAGCACTTGCGAACCTTGTTCAGAGTGATTTGTCCCATTGGTCTTCCCCTTACTTGACGGCGCCGAAGGTCAGGCCGCGGACCAGTTGTTTCTGGCTGAACCAGCCCATGATCAGGATCGGTGCGATGGCCATTATCGAGGCCGCACTCAGTTTGGCGTAGAACAGGCCTTCAGGGCTCGAATAGCTGGCGATGAACGCCGTGAGCGGCGCCGCCTTGGCCGCTGTCAGGTTCAGCGTCCAGAAGGCTTCGTTCCACGACAGGATGATGTTGAGCAGCACCGTCGAGGCAATGCCCGGCACTGCCATCGGGGTTAGCACGTAGAGGACTTCCTCGCGCAGGCTCGCCCCGTCCATTCGTGCCGCCTCGAGGATTTCCCCGGGGATCTCCCGGAAATAGGTGTAGAGCATCCAGATGATGATCGGCAGGTTCATCATCATCAGCACGAACACCAGTCCGACACGGGTATCGAGCAATCCCAGATCCCGGAAGATCAGGTAGATCGGCACCAGGACGCCCACCGGCGGCAGCATCTTGGTCGACAGCATCCACATCAGCACGTCCTTCGTGTGCTTGGCGGGCACGAAGGCCATCGCCCAGGCGGCCGGGATGGCGATCAGCAGACCCAGGAAGGTGGAGCCGAGGGAGATCGTGACCGAGTTCATGAAGTGCTTGAAGTAGTCCGACCGCTCCTGGACCGTGGCGAAGCTGTCCATCGTCCAGCCGGAGCTGAACAGAACCTGAAACGGCGCCCGGATCGCGTCTTCTTCCGTCTTGAAGGACAGGATGAGGATCCAGAGGATCGGAAAGAACATCAGGAAGCCGATTGTTCCTGCAACGGCCGTGTTGAAGACCTTGGTCTTGTGCGGAACTGCGCGTGCCATGGATCTCTCCTCCCTATGCGTCGAGGTTCTTGCCGATCATCCGCATCAGGAAGATGGCGACGATGTTGGCGAGGATGATGGCGATGACGCCACCGGCGCTTCCCATGCCCACGTCGAACTGAAGCAGCGACGAGACATAGATGAGGTAGGTCAGGTTCGTTGTCGCCGTGCCCGGCCCGCCATTGGTGGTGACCAGGATTTCGGCGAAGACCGAGAGCAGAAAGATCGTCTCGATCAGGATAACGACGGTGATCGCGCGCGCCAGATGCGGCAGGATGATGAACCAGAACCGGCTCGACCAGCTTGCACCGTCCATCTCGGCGGCTTCGAGCTGTTCCTGATCGAGCGACTGCATCGCGGTGAACAGGATCAGCGTCGCGAATGGCAACCATTGCCAGCTGGCGATGAAGATGATCGAAAGAAGCGGGATTTGCCCGAAGAAGTCGACCGGCTCGAACCCCATCCCGGTGGCCATCTGCCCGAAGATCCCGTTGACGGGATTCATGAACATGTTCTTCCAGACGAGCGCCGACACGGTCGGCATCACGAAGAAAGGTGCGATCACCATGATGCGGATGACGCCTTGGCCGAACATCGGCCGGTCCAGAAGCAGCGAGAGCAGGATACCTCCGATAACCGTGATCAGCAGGATGCCTCCGACCAGGAGCAGCGTGTTGATCATCGCCGCCTTGAAGCTCGGATCGGTCACGAACCAGTAGTAGTTTTCCCATCCCACGAAGGGATTCCCTGTCGGCGTGATCAGATTGTACCGCAAGAACGAAAAATAGATCGTCATCGAAAGCGGAATGATCATCCAACCGAGCAGAAGGATCACGGAGGGCGAGATCATCATCCTGGCGGCGGTGCGGGAAGCCTTGGTTGCCATTGGTATCTCCCGGAGAGCCTTGAGCGCAGCATTGAAGGCAAGGGGCCGGAGGGCACAGTCTTCGATGCCGAGCTACAGTAAAAACGTGGCGTCTGACAAAGCGGGCCGACCCTTTCGGACCGGCCCGCCCTGGGAGGAGGTTACTTGATGTAACCGGCCTTGGTCATTTCGCGGACCGCGAATTGCTGGCTGTTGGCCAGTGCATCCTCGACGCTCGACTGGCCTGCGAGTGCCGCGGCGATTTGCTGACCGACATAGTTGCCGATGCCCTGGAATTCGGGGATCGCAACGAACTGGACGCCGGTATAGGGAACCGGATCCTTGGTCGGGTTCGCCGGGTCGACCGAGAGGATCGCTTCCTTGATCGTCGCGGCGAAGGGCGCGGCTTCAAGGAGTCTCGGATCGTCATGAACCGACGCGCGGGTTCCGCTCGGAACGGCGACCCAGCCTTCGGTCTCGCCGACCATCTCGAAGTATTCCTTCGAGGTGCCCCACTTCAGGAAGTCCTTCGCGACGTCGATCTTCTGAGAACTCGCCGGAATGGCGAGAGCCCAGGACCAGAACCAGCCGGTGCCGTTCGAGGTCACCTGCATCGGCGCCTTGAAGAAGTCCGTTACGTCGGCAACGCTCGAGGTGTTCGGGTTGCGCACGTCGTTGGCTGCCGAGGTCGCGTCCACCCAGGTTGCGCACTTGCCGTCCTTGAACAGGGCGCGGTTCTCATTATGGCCGTTCGCGGTCGCACCCGGCGGGCCATAGTTGGTCATCAGGTCGACATAGTAGGTGATCGCGGCATTCCACTCGGGGCTGTCGAGCTGCGGTTGCCAGTCCATATCGAACCAGCGGGCGCCGAAGGCGTTGGCGAGCGGGCCGATGAAGGCCATGTTTTCACCCCAGCCGGCCTTGCCGCGCTGGCAGGTGCCGTAGATGCCATTCTCCGGATCGTGCAGCTTGGCAGCCATCTCCATGAAGTCGGGATCGTACAGGATCTGCTCGGTCGGCGCCTCGATGCCGGCCTTCTCGAAGAGGTCCGTCCGATAGAAAGTGAACGACGTTTCCGAGTAGAGCGGCACGGCGTAGAGGTGACCATCCGCGGACAGGCCGTTCCGCACCAGCTGGAAGATGTCCTCGAGATCGTAGTCCGCATCATCGGCGAAGTCGTCCAGAGGAGTCAGCCATCCATTGGCGCCCCAGATCGGAGCCTCGTAGGCGCCGATGAAGATGATGTCGAACGAACCGCCGTTCGTTGCGATATCCTGGGTCGTCCGCTGACGCAGGACGTTCTCTTCGAGCACGACCCAGTTGATCGTATTACCCGTCGCTTCTTCCCATTGCGGAGCAAGTTTCTGCATGACGATCATGTCGGCGTTGTTCACCGTTGCGATGGTGATTTCTTCCGACATCGCAGCGGTGGCCGCGACCGACACAAGTGCAGTGGCTGCGCAGAGTGCGCCTCTCAAGTTCATTCGATTTTCCTCCCATAGGTCTGCGTAAAGCAGTGTTGTTAGCTAAGACCCGCACCAACGAGGAGTCAACCAAAAATTTTACTCACGTAAATTTTTGCTGCGGCGCGGCGAAATCTTTACGCTGACGAGCGCAGGATCAGCTTCCCGTCGAAAAGGATCTCCGGACGCTCTCCGCCGCGCTTGCCGCCTTCCACGAGGTCGAACAGGGTCGCCACGCTCTTTCTGACGATGGACGTGTAATCCTGCGAGACCGTGGTCAATGGCGGCGTCGTGAAGCGCGACCAGGGATGGTCGTCGTGGCCGGCCACGCGCAGCGCGCATCCCTGCCCGTGACCAACGCGCAATCCCCGCTCGAAGGCCGCGGCGATGAAGCCGATGGCAAGCCGGTCATTGCTGCAGAGGATCGTGTCGGATGGCAGCGTCCGCTCGTCAAGAAGACGTCCGCCCTCATCGAGGCCGATCTGCTCGAAGTCCCAGCCTCTCCCCTCGACCCGAATCACTTTCGGATCGTGGCCGAGCTTTTCCATGGCCATGATATAGGCGTCACGCCGCTTGTTCGCATTCGGGTTGACTGGAGGCATCTCGAAGAAGCAGGGCGGCTCTCCGGTCCGGCAGAGATAGTCTACCATCATCGGGATGCTCTGAAAATTGTTCGATCCGACAAAGGCTTCGCCGAGCGGCACGTTGCTGTCGAAGATCACGGTCGGCACGTCACGGGTGAAGCGCTCGATCACCTCGAGATCCGAGGCCCTCCCCAGCGGAGCGAGCAGCGCTCCGGTCGGCCGCAGCGACAGCAAGGTCGCAAGAGCCTTGTTCTCGAGCTCCTGTTCGCCATGCGCGCTGAACAGAATCGGCCAGAATCCCGCGTCGATGCAGCGTCTCTCCATCAACCGGACCATCTCGGCGAAGAACGGGTCCGCGAGATATGGCACGAGGATCCCTATGCATTTGGTCAGCTTGCGATTCTGGTTGATTGCGAAAATGTTCGGCTGGTACTGGTGCTCCTTCAGCGCGCTCTCGATCTTGGCGCGAGTCGTCTTGCGTACACTCTCCGGATCATTGAAATATTTGGAGACGGTTGGGCGCGAGATGCCAATCGCTTCGGCGAATTCTTCCATCGTCCTGATTTTGCGCCCGGACATCTTTCTCCACCCGTGATCTTTTCCCGCGGCCCTTGGTGGTTGGTGGCCGTAGAAGGTCTACCGCACCAAGTAAAAACTTTACGCGAGATATTTTTTTATTGACAGTAAGGTCGCGGAGTGCCAACCGTCAAGAAGTTGTTGCTCCCGCCCGCATCGGGTTTCACCGCTCCGGATGTACCGGGTCGCGGGGCCGGCGGGACGCCGGCAGCGGAGGATGCAATGAAACCAATCGCCGTCATCGGGGAAGTCCTCGTCGAGATCATGGCCGACACGATCGGCGAGGGATTTCGCGGGCCCATCGCTCTGACGGGCCCCTACCCTTCGGGCGCACCGGCAATCTTCGCGGACCAGGTCGCCAGGATGGGACAGCCCAGTACCGTCATCTCGACCGTCGGTGACGACGATTTCGGTCGGCTGAACCTCGACCGGCTCGCCGTGGACGGTGTCGACATATCGGGCATCGGAATCGACCCGGACCGACCGACCGGCAGCGCCTTCGTGCGCTACCGCGCCGACGGATCGCGGGATTTCATCTTCAACATCCGTCACAGCGCCTGCGGCGTGCTTCCGGACACCGAGGCCGCGCGGAAAGTTCTCGACGCTGCCGGTCATCTGCACGTCATGGGCTCGTCGCTTTCAAGCCCGGACTTCGTGGCCCTCAATCTTCGCGCGGCCCGTGATGTCAAGGCGCGCGGCGGCTCGATCTCCTTCGACCCGAACCTGCGAAAGGAGATCCTCGACGCGCCAGGCATGCGCGCCGCGATGGCGGAGATCCTGCGCATGACGGATCTCTTCCTGCCCTCCGGCGAGGAATTGTTCCTGCTCACCGAGGCCGGCGAAGCGGAGGCCGCGGTCGCCGAGTTGCTCGGGCTCGGCATCGGGACCGTCGTGCACAAGCTCGGCGCCGAGGGCGTTCGGCACCATGATTCGGCCGGCAGCACGTTCTTTCCGGCCTTCACGGTCGAGGAAGTCGATCCCACCGGGGCCGGCGACTGTTTCGGTGGCGCTTTCACGGCGCTCTGGCTGCAAGGCGCCGGATTGGACGAAGCGCTGCCGCTGTCCGCCGCCGCAGGCGCGCTCGCGGTGACCCGTCGCGGACCGATGGAGGGCACCACGCCGCTCGACGCACTCCGCGCGTTCGTGGCAGGCCAGGAAAGGCGAACTTCATGACCCACCCGCTCCTCGACATTCCCGCCGCCTTTCATGCCGGCCGGCCGGTCGGCATCACTTCGGTCTGCTCGGCGCATCCCCTCGTCATCGAGGCCGCGCTGCGGCTCGCCTGTGAGACCGGCCGACTTGCGCTGATTGAGGCGACATGCAACCAGGTCAACCAGGACGGCGGCTATACCGGAATGACGCCGGAGGATTTCCGCACCTTCGTCGAGGGCATCGCAGACAAGGTCGGCCTGGCGCGGGAACGCATCATCTTCGGCGGCGACCATCTCGGACCCAACCCCTGGAAGGACCTGCCGGCCGATGAAGCGATGGAGAAGGCAGAGGTCATGATCGCCGCCTTCGCCGCGGCGGGCTTCACCAAGCTCCATCTCGACTGCTCCATGGGTTGCGCGGGCGAACCCGTCGCACTGCCTGACGCGGAGACGGCTGACCGCGCCGCCCGCCTGGCCGCCCGGGCCGAGGCGCATCGCGGCGCGGTCGATCCGGTCTATGTCATCGGCACCGAGGTCCCGGTGCCGGGCGGAGCACTCGAGGAGCTCGACGAGCTCGCCGTCACCACGCCCGACGCCGCCGCGCAGACCTACGAGGTTCACCGCGCCGCCTTTGACGCGGCCGGGTTGCAGGACGCCTTTGCTCGCGTCATTGCGCTTGTCGTCCAGCCCGGTGTCGAGTTTGGTCATACCGACGTGATCCACTACGTGCCGAAGGCGGCGGAGGCCCTCTCGGCATGCCTCCGCGGGATGCCGGGCCTCGTCTTCGAGGCCCATTCGACCGACTACCAGACGCGCGATGGGCTCTCCGCACTGGTCCGGGACGGGTTCGCGATCCTCAAGGTCGGCCCTTGGCTGACTTTCGCCCTGCGCGAAGCGCTCTACGGGCTCGATGCTGTGGCGGATGTCCTCGACGGGACGCTGCCCAGGGGCGGGCTGATGACGGCAATGGACGAGGTCATGCGCGCCGCGCCCGGGCACTGGTCAAAATACTACGACGGCACGGAAACGGATCTGTGGCTGCAACGCCATTTCAGCTATTCCGACCGGATCCGCTACTACTGGCCGCGCCCGCAGGCGCAGGCCGCCCTGCGCGATCTGATGGAACGGCTGTCCGGGCGTGAGATTCCCGATCCGGTTCTCCACCAGTACGTTCCGGCGGCCCCGACCGGTGGCGACGCGGAGCAGATCCTTGTGAACGCCGTGCAGGAAGTGCTCCGGATTTACGAGCGCGCCTGCACGACACAGCACGGCGTGGATTGACGGACCGCGAGACGCGCAGATGGGCGTCACACCCGGATCCGCGACGCCGGAGGTCATACGGCGAATTGTTCGTGAGGCAACATGAGTATCGAGAGTTTCCTTGCCGTCGGCGGCGAAAACCTGATCGACTACGTGACACAGGACGGCAAGGCCACGGCCCATCCCGGCGGCTCGCCCTTCAACGTGGCCATGGCGCTCGGACGACAGGGCGTCGACGTGCATTACGTCTCGCCGATCTCGACCGACACCTGGGGAGACATGCTGGCCGATAAGCTCGAGGCCTCGGGTGTCGTTCTCACAGGCGGGCGGAGGCCCGAGCCGACCACAATGGCGCGCGTCACCGTGAGCCACGGGCATCCGAGCTACAGTTTCGAGCGCAGCGGAACGGCGGAGCGGATGGTGTCTACGGCGTTCCTCCGCGCGCGCCTTCCCGCGGGCGCCAAGGCGCTTCACACGGGCTCGCTGACCCTGACCGACGGTGCAGATGCGACGGCCTGGGAGGAAATCTGCGCGGAGAGCTTCGCGGCCGGACGGCTGGTCTCACTCGATCCGAACGTGCGGCTGTCCGTGATCTCCGATGTGGATGGCTACAGGGCGCGCATCCGGCGGATGCTGACAACTTCTCATCTCGTCAAGCTCAGCGACGAGGATCTCGCGGCGCTTTTCCCCGAGTCCGCGCAGGAGGACGCGCTGGCGACGCTTCGTGGGCAAACGTCGGCCCGGCTGATCGTTCTGACCCGGGGGGATGTGGGGTGCACCGCCCTGATGGGAGAGATGCGGCTCGATCTGCCGGCGACGCCGGTCAGTGACCTGGTCGACACCGTCGGCGCCGGCGACACCTTCACCGCAACGCTTCTCGCCGGCCTCGCCGCGCAGGACGCGCTCGGCCCCGCGGCGCTCGAAAGGCTGACCCGCGACCAGTTGACCGCGCTGTTGCATTGTGCGTCCACCGCCGCCGCGATAAATTGCGGCCGGGCCGGATGCAATCCGCCCAGCCGCGCCGAACTCGACGCTGCGCTGCAATGAAAGGCTCTCCCCATCATGGATCTCTATCTCGACACCGCGGACGTCCGGGAGTGGAAGGAACTCATGCCGACCGGCCTCTTCCACGGCATCACGACCAACCCGCTCCTCGCCCACAGGGCCGGACTCGCCTATCCGGAAATCGACTGGCCGGCGCTGATGCGACAGGCCACGGATCTCGGCGCGAAGGAGCTGCATTGTCAGGTGGTCGGACCTGTCGAGGGCTTCGCCGACTGGGCCGGCGAACGCTATGAGCAAGGCCGGCGGGCCGGGCTACGCGTCGTCATCAAGGTCCCGCTTACCGAGCCTGCCATCCGGGCGATGCCCGGCATCAAGACCCTCGGCGGACCGATCCTGATGACCGCCTGCTACAGCGCAAAACAGATGTTCGTCGCCTCGGCTCTCGGCGCGGAGTACATCGCACCCTATTTTGGCCGGATGCTGGAAATGGGACTGCCGGCCTATGACGCGCTGGAGCAGATGCGCGCCATCGGCGAACTCGCGGGCGGCAAGACGCGCATCCTCGTCGCGTCGCTCCGCGATACGCGGCAGATGGCTCTGCTCGCGCGGCAGGGCCAGGACTGCTTCACCATTGCACCGGGCATTGCCCGCGACCTGCTGAACGATCGGAACACGGTTGCGGCGGCTGACGAGTTCGAGGAAGCCGCCGGGATGGCAAAAGGACCTGCGTAGGCGACCTCTGACACGGGCGGTCTCGCGCCGACTTCCGAAGACAGCAAACCCGCACCGCTGCGTAGCAGGCTGACATCGGTTGTGAATCGTAATGAAATAGTGCCGTTGCGGCGTGCAGCGCCGTCAATGACCGGGCTTGCGGAGAAGTCGGATGCGCGCTTGTCTCGCACCGGAGGTAGTGTGGTGGAGGCATTCCCGGTCCAGAGAAGCGAGCGACTTCAACGACACGGACACCATCTTTCAATCTTGTTGAAAGCAGCCCTTGTGCCGGCGACTGAAAGGCCCCATAGTTTTGAGGCGACGTTATCTCTTTGACCACTGGCTCCCTAACACGGCTTCAGTATCGACTTGATCTGACTGAGCCGGGTTGCCGCATGTACGCGGGCAACATCTATGTTAGGAGACGACACGATGGCTAATGGCACCGTGAAATGGTTTAACTCGACCAAAGGCTTTGGCTTTATCGAGCCCGAAGGCGGAAAACGCGACGTATTCGTTCACATCAGCGCCGTAGAGCGCGCGGGACTGACCGGCCTCGAAGACGGCCAAAAGGTCACGTTCGACGTGGAATCTGGCCGCGATGGCCGGGAATCCGCAGCGAATCTCGCTCTCGCCTGATCTGCCGACGGCGCTTTTCAGGCGCCGTTCCGCATAAGCTGCTCCTTCGAGAACGGGTTTTCGGAGTACTGCAGCAGGGCGCCCCGCCGCCAATGTATTTGCGTCCAGCGTGTCATTCACGTGCGGCTCGCGATTCAGACGGTGACGAATGACGGGCCACGCCGGCCGAGGTGCCGGCGGGCCCGAACATCCACGATCCCCGACCCGGATCGATTTCCGGCGGATCTGATGGATACCAGCCCAACCTAATCATGAAACTGAAGTACCGGCACGGAACCGATTCCGTGCCTTCGAACCAAGAACGGAAAAGATTTGAAGAACCAAGGAATGATACGGAACATTCAGGCAGAACTTGCTGAGCTCATTGCGCGCCTCGGTCCGGCACCATCACAGCCGCGCCCGACCGACGAGGCGCGTGACATATATTCAGAAGTCCGCTTCGGACGGGACCGGCGTGCATTTGCATTGGCGACCATCTGCTACTGGTGCGGGTTCCATCCGGCGGATGCCCTGCAACATGAAGCCAATTGGTCGTAGCCAGTCTAGCTCCGAACTCCGACGGACTTGCCTTCCTCAAGAATGTCTCCGTGCAGCGTCGCGCGGAGATCAACTGCACAAAGGCAGCCCGCTGACGAAAAACCCCGCGTCGGACCGGCGCGGGGTTTTCAATGTTTCGGCTCGGGTGGACCGGCTCAGACCATGTCCTCGAGGAGCTGCTCGAGATCCGCGACGAATTTCTCCACAACGTCCTTGTGGTCGCCCTCCGCCTCGGTCGCGCGCTTGCGGGCATCCTCGAGGAAACCCTCCAGCGCCGCCCGGCTGTCAGCATCGCCGGCGGCGGCGTGTTCGGCGAGCACCGACGTTGCCTCGGCATTGATCTCGACGAAACCGCCGGTGACGGCAAAGCTGGTCTCGCTCCCGTCAGCGCCGGTGACCTTGACAAGGCCCGGACGCAATGTGGTGATGACGGGCGCGTGGTCCGGCATCGCCGTCATGTCGCCCTCGGCGGCCGGAATCTGGACCTGGGTGGCCTCGAGCGACGCGAGCCGCTTCTCCGGGCTAACCAGGTCGAACTGCATCGTGTTGGCCATAGGCCCTCCTTACGCGGCGGCCGAGGCCATCTTCTCGGCCTTGGCAACGGCTTCTTCGATATCGCCGACCATGTAGAAGGCGGCTTCCGGCAGGTGATCGTATTCGCCGGCAACCACGGCCTTGAAGGAGGCGATGGTCTTTTCGAGCGGCACCTGCACACCCGGGAAACCGGTAAAGACCTGCGCTACGTCGAAGGGCTGGCTCAGGAAGCGCTGGATCTTCCGGGCGCGGGCCACGACCAGCTTGTCCTCTTCAGAAAGCTCGTCCATGCCGAGGATGGCGATGATGTCCTGAAGCGACTTGTAGCGCTGGAGGATCCCCTGCACGTCCCGCGCGACCTGGTAGTGCTCCTCGCCGATCACGGCGGGGTCCATCAGGCGCGAGGTTGAATCGAGCGGGTCCACGGCCGGGTAGATGCCGAGTTCGGAGATCGCGCGCGACAGCACCGTGGTGGCGTCGAGGTGCGCAAAGGAGGTCGCCGGAGCGGGGTCGGTCAGGTCGTCCGCGGGAACGTAGACAGCCTGCACGGACGTGATCGAACCGGACTTGGTGGAGGTGATGCGTTCCTGCATCGCGCCCATGTCGGTGGCGAGCGTCGGCTGGTAACCCACCGCCGAGGGAATCCGGCCCAGAAGCGCCGACACCTCGGACCCGGCCTGGGTGAAGCGGAAGATGTTGTCGACGAAGAACAGCACGTCGGCGCCGGTCTCGTCTCGGAACTGCTCAGCCAGGGTCAGGCCGGACAGGGCGATCCGCATACGGGCTCCCGGCGGCTCGTTCATCTGGCCGTAGACCAGAGCGATCTTGGAATCCTCGAGATTGTCCGGGGTGATAACGCCCGATTCGATCATCTCGTGGTAGAGGTCGTTGCCTTCCCGGGTCCGCTCACCGACACCGGCGAACACGGACACACCGGAGTGCACCTTGGCGATGTTGTTGATCAGTTCCATGATCAGAACCGTCTTGCCGACGCCCGCGCCGCCGAAGAGGCCGATCTTGCCGCCCTTGGCGTAGGGGGCGAGGAGGTCGACGACCTTGATGCCGGTAACCAGGATCTCGGATTCCGTCGCCTGGTCGGCGAATTTCGGCGCTTCCTGGTGAATGGCACGGTGGGTCTCTGTGTCGACCGGGCCCTTCTCGTCGACCGGCTCGCCGATCACGTTGAGGATCCGGCCGAGGGTCGCCTTGCCGACGGGCATGGTGATCGGCCCCTCGGTGTCGGTCACTTCGGCGCCGCGGACCAAACCTTCGGTGGCGTCCATCGCGACGGTGCGGACCGTGTGCTCGCCAAGGTGCTGGGCGACCTCGAGGACGAGGCGCTTGCCATTGTTTTCGGTTTCAAGGGCGTTCAGGATTTCGGGCAGTTCGCCGTCGAAGTGGACGTCGACCACGGCGCCGAGGACCTGGGTCACTCTGCCTTTTGGCATTCGATCTTCCTTCCGTCTAGTGTTTGAGTATATAAAGCTAACGGGTGGGACAGTTTGTCAGTAACCCTCTGGAACAAAGTCCGCCAGCGCCTCACCCGAACCATTCAGCGCAAGATGCAGAACCTTTGCGAGGTTGCGTCCTGCCGCCTCATCCGAGTATCGAGTTTTCCATGCGCTATGGGCGCGTTGCGCAAGACCGGCACGCAACTCGGGATCTTCAGCAACTCTTTCCATGGCGTCACGAAGCGCTACAGGATCTTCGGGCGGAACCGTCAACGCCGTATCCCCGTCCGTGACATAGTCGGCTATGCTGTCACATCTTGTTGCGATGACCGGAACACCAAGCATCATCGCCGTCAATAATGTGATGTGTCCAGATGCCGTGTTTTTCGACGCGATAGGCAAAACCATTGCCTCTGCACTTTTGGTCAGAGCACAGCACTCGACGTACGATATACCGTTTCGAAGCCCCACGTTCGGCGGCAATCTGACGCCTTTAAGTGCATGCTGATCCGCGATCAGAAGAAGCTTCAAATCACTTCCCCGCATTGCGTCCGCAAGAGTACGATAGTCTCGCGACATCGAACCCATGGCAATCAAATAAGGTTTCTCGACCGGTTCGAAAGGTTCTGCTTCGGGAAGCCGCCCTCTTTGAAACGGAACAAAAACCAATTTGTGCCGTGGTATACCGTAGAAACTCGAATAAATCTCAGTTTCAACGCGCGAATGGGGCACCATCAAGTCAATTCGCCTCGAGAGAAATGCGATCACAAATCTCTTAATGCGGCTATCCAAAGGTGGTATGTTATAGGACCAAGCTACAATTTTCGTGCGCCGGAACATTACCATCTTCCAAAACGCCACACTCAATGCAAGATGCGGGAAATTGGCAACCACTACGTCCGGACTGTTATGATACGCACGCCACCCCATTCCCAGCCGGCCTATCCAACGACGGAAGAGAGATGAAGTCGCTTTAAACGGCTCCACCTTTTTAAACGTGAAGCTGCTGTCTTCGACGAAATCGTCGATCCAGTTTCCGGCCGCTGAGATAGTCGGATGCGCAACAACGACATTATATGGGGGGCGAGCCATTTTCATAGAGCCTCGGCGCCCGAAATGATTTCGATGAGCTCGTTGGTGATCGCCGCCTGACGCGAGCGGTTGAACTCGATGGTCAGCTTTTCGATCATCTCGCCCGCGTTGCGCGTGGCGTTGTCCATCGCGGTCATCCGCGCGCCCTCTTCGGAGGCCGCGTTCTCGAGGAAGGCGGTGAAGATCTGGGTCGAGATGCTGCGCGGCAGCAGGTCGGCCAACACACCCTCCTCGCTCGGTTCGTAATCGTAGGGCGCCGCGGCGCTGGCTTCCGCCTCCGCGTCGGGGGCATCGAACACCGCCGGGATGATCTGCTTGACCGTCGGTTCCTGGCTGATCACCGAAACGAAACGGTTGAAGAAGATCGTGCAGACGTCGAATTCGCCATCTGCGAAACGATCCATCAGCGACTGGGCGATCCCCGCGGCATCGTCATAGCCGACCTTCTTGACGTCGCTCATGTCGATATGGGCGACGAAGAGGTTGGCATAGTCCCGCTTGAGCTGCTCGCGGCCCTTCTTGCCGATGGTGATGATCTTCACCGTCTTGCCGGCGGCCTGCAGTTCCTGGATCTTCAGCCGCGCCGCCTTCACGATCGAGGAGTTGAAGCCACCGCAAAGGCCGCGTTCCGAGGTCATCACGACCAGCATCTGCACCTGGTCGCTGCCCGTCCCGGCGATCAGCCGGGGCGCGTTGTCGCTGTCGCCGACCGAAGCGGCGAGGCCGCTCATCACGGCCTCCATGCGCTCGGCATAGGGCCGCGCGTTCTCGGCCGCGTCCTGCGCCCGCCGCAGTTTCGCGGCGGCCACCATCTGCATGGCCTTCGTGATCTTTCGCGTCGACTTGACGCTGTCGATCCGGTTTTTGAGGTCCTTAAGGCTGGGCATCTACCACTCCTCGCTTACGCGAAGCCCTTGGCGTATTCTTCCACCACGGCCTTGATACGGTCGGACGCGTCACCCTTCACCTTCGGATCTTCCTTGGTGATCCAGTCGAGAAGATCCGCATGCTTGGAGCGGACGAAGTTCAGCAGGCCCTTCTCGAACCGGCTGACGTCCTTCACCGGGATCTTGTCGAGGAAGCCGTTCACGCCGGCATAGATCACGACGACTATCTCGGCATTGGTCAGCGGCGAGTATTGCGGCTGCTTCATCAGCTCGGTGAGCCGCGCGCCGCGGTTCAGCAGCTGCTGGGTCGCGGCGTCGAGGTCGGAGCCGAACTGCGCGAAGGCCGCCATCTCGCGATACTGCGCGAGCTCGAGCTTGACCGGACCGGCGACCGACTTCATCGCGTTTGTCTGGGCCGAGGAGCCCACGCGGGAGACCGAGAGGCCGGTGTTCACAGCCGGGCGGATACCCTGGTAGAAGAGTTCGGTCTCAAGGAAGATCTGGCCGTCGGTGATCGAAATCACGTTGGTCGGGATAAAGGCCGAGACGTCGCCGCCCTGGGTCTCGATGATCGGCAGCGCGGTCAACGAGCCGGAACCGTGATCCTCGTTGAGCTTCGCGGCACGCTCGAGCAGGCGCGAGTGCAGGTAGAAGACGTCACCCGGATAGGCTTCGCGCCCCGGCGGGCGGCGCAACAGAAGCGACATCTGGCGATAGGATACGGCCTGCTTGGAGAGGTCGTCATAGATGATCAGCGCGTGGCGGCCATTGTCGCGGTAATACTCGGCCATGGCACAGGCCGAATAGGGAGCGAGATACTGCATCGGCGCGGGGTCGGAAGCGGTGGCGGCAACGATCGTGGTGTATTCGATCGCGCCCGATTCCTCGAGCTTCTTGACCAACTGCGCCACGGTCGAGCGCTTCTGACCGATGGCGACATAGATGCAGTAGAGCTTCTTGCCCTCGTCGTCGCCCGCGGCCTCGTTGTAACTCTTCTGGTTCAGGATGGTGTCGAGCGCCACGGCGGTCTTGCCGGTCTGACGGTCGCCGATGATCAGCTCCCGCTGGCCACGACCGATCGGGATCATCGCGTCGACCGATTTCAGGCCGGTCGCCATCGGTTCGTGCACCGATTTACGCGGGATGATGCCCGGTGCCTTGACGTCGGCGACGCGGCGTTCGGCGGCCTCGATCGGGCCTTTACCGTCGATCGGCATACCGAGAGCGTCGACCACGCGGCCGAGCATCGCGTCGCCCACCGGCACGTCCACGATCGACTTGGTGCGCTTGACGGTGTCGCCTTCCTTGATGTCGCGGTCAGAGCCGAAGATCACGACGCCGACATTGTCGACCTCGAGGTTCAGGGCCATGCCGCGGATGCCGCCGGGGAATTCGACCATCTCGCCGGCCTGGATGTTGTCGAGCCCGTGCACGCGGGCGATGCCGTCGCCAACGGAGAGCACCTGGCCGATTTCGGCGACCTCGGCTTCCTGGCCAAAGTTCTTGATCTGGTCCTTGAGGATTGCGGAAATTTCCGCAGCTTGCAGTGCCATTACCCGACCTCTTTCATAGCATTCTGGAGACTGGCGAGACGCGCGCGGACCGACGTGTCGATCATCTTCGAGCCCACCTGGACAATTAGTCCGCCGATGAGTCTCTCATCGACGGTGGTGTTCAGCTTGATTTCCTTGCCGAAACGGGATTTCAACATCTCGGTGAGTGCCGCGGCCTGCGCGTCGCTCAGCGTGGCGGCGGAGGTGATTTCGGCGGCGATTTCGCCCTTTTCTTCGGCGATCATCGCGCGCAGCGCGGCCAGCAGCTGCGGCAGCACGAAAAGACGACGCTTGGAGGCCATCAGCGCCAGCGCGTTCTTCGTCGTGCCGTCGAGCGACATCGCGTCCGCCAACGCGGTGATGGCAGCGGCCTGCTCGTCGCGGGAATAGACCGGCGAGGCGATCATCGCCTTGAAGTCGTCGGAGGATTCGAGCGCCGCCAACAGCGTGTCGGTGTCGGCCTCGAGCGCGGCGAATTTGCCCTCGTCCCTGGCCAGTTCGAACATCGCCAGCGCGTAGCGTTTGGCAATGGTGGAGGAAATCGAAGCCGTCTCTGCCACGTCCATCCCTCTTGCTTTGTCGCATCCGGGCGAGTGCCCCCGGACGCAAGGTGTCCCGGGCGGAAAACTGCGTTCCCCCCTCAAATCGAAGAGCCGTGTAACAGACCCGTCAGACCCCCGCAACTCTCTTGGAAGGCCCGATATCGCTCCAAAATACGGGCGCAAACCGGAGAAATCTACTGCTTGCTCTCATATTCATAGGGCTGAAGCGAACGTTAGCGCCCAAAGAAGATAATTTCTGTGTGCAACTGCATACAATGCAATGCTGCGCCGCCGCATTGCACCTGCGACATTACCTAGCGTCAGCTTATCGCGGGAATCACGCAGACCGGCCTGGGCGGGACGCCGCGGGCCGCGTCCGGCCCGGTCTACCGGCCGCAGGCAGGGGCGCGACAGAATCACCCCTCCTTCGATAACCGACGGGAATCACGCTGGCTCCGGACCGGAGGGCGCGTTCACGGCATCGAGAACGCGCAGCGGGTCTCGG
Source organism: Tropicimonas sp. IMCC6043 (assembly GCF_004146235.1). Lineage (GTDB taxonomy): Bacteria > Pseudomonadota > Alphaproteobacteria > Rhodobacterales > Rhodobacteraceae > Tropicimonas. The sequence continues at coordinate 34,662 of NZ_SELO01000012.1, read as the reverse complement.
ACCATGTCCTTGACCGCCGAGCCGCCCGGTGTCTGCGCAAGCTTGGTCGCCTCGGCGAGAAAGACGCCGCCGGCGAGCGACGTGAAGGCCTGCCGCCCAAAGCGCTCCCACACGCCCGAGGAGCGCAGCCAGAAGCGCTTTTCCGAGGGCGGACCGAACAGAGCGGCGGTGTGGCGCTCCGGCTGGAAGCCATGCATCAGGAGCTGTGATTCGAGCTGGCCGGAAGAATAGGGACGGCCGTAGCCGAACGGCGTCGCGTCGCGTCGCGCCCAGAGGCCGGACCGGTTGGGAACGATGAAGAGCGCCTTGCCGCCCGGACCGAGCACGCGGAGGCATTCGGACAGCACCTCGGTAGGGTGGCCCGAGGTGTCGAGCCCGTGGAGCAGCACCAAGAGGTCGACCGAACCGGTGTCGAGCGGCCAGAGCATTTCCTCGCAGAGGACTGAGATATTCGGCTGGCCGGAGGGCCAGGGCATGACTCCCTGCGGCCCCGGCATCAGTGCGATGACCCGGCGGGCATGGCCGAGATACGGCCGGAGCAGCGGCACCGGGAAGCCGAATCCCGCCACCGTTCGCCCGCGCGCCTCCTCCGGTGGCCAGAATTCCACCATCCGGTCGCGGATCACCCGCTGCGCTACCCGGCCCAGCTTGGTCCTGTAGTAGAAGTTTCTCAGCTCCAGCACATCGAGATGCATTGCGCGCGGAAGGCTCCCTTGCCACCTTGGGCAAACCATACCGGGTCTCGGGCAAAAGGAAATGTCATGTCGCTGGAAATCGTCACCCTCCCCTGTCTGTCCGACAATTACGCCTATCTGCTGCATGATGCCGAAAGTAGCGCCACGGCTGTGGTGGACGTTCCCGATGCCGCACCGATCCGCGACGCGCTCGCGGATCGCGGCTGGACGCTCAGCGACATCCTGATCACCCATCACCACTACGACCATGTCGACGGTGTCGAGGAACTCCGGGCGGAAACCGGCGCGAAGGTCACCGGCGCCGCCGCCGACGCCCACCGCCTTCCGAAGCTCGACCGTGCGGTGGCGGAGGGTGACACCGTGGCGGTCGGCGGTGTCGAGGGACAGGTCCTCGACGTTTCCGGCCACACGATGGGCCACATCGCCTTCGTCTTCCCCGGCGCGGCCTTCACCGCCGACAGCCTGATGGCGCTCGGTTGCGGCCGGCTGTTCGAGGGCGACGCGGAGACAATGTGGGCCTCGCTCACCAAGCTCGCCGCGCTTCCCGAAGACACGCTGGTCTATTCGGGCCACGAATACACGGCCGCAAATGGCCGCTTCGCAGTCACGGTCGATCCCGACAACGCCGCGCTGCGCGCCCGGATCAAAGATGTGGCGCGGGCACGCGCCGCCGGCGAGCCGACGGTGCCCTCGGCGCTGTCACTGGAAAAGGCCACCAACCCCTTCCTGCGTGCCACAGCGCCGGACGTGAAGGCGGCGGTCGGGATGGCAGCCGCCCCGGATGCCGAGGTATTTGCCGAGATCCGGCGGCGCAAGGACTCGTTCTGATCCCGCACGAGTCCGCGCCCACCGAACGATCTGCGGGTTTTCCGGCCCTGGCTTCTCCCCGCCCTTCGCCCCCCGAAAGGCGATCACTTTTTGTGCATTCCTGCATCGGCGGGGCAGTACTGCCAAAAAAAACACTTGAAGCCGCGCGCACACCCACCAAACTTTAAGCAAGACGGGCCAGTCTCGACGTCGGGCGCTCCCGCCGCAGGCCCCGCAGGACAAGGAGCACGAACCGTGCCATCGTTTTCGAACACGCTCGAGCAAGCAATTCATGCCGCGTTGGGTTCCGCCAACGCGCGACGCCACGAACTCGCGACGCTGGAGCACCTCCTCCTAGCGCTGATCGACGAACCCGACGCCGCCAAGGTCATGCAGGCTTGCGACGTCGATCTCGAGGCACTGCGTGGCAAGCTGACCCAGTTCATTGAGGAAGATCTCGCCACGCTGGTGACCGAGGTGGAGGGCTCCGAGGCAGTCCCCACCGCGGCCTTCCAGCGCGTGATCCAACGCGCCGCGATCCACGTCCAGAGCTCCGGTCGCACCGAGGTGACGGGTGCGAACGTGCTCGTGGCGATCTTCGCCGAGCGCGAATCGAATGCCGCCTATTTCCTGCAGGAGCAGGACATGACGCGCTACGACGCGGTAAACTTCATCGCTCATGGCGTCGCCAAGAACCCGAGCTTCGGCGAGAGCCGGCCGGTGACCGGAGCCGACATGGAGGAGGAAAGCCGCCAGCAGGAGAGCTCCGGCTCCGAAGCCAGCGAGTCCCGGGAATCCGCGCTCGGCAAGTATTGCGTGGATCTCAACGCCAAGGCCCAGAAGGGCGACGTCGACCCGCTGATCGGCCGCGAGGCCGAGGTCGAGCGCTGCATCCAGGTGCTCTGCCGGCGGCGCAAGAATAACCCGCTGCTGGTGGGTGACCCGGGCGTCGGTAAGACCGCCATCGCCGAGGGGCTGGCGCGCAAGATCGTCTCCGGCGAGACGCCGGAAGTGCTGTCGAGCGCGACGATCTTCTCGCTCGACATGGGCGCGCTGCTGGCGGGCACCCGCTACCGCGGCGATTTCGAGGAACGCTTGAAGGCGGTGGTGTCCGAACTCGAGGACCACCCCGACGCCGTGCTCTTCATCGACGAGATCCACACGGTGATCGGCGCCGGCGCGACGAGCGGCGGGGCGATGGACGCTTCCAACCTGCTGAAGCCTGCGCTTCAGGGCGGCAAGCTGCGCTGCATGGGCTCCACGACCTACAAGGAATACCGCCAGCATTTCGAGAAGGACCGCGCCCTGTCCCGACGGTTCCAGAAGATCGACGTCAACGAGCCCTCGGTCTCCGACAGCATCAAGATCCTCAAAGGCCTCAAGCCCTATTTCGAGGAGCATCACGACATCAAGTATACCGCCGACGCGATCAAGACGGCGGTGGAACTGTCGGCGCGCTACATGAACGACCGGAAACTGCCCGACAAGGCGATCGACGTGATCGACGAGGCCGGCGCGGCGCAGCATCTGGTGCCCGAGAGCAAGCGGCGCAAGACGATCGGCACCAAGGAGATCGAGGCCGTAGTGGCCAAGATTGCCCGCATCCCGCCGAAGAACGTCTCCAAGGACGATGCCGAGGTGCTTCGGGACCTCGACGCCAGCCTCAAGCGGGTGGTGTTCGGCCAGGACACGGCCATCGAGTCGCTGGCATCCGCGATCAAGCTGGCACGCGCCGGCCTGCGCGAGCCCGAGAAGCCGATCGGCAACTATCTCTTCGCCGGCCCCACAGGCGTCGGCAAGACGGAGGTCGCCAAGCAGCTCGCCGACACGCTCGGTGTGGAGATGTTGCGGTTCGACATGTCGGAATACATGGAGAAACACGCTGTCTCGCGGCTGATCGGCGCGCCCCCGGGCTATGTCGGCTTCGACCAGGGCGGGCTCCTGACCGATGGTGTCGACCAGCATCCGCATTGCGTGTTGCTGCTCGACGAGATCGAGAAGGCGCATCCCGATGTGTTCAACATCCTGCTTCAGGTGATGGACCACGGCACGCTCACCGATCACAATGGCCGCTCCGTCGATTTCCGGAACGTGATCCTGATCATGACCTCCAATGCCGGCGCCTCGGAACTCGCCAAATCCGCCATCGGTTTCGGTCGCGACCGGCGCGAGGGCGAGGACACTGCGGCCATCGAGCGCACCTTCACGCCGGAGTTCCGCAACCGGCTCGACGCGGTGGTGAGCTTCGCGCCGCTCGGTCGCGAGGTGATCCTCCAGGTGGTCGAGAAGTTCGTGCTCCAGCTCGAGGCGCAACTGATGGATCGCAACGTGACCATCGAGCTCACCACACCGGCGGCCGAATGGCTGGCCGACAAGGGCTATGACGACAAGATGGGCGCCCGCCCGCTCGGCCGGGTGATCCAGGAGCACATCAAGAAGCCGCTCGCGGAGGAGCTGCTCTTCGGGAAGCTCACCAAGGGCGGCATCGTCAAGGTGGGCGTCAAGGACGGTGCGCTGGACCTCAAGATCGAGGAACCCGGCGCGCGGCGGCTCTCGTCGCGCAAGCCGCCGCTGCTCACCGCGGACTGATCGCTTGACGGTCTCTCGAAAAACGGGGCGCCTTCTGGCGCCCCTTCTCTTTCTGGCCTTCTCCGGTCAGGCGCCTGCCGAACCGCCCCGGCTGATACAACCCGTCGAATGCCGGCTCGGGCAGGACTGCCACATCCTCCAGAATGTCGACCGCCGGCCCGGCCCAGGGGTGGAGGATCATGCCTGCGGCACGCTCTCCAGCGAGGGCCACACCGGAACCGATTTCGCCCTCGCGACCGAGGCGCAGATGGCCGCGGGCGTCCGCGTGCGCGCCGCCGCGCCCGGACGGGTGCGCGGCCTGCGCGACGGCATGCCCGATATCGACACGAGCCTGCCCACGGCCCCGGACGTCACCGGCCGGGAATGCGGCAACGGCGTCACGATCGACCACGGTCAGGGATGGCGCAGCCAGTATTGCCACCTGCGCGCGGGGTCGATCCGGGTGCGCAAGGGGCAGATGGTCGAGGCCGGCGAAACTCTCGGCCTGATCGGCATGAGTGGAGCGGCCTCCTTCCCGCACTTGCATTTCGCGCTCCGCCGGGGCAGCGCGGCGGTCGACCCGTTTCGCCCGGATTCCTCGCGGGGATGCGGTCGGGACAGCGGACGCGGACTCTGGCAGCAGGCGATGCCCTATCGACCGGCCGGGCTGCTCGGCGTCGGGATCGCCGACCATGTCCCGGACTACGCCGTCGTGAAGCAGGGACTGCCTGAGTTCAATCCGGGGGCTCACGTCCCTGCTCTCGTTGTGTGGGGATTCGCCTTTGGCGGCCGGCAGGGCGACGAGATCCGGCTTACTCTGGAGGGGCCCTCCGGCTCGCTCGGCAGCCAGCGGTTGCGGCTCGAGGAAGATCGCCCGCGCTTCTACCGCGCCTGGGGCAAGCGTGCGCCCGAAACCGGTTTCGCGCCTGGCCGCTACAGCGCCCGTGTCGAGCTGCGGCGCGGGGTGGCCGTCCTCGACCGACGCGAGAGCTTCGTCGTCCTGCCCTGACCCTCAGCGCTCGGTGAGTTTCAGCTCGATCCGCCGGTTCCGCGCTCTCGCCTCGTCGGTATCCTCGCGGCTGACCGGTTGGAACTCGCCGAATCCGTTGGCCGCCAGCCGGTCGGGCGGGAAGCCGAGCACTTCAGTCATGAACCGCACGACCGAGAGGGCGCGGGCCTGGCTCAGCTCCCAGTTGTCGGCATATTCCCCGAAACCCGAAAGGGGCTGGTCATCGGTGTGGCCATCGACACGGATTACCCAGTCGATCTCGGGCGGAATTTCCTGCGAGATCTCTTTCAGCGTATTGGCGACGCGGGCGATCTGTGTGCGCCCACCCTCGGAGATCTCGGCCGAACCGGGCTCGAACAAAACCTCAGAGGAGAACACGAAGCGGTCGCCCTCGATCCGCACGCCTTCGCGCCCGCCGAGGATCTCCCGAAGCCGGCCGAAGAATTCCGACCGGTAGTTCTTCAGGTCCTTCGCCTCCGCCTCGAGCCGCGTCTTCTCTGCCTCGAGCCGGATGCGCTCGGCCTCCTCGAGCCGGGCCCGCTCGGCCTCCGCCTCGGCCCGCGCCGCCTCTGCCTTGGCCCGCCGCTTCTCCTCGGCCGCGACCTGCGCCAGCGCGGTGTTGAGGCGCGATCCCAGCGACTGGATCTCGACATCGGATTGCGCGTCCCGCGCCTCCGCTGCGTCCAGAAGCTCCTCGAGCGAGGCAAGCTGGCTCCGGAGCGAGGAGATATTCTCGTTCAGCAGCGCCATCCGCCGCTGGCTCTCGGCCGATTCCGCCTGTTTCTGCGACAGCTCCGTCTGCGCCGCCGCCAGCAACGCTGCGCGCTGCTCGGCTTCGCTCAGCTGCTTCGCGGCCTCCTGCTCGGCCGCCACCCGCGCCGCCAGGGCGGCGGCGAGCTTGCGGCGGATGTCCTCCGCGTCCCCGGTCTCCGCGCGCAGGCTCTGGTTCTCGGCCTCGAGCCGCGCCACTTCGGAGCGCAGATCGGCCAGATCGCCCGAGAGCGTTTCGATCGTCCGCTCGGCCTCGGCCAGCCGCTGGCCCACATCCTCGCCCTGGGAGAGCGCCGCGTCGCGTTCGGTGACCAGACGCGTCACCGTCGCGCGCTCCGCCTCGAGCTCGGCCCCGAGGCTCTCGGCCCGCGCGCGCGCTTCGGCCAGCGCCGCGACATTCGCCGCGCCGCCTTCTTCGGCCCGTGCCAGATCCACCGAAAGCGAGGCGTTCCTGGCCTCCAACCCCTCGACCGCCGAGGTCAGACGCGCGATCTCGTCCCGTGCCGCGCCGAGCGCCGCCGCCCCCTCGGACTGACCGCTGCGCGCATCCTCGAGCGACGCGGCAAGCCGGGCCCGCTCGGCCTCGGCCGATGCCAGCGCCTCACGCAGGCGCGCCGCCTCCGCGCGCGCCTCGGCCAGCGCCGCCGCGCCGGACTCCTTCGCTGCGCTCTCCGCCGCCAGGTCTTCCTCGAGCGACAGCCGCTCGAGCAGGGCCGCCGCGAGCTTTTCGTCGAGCGCCGCCTCGGCCGACTGCGCCGCTGCCAGCATCGTCAAGGTCTCCTCGGCTTTCTTGCGCTGCGCCTCGAGCGCCAGCGTCATCGCCGTCAGTTCGTCCTCGGCCCCCTTCAGCTTCTCGCGCAGCGCCTGCGCCGCGGCTACCTCGGCGAGCCGCGCTGCCTCTTCTTCGTCGAGCTTGCCGCGCAGATCATCGGCTGCCGCCTGCTGCGCCGCCAGCGCCGCGTCGGTTTCAGCACTGCGGGCCCGCAGATCGGCCACCAGCGCCTCCAGCGCCTCCCGCTTCGCCGCGGCGAGCCGCGCTTGCTCGGCCTGGTTGTCCATCTCGCTGCGGGCCGACGCCAGCGCCGTCTCCAGCGCCGCGCGTTCGCTGGCCAGCGCATCGCGTGCCTCGCTCAGCGCGTCGCGCTCCTCCTCCAGCGCGCTCCGACGCTCTTCGAGATCCGACGCCTCGTTGCGCGCCTGGTCCCGTTCCAGCAGCAACCGCGCCACCTGGGACTCGAAATCGGAAATCTGACCCGCCGCCGCGGCAAGCGCATCCTCCTGCTGGCTCACCTGCGCGGTCAGCGCTGCGATCAGGTCGGCCTGCTCGCTCGCCTCGTCGCGCACGGCCGCTAACGTCGTGTCGAGCGTGTCCACCTGGCGTTCGAGATCCGACGAGCGCGACTGCTCCAGCCCGAGCGCATTGGCCAGTTGCGAGATCTCCCGGTGCAGCAGGTCGAGTTCGCTTTCCTGTCCGGTGATCGTCTCGCGCAACATGAACTGCACGATCATGAAGATCGAAAGTACGAACATCAGCACCAGCAGGAGCGCCGTCATCGCGTCGACGAAACCGGGCCAGATCGAGGCCGAGAACCTGTCGCCACGCCTGCGCGAAAGGGCCATGCGCTCAGCTCTCCGGCCGGCCGTCCGGGCCGATCGCCAGTCCGGACTCGTCCTGCCCGGCATGCCGCCGCGACCGGCGCAGCTCGCGGATCAGCGTGGCGAGGTCTGCGCGCAGGTCGGCCACGGCCTCCTGCCGGCCCGCGGCCATTTCCTCGAGGATGCGCAGGAGCTGAACGTCGATCGAGCGCAGCCGCATCCGCGATTCCGCATCGCCCCCGGTCTCGGACATCTCACCCTCGGCCCGGGAAGCCTCGAAAGACCGGCGCAGGATCTGCTGCTGCGTCTCGTGCATCCGCGCCTGGCCTTCGAGCATTCGCTCCTGCCCTTCGACGACCCGCTCCTGGCCCTCGGCAATCCGACCCTCGACCTCGGCAAGCCGGTCCTGCCCGTCAGCGACCCGTGCCTGCGCCGCGGCAAGGCGGTCCTGCCCCTCCGAGAAGCGCTTCTGCCAGCCCTCGATCCTGTCCTGCCCCTCGCCGAGGCGCTCCTGTCCCTCGGCGATGCGCTCGAGCACATCGGTCACGCGGTCGCCGTGCTGAAGAGTGCGGGTGAGCGCGGTCACTGCCACGGCGACCTCGGTCAGCTTGTCGTCGACCATCGACCGGCTGGCATCGGATGCGTGCTGCGATCCGCGCATCGCTTCCATCTGCTCGGCCATGTGGTCGAGCACGGCGACAAGCGCGCCCGCCTCGCCGCTCATCTCGGTGTCGCCCCCCGCAAAGCCGAGCCGCGTGATCGACGAGAGCCATTCCTCAAGCTCGCGATAGAAGCGGTTCTGGCCGCGAGAGGCAAAGAGCTCCAGAAGCCCCACGACCAGCGAGCCGGCGAGGCCGAGCAGCGAGGACCCGAAGGCCGTACCCATGCCGCCGAGCTGCGCCTCGAGCCCGCCCATCAGCTTCTCGAAGACCTGCACACCGGTCTCGCCCTCCTTGGGAGCCAGCGAGCGGATGGTCTCGACCACCGCCGGCACGGTCGTGGCGAGACCGTAGAAGGTTCCAAGAAGCCCAAGGAAAATCAGAAGGTTGACCAAGTATCGCGTGATATCGCGGCCTTCCTCGATTCGGGTCGCAACCGAGTCGAGGATCGATGTAGCCGAGGTCGAGGAGATCTGCCGGTTTACCCCGCGCGAGCGCAGCAGCGCCGCGAGCGGCGCCAGAAGCCGCGGTGTCGGCGAAGAGGCGGCGGACTCGTGATCGCGGGCGAAGGCCTCGATCCATCGCACGGAGGCCGAGAGCTGCGCCACCTGCGCAAAGCAGGCCAGAATGCCTATGACAAAGACCAGCGCGATCGTGCCGTTCAGCCAGAGGTTGGACCAGAAGACCGGCTTCACGGATGGAAAGATGACCCAGCTACCCGCGGCGAACAGGGCGCAGACGATGAACATCTGGGTTATCTGGCGCACCGGCTGGGAAAACTGGGTCGGGGCTGGCCTGTCGCTCATGTCTCGGCTGCGTTCCGCGCATCGTTGAACTCGGGCGCACGTTAGTTGCGCCTCGGTCGAAAGCCAATGCGCCATCTTCAACTCGCTTCAAAGTGAGTCGGGCTGTAGCAGACACGCAAAATGCGCTGCGGATTCCGCTTCAGCCCGCAGGACCGCCTGTCAGCGCGCGCACCCGTTCCGAGAGCCATTCGAGATCCGCGTCGTGCAGGCCAAGTTCGGCGAGATGCTCGGTTGTGTTGAAGAGATACTCGGTGTTCGGTCCGCGCCCGCCGACTGCGCGGGCGATGATCTGCGCCTGTTCCTCCAGCGCCATGCCGCCGCAATACTGCACATGCGAGGGCTCAATGACATAGGCGAGCGCGATGACACTGCGCCCGTCCCGCAAGTGCAGGCGCACCAGCTCCTCGACATAGGCCGAAGACACCAGCTCTCGGGCACGCAGGGCGTCGAGGGTCTCGGCCTCCGCCCCGCGCATCACGCGGAAGGCCAGGCCATCGCAGCTCGCCCCCTCGGCGCGGTCGAGCGCGAGCACGAGCCCCGGGTCCTCGACGGTGCCACGGTGGTGGATGGAGGACATGCAGAAGGCCCTGTGATAGCCGGTAAGCCGCGCCACTGCCTGCTCCTCGACCGGAAAGCCCGGATGCCAGATCAGGCTGCCATAGCCGAAAACCCACAGCGGCTGGTCGGTATCGATTTCCTGTAGCATCTCTGGTCCCTCGCGCGCCGCACAGGTAAACCGCAAATCGGCACGATGTGAAAGGGGCCGTTCAAAGCATGCTGAGACCGATCCGCCTTTTGTGGCTCGTGGCGCTGTTCGCGGTCGGCTGGAGCGCCTGGTGGGGCTGGGGCGCCTGGCGGGCGCAGACCGGGCTCGAAAGCTGGATGGAGGCGCGTCGCGACGCGGGCTGGCTGGCGGAATGGGACAGGATTTCCGTCGCCGGCTTCCCTACGCGCATCGACCGCACGATCTCCGGGTTGGTGTTGGCCAACCCGGCCGGCGGCTGGGTCCTGACAATGCCGTTCTTCCAGATCCTCGGCCTGAACTACGAGCCAAACCACCTCGTGCTGGTCTGGCCGGACGAGATGGAGCTGGCGACGCCGCAACAGAGGATCGCGATCAGCGGCGCGGATCTGAAGGGGAGCGTGACCTTCCGGCCCGGTCCGGCGCGGGAGGTCGAAGCTGCGACCCTCGTTTTCAAGGACATCGCGCTTGCCTCGGATTCCGGCTGGACCAGCCGCGTCGGCGAGTTTCGCCTCGCCACCCGCCCTGCGGCGGGCGCGGACGCGATGCGAGATATCGGCCTCGAGATCATCGGCCTCAAACCGCGGTCGCCGGCGCTGGAGCAACTGGCCGATGCCGGCATCCTGCCCGGCGAGGTCGAGACGCTGAAAGCCGATCTCGCGATTTCCTTCGACCGCCCCTGGGATCGGAGAGCGCTTGAGGAGGCACGGCCGCAGCCGCGCGAGATCCGCATCCGGGAGATCGCGGTTCGGTGGGGCGCGCTGGAGCTTCGGCTGGCCGGATCCCTGAGTGTCGACGCGGAGGGCGCGGCGAGCGGCGAAGTCATGGTCAAATCGACCAACTGGCGGGAGATGCTGGACCTTGCTCGGCAATCCGGCGCGATTCCGGACAGTTTCATCGACACGATCGACTCGGCCTTCACCCTGCTCAGCGGGCTGGCCGGGCGGAAGGACACGCTCGACATCCCGCTGACGCTTCGCGAGGGGCGGATGTCGCTCGGCCCGGTGCCGCTCGGGCGCGCGCCGCGGCTGCGTCTGCCGTGACGACGGGCAGCGACGCCGCCCTACACTCAAGCCCAGGAGGGGATGGACCATGAGTACCGACATTCTGCAAACCGGCGACGGCTTCTGGAACATTCGCGGCACGTTCCGCGCGTTCGGACTCGTCGATGTCGGCACCCAGGCCTCGCTTGTGCGGCGGGCCGGCGGGGGCTTCCTCCTGCTCGACAGCTGGACCCTTACAGATGCACAGAAGCGCGCCGTCCACGCGCTGACCGACGGCGGCGCGGCCATCGAGGCGATCCTCAACCTGCACCCGTTCCACACGCTTCACTGCGAGGCGATGCATCGCGATTTTCCGGCTGCGAAACTCTACGGCACCCGCCGGCACCTCGAAAAACTCCCGCATCTGCCCTGGCAGGATGGGGTGACCGAGGATCCCGAAACGCAGGCGCTCTTCGCTGAGGATCTCGACTTCTTCGTGCCGCGCGGCACCGTGTTCATTCCCGAAAACGACCGGTTGCATTTCGCCTCGGTGCAGGCGCTGCACCGTGCCTCCCGAACGCTCCATGTCGACGACACGCTAATGTTCATTCGCCCGCCCGCACTGCTGCGCGCGTTCGGGATGCGCCCGCGGGTCGCCTTCCACCCGACGCTCCGGCACGTGCTCGAGCCGCGTGCCGGAGCGGCGGAGGAGTTCCGCGCCTGGGCAATGGAACTCGCCGAGGCGAATGCGGAGACGAAGACGCTGTGCGCGGCTCATATGACCGGGCCATTCGCTCCGGCGCCGGGCGAGAAGACGATCCGCGCGCGGATACTCGCCGCGCTCAAGCGCGTCGAGCCGATCCTGGCCGATCACGCCCGGAAGCATCGCTGAGCGTCGTCCGCCCGTCCTGTCGGTCGGCCGCGACCTGCGCCGCGACGGCGAGCAGACCGATCAGCGCAGTCTTACGTTTCGGACGCCCCTGCACTCCGTCCCTCTTGACCAGGGCCCGGCTTTGCGGCACCCAGCCCGGCATGGTTCCCGAGGACAGATTGAACGAGATCGTCGAGCGTTTCGAGTTTCTCGAGGCGAAGATGGCCGACGGCGTGCAGGCGGGCGAAATCTCCCGGCTCGCCAGGGAATATTCCGAGCTGAAGCCGGTGGTGGCCGAAATCGCAGCCTGGCGGCAATGTCGGGCAGGTATCGCCGAGGCCGAGGCGATGCTGGCAGACCCGGAGATGCGGGCGCTGGCCGAGGAGGAGCTGACAGCCCTCCATGCCCGCGTGCCGGAGCACGAGGCGGCATTGCAACTAGCGCTGCTGCCGAAGGATGCGGCCGACGCCCGCCCGGCGATGATCGAGATCCGCCCGGGCACCGGCGGCGAGGAAGCCGCGCTCTTCGCGGGTGACCTTCTGCGGATGTATCAGCGCTTCGCCGAGGCGCAAGGCTGGCGCTTCGAACTGGTCGCGGCGCAGGAGACCGAGCTCGGCGGTATCAAGGAGGCGATCGCCCATGTTCAGGGCGAAGGTGTCTTCGCGCGGCTGAAATACGAATCCGGCGTCCACCGCGTGCAGCGCGTCCCGGAAACCGAGTCCGGCGGCCGCATCCACACCTCCGCCGCGACCGTGGCGGTGCTGCCGGAGGCCGAGGAGGTCGATATCGACATTCCTGCCACGGATCTGCGCATCGACACGATGCGAGCCTCGGGCGCCGGCGGCCAGCATGTCAACACCACCGATTCCGCGGTCCGCATCACCCACCTGCCGACGGGAATCGTCGTCACCTCCTCGGAAAAATCCCAGCACCGCAACCGCGAGATCGCGATGCAGGTGCTGCGCGCCCGGCTCTACGACCGGGAGCGGCAGGCCGCCGACGACGCCCGTGCCGCCGACCGCAAGGCCCAGGTCGGCTCCGGCGACCGCTCCGAGCGTATCCGGACCTACAATTTCCCGCAGGGCCGGATGACCGACCACCGCATCAACCTCACGCTCTACAAGCTCGATCAGGTCATGCAGGGCGACCTGGGCGAGGTGATCGACGCGCTCGTCGCCGACGACCAGGCGCGCAAGCTGGCCGAGTTCGGAGCGTGACCTACGCCGAGGCGCTCGCGGCGTCCGTCGAGCGGCTGCGTGCCGCCGATATCGAGACGCCGGAACGCGACGCCCGACGCCTGCTCGCGTATGCCGCCGGGCTCGCGCCGGACCGGCTCACACTGCATCTGCGGGACGCATTCGACGCCGAAGCCGCTCTGGAGGCGGCGCTGATTGCGCGCGAGGCGCGCCAGCCGGTTTCCCAGATCACCGGCACGCGGCTCTTCTGGGGCCGGACCTTCCGGGTCACCCCGGACGTGCTCGACCCCCGTCCCGAAACCGAGACCCTCATCGCCGCCGCCCTGGAAGAGCCTTTCGCGCGCCTTCTGGACCTTGGCACCGGAAGCGGCTGCATCGCGCTTACGCTGCTTGCCGAACGCCCCGGCGCCACCGGGCTGGCCACCGACCTCTCGCCCGCGGCTCTCGACATTGCGCGCGAGAATGCACGCAAGCTCAGGATCGCCGCCGACTTCGCTCTGTCCGACTGGTTCGACGCGGTCACCGGTCGTTTCGACCTGATCCTCTCCAATCCACCCTACATCCCGGCGGCGGACATCGCCGGCCTCGCCCCCGAGACGCGCGACTGGGAGCCGCGCATGGCGCTGACCGACGAGGGCGACGGCCTTGCCTGTTACCGCCGCATCGCGGCCGGTGCGCCGTCCCATCTCGTCCCCGGCGGCTGCGTGATGGTCGAAGTCGGCCCCGGCCAGTCGGAGGGCGTCGCCGCGCTTTTTCGCGCCGCCGGACTTGACGCCATCCGAATCCATACCGACATGGATGGACGTGACCGGGTGGTCTCCGCCCGGCCGAAAGCAGCCTGATCCGCGCCGGAATGCGCGGAATGTCGTACCGGAACGGCAACTTGCTGCCGAAAACCCGGATTTTTGGGCTTGCCACGACGCGCGGCCCATGCAAAGCAGGTGTTGCGCGGTGTGCATGGCCATTCGGCCCCTCGCGCAGACAGTCACAAATGATTGGACCCGCCGGCGGAGATTGAAGTTCCGCAGTGGTGCGCAGGTCCCGAAACCGCAACAAGGCGGACAGTACAAGAAAATGAGATCATCCAAGTCACGTTCGCGTTCGAAGTCGAACCGTCAGCGCTCGATGGGCAACATTGTCAATCGGGTCTTCGACTCCTCCGGTCCGGAGGGCAAAGTACGTGGCACTCCGCAGCAGATCATCGAGAAATACGTTCAGCTTGCGCGCGACGCCTCGCTCGGGAACGACCGCGTCGCGGCTGAGAACTTCCAGCAGCACGCCGAGCATTACACCCGGATGCTGGGCGAGGCCCAGCGCGAACAGGAGGCGCGGCGCGAGCAGCAGGACCAGCAGCAGCAACGCGACCGCCAGCGCGACCGCAACGACGGGCCGGGCAACGGGAACGGCTACAATGGCGGCCAGCCGCAGCAGCGGCAGAACTCCGAGCCCGAAGCGTTCCAGACGGTGACGCCGCGGGACAGCCAGCCCGACCTGATCGACGATGACCCGCAAGGCGATCCGCAGCCCGACCTTCTGGTCGACAGCACCCCGCCGCGCGCCGATGCGGAGCCGGCCGCCGATCCGGCGGAAAAGCCCGAGGACGCTCCGCGTGCGCGCAAACCGCGCAGCCGCAAGCCCAAGTCCGAACCCAGCGCAGAGGATGACTCGGCCGAGAAGGCGCCCCGGCGTCGGCGGTCCCGCAAATCCGCAAGCGAAGGCGACTCCGGCACCTCGCCGGACGGGGACGGATCGTCTCCGACCGATCCGGCCGAAGCGGCGGAGTGATCCGGTCCCGGCGGACCGAAACGTCCCCGCTTACGGCAAGGGCAATGCCCGCTCCACCAGCCGCGCGAAGAAGCTTGCGCCGAGAGGCGCAACCGCATCGTTGAAATCGAATGCCGGGTGGTGACAGCGCGGCCCGAGCCCCTGCCCCAGGAACAGATACGCCCCCGGCCGCGCCTCGAGCATGAAGGAGAAGTCCTCCGCGCCCATCTCGGGCGGATGCTCGGACGTCACGTTGGTCGCGCCCGCGACCTCGCGCGCCACCTCGACGGCAAAGGCGGTCTCGGCAGGATGGTTCACGGTCACGGGATATTCCTCGTGGTAATCCAGCACGATCTCGACTGCCATCGCCGCCGCGATCCCGTCGCAGATCTCGCCGATCCGTCGTTTCACCAGCGCCTGAGCCTGCTTCGAGAAGCTGCGCACCGTGCCGGCCAGGAGCCCCTCGGCGGGGATCACGTTGCTCGTGCTGCCGGCCTCGATCCGGGTCACCGAGAGCACCACGTTGTCGAAGGCGTTCACGTTGCGCGCCAGTACCGTGTCGAGTGCCGAGGCCAGCTGCACCGCCGCGGCGACCGGGTCGGCGCAGCGGTCGGGCCAGGCCGCATGACCACCGACCCCGCGGATCCGGATCTCGAAATCGTCAACCGCCGCCATGATCGGCCCGGCCCGCGTGGCAAACACCCCGGCCTCATGGTCCGGCGAGCAGTGGAGCGCATAGACCTGCTCGATTCCGAATCGTTCCATGATGCCTTCGCGGCACATCACCTGCCCGCCGCCGCCAAGCTCCTCGGCCGGCTGGAAGATCAGCACCGCCGTGCCGGCGAAGCGCCGCGTTTCGACGAGATATTTCGCCGCGCCGAGCAACATCGCCGTGTGCCCGTCATGGCCGCAGGCATGCATCCGCCCGTCTGTCTCGCTGGCATGGGCCGCGCCGGTTTCCTCGCGGATCGGCAGCGCATCCATGTCGGCCCGAAGCCCGATCGCAGGCCCGTCACGTTGTCCACGGACGAGCGCCACCATGCCCGTGCCGGCGATCCCCTCATGCAACTCGTCGACGCCGATCTCGCGCAGCCGTTCGGCAACGAATGCCGCGGTCTTGGGCAGCTCGAAACCGAGTTCGGGGTTGCGATGCATCCAGCGCCGCCAGGTCTGCATGTCCTCGGCGAACTCGGCGACACGATTGAGAACCGGCATGGACATGCCTCCCCGAAACACCCTAATTCGGCGCGACAGTAGAACAGGCCGGGAGCGAAGCCCATGTCCAAATCTCTGATCCACGACCCGGCTGGCGGTATGGACCGCCTGCTCGAGATCATGGCGCGGCTGCGGGATCCGGAGACCGGCTGCCCCTGGGATATCGAGCAGAGCTGGGAGACCATCGCACCCTACACGATCGAGGAAGCCTACGAGGTTGCGGACGCTATCGACCGACAGGCATGGGGCGAGCTAGAAGGCGAGTTGGGCGACCTGCTGCTGCAGGTGGTCTATTTCGCCCAGATGGGCTCCGAGGAGGGCCGCTTCACCTTCGACCGGATCGCCCGGACGATCGGCGACAAGATGGTCGCCCGCCACCCGCATGTCTTCGGCGCCGAGAGCCGCGACAAGTCGGCCGAGCAGCAGACCCGCGACTGGGAGAAGGTCAAGGCGGCGGAACGCGCGGCCAAGGGTGAGGCGCGGGTGCTCGACGGGGTGGCGCTCGGCCTGCCGGCGCTGCTGCGGGCGCTGAAGCTTCAGAAGCGCGCCGCGCGCGTCGGCTTCGACTGGTCGCACAGCACCGACGTGATCGACAAGCTCCGCGAAGAGGCCGAGGAACTCGCCCGCGCCGCGGCCTCCGGCGACCACGACGCGGTCGAGGACGAGATGGGCGACATGCTCTTCGTGCTGGCCAACCTCGCCCGCCATCTCGGGGTCGACCCTGAACAGGCGCTGCGCCGCACCAACGAGAAGTTCACCCGTCGTTTCAACGCTGTCGAGGACGCGCTCCGGTCCGAAGGCCGCGCCCCCGCCGAAGCGACGCTGGAGGAGATGGACGCGCTCTGGAACGAGGCCAAACGGCAGGAGTCGCGTTGATCCGCGCGCGTTGAGTCCGAGCCATCACAGCCCTATTTCCCGAACAGGGAACACGCCGCAAGCGCAAGATGTCGCGATAGGTTTACAACCCGAGCCCCTTCAGGACCGCGGGAATCTCCTCCGGAAGATCCTCCGCAATCATTCCCGGCCCGAAGCGGCGCGCGGCTTCCACATGCAGCCAGGTGGCGGTCTGCGCCGCGCTCACCGGCCAGGCTCCCCGCGCCAGCAACCCGCAAACGAGCCCGGCAAGCACATCGCCCGACCCCGCCGTTGCCAGCCACGGCGCGCTGCGCTCGTAGCTTGCCGAATGCACCACCGCGCGCCCGCCGGGCTCCGCTATGACGCTATCCTGCCCCTTGAAGAGCAGGACGCAGCCGGCGCGCGCCGCTGCCTCCTGCGTCGCCTCGACCTTGGAGAAGGCCGGGCCGTGCTCAGGAACGGCCGCGAGCCGTTGCGCGATATCCGGAAAGAGCCTGGCGAATTCGCCGGCATGCGGGGTCAGGATCACCTTCGAATGCAGATGCGCGAAGAGTCGCGCCGGCTGGTCGGCGAAGGAGGTCAGGGCGTCAGCGTCGAGCACGCAGCGGCGGCGACTGCCGAGCGCGGTCATTACCATGTCGCAGGTCGCGGCGCCGACACCGAGGCCGGGGCCGAGACAGAGCGCATTGAGCCGCTCGTCGCCGAGAATAACGCCGAGCTCGGAGGCGCCATTGCAGCGGCGGAGCATTACCGATGTCAGATGCGCCGCGCATTCGGCCATCGCCGAGCCCGGAGCCGCGAGCGTCACCAGACCGGCACCGACACGCAGCGCCGCGCGCGCGGCCAGCCGCGCCGCGCCTGTATGGCCTGGGCCGCCGCAGAGCACGAGCGCATGGCCGTAGTCGTATTTGTGCCCGCGCGGAAAATCCTCGCCGCCCTTGCGAAGCAGCAGGGCGTCTGGAGCGGCGAGCATCGCCAGGTCCGACAGTTCCTCGCGCAGCACCTCCCGCGTGGCCCGCAGTCCGGGCTGGTCGAGCCCGATATCGGCCACCCGCACCTCGCCGCACCATTCCGGCCCGTCGGCCAGCACATGGCCACGCTTCAGCCGGTGGAAGGAGACCGTCAAATCCTGGTGCGAGGGCAGTTCGCCGTCATGATCAGGGTCGATCGGGCGGCCCGAATCCATGCAGAGCCCGGAGGGCGCGTCGACCGCGACCCGCCGAACCGTGCCCTCCGGCAGGCAGCTTTCGAGCTCCCGCAGCGCCGTGTCGAGTTCCGGGGCGAGCGGCCGGGTCAGCCCGGTGCCGAAGAGCGCGTCGACGACTAGGTCCGGCAGATCGACGGCGCGACCGGACGGGCTCCAGCGCAACGGGAACCGCCAGTCAGCGAAGGACGCGACCGGGCCGATCTCGGCCCAGCGGTCATGGTTCACCCGCGCGTCGTCCGGCAGCCGTGCCGGGTCGCCATAGAGAAAGCAGGTCACCTGCCAGCCGCGCTCCCGCAGCAGCCGGGCAATGACGAATCCATCGCCGCCGTTGTTGCCCGGCCCGCAGAGCACCGCGGCGCCAAGCGCCCCGGTGGCCAGTTCGGGAAAGCGATCGAGAATCGCCGCGACGACTCCCTCGCCCGCGCGCTCCATCAATTCCAGCCCGCTCGTCCGCCCGCTGTCGAACGCCGCCTGCTCGATGGCGCGCATTTGGGCAGATGTCAGAAGTTCGGTCATGGATGCCGCCTCATTTCTTCACATATTGCCCATCAAGTGGGCATTTAGCCTGTTTTTCGATCACCGCCTCGAGAAAGGCGGCGCCGCCCCGTCACTGCTCTCCCTCTTGAATTGTTCCGCTCCGGCGTTGATGGTCTGAGCATTGACCGGGAAGGACCTCAGGGGAGTCGGCTGCCAGCATGAAAAAAATCGAAGCCATCATCAAACCCTTCAAGCTCGATGACGTGAAGGAAGCGCTGCAAGATGCAGGAGCGCAAGGCCTCAGCGTGATCGAGGTGAAAGGTTTCGGCCGCCAGAAGGGCCATACCGAACTCTACCGCGGCGCTGAGTATGTGGTGGATTTCCTGCCCAAGGTGAAAATCGAGGTGGTCCTGCCCGAGGACCAGATCGATGCCGCCATCGAGGCGATCATGACTGCGGCCAAGACCGACAAGATCGGCGACGGCAAGATCTTTGTTTCGCCGGTCGAGCAGGCGATCCGAATCCGTACCGGAGAAGAGGGCGACGAAGCCCTCTGATCCGTGAGCCCGAACACACCACCACCCGTTTTTGACAGAGAGGGACTCAGGTCACCATGAGCACAGAAGACGTTGTCAAGAAGATCAAGGACGAAGACGTCGCCTATGTCGATGTCCGCTTCACGGACCCGCGCGGCAAGCTGCAGCATGTCACGGTCATGTCCGACGAGGTCGACGAGGACTTCTTCGAGGAGGGGTTCATGTTCGACGGCTCCTCGATCGCCGGCTGGAAGTCGATCGACCAGTCCGACATGAAGCTCATGCCGGATTCCGACTCGGCCTACATGGACCCGTTCTATGCCGAGAAGACGCTGGCCGTGCATTGCTCGGTGGTCGAGCCCGACACGGGCGAACCCTATGACCGCGACCCGCGCGGCACCGCGGAGAAATCCGAAGCCTATCTGAAATCGTCGGGCATCGGCGATGCCGCCTACATGGGGCCGGAGGCCGAATTCTTCCTGTTCGACGACGTCCGCTTCCAGGTCGGGATGAACAAGGTTTCCTACGCGGTCGACGCCATCGACGCTGCCTGGAACACCGACACCGAATACGAAATGGGCAACATGGGCCATCGGCCCGGCGTCAAGGGCGGCTACTTCCCGGTCAACCCCACCGACGACGCCCAGGATTTGCGCTCCGAGATGCTTTCGACCATGAAGCGCATGGGCATGAAGGTCGACAAGCACCACCACGAGGTCGCGTCCTGCCAGCACGAACTGGGCCTGATCTTCGGCACCGTCACCAAGCAGGCGGACGAGCTGCAGAAATACAAATACGTTGTGCAGAATGTCGCCCATGCCTATGGCAAGTCGGCCACCTTTATGCCCAAGCCGATCGCCGGCGACAATGGGACCGGCATGCATGTGAACATGTCGATCTGGAAGGACGGCAAACCGCTCTTCGCCGGTGACAAGTATGCCGACCTGAGTGACGAGGCGCTCTACTACATCGGCGGCATCCTGAAGCACGCCAAGACGCTGAACGCCTTCACCAACCCGTCCACCAACTCCTACAAGCGCCTCATCCCGGGCTTCGAGGCGCCGGTGCTGCGGGCCTATTCGGCGTCCAACCGCTCCGGCTGCGTCCGGATCCCGTGGGCGGAAAGCCCGAAGGCCAAGCGTGTCGAGGCCCGTTTCCCGGACCCGTCCTCGAACCCCTATCTCTGCTTCGCGGCCCTGCTGATGGCCGGCCTCGACGGGATCAAGAACAAGATCCACCCGGGCGAAGCCATGGACAAGGACCTCTACGACCTGCCGCCGGAAGAGCTGGCCGGCATCCCGACGGTCTGCGCATCCCTGCGCGAAGCGATGGAGTGCCTGGAGGCCGATCACGACTTCCTGCTGGCTGGCGACGTCTTCACTGCGAGCCAGATCGAGGGCTACATGGACCTCAAGTGGGAAGAGATCTACGCCTACGAGCACACGCCGCACCCGATCGAATACAAGCTCTACTACAGCTGCTGAGTCCGAAAAGGACCACGCGGGACAGTGACAGCGAAGGGCGCCTCAGGGCGCCCTTCTTTCGTTTGGGGCGGTCCGGCGCGCGGAGACATCGCCACGTCGCGGCGGACCGCAGCAAAAGGGAAAACATCCCGAAGATTCACGCGATACGCGGCGCGGTCCTACCGTTTCACCTCGGCCCGCAGGACCATCCCGAAGAGGTCCCGCGGGTCGTCCGGGTCGGCGATCATGTCGAGCATCTCGTATCGCCCGGTGCGCGCGAGTTGGTCGCGCAGATAGCGCAGCGCCGAGAAATCCTCGATCGCGAAGCCGACCGAATCGAAGAGCGTCACCTGACGCGCGTTGCGCCGCCCCTCGGCCTGCCCGGCGATGACCTGCCAGAGTTCGGTCACCGGGTGGTCGGCGGCAAGCTGTTGGATCTCGCCCTCGATCCGGGTCTGCGGCGGGTATTCCACAAAGATGTCCGAGCGCAGGAGGATGTCCCGGTGCAACTCCGTCTTGCCCGGGCAGTCGCCACCGATCGCGTTGATATGCACGCCGCTGCCCACCATGTTGTCGGTCAGGATCGTGGCATATTGCTTGTCGGCCGTGACCGTGGTGAGAATCTGCGCCCCCTCGACCGCCGCCTCGGCGCTGTCGCAGGTGGTGATCTCGAACCCCTGCCCCGCCAGGTTGCGCGCGCATTTCTCCGTCGCCGCCGGGTCGATGTCGTAGAGCCGGAGCCGGTCGATCCCGAGCAGCGTCCTGAAGGCAAGTGCCTGGAATTCAGCCTGCGCGCCGTTGCCGATGATCGCCATCGTCTCGGCACCCTCGGGGGCAAGGTATTTCGCTGCCACCGCCGACATTGCCGCCGTCCTGAGCGCCGTCAGCAGCGTCATCTCAGAGATCAGCAGCGGGTAACCGGTGTCGACATCCGCCAGAACGCCGAAAGCGGTGACCGTCTGAAGCCCCTCACGCATGTTCTTGGGGTGACCGTTGACGTATTTGAACGCGTATTCCGCGCCGTCCGAGGTGGGCATCAACTCGATCACCCCACGCGTCGAGTGCGCCGCCACCCGCGGTGTCTTGTCGAAGCTCTCCCAGCGGGTGAAATCCTGCTCGATATAGCGCGCGATCCCGGTGAGCATCTCGCCGATGCCGATATCCAGAATCGTCTCCATCATGTTCTCGACGGAGACGAAGGGAACGAGGTTGAGAGACGGCTTCGGCGAGGACTCGGAGGACATGCGCGCTTCCTGTGACATCGTTCGGGGAGAAGGCCCGTCGGGCCGGCACAGGATACGTGTTCCTTTCACCCGACAAAATGCAAAATGCTTGCAGGATCTGGCAGGACACTCTGCGAATCGACAAGACTTTCTGGCGGGATGACGCTCCATGAAAACCAGCGTCGATACCGGGCCGTCCCTCGACACACTCGACCGTGAACTCGTCTCGATCCTGCGTCGTGACAGGCGTTGGAATCTCGTGGCTGAGTTCCAAGCTCCCTCGCCAGGCGATTTCGACCGTGTCCTGCGCAAGGTTCGGTTGATCGAAGGGGTGTTGAACAGCGAAACCAGCCCGCTGCTCAGCAGCGTCTGAGCCGCGTCATTTCCACACCCACGCCGCATTCTGCCCACCATCGCACGCGAGGCTGGGGCCAATCATTCCCCGCGAGAGGCGTCTTCCCATGCCCCTGCCCACCGAGATAACCGCAACTCTCCTTCTCGCACGCCCGGCGCAGTTCGATCTCGACGCGCTTCGGGACGGTATTGAGGCCCAGCTCGGGCCTGCCTGTTCCGGCCTCCGGGAGCGTCGCTGGCGCCATGAGCCGCTGTTGAGTTCGGCGCGGCTGCACCTGCGGCTCTCAGCGCGCGATCTGCCTCTCGCGGAAGAACGGCTGCCGTCGGATATCGGCACCGGTCTTGCCGCTTTTCTGGGCGATGATCCTAACGGGTGTTTTGCGCGCCATCGAGCGGCGCTGACACTGACCGTGGGCGCCGGGCCGCTTCCGGCGGAAAAGGGCGCGGCTGTGGAGCCGACCACACCGGAACTGTTCGACCAGATGCTGATGGTCGCCCACGCGGCAGCGACGCGAATCGCCCGCACGAACCACGCATTGGCGCTCCATTGGGAGCAATCGAACCAGATACTCTCCGCCAGCCGCTTTGCCGCCATGGGCGCGATGCTGTTCCCGCTGCCGCTCTTCCTGCACCCCCGTCCGTTCCAGCAGGAGGATGAGGATCCGGCCTGGCTCTCGCTCGAGATCGAGGGCGCAGTTGATCTCGTCGGCCGGCCGCTGCGGACCGCGCCGGCCCCGGTCGAGCTTGGCTGGATCATACCGCGCGTCTATGCGCTGGTCTCGCATCTGCGGGCCACCGGTCAGCAGGTCCGGAACGGCATGGCCTTCGCAACCTGCGACGATGAGAGGTTCCAGATCCGCCTGGAGGAAGATGGCGGAATGTGCCTGGTGCTGCTGGAAAAGGACGGCAGGCCAGTTCCGAAGCCAAGCGCCCTGTCCACGGCGAGCGCCGCCTAGGCTCCGCCCAGCACCGCGCTCCTTCAGTGCAGCACTGCGAGATCTGCCGCTTCGAGGCCGGCGCGATCCAGGAGTACCGTGTGGATCGAGAACACCACCGCGCCGCTTTCGGGCAGGCGCAGCAGGCACTGGCGTTCCGACCGGAAGAAGCGCGCATCGGGTCCGCCGGCCGGGCGCGGGTCGTCCTCCGGGCGCGGCTGGAAGAGCGCCGGGTCGTCGTAGAAGAGCGCGTTGCTCCGGGCAAGCGGCTGGCCCGGCCGGATATTGTCGAGCAAACGCTGGACCCGCGCTGCCAGGGTCGCGTCGTACACATCGACGGGGACGTGGATCGCGGCCATCGGGCGGCCAAGCTTCTCCGAAAGGGTCCAGCTCGCCGGGAAGCAGAGCACCGCGCCAGCCAGCAGATGCTCCGCCGCGCCTTCGGGCTTCACCAGCAGGCAGAGATCCTCCTGCACGAGCCGACCGAGTGTGCGGAGCGGATCACTGCGATCGAGATGGACGCTCCGACCATCCGGGCATCGCATCACGTCGCCCTGACGCGCAAAGCCGGGGCGGCGCTGTAGCAGGCCGAGGACAAGGTCATAGAGCTCCCGGACCGGGGCATCGGCAGCGGGCAAGAGCGCCAGCACCGCCGCCGGATCCTCGGCGAGCAGCCGCTCGCGCTCGGCCATCTGTGCGGGATAGCTGTCGAGTTGCCAGAGCCAGTCGTCTATCCCGATCGGGGCCGTGCCGGGCAGGCGCCGGGCCTGCGGCAGACGCCAGGGCCGATGCGGGAGGTGCCGGTTGAGGATGGGGGGCATGCGCCTGTCCTGGCAGTAAAGGAAATCGTGGGCTGTCCGCCGGCCCGAAGTCTGACGGCTCCGCGGCGCTCAGGGTCCGGTCAGGTCAGCGCTCATCAGCAGGACGCGCTCGCGCGGCTCGAAACCCAGGCGCGCATAGAGCCGGCCGACCGGGCTGCCGCGATCGGCCTCCAGACGCAGCGCGCGTACGCCGGCATCCCTCAGCGCGCGGATGAGAGCCGCCAGCGCCTCGCTGCCCATGCCACGTGAGCGCACCGCCGGACGGATCCAGAACTCGTCGATGAAGCCGTCGATTCCACCATGTCCGATCGACCAGCCGAAGCTGATGGCGACATACCCGACCGGCGCGTTGCGCGGTCCGAGGATGTAGATCACTCCGAGCGGCGAGCCCTCGAGCAGCGGCAGGAGGGCCGCCCTGCGCGTCTCGACGTCCTGTTCGATGCCGCTCTCGGCATGAAAGGCCGCGACCATACCAAGGAGCCTCTCGAGATCCTCGGTATCCGCCATGTGCAGCTTGGTTTTCACCCTCGCCCCCCTTGCGCACGCGCCCGTAGCGCCCGCGTTTCGACCGTGTCGATCCAGTGCGACTTGCAACGGCCGTAGCCCGGCAGGTCCCGCAGGTGCAGCGAAGCACAGTGGCGTTTGCGCGCCTCGTAGGCAGCCAGCAGCATCGGGTCGGCGCGGAGCGCGTCGCGGAAGGCGAGATGGCGGTCGATCTCGCTGTCGCCCTCGGGCCAGCAATGCGCCTGCATCAGGCGTTTGCCTGTTGTCGGGCAGGAGCGCCGGCAGTAGCGTCGGCGTGGCAAGCCATTCTCGCCCAGCCACTCGTAGCCCATGGCGTGGACCCGTTCGCGCAGGCTGTCGGGGTCGACGCCGGGCGCAATCACCGGAATCAGGTCGATCACCGGCCTGGCCGAAAGATGCGGTACCGCTGTCGAGCCGATATGATGCACCTCAACCAGAGCGTCGCCGAGCGCAGTGTTCCAGCGCGCAATCTCGCTTGCGGCGAGGTCCGCCCAAGCGGGATCGTGGGCTTCGATCTCGATCTTCACAGCGCGGCCAAGCGTTCGGTGAGTAGGTCGAAGAAACCGTCCGCGTCGAGATCACCGATGAAGGTTGCATTGGCCGCCCGGTCGGTCACGCGCCACCAATCGGCAACCGTCATGCCGCGGGTCAACTCGCTCTGTGTTTCGATCTCGACATTGACGTGGCGCCCCGAGAACAGCTCCGGCCGGAGCAGCCAGGCGATCACGCAGGGATCGTGCAGCGGACCGCCCTTGCCGCCATATTTCTCCATGTCGAACCGTTCGTAGAAATCGAGCCAGCCGCAGACGGCACGGATCGCCGGCGTGTCGAGCGTGCTGATGCCGTCGAGCCAGTCGCGCGTGATCAGCGCCTTGTGGGTGACGTCGAGCGGCATCATGGTGATCTCGATGCCGGATTTCAGAACGATCTTGGCGGCTTCCGGGTCGACATAGATGTTGAACTCGGCTGCTGGCGTCACATTGCCAACCTCGAAATAAGCCCCGCCCATGAGCACGATGCCCCCCAGCCGCTCGGCGATTTCGGGCGCCTTGAGAAGCGCGCTCGCGACATTGGTGAGCGGCCCGAGCGCACAGAGCGTGACGCTGCCGCGGGGCTCGCGGCGGATATGGTGGATGATCGCCTCGACGGCGTGGAGATCGGCCACCGGCATGGTCGGTTCGGGCAGGTCATGGCCGTCGAGACCGGATTTGCCATGGACATGTTCGGCAGTAACGAGGGGGCGCTCGAGGGGCGCCGCGCAGCCCTCGTGAACCGGCACGTCGCGCCGCCCGGCGAGTTCGCAGATCACCCGCGCATTGCGCGAGGTCTTCTCCAGCGGCACGTTGCCGGCCACCACCGTGATCGCCAGCACTTCCAACTCCTCGGGCGCGGCCAGCGCCAGAAGGATGGCCACGGCATCGTCCTGGCCGGGATCGGTATCGATGAGGATCTTGCGGGGGGTCATTGGCGTCTCCGGATCGGGTCGGTCGCGAGATTGCCCAGAGAGGGCGGGCTTGTCCAGATCGGGTGCCGTGTCGTCAGTCCGCTGCCGCGAGCCTTGTGTCCACCGTTGCGCCGGCGTCGAGCGTCCGGTGGACCGGGCATCGATCGGCGATCTCCATCAGCCGGGCGCGCTGCGCGGCGTCGAGATCGCCCGTCAGGTGGACGGTCCGCTGGAACCGGTCGATCCTGTTCGGCCCGGTCAGGTCGCTGTCCTGCGCATGGACCTTCTCGTGGCAGACATCGACCGAGACATGCTCGAGCGGCCAGCCCTTGCGGCGGGCATACATCCGGATCGTCATCGAGGTGCAGGCTGCCAGCGCAGCCGCGAGCAGGCCATAGGGAGAGGGTCCCTGGTCGGCGCCACCATAGGCGGCGGGCTCGTCGGCAAGGAGGTGATGGCGCGGCCCCAGGCAGACATCCTGGAGGAAGCCGTCGGGATCGGCCTCCGAGGAGCGCACGATGCCTTCCGGTGCGCCGGGCGGTGGCGCGGGCCGGCGTAGGTCGAGATAGCGGCCGGCCCAGGCGGCGATCACCTCGGCCGCATATTCGGCATCCTCTGCGCGGCTGATGAGATGGTCGGCATCGTCGAGCGTGACGAAGCTCTTGGGGTGCCGCGCAGCGGTGAAGATCCGTGTCGCATTGTCGATCGAGACCACGTCGTCGCGCGGCGCATGCATCACCAGCAGCGCCTTGCCAAGCGACCTGATCGCGTCGGTCAGGTCCGCCTCCAGCACCTCCTCGACAAATTCCTGGCCCACCCGGAACGGCATCGCGCCAAGGCGCAGTTCGGCCGAGCCCTCTGCCTCGATCTCAGGCAGGAGATCTCTAAACGCGTGGGTCACATGGCCCGGGTCGAAGGGCGCGCCGAGCGTGACCACGGCGCGGACGCTGTCGATCCCGCCCGCGGCCTTCAGGGCGGCTGCCCCGCCGAGCGAGTGGCCGATCAGCATCGCGGGCGGCATGCCCTGGCTCGCGAGCCAGTCGGCGGCGGCCTTCAGGTCGCAGGCATTGGTGGTGAAGGTCGTGTTCTCGAACTCGCCCCCCGAATGGCCGAGCCCGGTGAAATCGAAGCGCAGCACGGCGATCCCCATCCCCGCAAGCCGCGCCGAGATCCGGCGCGCGGCGTGGATATCCTTCGAACAGGAGAAGCAGTGGGCAAAGATGGCGGTGGCCAGGTGCGGCCCCTCGGGCCGGTCGAGCCGGGCAGCGAGCGCATGACCCTGTGCGCCGGGGAAAGTGATGCGTTCCATGGGCTCCTCTCAAGCGGCTACGGCGACCGCCCCCGCAAGGTGGCTTCCTCCGGTCGCCAGCCCAAGCCCTGTGTCGATGCCGTCACGCGATGGTGATGCGGCGTGCGCTCAGCGGCAATAAGGCCCGCTGCGGTAGCTCGCGACATCGACGTGGAAATGGTCGCGGTGATAGCCGTCGGCATTGGGGCCGAGCACGGTGCCGAAGGGGCCGCAGGCGCTGCCATGGGCTCTGCGCATAACGGCCGACCATTTCCGGGACCGCCAGCCGTCGAGCACGGTGACCTCGGTTCCGTTCGCCAGCCGGATCGCCGAGATGTCGACCGCATGGCCCTTGGCATGTTCGGAAAGTTTGCCGGACGGGCGGTTGTTGCGCTTGCGGCAGGCGTAATGCGCCGCGACCTTCAGCTCGCTCACCCCGCCGCCCTTGCCTCCGAAGGCGGGCTTGATGCCCTTCTCGACCCAGGTGTTGAGCGCTCTTGCAGCATCGCAGTCGATCGTCGCGGGGGTGCTCAGGCGGACACCGGCGACCGAGGTGACCTTCACCGGATTGGCGACGCCGCACCCGCTGCTGGGGTTGCCGAAACTCTTCAGCACAGTGCCCTTGATCGCATTGACGCCGCAGACCGAGCCGTTGCGCGAATAGCCGCCGCTGCGCTTGGAGATGAGCTTGATGAAGCCCTCCGGCCGGGCCTCCGGTTGCGCGCTGGCGGCCTCGGCCGGACGGGCGCTCGCCGGGATCACGGCTGCGCCGGCCAGCGGATGCGCCGGTCTCGGGTTCGGCCGGATGGCGGTGACGACCACCATCCGCGACGCCCGCCGCGTCGTCTCGACCACGGGATGGCCGGAGGCTTCGAGTGCAGAATCGGAGTCACTGCGCGGCTTGGGCCGGATGTCGGCGCCGATCCGGACCACGACGCCGGCCCCGGTGACCTGCACGCGCGTGACCGCTTCGGGCGGCAGCGGCACGCCGCCGGGTCGGGCCATCGGGCGCGGGCCAAATGTGGGCGCCTCGGCCGTGGACAGGCCGGGGACGAGAAGCGCCGCGGCGCAGAGCAGCGCGCGCAGTACCGGTCTCATTCCGCCACCCCGTGGGCCCGACCGAAGTCCGGCGCGGACGTGTCCTGACCGGCCTCGATGATACCGCGTCGAATTGCGCGTGTGCGCGTGAAGTAGTCGAAGAGAAGGTCGCCATCCTCCTTGCGGATGGCACGTTGCAGTCGCATCAGCTCTTCGATGAAGCGGCCGAGGATCTCCATGGTCGCGTCCTTGTTGTTGAGAAAGACATCGCGCCACATGGTCGGATCGGAGGCGGCGATGCGGGTGAAGTCGCGGAAGCCCGCGGCGGAATACTTGATGACCTCGCTGTCAGTCACCCGGCGCAGGTCGTCGGCGACACCGACCATCGTGTAGGCGATGAGGTGCGGCGCGTGTGAGGTTACCATCAACACCAGATCGTGATGCTCGGGGTCCATCACCTCTACATTGGCACCCATACCGGTCCAGAACGCCTCGAGCTTCGCCAGGGCATCCGCATCGACGTCGCCGTCGGGGACGATGAGCGTATAGCGGTTCTCGAAGAGCTCGGCGAAGCCCGAGCGCGGCCCGGAATGCTCGGTGCCCGCCAGCGGGTGGCCGGGGATGAAATGCACGCCCTCGGGTAGATGCGGCTTGACCGCCTCGATCACCGCCCGCTTGACCGAGCCGACATCAGTGACCGTCGCGCCCGGCATCAGATGCGGGCCGATCTCCTCCGCCACCTTGCCCATCGCGCCCACCGGCACGCACAACACCACGAGATCGGCGTCCCGAACCGCGTCTGCCGCAGTCTCGGTGACGATGTCGCAAAGCCCGACCTCGCAAGCGATGGCGCGGGTTTCCGCGGAGCGGGCAGTGCCGGCGATCTCGCCCTGGAGCCCGGCCCGGCGGCCGGCATGGATCATCGAAGAGGCGATGAGCCCGAGGCCGATATAGGCGACGCGGTCGTAAATCCGGCTCACGGGCGGCCCTCCTGGAACGACCGGATCCCGTCGACGACGCGCTTGCAGCCGGCCTCGTCGCCCACGGTGATGCGCAGGCATTGCGGCAGGCCGTAGCCGGCCACCCGGCGGACGATGACCCCGAGCGATTTCAAGTGCAGGTCAACCGCCTCGGCCTCCGCGCGATCGGCGAAGCGGGCGAGGATGAAGTTGGCGCAGCTCGTGTCCGAAGGGATGCCGAGCGCGGCCAGTTCATGCGAGAGCCAGGCGCGCAGGCGGGTGTTCTCGGTGATGCAGCGCTCCGCCCAGGAACGGTCGCGCAGCGCCGCCTCTGCGGCGGCCATCTGCATTTCGGAGAGGTTGAAGGGGCCACGAATGCGGTTCAGCACGTCGATGATCGGCTTGGGTCCATAGCCCCAGCCGATGCGGAGGCCGCCGAGCCCGTAGAGCTTGGAGAAGGTACGGGTCATCACCACGTTGTCGCGCGTCGTCGCCAGCCCGGCCCCGCCGTCATATTCGCCCACGAATTCCGCGTAGGCGGCGTCGATCACGAGGATCGCGCCCTCGGGCAGCCCATCGGCCAACCGCGTCATTTCGTTGCCGCCGATCATCGTGCCGGTTGGGTTGTTCGGGTTGGCGAGAAAGACGAGCTTCGTCCGCTCGGTACAGGCGGCGAGCAGCGCATCGACGTCGGCCACCCGCTCGCGCTCCTTCGCGACGACCGGCGTCGCCCCGGCGGCACGGGCCGAGATCGGATACATCGCGAAGCCGTGTTCGGTGTGCAGCACCTCGTCGCCGGGCCCGGCGAAGGCCTGGCAGAGAAAGGTGATGATCTCGTCGGACCCCACGCCGCAGATGATCCGCTCGGGGTCGAGCCCATGGATTTCGCCGATGGCCCGGCGGAGCGGCCCGTGATCGGTGTTGGGATAGCGGTGGACCTGGCCGATGGTCGCGGCGATCGCCTCCTTGGCGTCCGGGCTCGGCCCAAAAGGGTTCTCGTTTGCGCTGAGCTTGAGGATATCGCGCACGCCCTCGACACGGGCTTCACCCGCCTCGTAGAGCGCGATCTCCATGATCCCGGGTTGAGGAGTGATCTTCGTCATGACGGCCTCCGTTCCCCGCGGTTCTAGGGTCAGGATCGGCCGTTGTCGAGAAGCCCTGTCGATGCCGGCGGCTCTTTGCCCGTTCAGTCTTCCGGCGGACCGGGCCGCCCTACGGGAAGCGGATGTTGCCGTAGTTGAAGTGTTGCAACCGCTCCAACACGGTGTCCATCGAATGCTGGCTCAGCGGGTCGCCCGAGGCGGAGATGTTGATGACATCGCCGTAATGCAGGCCGATCTGGCTGACGACGTCGCCCGAGAGCCGGTAGTTGTTGCCGTTGACGACATAGAAGGTCGCCGCGACATCGCGCGCCGTCTGCATCGGGTGGCGCAGCGCGCCCAGCAGGCCGCCAGCGATGCGGACCGCAGACATGTGGGCCGTAGAGGTGTGGAGGTTGCGCGAGGCGAAGATCGCCACGCCGGGCGCGTTGAAGGTGACGAAGGGAATCTGTCGGCGGTTGCCGACCACCTGGGCGATCGCGCCACCGAGCGAGTGGCCGGTGGCGACGACCGTGCCCTCGCTGGCATAGCGCGCGACATACTCCTCGGCCGCCGAGAAATAGCTCGTGCTCATGCCGACGCCGAGCTTGAGATCGGCGATCACGTCGTTGACCTGGGTCGGCGTGGTGCCCTTGAAGGCGACGACGATTTCGTCGCCCTTGGTAAACACGCCCGCCTGAAGGCCCTCGCCGAGACCATCGTGGAAATCGCGGCAGGCCCAGCCCTGGACGGAAGGGTTTGTTTCGTAGACCGCGTTGGACAGCAGTCCATAATCGTATATCGAAGCCATTTTTTTTCCTGTGCATCAGGGATAATGCGAACAGGCTAACCCGAGCCCGGGAATAGGCAAAGCGATTCCGGTCGTCGCAGCAGATCGGAACACAAAAGGCCCGCCCCAAGTGGCAGGACGCCCGGGGACGGGCCTTCTGGCTTGCGGGGGCGCGGCAGAGCGCGCCCCGCCGCTATCCGCCTTAGTTCTGGGCGTAGTATTCGATGACGAGGTTCGGTTCCATCTGCACGGCATAGGGCACGTCGCCGAGGCCCGGGGTGCGCACGAAGGTCGCGGTCATCTTGGAATGGTCGGCCTCGATGTAATCGGGCACGTCGCGCTCCGACAGTTGGACCGCCTCGAGCACCACGGCGAGTTGCTTGGAACGGTCGCGCACTTCGATGACATCGCCTTCCTTGACCCGGTAGGACGGGATGTTCACGCGGCTGCCGTTCACAAGCACATGGCCGTGGTTGACGAACTGGCGGGCGGCAAAGATCGTCGGCACAAATTTCGCGCGGTAGATCACAGTGTCGAGCCGGCGCTCCAGGAGGCCGATGAGAAGCTCGCCGGTGTCGCCCCGACGGCGCTCGGCCTCGGCGTAGATGCGGCGGAACTGTTTCTCGGTCAGATCGCCGTAATAGCCCTTCAGCTTCTGCTTGGCGCGCAGCTGCAGGCCGAAGTCGGACATCTTGCCCTTGCGGCGCTGGCCGTGCTGGCCGGGGCCGTATTCGCGGCGGTTGACGGGGGATTTGGGGCGGCCCCAAATGTTTTCGCCCATGCGGCGGTCGATCTTGTATTTGGCAGACGTGCGTTTGGTCACGGCTGATCTCCTTCGTTAGGCCGGCGCCCGAACGGGCACCTATGAAGGGCGTTGTCCTTTCCCGCTTGCGGGAGACAGGCATCCCCTTGCGGGGGCCACCAACACCAATGATTACCGCGGCCCGAGGGCCCGGATGGCGCTGCCTAGAGCGGCCGGCCGGGCTTGTCAAGCGCCGCGCTGCGGCACCGTCGTGAGGCCGAGTCCATTGGGGGCGGGACAAAAACCGAGACGAAATCTGCGGCCGGCCGCGCGGCAACCACTTGCCTTCTGCGCCGGCCTTCATTAGACGGCAACAACCACAACGGCTTGGCGAGTTGGCGGAGTGGTGACGCAGCGGATTGCAAATCCGTGCACGGGGGTTCGATTCCCCCACTCGCCTCCAAAAATTCCACAACATTTAGCGATACTTACTCCGCCCCGCGCTAGATCCTGCGCCTCGCGTTTGGTGCACAATTCGTGCACAGTCCGCATGCAGTTTGCGCCGCGTTGCTGCCTAACTTTTGGGTATAGCGATCAGCAACAGGCACTTAGCAGGAACTAGGCGCGATGAGCTACGGCACGAGCACCGTAAGTGTGCACAAGAAACTCAAGCTCGATAAGCGGCATGGCAGCGAGAACTGGTATGCGCGGCTGACACTGGACAACGGCAAGCGCGTGGTGAAGAGCACAAAGACGGACGACTTCGAAGAAGCGAAAGAGCGCGCGCTACAGCTCTACTACGACACCCAAGCCCGCATCAAAAACCAGCTCCCAGCCCAAACCCGCAAGTTCAAGCATGTCGCTGACCATGCCATACGGCGGATGCAGGACGAGCTGAACGAAAGCGGCGGAAAGCAAGCATACAAGGACTACATCTCCGCACTGCGTCGCTGGCTCATTCCCTACTTTGGCAGCACAGACATTGCGAAGATCGACCTGGCAGCGCTGAAGGCGTTCGACGCGTGGCGGACGGAGCAGAACAAGAAGCCGTTTTCGCAGAGCGGCATCAACAACCACAACGCTGCGCTCAACAGGGTGCTTGACGAGGCGGAGCTACACGGCTGGATCACCAAATCGCTGCGCCCTACCCTCCTCAACAAGGGCCTGAAGAGCGAAAGCAGAGGCAGCTTCAGCAACACAGAATACAAGAAGATCTACACGGCGCTGCGCACGTGGCACGAGCAGACGAGCAGCACGAAGGCGCAAGCAACGCGCGAGGTGCTGCGCAACTATGTCCTGTTCCTCGCCAACACAGGCGTGCGGCACGGAACGGAAGCGCTGGGGCTACGCTGGCGGAACATCGAATGGCACGAGCAGGACGGCGACCGCTACCTTGTCGTCAACGTGGACGGGAAAACGCGGAAGAGAGCCGCAGTGGCGCGCGACCGCGTGGAAGGCTACTTGGACAGGCAGCGCATGCTGAACCCTGCCATACGCTCAGAGAGCTTCGACGAGCTTCTCGCAGCGCGTAGCGACGAGCACGTGTTCACTACACGCTTGGGTGAGGTCGCTACGATCTTCAACCTAAATCGCTCGTTCAACGCGTTGCTGGACGAGCTTGGGCTGAAGGTGGGCGCGGACGGCAAGACGCGCACGCTCTACAGCTGGCGTCACTACTACGCGACGCAGGATCTGAAGCGCGGCGTCAGCGCGCACGTGCTGAGCAAGCAGATGGGGAACAGCACAGCGATGCTGGACAAGCACTACAGCAAATACAGCCCGCTGCTGAACGCGGACCTACACAGCGGGCGGCAGGTGCGTAGGAACGCGAAGCAAGCTGCACGACAAGAAGGACAAAGCGTAGCGCAGCTAGCATTCAACATGCTTCGCGGCGGCCAGCTGGACGAAACGGCGCTGTTGGCCGCGCTTGGCATTGGGCGCGACGGATACGTTGTGACTGAGGAAATTGCGATGCTGGCGCTCGCAGCGAAGCGGGACGAGATGATTAGAGGCGAAACGCTGTTGCGGATTCTGAATGGCTGACTGACGCGGCACAGGACCGCGCCAGCCGTAGCTTATTACTTGGACTTCTTCCTCAGCGCTGCCGTGCCCATCGCAGTGTCTAGTTCGCCTGCCGCCGCCGCCGCCTTTAGCGCCTCCAAGGCGCCTTGAACGTCAGCCAGTGCCTGCACGAACACGGCATTGCCCTTGCCCAGTGCCAGTGGTCTGCCCCCTGAAAAGTGGTCCTCCCTGAAGTAGGCTTTCGAGCCAGTTGGAGGACAGAGGAATGCCCCAGAAGAAGCATAAGCCCGAGGAGATCGTTGCGAAGCTCCGGCAGGTCGAGGTTTTGGTGTCGCAAGGACGGTCTGTGGCCGAGGCAGTTCGGTCGATCGGCGTGACGCAGTTCACCTATTACCGGTGGCGCAAGGAGTTCGGCGGTCTGAAGACGGACCAGGTGAAGCGGTTGAAGGAGTTGGAGAAAGAGAATGAACGGCTTCGCAAGGCTGTCTCCGATCTGACGCTCGAGAAACTGATCTTGCGGGAGGCGGCCTCGGGAAACTTTTGAGCCCCGCCCGCCGCCGTGCTTGCGTCGATCATGTCAGGCAGAAGTTCCGCGTCTCGGAGCGGTTCGCCTGCCGTGTCCTCGGCCAGCACCGCTCGACCCAGCGGAAGGTGCCGCGCGGACGTCCCGACGAGGACGCGTTGACCGCGGACATCATCGCGCTCGCGTCCCAGTATGGGCGCTACGGCTATCGGCGCATCACCGCCCTGCTTCGGGAAGCCGGGTGGGCTGTGAACGTGAAGCGCGTCGAGCGGATCTGGCGGCGGGAGGGGCTGAAGGTCCCGCAGAAGCAGCCGAAGAAAGGTCGGCTCTGGCTCAACGACGGGTCCTGCATCCGTCTGCGCCCAGAGCGTCCGAACCATGTCTGGTCCTACGACTTCGTCGAGAGCCGGACGCACGATGGAAGGAAGTTCCGCATGCTGAACCTCATTGACGAGTTCACCCGGGAATGTCTGGCGATCCGGATCGACCGGAAGCTCAATTCGACCGACGTCATCGACGTGCTGTCTGATCTGTTCATCCTGCGCGGTGTGCCGGATCACATCAGATCCGACAACGTCCTATGTCGGGAAGCTTTGGCGGCTTGAAGCATCAGGTCTTGGAGCATCCGGTATTCCGGATGCCCTGATATGGTTGCCCAGACGGGTTTCGCCGTCAAGAAACGGTCTCTCCCATAGCAAA
>NZ_SELO01000127.1 GCF_004146235.1 Tropicimonas sp. IMCC6043 | reverse complement strand
CCGCCACCCAGTCAAGCTATTGATATTAAATAGAAAAACCACGAATTTCGTGCCGCGAAATCCGTGGTTTGTCGTGCTATCGCACCTGCAGAGACGGTATCCGGAGACGCCGTGGGTGGCGTTTGCGGCTTGCGTCTCTGTCGGCCGCATCAGGGGGTTCGGTTTTGCCAGAATATTCCCTGCCAGCAGGGAATTTGCAGGGAATTTTCTTCGGAATCACGGTTTCGGAGCCCTTTTGGGTCCCGGAAAACCAGTCAGGTCAATGGCTTGAGCGGCAATTCCCTGGTGGCAGGAGCAGGGAATCTGCAGGGAAACAGGGCGGACGGTTGCGAGCGAGCGGACCGCGCGCCGGCGGTACGCGCAGCGCGTGCCCGCGTCGGCGGTCAGATCCCGAACATCCGCGCCTGGTCGTCCCAGTCGAGCGGGATCGGATGACGTAAGATTCGCTTCAGGGTGAGTTCCGGCGGCAGGGTTCCATCGCGGATGGCGTGCTGGATCTTGGGGGCGAGGAAAGCGAGCTGACCGCGGGTGCGGATCAAGGCGTCGTGGTGGCCCGCATCACGGGCAACCCTGTTGAGAGGCACGCCGTCTCGCAAGGCCTCGGCCCATTGATGGGCCTCGAGAAGCGCTTTCAGCAAGATTGGGTCAGGTTGCGGCGCCGACTCGCCGATCACCAGCCTTGCCTCGACGCCCCGGCGACGCAGGCTGACGGGTACCGAGATGTCGATCAGACCGAATGCCAGATCATCCGGCTGAACCTCGAGCGACCGGGCAAGCGTTGCCGGGTTCAACCTGAGCGTCATCTGTCGCGGCGCGATGGTTCCCTCCACGAGAATGCGGCCGAGAAGGCCGGGTTCGGATTTGCGAATGGCCTTCGCCAGCGTTCTCGCCGCGTCCTGGAGACCCATGCTCGTCGTCAGATCTGGCAGAGCCAGGAGCCGGTGCTCGGCTGCCGCCTTTGCCAGGTGGTCGGCAATGGCGGTTGCGATCATGGTTTCGAGCCT
>NZ_SELO01000126.1 GCF_004146235.1 Tropicimonas sp. IMCC6043 | reverse complement strand
CGGATATGGCTGAACAATGGGAGCCGGATGATGCGAGAGTATCACGTCCGGTTCTGAGAGAGCGCGGGGGTGAAAGTCCCCCGCGCCACTCGCCTTTTCGTGAAGATCAACGGCGAACGACACTACCGCTGACGGGCTCAGGACCGCGCGGGCGAAGTGCTGGAGGATTTCGTGACGAAGAACCGGGACAGGAACGCGGCATTGGAATTCTCGAAGATATCGATGAAGCGCCACTGCCGGCCGCATGTTTGCGTCACCGACAAACTTCGGTCATACGGTGCCGTGCTGAGGGAAGTCCACTCGGCGGATGGGCAAGGAACTGGCCGCTGGCGGAACAACAGGGCGGAGAATTCGCACCTGCCGTTTCGACGACGGGAGCGGGCGATGCAACGCTTTCGGCGGATGCGAAGTTTGCAGAAATTCGTCTACGTCCACGCCTCGGTCCACAACCATTTCAACGAGGAACGCCACCTCTACTCGCGACAGAATTTCAAGCTCAACCGTGCCGCCGCGCTTGCCGAGTGGCGTGCTCTCTGCACAGCATAAGGGGCAGGGCTACTGTCCGACCTGAGAGCGGTTCGAATCCGTCTGACAGCACCCGGCCAGTTGAACGATCCGGGCGAGGTAGCGCTCAGAGAGGCGGTGTCAGAAGAACGTGGCTTGAGATGGGGCAGGGGGCTGAGTAGCGTCGCCGGATGACGAAACGCAAACCGTTCAAATACTTCAAGACCAGCCCTGAGATCATCCGCCTGGCGGTGATGATGTATATTCGCTTCCCGCTTTCGCTCCGGAACGTCGAGGATCTGCTTCACGAGCGGGGCATCGAAATCAGCCATGAATCCGTCCGGTTCTGGTGGTAGCGGTTCGGGCCGATGTTCGCCGCGGAGAGCCGCATGAATCGCGCCGAGCGGCTGCGTTCCGGGCCGCAATGGTATTGGCATCTCGACGAAATGTTTGTGAAGATCAACGGTGAACGGCACTACTTGTGGCGGGCCGTCGACCAAGAGGGCGAGGTCCTC
The DNA here is from genome assembly GCF_004146235.1 of Tropicimonas sp. IMCC6043. Taxonomy (GTDB): domain Bacteria; phylum Pseudomonadota; class Alphaproteobacteria; order Rhodobacterales; family Rhodobacteraceae; genus Tropicimonas. Next base: position 132 of record NZ_SELO01000126.1, on the reverse strand, counting down.
GAAAACTATGTGACGAAGACACGCGACAAGAAGGCCGCATTGAAATTCTTGAAGAAAACAATGAAACGCTATGGTCGGCCGCACGTCTTCGTCACCGACAAGCTGCGGTCCTACAGTGCTGCGCTACGGGAG
>NZ_SELO01000125.1 GCF_004146235.1 Tropicimonas sp. IMCC6043 | reverse complement strand
GGGCGAAGTGCTGGAGGATTTCGTGACGAAGAACCGGGACAGGAACGCGGCATTGGAATTCTCGAAGATATCGATGAAGCGCCACTGCCGGCCGCATGTTTGCGTCACCGACAAACTTCGGTCATACAGTGCCGTGCTGAGGGAAGTCCACTCGGCGGATGGGCAAGGAACTGGCCGCTGGCGGAACAACAGGGCGGAGAACTCGCACCTGCCGTTTCGACGACGCGAGCGGACGATGCAGCGGTTCCGTCGGATACCGAATTTGCAAGTGTTTGCTGCTGGCGCGTTATCGATTTCCGAAAGGTTCGACTTGGAGCGCTGCCACTCCCGAAGGCGCTTGCGACGTAACAATTGAAACCGGTTTGCGCGCCCGCTGACACCCGGGTGAAACGGGACAGTCCAATAGTTCCTGCATACCCAGACTTGGGAGGCTCCGCCTCGCAAAGGCATTGGGAGACACATCTAAAAAGGAGCAATCCGATGACTGCCGCCATCCACGACCGAGCGCCGCGACCCTCTACATTCTGGCGTCGCCACTGGAAAACAAGCAAGCTGAGTTGGTGGGGCTGGGCCACTCTGTCGGTTCTGCTTATCGCAACGGTAGCAGGCGCGCCCTATGCCCGCGGGGCCGCACTGGTGCTGGCAACTGCAATCGCTGCGATCTACCTTGCGCGCAGTCGCGACATGGCTGACTTCCCCACGCAACTCCGGGTCGCTTATTTGGGCTGGATGATCGCAAGCTTCGTGCCGGTGCTGGTACCGTTCCTGTGGATTCAGACCTTTGGGACCACGGCTCTGGTTTTCGTGGGCTATTGTCCTCTCGCACGGTTGCTGCTGGTCCTTCCACAGAACAGGCGCCGACCGCTATCGGCAAAATACATCCTGAAGCTTATATTCCACCCGCCTGTCGAGGGCTCGATCCGCGACGTTCTCGGGGCGTAGGGACGGCCAATGCCGGGGTGCGGTCGGATAGTCGATCGGGTGATGTCAAAAGAACCTGGATTGCGACGGGGAAGAGGGTTGAGCGGGTTCTCTCAATGACGAAACGGAACTCGTTCCAATACTTTAGAGCGTTCCCAAGCTGATCGGATTCAGGATTCCCAAGATGTGGCGCCCATGGTTCTCTGTTTGTGAGGCAGATATAGGGGGTAGGAATGGGCAAGCCACATCCTATGGAATTGCGGGAGCGC
>NZ_SELO01000124.1 GCF_004146235.1 Tropicimonas sp. IMCC6043 | reverse complement strand
CGAAAACCGTCCGCCGCTCTCGCGCTGGCATCCGGATTATGGCACAGCCTTCCGGGAATGGCTCGAAGCGTGAGACTTCGCGTGGACAGGTTCAATGCGTAACAGCTATCGAATAGCCGTCATCCCCGGTGATGGCATCGGCGTCGAGGTGATCGATGCCGGCCTGCGGGTGGTCGAACACCTCCTGCAGGGTTTGGATGGGTTTGGCTTCGAGGTCGAGCGCTTCGACTGGGGATCCGAGCGATACAAGCGCGAAGGGGCTTTCATGCCGGCGGACGGGGCCGAAAGATTGCGCGACTTCGACGCGATCCTGTTTGGCGCGGTGGGAGCGCCCGACGTTCCTGACCATCTGAGCCTCTGGGGGCTCCGGCTGGCGATCTGCCAGCCGCTGGACCAGTACGCCAACGTCCGACCGACGCGGATTCTGCCCGGGATCAAAAGCCCGCTCCGGCTGGCCAGCCCCGCGGATCTCGACTGGGTGATCGTGCGCGAGAATTCGGAAGGCGAGTATTCCGGCCAGGGAGGGCGCAGCCACCGTGACCTGCCGCAGGAAGTCGCGACCGACGTCGCGATCTTCACCCGCGCAGGCGTCTCGCGGATCATGCGATACGCATTCCGGCTGGCCGCGTCGCGCCCGCGCAAGCGCCTGACGGTGGTAACGAAATCGAACGCGCAGCGTTTCGGCATGGTGCTTTGGGATGAAGTGGCGAGCGAGGTTGCCGCCGAGTTTCCGGATGTCACCTGGGACCGGATGCTGGTCGATGCGATGACCGTGCGGATGGTGCGTGCCCCGGCATCGCTCGACACGATCGTCGCCTCGAACCTGCACGCAGACATTCTGTCGGACCTTGCGGCGGCGCTGGCTGGTTCAATCGGCATCGCTCCGACCGCAAACCTCAATCCCGAACGCAGCACGCCCTCGATGTTCGAGCCGATCCACGGCTCCGCCTTCGATATCGCAGGCAAGGGTATCGCAAACCCGATCGGCACTTTCTGGAGCCTGGTGATGATGCTTGACCACATCGGGCAACCCGCCGCCGCGACACGCCTGATGCGAGCGATAGAAGAGGTTACAGGTGCCGGAGACTGCTTGCCCCGGGATCTTGGTGGCAACGCTTCGACAGACGAAGCTACTCAGGCCGTGATTGACCGACTGGATTGAAGACGGAGGGTGCTGACGTCGTATGCGGACGGCTATGGAACCCGCC
>NZ_SELO01000123.1 GCF_004146235.1 Tropicimonas sp. IMCC6043 | reverse complement strand
TCGCGGACCAAGGCGCCCCGGCAACCGCCAGCTACATAGGGAGCGCGTCTGCCGGGGCGCCGATCACGCTGGAACTGGCCGGATTTTGTGCTGCCCTCTGGCAGGAAATCGCACCGCCGTTGACAACCGAGTTGACGAATGCTGCCGTCAGAGACTTCGGCTTGGCTATCGTGTGGGTGCCCATCTGTTCCCCCATTGGTTCCCCCAAAAAATGGTGGAACAGGTGGGAACGTTCAAGATTCATGTGGAAGAAATCATCAACAAAACAAGCGGTATAGCGGTCGCGTTTGGATTGTGTCGGAACGTATGACGGCGCGTCCCCAAGCGCCACTTTTTCTTAATGAGATCAATGTGATAAAGACCGCCTCAATGGTCGGCCTTTCGCGTTGTTTTCGGGCTCTGCAACAACTCTACAACAAATTGAGTCGCTGACGGTCAGTTGCGACTAATTCGCATCTCGCTAGCAGCCAACCCGTCTTCCGTGAACCCCAAGAAGTGCCCCGGAGGCATCGAACCCTCGACCCGCGTGCCGTCCGTGCGCACGACGGTGAAGTTGAAGTCGCCGCCGTTCTGCAATGCACGTTGCCACGCCTGACGCACGGTGAGGTCCGGTGTCGCCTCGCACCACGCCTTGACCTTGGGCATCGCCGTCCAGGTGCCGCGCTCGTAGAACTCGGCCTTGTCGGCGAAGGCGTCCGTCACGATGCGGGAAACGATGTGCCCGCGGTCGTCAACGTAGCAGCCCAGCAGCCGCATCGGGATATCAGGTCTGCTCATCTCGCTCACTCCTCGTTGCTTTCGGAGAGCGATAGAGGCCGATGGTGGCAGGAGTGGGGCGGAAATGTCGTGCGCCAACTGAAATGAAAAAGGCGGTCCTGCGACCGCCTTTTTCATAACTCAGTTATCGAGGTCTCAGTCGTCGTCTGAGTGAAAACACGAGATGTCGACTGCGGTGATAACCAAGTTATCGGGCCGCAGGAGGCGCAGGATTCCGTCGCGACGTTCGACACCGAGGCCGAGGTTCTTGACGTCCGTGTAGAGCGCGGCTGCCACGGAGTCGCGCTTCCAGCCTGTCGCGTCCATGAGGTCTTCGAGAGTGCACCTGACCTGCCCCCCGGAGTTCCCTCGTTCATAACGAGAGTCTGCGGGTCTGGTTTTCATATTACTGGGTTTCGAACTGGGCAAGCGCGCCGGGCGCGGAGCCCTCAAATTGCTCAAGCGTCCGGCGC
>NZ_SELO01000122.1 GCF_004146235.1 Tropicimonas sp. IMCC6043 | reverse complement strand
GCGAACTGCCGGCCCGAACGGAATACGGAGGGATCCGGAACGCTGACTGCGAGCGCCGTGGCGGTGATGATGCCCACGCCCGGGATCGTCTCGAGCCGCTGGCTTGCGGCGTTCTGCCGATGCCAGGCCTGCAGCTGCCGTTCGATGCTTCGGATCTCTTCGGCCAGGTGCTCGAGTTGCCTTCCCAGTGCCAGAAGTGCGAAGCGGGCGATCGCGGGCAGGGTCAGACCATCCGGCTCTTGAAGGCGCCGGACAAGGGCGGCAACCTTTCCGGGGCCCTGGGCGGTGATGATCCCGAATTCGGCGAGCTGTGCCCGGATCGCATTGAGGACCATGATCCTTTGCCGCATCAGCAGGTCGCGTGATCGATGCAGGACCAGCACACTCTGCTGCTCTTCGGTCTTGACGGGCACGAAGCGCATGTTCGGCCGTGTGACGGCCTCGCAGATCGCCTCGGCATCCGCGGCATCATTTTCTGCCGCTTCACGTAGGGCTTCACATACGCCGGCGGGATCAGCCGCACGTCATGCCCGAGGGCCGCGATTTCCCGCGCCCAGAAGTGTGACGTCGGACAGGCTTCCATGCCGATCAAGCAGCGCTCGAGCTTGCCGAGAAAATCGAGCACCGCGCCCCGCCGCAGTTTCTTCTGTAAAACCACAGTGCCATCAGCATCCACCCCGTGAAGCTGGAACACGGACTTGGCAAGATCGATCCCGAGCGTTGCAATCTCCATGTGGTCGGCTCCTCTCCTTTGTTGGCTTTCACACAATAACAACATGGCACAATGCGATGCCGTTCGGGTGGAGCCGTCCACACCATCAGATGGATAGCGATGTACAAGTTTACGAAAGTTCTCACAGTCACGATGAAGTATACGCCGGGCGTATCGAGGTTGTTACAGGTCCGAGCGGCCGGCGGCGGTGGGAATGGCGGCAGGAGCGGAGGTGCCCCTCGCGACACGGGGATCGAACTGGATGTTCAGGGCGTTCGCGTCATGGTGTCCACCGGTTTTGATCCGGATGACTTGGGCCATGTGATCGCGGCGATCCGGGCTGTGTCGTGATCCTGCCGGGCGGGAAGTAGTCGGGCACACTACACGACGCGGGTAAATTGGGGGTGGCTGTGACCGGCGTGAGCGATTCTGATGAGGGACTCGACCTCGCCAAAGGAACGGTCCCTTGGAAGTCCACGCTCTTGCCAGCCTTCAGAAGGTTCTATCGCCACATATTCCTCTCGGAAAGACTCGCCTCG
>NZ_SELO01000121.1 GCF_004146235.1 Tropicimonas sp. IMCC6043 | reverse complement strand
CTTCGCCCGAAGGCTCAAGACCCTCAGCGGTCTCACGCCATACGAATACATCTGCAAGATCTGGACTTCAGAGCCAGACAGATTCAATGTCGATCCGATCCACCAAATGCCGGGACTGAACACCTAGTCTCGAAGCATCCTCGAAGCTGTACGACATCCTCTTTGCCCCCTTCGAGGACTATATCGGCGGTCTCTCCAATATCACAGTCGTACCCGATCAATCAGCACAAGAAATTCCACTTGGTATTCTTGCCCGACCCGCGCCCTCTATGGATCCCAAGCTGGGTGCGGGCTACGGGGATTTTCGTTTCCTTGGACTGACACACGCGCTTCGTTTAGTTCCATCGCCGAGAACGTTTGTTCAACTTCGTACCGCTCCGCCCGGCGTGGAGGGACGTGATGGATTCGTAGGGTTCGGTGACCCGGTTCTGGAAGGGGAGAGCGGCGGAAGTAGGAACAATGTCACCAGAGCTGCGATCAACAATTCCACTGGTTTGGCGGATCCAACCGTCGTCAAGAAGGCTTTCGAGCGATTGCCCGTGACTGCGAAAGAGGTCAATGAAATGGCTAAGATCGCCCCACCGGAAGAACGTCAAATCCTGCTTCAGGGTCAGGCGACAGAAGCTGCAGCAAAGGACGTTGACTATCAGGGCACGGGAGTGATCGCCTTTTCAACCCATGCGATTGTGTCCGGCGCATTTGACAACTTGAACGAACCCGCTCTAATCCTCACGCCCCCGGCTGAAGCTACAGAGAGGGACGACGGCCTTCTAACGGTCAGTGAAATTGCTCAACTGGACCTCAACGCTGAGATAGTTGTGCTTGCTGCATGCAACACGGCGTCGGCTTCAGGACGCCCTGGAGCGCCCGGACTCTCGGGTCTTGCCAGCGGTTTTTTTCGTGCGGGGGCGCAGTCGCTTGTCGTCAGCCACTGGACCATTCTGTCGCAGACCCCGTTTCTTTTGATGCCCAGATTTTTAACGCTTGCGGCAGGCGATACCAACGTTTCTCCGGCTGAAGCGCTAAGAATCTCCATGGTAGAGGTGGCAAACGACGATAGGTTAGCCAACTTATCTCATCCCGCTCTTTGGGGAGCTTTCTCGTTGGTGGGGGCACGATAAAAGAACGAAAAATCCGTGAAGCGCCAGCCTTGCAACCGAAGGGACCGCTGTCAGGTAGACGAACCCTCGGGCCATGGGGATGTAGGTGATGTCCATGGCCCAGACCTGGTTGGGTCGTGTCACGGCGAGCTTGCGCAGAAGGTATGGATAGATCTTGTGGCCGGGCGCC
>NZ_SELO01000120.1 GCF_004146235.1 Tropicimonas sp. IMCC6043 | reverse complement strand
TCCCGAGGCCCCGCACCCGATGGGTGAGCCATGAGATCTCCCCCTGACACTGCCCAACTCACTGAAAAAATAACAGAAATACACCGATCAGCCGAGCGGAAACCTCAGATCGCTTGGGAAATCCGGACTGAATTCCATAAGGAACGAACCTCATGAAACTGCTCCGCATCGGCGTCCGTGGCGCCGAGAAACCCGCTCTATTGCATTTGGACGGGACGATCCGCGATCTGTCCGGCGTCGTCGGCGATATCGCCGGTGACATGCTGACCGATGAAGGGCTGGCGATCATCGCCGCCGCCGATATCGCCGGGCTGCCTGTGCTTGACGCGGACAGCCGCATCGGCCCCTGCGTCGGCCATGTCCGCAAGTTCATCCGCATCGGCCTCAACTATTCCGACCACGCCGCCGGGCGTCGGCATGGGCCAGACCCCGCCGGTCTATCTGAAAGCCGGCCAGACGATCCGGCTCGGCATCGAGGGCCTCGGCGAGCAGACGCAGACCACCGTGAACTGGGACGCGGAAGTCTGAGGCGGTCATATGAGGCTCGACGAGGCGTTGACGATTGCCGACCTGAAGGACATCGCGGGTGTTGTCAGAAGGATTCCCGTTGAGACGGGCCGGGCGGCCTCGTAGCGTCGAAACATGACGAAACCTAACCTGTTCAAGAGCTTTCACAGCGGTGCTGTCAGGCCAATTCGAACTCGTCTCACCAAGCGCAGAATGGCTGTCCCTTATGCCGCGCAGAGATTGCGCCAATCAGCGAGAGCGGCGGCACGGTTCTTCTTGAAGTTTGCTCTGGAGGAGAGGTTGCGCTCCGAGTTGAAATGGTTGAATACAGAGGCGTGGACGGCGGCGAACATCTGCAGACTGCGCATTCGCCGGAAGCGCTGCATTGCCCGTTCTCGTCGTCGGAATGGCAGGTGTGAATTCTCCGCCCGATTGTTGAGCCATCGTCTAGTTTCCTGCCGGTCCGCCGCACCGACCTCCTTCAGTGCGGCGCCGTAGGACCGGAGCTTGTCAGTGACAAAGATTTGCGGCCGCCCGTAGCGCTTCATTGATTTCTTCAATAATTTCAATGCCGCCTTCTTGTCCCGCGTCTTCGTCACGAAGCTTTCCAGCACCTCGCCCTCATGATCGACGGCCCGCCACAAGTAGTGCCGTTCACCATTGATCTTCACGAACAGGCGAGTGGCGCGGGGGACTTTCACCCCCGCGCTCTCTCAGAACCGGACGTGATACTCTCGCATCATCCGGCTCCCATTGTTCAGCCATATCCGTGCAACAGCGGCCAGTGGGC
>NZ_SELO01000119.1 GCF_004146235.1 Tropicimonas sp. IMCC6043 | reverse complement strand
GGTATCTGGCCCTGGTTGATGCGGTGCGCGCTGGTGATGATCTGGCTGCTGGCGGCCTGGCGGAACACCTCGGTCAGGCGCACCACGGGCACGGAACCGGAGCCGATGATGTCGGCCAGAACCTGACCCGGGCCGACCGACGGCAGCTGGTCGATGTCGCCGACGATCAGAACGGCTGATCGATCCGGAACAGCTCGCAGGAGCGAGAGCATCAGCGAGACGTCGACCATCGAGCTCTCGTCGATCACGAGAAGGTCGCAGTCGAGCGGGTTCTCCTCGTCATGCTTGAACCGGAAGCCCTTGGGATCGAATTCGAGCAACCGATGGATGGTCTTAGCCTCCCGTCCGGTGGCCTCGCTCATGCGCTTGGCGGCCCGTCCGGTCGGTGCGCAGAGCAGGAGTTCAACGGACTTCGCAGCCAGAATGCGCAGGATGGAATTGACAATGGTCGTCTTGCCGACGCCAGGACCGCCAGTGACGACCAGTACCTTCGAGCGCAGTGCCAGCCGGATCGCCTCGGCCTGGCTGTCGGCAAGCGTGAGCCCCGTTTTAACCTCGATCCACGGCAGAGCGCTGTCGGCATCAATCGCGGCCCATGGCAGAGGCGCCACGGCCAGGCGCTTCAGGTGCTGCGCGATCCCGCGCTCGGCTTGATAGAGACCCGCGAGGAAGATGCATGCGGTCTCGCCGACTGTGTCGCGGATCACGGTTTCGTCCGCGACCTCAAGGTCGAGCGCGGTCTCGATCAGGGTGCGCGGGACTTCGAGAAGCTTTTCTGCAAGAGCCACGAGTTCGGACTCGGGCAACCCGCAATGCCCGTCGCTCATGGCCTCGGTCAGCGCGAAAGAGATGCCGGCGCGCACACGTATCGTGGCCGTCTTCTGGATGCCGAGTTTTCCGGCAATCAGATCGGCAGTACGGAAGCCGATGCCTCGGATGTCGCGGGCGAGCCGGTACGGGTTCTCGCTCATCACCTGCACGGCGTCGGTGCCGTAGGTCTTGTAGATCCGCACCGCGCGCGCTGTTCCGACCCCGTGCTCATGCAGGAACACCATGATCTCGCGGATGGCTTTCTGATCGGCCCAACCGGCAATAATCTTCTTCGCCCGGATCGGGCCGATGCCGTCCACTTCTCGAAGCCGGTCCGGATCCGCCTCGATGATGTCGAAGACATCCTTGCCGAACTGTCCAACGAGCCTCTTGGCGTACACGGGCCCGATGCCGCGGATCATGCCGGAGCCGAGATATTTCTCAATCCCGTCCACCGAGGCCGGCGCCGCGGTCTTCAGGAACCGCGCTCGGAACTGCTGTCCGTGGGTGCGGTCGTTCACCCATTC
>NZ_SELO01000011.1 GCF_004146235.1 Tropicimonas sp. IMCC6043 | reverse complement strand
CTCGTCCTCGAGCGCCTTCAGCTTCCGGGCATCCGAAACCTCGAGCCCACCGAACTTCGCCTTCCATTTGTAAAACGTCGCCGAGCTGATCCCGTGCTCGCGGCACACATCCGCCGTCGCCACGCCGTTCTCCTGGCTCTTCAGGATCGCGATGATCTGTTCTTCGCTGAACCGTGATCTCTTCATTCCGTTCGTCTCCTCGTTTGGGACGGACTCTACTTCAAACCGGAGGAAGAGACGGGTCTCAGATCAGCGGTCATGGGCTGTCGAGCGAATGGCCGGAGCGCTTGGCTTGCCGTATTTTCCGCACCCGTCTCGCGTGCGCGCGGGATGGGGTGATAGACTGAAAACCGAGGAATCTTTGCTCGAAGCCCTCTTCAGACCTCAGGGCGAGAAGCGGAAAGAGGCCGAAAAGTCAGCCAAGCGGCGGGTGCAGTGCGGAGCAAAGACGCGAAAAGGCACGCCCTGTCGCGCAATGTCGGAACCGGGCAAGCGGCGGTGCAGGTTTCATGGCGGAATGTCCACCGGGGCGAAAACCGTCCGAGTTCTGTCGTCCGACAGTGCGCGTTTGTGGAGGCGTTCATCAAAGCTTATAAAAAGCGAGTTGTAGTCAGCCTCTACTCCGCCGGACGACAACAATCTGCCACCGGGGCGCGAACACCCGAAGGAATCGAGCGCATTCGCATGGCACAGCGGTGGCGCTGGGCGAGCTGGCGAAATGCACGCCTAGACTGACCTAGTCGAAGCCAATGTCTGGGGCATTCCGAGAATGAATGGAGGATTCTATGGGGGACGATGTCGCATTCATTCAGTTTAATCAACTGTAATTAAAAGGAATAATGTGAAATTGTGGCGGAAGAGGTGGGATTCGAACCCACGGAACCTCTCGGTTCGCTGGTTTTCAAGACCAGTGCAATCGACCACTCTGCCACTCTTCCGTCGTCATCCGGCAAGCTCGGAGCATTCCGAGATCCCTGCCGGGTCACTGACCCGGGTCTCCCGAATAGACCCAACGAACCGGATTGGGAAGCCTCTGGTGGGAGGGAGCGACACGGGAAGTCGCCGATGAGTCCCTCGGGACTTTTCCGATGGACGACAAACATGTATAACTGGTTCAATCAGGTCGAACACGAGCAGATCAGCGGCCACCACAGCGTGACGAACACGCGGATAATGAGGCGAAAATGGGCGGATACAGGCGGATTCTCTTCACCAGCGCGTCACTGCTGACCTTTGCGCTGTCCGGATGCATGGACGATACGGCCAGTTCGGGCGATGCCGCCGGCGAGGCGACAGCCTTTTCCGAACGGCCTGCAAGCAGCCGACTCGTCGAACGCGACGTCGAAGCGCCGGAGGTCTTCCAGACGACCGACAAGGGGCTGTGGGACGGACGACCGTCGCTCGGCGGTGTCTGGGTTGCCTATCCCGACGTGACCGACCCGGAGCGAGTCATCATCCGGAACGACAGTAACGGAAAATTCGTTATCGGCGCGCTCTTCAAGCGCGAACGGGAGCATCCCGGCCCGCTGCTTCAGGTCTCGTCCGATGCCGCCGCAGCGCTCGGCATGCTCGCCGGCGCGCCGACCACGCTAAATGTCACGGCGCTGCGCCGCGAGGAACCCGCGCCCGTCGCCGCCCCCGCAGAAGAGCCTGTCGCAGAGACCGCTCCCGCGGCGGCCGCCGCGGTTGCAAGCGCTGGTGACGCCCTTGAGTCCGAGGACGATGTGGCGGTCGGCTCGGTCGAAGGAGCGACGACCGCTGCGATCGAGGCGGAGCCCAAGAAACGCGGATGGAATCCGTTCCGGCGGAAGGCCGCCAAGGCGGAAGAAGCCGTTGCGGCAGATCTGGAACTTGCGGCGGCGAACACCTCCGCCGGGGCCGAAGCGGTGGTCGAGAGCGCCGATGCCGCGATCAAGAGCGCCGAGACCGCGATCGAGACGGCAGCCGACGACGCCGTCGCCCCTGTTGTCGAGGTCATCGAACCCGCCAAGACCAAGCGCAGCTGGAACCCGTTCCGGCGAAAGCCGAAGGAGAGCCTGACGCCGGCCGCGGCCGCCGGAACATCGGCGCTCGCCACGGACGCGATAACCGCGCAGTCGCTCGACGCCGCGCCGCGCGTGGCCGATGCCGCCGCCGCCGCGCCCGAGGCACGGGCGACCAACTCGAAACTCGAAGAGCCCTATGTCCAGATCGGCATCTTCTCGCTCGAGGCCAACGCCAACGACACCGCGACGGCGCTGCGCCAGAACGGCGTCGTGCCGCATGTCTACAAGCAGGAAAGCTCCGGAAAATCCTTCTGGCGCGTCGTGGCTGGCCCCTCGAACAGCAAGGTGGACCGCGCGGCGCTGATCAAGAAAGTGAAGGAAATGGGCTTCACTGACGCCTATCCCGTCCGCGGCTGATCCGTTAGACAGACGGCCATGATGCGTAAGATACCTGCCTTGCTGATTCTGGCCGTCTGCCTCGCCGCGACCGCGGCCCAGGCTGCCTTCGAGACACGCGCTTCCGCCGCCTGGATCCTCGACCAGACGACCGGCACGGTGCTGCTGTCAAAAGATGCCGAGAAACCGCTGCCACCGGCTTCGATGTCGAAGCTGATGACCCTGAACATGCTGTTCGAGGCGTTGCATGACGGGCGCGTGACGCTCGACACGCGGTTCTCCGTCTCGGCCCGGGCCACGAGCATGGGCGGCTCGTCGATGTTCCTGACCGAGAAGGATCGCCCGACTGTTGAGGACCTCATCAAGGGGATCATCGTGCAGTCGGGCAATGACGCCTGCGTCGTGGTCGCCGAGGGCCTCGCGGGAACCGAGGAAGCCTTTGCCAAGCTCATGAACGAGCGCGCCCGCGCCATCGGCCTGCGCAACTCGACCTTCGCGAATTCTTCCGGCTGGCCGGATCCGAACCAGCGTATGTCGATGCAGGATCTCGGGCTTCTGGCATCGCGGCTGATCTCGGTATTCCCCGAGTATTACGGATATTTTGCCATGCCGACCTTCGCCTATGACGGTCGCGTGCCCTCCAACCACAACAACCGAAACCCGCTTCTCTCGCTCGGCATCGGTGCCGACGGGCTCAAGACCGGCCACACCTCCGAAGCGGGCTACGGAATTGTTGGATCGGCGGTGCAGGGCGGCCGGCGGATCGTCTTCGTGATCTCCGGCCTGCCGGATGATACGGCGCGCGCCGAGGAGGCCGAGCGCGTCGTCAACTGGGCATTCCGCCAATTCGTGCAGAAGACCGTTGCCGAGAAGGGCACCCGGATGGCGAGCGTGCCGGTCTGGATGGGATCGCAGCGGCAGGTCGGCATGATCGTGCCGGAGGATCTGGAACTCCTGGTCCCGGCAGTCGTACGCGGCGAGATCGAGGCCGAGATTACCTATGAGACGCCGCTCAGGGCGCCGATCGCCGAAGGTCAACAAATCGGAACGCTTGTCGTCAACCTGCCCGATCTCGAGGCGATGGAAATCCCGCTGACCGCGGAGTCGGCGGTCTCGCGCGGCGGCTTCGTTCCGCGGATGCGCACGGCGGCGCAGGTCCTGATGCAGAAGTTCACGGGATCGGCCACGGGCTTCTGATGCAGAGCAGCACGGGCCTTTTCATCAGTTTTGAAGGCATCGACGGCTCCGGCAAGTCGACCCAGGCCCGGCGGCTTGCGGAAGCGCTGCGAGCCGAGGGCCACGATGTCGACCTGACCCGCGAGCCCGGCGGCTCGGAAGGCGCCGAGCAAATCCGGGCGCTGGTGCTGGAGGGCGACCCCGATCGCTGGTCACCCGAAACCGAGATCCTGCTCTTCACCGCGGCCCGCCGCGACCATGTCGAGAAGCGCATCCGGCCGGCTCTGGAGGCGGGGCGCATCGTTATTTCCGACCGTTTTGCCGACAGCACGCGGATGTACCAGGGGCAAAGCCGCGGCAATCTGCGGGCGCAAGTGGACGGGCTGCACGAGATGATGATCGGCCTCGAGCCGGATCTGACCTTCCTGATCGACATGGAACCGGATCTCGGCCTTGCCCGCGCCAAGGGGCGACAGGGCAGCGAAGAGCGGTTCGAGGATTTCGGCGAGGGCCTGCAGCGGCAGATGCGGACAGGCTTCCTCGAACTCGCCGCCGCCCATCCTGAACGGTTCATCGTGATCGACGGCGCGCGCCCGCCGGATGTCGTCGCCGCCGATGTTCTGGATCGCGCGCGGGAACGGATCGCGTCGGCCGGGCTGCGCGCGCGCGCCGAAACGCCATGAGCGCCGAGGACACGGCCCCGGAACCGGACCGGCACGAGGGCGCGCCGCATCCCCGCGATACTGTCCGACTCTTCGGACAGGAGGCCGCCGAGGCCGCCTTTCTTGACGCGTTCAATTCCGGCCGCCTGCACCATGCCTGGCTTGTCACCGGCCCGAGGGGGGTCGGCAAGGCGACCCTTGCCTGGCGACTGGCTCGCTTCCTGCTCGCCACGCCACCGCAGCAGGATGACGGTCTCTTCGGTGCCCCGGAACAGCCGACCAGCCTCGACATCGACCCCGAGCATCCCGTCGCCCGCCGCATGCGCGCGCTCTCCGAACCGGGGCTCTTCCTGCTGCGACGGCCGTGGGACGACCGGACGAAGCGGCTGAAGAAGGAGATCACCGTCGACGAGGCGCGCAGGCTCAAGGGGTTCTTCGCCATGTCGGCTGCCGATGGCGGGCGTCGCGTGGTGATCGTCGATTCCGCCGACGAGCTTAACCCATCCGCCGCCAATGCCGTTCTTAAACTCCTCGAGGAACCGCCGGCGCGCACGACGCTCATTCTCGTCAGCCATCAGCCTTCGGGCCTGCTGCCAACGATCCGTTCGCGTTGCCGGATCCTGCGCTGTCGCCCGCTCGCTCCGCAGGACCTGCTGACGGCGCTGGCCGCAACCGGAACCGACCTGCCCGAGCAGACCGACGCGCTTGTCGCGCTTGCGGACGGGTCGGTTGGCGAAGCCCTGGCGCTCGCAGGGGGCGAGGGTCTCACCGTCTATTCCGCGCTGATCCGCCTCTTCGCGACCGCCCCGAGGATCGACCGGGCGGCGGCCATCAGCTTTGCCGAGGCCGCTGCGGGCCGTATGGGCGACGGTACCGCCGAACAGGCCGCCCGAATGATCGACCTCTTCCTGACACGGCTCGCCCGCACCGGCGTGCTCGGTCCGGCGACGCCAGAGGCGGTCCCCGGCGAGGCGGCGCTGATGGCCCGGCTCTGCCCGGATCCCGGCAGCGCGCGGCAGTGGGCGGCGCATTCACAGGCGATCGGCGACCGGGTCCGTCACGGGCTCGGGGTGAACCTTGACCCTGCCGCGCTGCTGCTCGATACCGTGCTCAAGATCAACGCGTGCGCCGGAGAGCTCCTGCCCGCGCCAGCCTGAGCCGAGCAGCCCCCGTGACGCAAGATTTCAGCCATCCGCCTATCGTCGACAGCCATTGCCACCTCGACTTTCCTGATTTCGACGGTCAGCATGACGAGATCATCGCGCGGGCGGCAGAGGCCGGCGTGACACGGATGGTGACGATCTGCACGAAGCTGCGCCTCGAGCCGCGGGTCCGCTCCATCGCCGAGGCGCATAGGGGCGTCTTTTACGCCGCCGGCACTCATCCGATGAGTGCCGCGGAGGAACCGCTCGCGACAGTCGAGGAGCTGGTCGCCCTGGCGGATCACCCGAAATTCGTCGGGATCGGCGAAACCGGGCTGGACTATCACTACACCGCCGAGAGCGCAGCGGTGCAGCAGGAGAGCTTGCGGATCCATATCGAGGCGGCGCGCCGCACCGACCTTCCGCTCATCATCCACGCCCGCGATGCCGACGCGGATATGGCGCAGATTCTCTCGCAAGAGCATGCCGCCGGGGCGTATTCCTGCGTGATGCATTGCTTCAGTTCGGGTGCCGCCCTCGCCGAGGCCGCGCTCGGGCTTGGCTTCTACCTCTCGATGTCCGGAATCGCCGCGTTCCCGCGCTCGTCCGATTTGCGCGAGATCTTCGCCGCCGCGCCGGTCGACCGCATCCTGACCGAGACCGACGCCCCCTATCTTGCCCCGCCGCCGCACCGGGGGAAGCGCAACGAACCGGCCTTCACCGCCCACTCCGCCCGCGTCGGCGCCGAGCTTTTCGGCATGGACTACGCCGCCTTCGCCGCCCAGACATCCGCCAATTTCGACCGCCTCTTCACCAAGGCCGCTGCCTACCGGGACGTTGCCTGATGGCCGAACTGCGCTTCACGATCCTCGGCTGCGGCTCCTCGGGCGGGGTGCCGCGCGTGGGTGGCCTCTGGGGCGCCTGCGACCCGACCAATCCGAAGAACAGCCGCCAGCGCTGTTCGTTGCTGATCGAACGGATCGACGGTGAGCGCGCAACCCGCGTCCTGATCGACACCTCTCCCGACCTGCGCAACCAGTTGCTGGCCGCCAGTGTCGGCGAGGTCGACGCGGTGGTCTATACCCACGACCACGCCGATCACACCCATGGCATCGACGACCTGCGGATGATCGTCTTCCTCCGCCGCGCCCGCCTGCCCGTCTGGGCCGAGCCTGTCACGCAGGCCGGCCTGCTTGGCCGTTTCGGCTATGCGTTCGTGCAGCCCGAAGGCTCGGATTATCCGCCGATCCTCGATCTGCACACGATCGACGGCCCCGTCACGATCGAGGGCGCGGCCGGCGCGATCACCCTGACACCGATCGAGGTCCAGCACGGCTCCATCCGCGCGCTCGGATTCCGCATCGCAGACCTGGTCTACATGCCCGACGTGAACGAGATTCCCGAGACCGCCTGGCCGCTGCTCGAGGGGCTCGATTGCTGGATCCTCGACGCACTGCGCTACAAGCCACATCCGAGCCACGCCCATCTCGACCTTGCACTGGACTGGATCGCCCGCGCCCGCCCGCACCGCGCCGTGGTCACCAACATGCATATCGACATGGACTACGACACCGTCGCCGCCGAGACCCCCGCCAACGTTACCCCCGCGCATGACGGGATGATCATCAGCTACCGGGTCTGAACGATGCTTGGCCTGATCTACGTCATTCTGCCGGTCTTCCTCGTCGTGGGGTTCGGCTATCTGGCAGTGCGCCGGCGGCTCTTCCCGGACAGTGCGGTGGACGGGCTGATGCTGTTCTCCCAGGGGTTCGCCATCCCGGCACTGCTCTTCCGGGCAATCTCCGATCTCGATCTCTCGACGCTCACGGCAAATCTGTTCCTGAGTTACTACGGCGGCGCGACTGTCGCATTCCTCTTCGCCATGCTCGGGGCGCGGTTCCTGTTCCGCCGCCCCTGGGAGGACAGCATCGCGATCGGTTTCGGCGGCCTCTTCGCCAACGGTCTGCTGCTTGGCGTGCCGGTCACCCAACAGGCGTTCGGCCCCGAGGCAACGCTGCCGAATTTCGCGATCATCTCGGTCAACTCGCTCTATTGCTATGCGCTCGGCATCACGCTGATGGAGATCGCCAGAGCGAGTTCCACCGGCTCGAGCCTCGCCGACCTGCCCGGCAAGGTGCTGGGGGCGATGTTCCGCAATAACATGATCATCGGCATCGTTCTGGGGCTCGCGGTCAACCTGACCGGCCTGCCGATGCCCGCTCCGCTCACCGAAGCCTTGGACCTGATGGCCCGCGCTGCACTGCCGGCAGCGCTTTTTGGGCTCGGAGGCGTGCTCTACCACTACCGCCCCGAGGGCGATCTGCGCATCATTGCATGGCTACTCATCGCCTCGCTATTCCTGCACCCGGCGACAACCTGGCTGATCGGCACGACGCGGCACATTCCCAACGACGGATTCCGCTCATCGATGGTCATGGCCGCCATGGCGCCGGGTGTGAACGCGTATATCTTCGCCAACATGTATGGCGTCGCCCGCCGCGTCGTTGCCTCCGCGGTGCTGATCGGAACCGTGCTGTCGCTCTTCACCAGCTCGGTCTGGATCCACCTCCTGCCGTGAGCCGCGGCCTTCACCGACAGGCAAGGAGCCCGTCGGCGAGCCCTTCGAGCAGGGACGCGTAGAAATCCGGCCCCGATTCCAGATTCGCGCCAAGAGGGTCGAGCACCGTCGTCCGGATCTCCGCGCCGCCGGCAATGGTCTCGACCAGCGCGGGGTTGAACTGGGGTTCCGCGGCGATGCAGGTCACACCCTCGTTCTGCACCAGATCGCGCAGATGCCCGACCCGGGCCGCACCCGGGCCGCTTGCGTCACCAAGCGAGATCGCGCCGAGGGCGGGCAGGCCGACACTGGTCTCGAAATACTGGAAGGCGTCGTGGAACACCACAAAGCGCAGGCCGACGAGCGGCTCCAGTTGCACCGTCAGCGTGTCTGCAAGCTCTCCAATCCGCGCCCGCGCCGTCACGGCGTTTGCGGCATATAACGTGGCATTCTCCGGATCCGCTTCCATGAGCGCCGCAGCAATGACCCCGATCCAGTTCGCCGCGTTCTCCGGTGCGAGCCAGGCATGCGGATCGACGCCCTCATGCGCGTGGTCATGGTCGTCTTCATCCGCATGGTCATGGAAGTCGCCCTCTTCCGAATCCGCTTCGAAGATTTCGAAAACGGCCTCGTTCCGGAAGGCCAGGCGCAACGTTCCCGGCGTGTCGAGCAGCGCGATCCGCCGGGCCTCTCCGGCGAGCGTATCGAGCGTGTCGCCGAGCCAAGGTGTCAGCTCCTCTCCGACCCAGAAGACGAGATCCGCCTCGGCAAGCGCCCGCGCCTCGGAGGGACGTAGCGCGTAGCCATGCGGCGAGGCGCCCGGCGGCAGCACGAGGTCAGGCACCCCGAGATCCCCCATCACCTGCGCGACAAGCGACTGGACAGGCGCAACATCCACCGCGACCCGCGGCACCTCCGCCCCGGCGGTGCCACAGAAGGCGATTGCTGCGACCAGCGCAGTCGGGCTAGGTGTTTTCATGCCGGCGTCCTTTCCTTTTCAGCTCGGCCGTCATAAATGGTATAGTGTAACATCACAAGCGAAATCGGAGTCACGATGCCGCTCGCTGCCCCATCTGCCGAGACCCTGGGCTTTGCCCGTCACGATCACAACCACTGCGTGTCCGAAGCGCTTGAAGCGGCCGAGGAGCGCTGTGCCGATGCCGGCCTGCGATTCACGCCGGTGCGGCGGCGAGCGCTGGAGATCCTGCTCGAGGAGCACCGCGCGCTCGGCGCCTATGACGTGCTCGAGCGGCTACAGGAGGAAGGGCTCGGCGCGCAGCCGCCCGCGGCCTACCGGGCGCTCGACTTCCTCGTCGCCAACGGATTCGCGCATCGGATCGAACGGCTCAACGCTTTCATCGCCTGCACACAGCCGGGAGAGGACCATGTCCCGGCATTTCTGATCTGCCGGACCTGCGGCAGAGTGGCCGAGACCGTCGCAATGCCGGGCAAGGGCGTGATCGAGGCCGCCGCCGGCGCGACCGGGTTCCGCATTGAGCGGGTGCTTGTCGAGGCGGAAGGGCTCTGCGCCGACTGCGTGACCGAGGCCGGCCGATGACGATGACCGATACGTCCCCCCTGATCGAGGCAACCGGCCTCGTGGTCCGCCGCGGCGGCAATGTCGCGCTTCAGGAGGTGGATTTCACCATCTCCCGCGGCGAGATCGTCACCATCGTGGGGCCGAACGGCTCCGGCAAGTCCACCCTGTTGCGCACCCTGATCGGCGCGATCCGGCCCTCGGCGGGCCATATTCGCCGTGCCCCGGGGCTCCGGATCGGCTACGTGCCGCAGAGCCTGCATATCGAGCCGGGCCTGCCGCTCTCGGTCGCTCGCTTCCTCGCCCTGCCACGACCGCAGCCCGCCGACCGGATCGCCGAGGCGCTGAACCGCGCCGGCCTGCCGGATCTGCATGACCGCCGGATGACGGAGCTCTCCGGCGGCCAGTTCCAGCGCGTGTTGCTGGCCCGCGCCCTGCTCGAGCGGCCCGATATTCTGATGCTCGACGAGCCGACACAGGGGCTCGACCAGCGCGGCTCGGCCGATTTCTACCGCCAGATCGAGGAGGTCCGGAGCGAACTTGGCTGCGCTGTCGTGATGGTCAGCCACGAGCTGCATGTGGTGATGAGCGCTTCCGACCGGGTGATCTGCCTCAATGGCCATGTCTGCTGCTCGGGCGCGCCGGACGTGGTGGCCACGGCGCCGGAATACCGGGCGCTCTTCGGCACCGGCACCAAGGGCGCGCTGGCGCTCTATCGCCATACCCACGACCACGCGCATGATCACGACCACCCGCAACCCGACCACCACCACGAGGATCACGCGATCTGATGCTGGACGATTTCATGATCCGCGCCGCGCTGGCCGGGATCGGCACGGCGCTCGCGGCCGCCCCGCTGGGCTGTTTCGTCGTCTGGCGCCGGATGGCCTATTTCGGCGACGCGACGGCGCATGCCGCGATCCTCGGCGTGGCGCTGGCGCTGGCGCTCGAGATGCCGATCTTCGGTGGTGTCCTCGTCGCGGCACTGGCCATGGGGCTCACCGTCTCGGCGCTATCGGGCCATGGTTTCGCCACCGATACGCTGCTCGGCGTGCTCGCCCATTCCGCGCTCGCCTTCGGCCTCGTCGCGGTCTCCTTCCTGAGCGGCGTGCGGGTCGACCTGATGGGCTACCTCTTCGGTGACATCCTCGCCGTCTCGGTGGCCGATCTCGCGGTGATCTGGGGCGGCGCGGCGGCGATCCTCATCCTGATCTCGCGCCGCTGGTCCGCGCTTCTGACCTCCACCGTCAGCCCGGACCTCGCCATCGCCAGCGGCATCGACCCGAGGCGCGCGCAATATGTCCTGACGCTGGCACTGGCACTCACCATCGCCATCGCCATCAAGGTCGTGGGGGCGCTCCTGATCTCCGCGCTCCTGGTGATCCCGGCCGCCACCGCCCGCTCGCTCGCCCGCAGCCCCGAGAGCATGGCGATGCTGGCAGCCGGCCTCGGCAGCCTCACCACGCTCGGCGGCCTCGCCCTCTCCTACCAGCTCGACACGCCAACCGGCCCGTCGATCGTCTGCGTCGCGGCGGTGCTGTTCGTGCTGTCACTGACGGCGGCGGCCGCGCGGCGCTAACGCGGCAACGAGCCGGCGGGCGATCAGACCCCCGGTAGTGCGGTCGGCGGTCTCGACGCCGACACCGTTGATGTGGAAGGACAGGAAGGGCATGGCGTGCTCCTTTGTCGGGAAAACGAGCCTACGCCTCTTCGGGAACGGATCGAAATTTTCCCCTGCAATTCGGAGCGCGCCGCTGGGCACAGAGTCGCCAGTGTCCAGCTGTTGCGCGACGCAACAGGGGGCACGCGGCAGCTGGGGAAGTGGATCACTCCGGACGCCGCTCAAGGGCGAGCGGAGCGCAGAGGGACGCGCCCGACCCTGGGTGGGCGCTTTGGAATGGCTGTGGGGAGCAGTTTATCCCTAAAGCCCCGGACTCGGGATGTGCAGTGTGGGACATCGCCAATGCGCCCTCCCGGGGGGAGCGTCGGGCGCGGCCCGGGCTGGTTGCCCGGACGAATCCGTACTAATTTTCGGTGATTCCAAAATTGAAACTTGAATCGGATGTAAAATTTAATCTTCGACGATCATAGTTAGGCCGCCAGCCATAGTCGACAATGTTCCGGAAACGCTCCAGTCGCGTGTTGTAAATAGCGTAGTCGAGTCAACGATCACAATCGTTAATCCTGCAACCTGCTTCGAGGAAAGGTTGTCGCGCTTTTCGCCAAGCTGCTTGAGGATCGCTTTGGTAAGATCGGTTACGCCTGTATCCGTCACCAAGTCCCGGAAATTGGATGCCTGCTCTCGGAGCGCCTCTATGGCCTGGCGCTTTCTCGCCATCAATTCGAGCAAGTACTCTTGAACGTCTTCTGAAATTTTGAAGTGTGAAAGTACCCGCCGCTCCATACGAAGGAAATGCTCAAAAGGCATGGGCGCTGCAGCCCTAATCAAAGTGGAAAGATCGCCCGAGTGCATTCCTAATCTTGTAATGAACTGATGCCATTGGTTCGATGAGACGGCTCGCGAATATCCCCTCCTTCGTCGTTCGGATAAATATAGCTCTCGCAGCTGTTCCTCTCCAATTTTAATACGGCCAGCAAGGCCGTCGACAAAGCTCAATGCCGTGAAGAATGATCGGTCAGTGGATATTTCGCCGATCAGGGCGTTCAACTCTTTCACTTCTGCATTGGAAAGAACGATGTTGTCCGGTGGAACATTTTGATTAAGCCGAGTGAGCCTCTCATTGAGTAGATTTGAAAGCAATTTAATAAGTCGCTCGCGTTGGCGGTCAGCAACTGGTCTTGGATTGTAGATTGGAAGTCTCACCAACTCTACCTCGTAAACTTCTTATACTTCACCCGCTTCGGCTCCACGCTTTCCGGCCCAAGACGCCGCACCTTATCTTCCTCATAGGCTTCGAAATTCCCCTCGAACCATTCCACATGCGCCTCGCCCTCGAAGGCCAGGATATGGGTGCAGAGGCGGTCGAGGAAGAAGCGGTCGTGGGAGATGATGACGGCGCAGCCGGCGAAATCTTCCAGCGCGTCTTCCAGCGCCCGGAGGGTCTCGACGTCGAGGTCGTTGGTGGGCTCATCGAGCAGCAGGACGTTGCCGCCCTCCTTGAGGAGCTTGGCCATGTGGACGCGGTTGCGTTCACCGCCCGAGAGGAGGCCCACCTTCTTCTGCTGGTCGCCGCCCTTGAAGTTGAAGGCGCCGCAATAGGCGCGGGAGTTGATCTGGGCGTCGCCGAGCTCGATCACCTCGCCGCCGCCGGAGATCTCTTCCCAGACCGTCTTGCCGGCATCGAGCGAGTCGCGGGACTGGTCGACATAGGCGAGCTGAACCGTGTCGCCGAGCGTGATGGAACCGGAATCGGGCTCTTCCTGCCCGGTCAGCATGCGGAAGAGCGTGGATTTGCCGGCACCGTTGGGCCCGATCACGCCCACGATGCCGCCCGGGGGCAGCGAGAAGGAGAGGTTCTCGATGAGCTGCTTGTCGCCGTAGTGTTTCGAGAGGCCCTCGACCTCGATGACCTTGCCGCCGAGGCGCGGACCGTGCGGGATGATGATCTGGGCGCGGCCGACCTTCTCGCGTTCGCTCTGGTTGGCCATTTCCTCGTAAGCCGCGATCCGGTGCTTGGACTTGGCCTGGCGCGCCTTGGCGCCCTGCCGGATCCAGGCGAGTTCGCGCTCCAGCGTCTTCTGCTTGGCCTTGTCCTCGCGCGCCTCCTGTTCGAGGCGCTTCGCTTTCTGTTCGAGCCAGGCGGAATAGTTGCCCTCGTAGGGGATCCCGCGGCCGCGGTCGAGTTCCAGAATCCAGCCGGTGATCTCGTCGAGGAAGTAGCGGTCGTGGGTGACGATCAGGATCGTTCCCTTGTAGTCGATAAGGTGCTGCTGGAGCCAGGCGACGGTTTCGGCGTCGAGGTGGTTGGTCGGCTCGTCGAGCAACAGCATGTCGGGCGCGTCGAGCAGGAGCTGGCAGAGCGCGACGCGGCGACGCTCGCCGCCGGAGAGGTTGGCGGGCATGGCGTCGTCGGGCGGGCAGCGGAGCGCTTCCATGGACACGTCGACCTGGGAGTCGAGATCCCAGAGGTTCTGGCTGTCGATCACGTCCTGAAGCTGCGCCATCTCCTCGGCCGTCTCGTCCGAGTAGTTCATCGCAAGCTCGTTGTAGCGGTCGAGGATGTCCTTCTTGGCCTGCACGCCCTTCATGACGTTCTCGCGGACGGTGAGAGTCTCGTCGAGCTGCGGCTCCTGGGAGAGATACCCGACGCGGGCCCCCTCGGCGGCCCAGGCCTCGCCCGTGAAATCCTTGTCGAGACCGGCCATGATCTTCATCAGCGTCGACTTGCCGGCGCCGTTGACGCCCACGACGCCGATCTTCACCCCGGGCAGGAAGCTCAAACGGATGTTTTCGAAGCATTTCTTGCCACCGGGATAGGTCTTGGAGACGCCATCCATGTGGTAGACATACTGGTAGGAGGCCATGTTCAATCTCCGCGACGAATCTCTGGGTCCGGCCTGATCTAGCGGGTGCCGCGCGGCAGTTCAATCGCGTCGGTCAGGCCGGACCGGCGTCAGAGATACTGCCAGAGCGCCGGAGTGAAAGCGTATCCGTTGTCGGCGGTGTCGATATAGCCTATTCCGGGGAAGGGCATGTGCATCCCGGCCACCATCTGGCCGGACTCCGCGACTGCGGCCAGCGTCTCAGTGCGGGTGGCGACGGACTGCTCCGGATCGGTGTCGAAGATCGTCGTCACATCCGGCTTGACCAGTTGAACGGGCGGAACGACGACCATGTCGCCCCAGACCAGCAGGCTGTCATCGCCTGATTCAAGCACGTAGCCGGTATGGCCGACGGTGTGGCCCGGCAGCGGGCGGGCGGTGATGCCGGGTGCGGCCTCGGCCTCGCCGGAGATTTGGCTCACGCGGTCCCCATAGGCGGCGATCACGCCCTTGGCGAGATCGAAGGCACCGCGGAATGCTTCGGGCGCCTGGGCCTGGATCTCGTCGGACGTCCAGAAGGCAACGTCGGCCTCAGTCACGACCATCTCGGCGTTGGGAAAAGTGGGCGCGCCATCGGTCAGGGCACCGCCGATGTGATCGCCGTGCATGTGGGTGATCAGCAGCTTGGTGACGGAGGCCGGATCCTTGCCGAGCGCGTTCAGCACACCGACCACCCCGCCGAGCGTCGGGCCGAAGACACCATCGGCGCCGGCGTCGATCAGCCAGGTCTCGCCGCCGGTCTCGACCAGGTAGGCGTTGACCGAGCCGTGAAGGTCCGCCGGGTCCTGGTGCGCGCGCTCGACCAGGCTTTTCACGCCGTCTGCGTCGACGCCACTCATCAACGCCGGATCGAGCGGCAGGAAGCCGTCCGACAGCGCGGTAACGAGCATGTCGCCCACCTTGAACCGCTGCGCCGCGGTCACCTGGACGCCTCCGTCGGCCGCGATAACCCTGAGCGGGATGAACGCGCCCCCTGCGGCTGTGAGGAGCGTCGCCGGAACAGCGATCAGGAACTGTCGTCTTTTCATCATGTCCTCCCTGAAGATATCCGCCTCGTGCAATGGGCGGCTGGATGGAGGATAGCCCGAGATTGACACCTGCCGTTAACGGAATCACAAGTCGGCGGATGTGACCCGAGCAGGAAGGTGCCCTTGCCCCCCTTGAGATACGACCTTCCCCACGCGGCTCCGGGCCAGGCGATCGGCCTTTTGGGCGGGTCGTTCGATCCGCCGCACGAAGGACATGTCCACATCACTCGCGAGGCGCTCAAGCGCTTCGGGCTCGACCGGGTCTGGTGGCTGGTCAGCCCCGGCAACCCGCTCAAGCCGCACGGGCCGGCGCCGCTGGCGCGTCGGTTGGCGGCGGCGCGGTCAATGATGGCGCATCCGGCCGTTACAATAACCGATCTGGAGGCGCGGTTGGGCACGCGCTACACGGCCGCGACCCTGATGACCCTGATGAAGGTCTTCCCGGACAGGCGTTTCGTCTGGCTCATGGGAGCGGACAATCTTGCGCAGTTCCACCGCTGGGACAACTGGACGTGGATCCTCGCCAATGTCCCGGTCGGCGTACTGGCGAGGCCCGGCGGGCGGATGGCGGCGCTCAACGCGCCTGCGGCAAGGTTCGGCCGACACTGGCGCCTCCCCGCCTCTGAGAGCCGGCGCCTGCCGTTCGTGCAGGCACCGGCATGGTGCTTCTGCAACATGCCGATGCTGGAGGTCTCCTCCAGCGCAATCCGGGCGCGCGGCGACTGGCGTTAGGACATCCTCTCGTACCCACAGGTCCGGCCGGCGCGACGAGGCAGCCTTGCGCGTCAGTCCGGATTGCTGACGCACCACCGGTGCGCGTCGATGATCTCGGACGCCAGAAGATCGGCATCGGCGTCCTGCATGGCGTAGCCGATTACCGAGGCCCGGATGATCTTGCGGCCGGCCCATTCGCCATGCGTCGGATAGACCCGGCCGCGCGCCTGGACCCGCTGCAGAACCCGCATCGTGAGAGCGTCACCCTCCGCGCCCTCGCCACAGGTCATGGCAACCTGGTTGCTGTGGATCCGGTTCAGCACATGCAGGCCGGGCTCCGCCGCCACGGTCCTGGCGATCCGCTCCGCGAGGCGGCAATGGCGCGCTACCATCTCGCGCAGGCCGGTCCGGCCGAGAGTCCGCAGGATGGCATAGCTGGGAACGCCGCGCGCGCGCCGCGAGAGCTCCGGCGTCGAGTCGCTCGGTTCCCAATGCGCCGTGGTGTCGGGCAGATAGGCGCCGCGCGCGGACATCGAGGCGACGAGCGGGGCACGGTCCTTCACGATCACCATGCCGGCGTCGAAAGGCGCGTTGAGCCATTTGTGCAGATCGACCGCCCAGCTGTCCGCCTCGGCGACTCCGGCCAGCCTGTCGGCCAGCTCCGGCACCGCCGCCAGCCACAGGCCGAAGGCCCCGTCGACATGCACCCAGCCGCCGACATCGCGCACGAGGGGGATCAGCTCGGCGAAAGGATCGAAGGCGCCGGTGTTGATCTGGCCGGCCTGCAGGACGACCAGCGGCGGCGCCGGAGCCCGTTCCAGAGCGGCGCGGAAGGCATCCGGCCTGATCCTGCCTTCCTCGTCTGTATCGACGAGGTGGACGCGGCTTGCACCGAGGCCGGCGTAGCGCAAGGCGGCGAACGGCGCCGAATGCGCGTGCCGGCCGATCAGGACCGGAATCTCGGGCGCTCCGAAAAGCCCGTCGGCCTCCACGTCCCAGCCACGGGCAGCCAGCAGCGCATTCCTGGCCGACATGACCCCGACCATGTTCGCGACCGTGCCCCCGGTCACCAGGCCGGCACCGCTGCCGGCAGGCAGGGTCAGAAGGTCGATGACCCAGTCGCAGACCGCCCTTTCCATGCCGGTGATCGCGGGGGTCTCGTAGGCCGACCCGGCGTTCTGCCCCCACGCCGATACCAGGAAGTCGGCCGCGACACCAACCGGGTGCGACCCGCCCAGCACGTAGCCGAAGAAGGTCGGGCCGGCCATCTTGTGCACGCCCCCCTCGGCCTTGCGCAGAATGTCCTCGATGACCTCATCGCCGGGAAGTCCCTCGTCCGGAAGCGCGTCGAGGAACCGTCCAGCCGCGTCGTCGAGCGACAGGGTCGGACGCGCGGGGTATCCGGGCAGTTCCGCGCGATAGCGCGACGCGGCGCGCGCGGCGGTATCCAGGGCACGTGCCTGCGCCTCGTCGAGGCCACCGCCCGGCGGAATCGGTCTTTCCATGTTGCCCCCCATTTCCATGTCCCGGAATGCTAACCGGAATCCCGGCGCATTCCATGGAAATTGGTTGCGGACGGTTCTCAGACCCGACTGGCTGCGCCTAGGCGCGCCCGATCACGTTCCGTTGCCGCCCGAGCCCTTCGACCGTGGCTTCCATCACCTGCCCCTCGCGGAGGAAAGTCGGAGGGTCCATTCCAAGGCCAACGCCCGCGGGCGTGCCGGTGGCGATGACGTCGCCCGGCTGGAGCGACATGAAATGGCTAATGTAGCTCACCAGATGCGCGACCGGAAAGACCATGTCGGACGTGGTGCCATCCTGCCGGCTCTCGCCATCGACCGTCAGGGTAAGGCGCAACGCCTGGCAATCCGGGACCTCGTCCGCAGTGACGAGCCAGGGACCGAACGGCGCGAAGCTGTCGGCCGACTTGCCCTTCACGAACTGGCCGCCGCGGTTCTTCTGCCAGTCGCGCTCGCTGACGTCGTTGAGAATGCAGAAGCCCGCGACAAGCGCCATCGCCTCGGCCTCCGGAACATAGCGCGCCTCGGTACCGATCACCGCGGCGAGCTCCACTTCCCAGTCGACGCGCTCGGCGCCGCGCGGGATCAGCACCGGGTCCATCGGCCCCGTGATCGCGCTGACCGCCTTGGAAAAGAGCATCGGCTCGCTGGGGAGCTCGGAGCCGGTCTCTGCGGCATGCTCGGCATAATTGCGCCCGATACAGATGATCTTGCCAACACCGCCGACGCAGGGGCCGATGCGCGGCGCGCCCTCGACGACCGGAAAGTCAGCCGGGTCGCGCGCGCGAAGGTCCGCGAGCCGATCCGGTGCGAGTGCTGCGCCGTCGAGCTCCGGCAGCACTGCCGAGATATCCCGCAGCGTCCCGTCTGCCGCCAGCATCGCCGGCCGTTCCCGGCCCGCCGGGCCAATCCGCAAGAGTCGCATCGCATTCTCCATTCTTATTCGGCCGGACAAGGACATAGCTGGCCCGCGGGCGCAAGCCGAGGTTTCGGCGATTGGCGCAGATATTGGCGCTGTCCCGGCGGCATCCTTGGCGCTAGTCTGTTTGGGGACGCCGGCGCCTTTTCGTCGGCCGCGGTCAGGAGGTGTGACGATGCGGAGCAGGACATGCAATTTGGCGGCCGCCCGGACAGCGGCCGGGCTCATGTTGGCCGGGCTGGTGCTGGCGGGCTGCGAACCGTTCGGGCCGAATCCCTCCGGCGAAGCCATCCTGCCGGACACCACGCGGCGGATAAGCGCTTCCGCGGAACGCTCAGCGCAGCTCGGGACGGGCACAAGCCGCGACGACATCCCCGAACTCACCGGCGCCCCCGGTCCGGACGGCCGCTGGCCGGCACCGGTTCCGACCTCCCGCGAGACGGCCTACCGGGACGCAATGCAACTCGTCGTGGGCTCGGAAGGGCCCTGGGCACTAACCCGCTAGCGCCGCGTCTGACGGAGTGCGCGGAGGGGACGAAAAAACTTCACGTTCCCTCTTTTCATCTTCCCCGCGCTTCGCTATCTACGCGCGGCCTACCTGATCACGTGCGGTCGTGGCGGAATTGGTAGACGCGCAGCGTTGAGGTCGCTGTGGGGTAACTCCCGTGGAAGTTCGAGTCTTCTCGACCGCACCAATTTCCCGGAATACTTGTCGCCCAGGCGGCCGTCACGCACTGTGTGGCGCCGAAGGAGAGCCGATGTCCCGGGTTATTGGTAGGTCCTTTCCTCAAGCGGCGTCTTTGTAATCATCTGGCGGCAGGACGACAGGAACGCCGCTTCAGGAGCGGACAGCCTGCGGTTCGGGTTGGTCAGAAGGTAGATGTTGATCAGCGGGAGTTCGTCATAGGGCGGAAGTTGCCGCAACTTGCCGAAATCCACATCGTGTCGGGCAACGTGCAGCGGCAGCGCTCCGATCCCTATATCCGCGACGATCATCCGGCGGAGTTCGTGAAGATTGGCCGAGACGCCACTCCAGCCGGTTTCGATCTTCGCCCGCGCCCGCAGGCGTGCAACGGGGTCCAGCGGTCCGTCCTCCGTCTCTGTCTGAAACGACACGGAGGGTTCGCCCTCGATATCGGAAAGCGCAATCGACTCGGCGTCGAAGAGCCTGTGGCGCGGGCCGCAGAACAGGCCGAAATATTCCCTGTAGAGGATCGATGCCTCAAGACCCGACGGGATCTCCTGAAGCAGGCATATCCCGAGGCTGGCGCGGTTCTGGCTGATACGGGCACGGATTTCCTCGCTCTCGGCCACGGCAAAGGAAAAGGTGACCTGCGGGTTCTGCTGGGAAAAGGCGTGCAACACATCGTCGAAATGGGTCGAGATGACATGGCTGGCGATCGCCACGGAGATGTGGCCGCGCAGGACCTCGCCGCCCACTTCGAGCAGGGAAGGAAGCTGCGAGACCGTTCCGAAGATCGAGCTGCATTCCGTGTAGAGCATCCGTCCAGCCTGCGTCACCTTGAATTCATGTGGCTTCCGGACGATCAGCGTCTTCCCCGTGGCGTCTTCGAGCCGCTTGAGCGCTGCCGAGACGGTCGGCTGTTTCAGACCGAGGAAGCTGGCGGCGCGGGAGATGCCGCGCTGTTCGACAACGACCATGAATGTCCGCAGGAGATTCCAGTCGAGCTGCCAGGGGAAACGCTGTTCGTAGGGCCTCACTATCGATCTCTTCTATGATGATAATTCGTATTATTTATTTGCTCGATGCCTCCGGCCGTGCAAGCTTTTTGTCAAGGCGGTTTGAACCGTCGTTTCGCCATTGGCCGCGCAGTACGCGGGAGAACCAGTGCCAAAGATCCAACAGGAGAGACAGATGACCAAGCGCAGAATGTTTTTGAAAGCCGCTGCCGCAGCCGGCAGCCTTGCACTCACCGGCCTCGTGGCAGGATCGCCTGCTGTTGCCGACGAGCTTGAGACGCTCAAGGAAAAGGGTGTGATCCGGATCGCCATGTCCGGCGCCTACCCGCCGTTCAACTTCGTCAACGACCAGAACGAGGTCGTCGGGTTCGACCCGGCCATCGGCACCGAGATCGCCAAGCGGATGGGGCTCGAGGCCGAGATCGTCACCACCGCCTGGGACGGCATCATCGGCGGCCTGCTGGCCAACAAGTATGACGCCATCGTCGGCTCGATGACGATCACCGAAGAGCGCGACAAGGTCGTCGATTTCGTCGGCCCCTACTACACCACCAAGCGCGCGATCTTCACCAAGCCCGGCTCCGAATTCACCTCCGTCAGCCAGCTCGGCGACGCCAAGGTCGGCGTGACGCTTGGCGAGACCCACGAGGAGTGGGCCAGTGCGCAGGGCTATGACATCAACACCTACAAGGGCCTGCCCGAACTGCTGCTCGAGCTCGAGAACGGCCGGGTCGACGTGATCGTGAACGACTCGATCGCGGCGATCCTGGCGATGACCGAGAAGGGCCAGGAATTCGCGATGATCGAGGATTTCGAGACCGATGAATTCGGTGCCGGCATCGCGATCCGCGAAGGCAACCCGGAGCTTGCCGCGGCGATGCAGGAGGCGCTCGATTCCATGATGGAAGACGGCACCTATGTCGATATCGCCATGGAGTGGATCGGCGCCGACATCCGTTGACCGCGTCCGGTCCGCCGGCACTGCCCGGCGGACCATTCCCCCTGTTTGAACGAGGCTCGTCATGACGCCCGAATACGGCAAGCTGACATGGGAGGAGGTGCGCGATGCGGACAAGGATCGCGTGGTGATCCTCAACGTGTCGGCCACCGAGGACCACGGCCCCCACATGCCGCTTGACACCGACACTGTGCTGGGAATGGCCGTGGCCAATGGCGTGGCCGCGGCGGCGCCCGACGAGGTCTTCGTGATGCCGCCGGTCGCCTACGGCTTCAACGAGCACCACAAGGACTTTCCCGGCGTCATCTGGATTCAGCCCGAGACGCTGATCGCCTTCGTAACCGACATCACCAAATCACTCGCCCACCACGGTTTCCGGCGCATCCTGCTGCTCAACTCGCACGGATCCAACCATCCGGTGCTCGACCTCGCCGCGCGCAAGACGGTGATCGAGGCTGGCATAATCTGCGTCTCGGCCTCCTACTGGAACCTCTGTGCCGACCGAATCAACGCGGACCGCAAGTCCCGGATCGGCGGTATCGCCCATGCCGGAGAGTTCGAGGCCGCGATGTATGCCCATTTGCACCCCGAGCATGTGCATCTCGATAAGGCGACCGAGCAGAACCTGCACGATCCGGACAGCCGCTTCTTCAACCTCGACCTTGCCCGCGGCGGCGGCAAGGCGATGCTGATGCGCTGGTGGTCCGAGGTCTCGCCGGACGGAACGATGGGCGACCCGACCGTGGCCGACCCCGAAACCGGCGCGAAGTTCCTGAAATCCGCCATCGAGGAGACGCTGGCACTGGTGCGCGAGATCCGTGCACTGCCGATCCTCGAACGCAAAGATCATCACTAGGGGGCGTCGCGATGGATTTCGAGCTGATGCTACGGATCTATCCGTTCTTCCTGAAGGCGGCGGTGGTGACCATCGAGCTTTCGGTCCTGACGACGATCCTGGGACTGGTCTGCGGCGCGCTCGGCACGGCGGCGCGCCTGTCGCGTCACTGGTATCTCCGCGCGATCGGCGCCGCCTATGTCAGCGTCATCCGGGGCACCCCGGCGCTCATCCAGCTGTTCCTTCTCTATTTCGGCGGCCCGCAGATCGGAATCCAGCTCGACGCGTTCGAAGCGGGCGTGATCGGTCTCGGCGTCAATATCGGCGCCTACATGACCGAGACAATGCGCGGCTCGATCATCGCCATCGACAAGGGCCAGACCGAGGCCGCCCGCACGCTCGGGTTGTCGCGCTTCCAGGCCTTCCGCAAGGTCGTCCTGCCGCAGGCGTTGCGGCTGATGATCCGGCCGCTCGGGGTGAACATCAATGCGCTCATCAAGGGGACGGCCCTGGTTGCCGCGATCTCGGTGGTCGAGCTCACCTACACGGCGCAACGCTATATCGGCTCGACGTACAAGCCGTTCGAAATGTTCCTGCTCTCGGGGCTCCTCTACATGGTCATCATCTACGTGACCGGCAAGGGCATCTCCTATCTCGACCGCAAGGTGCGCCTGACATGAACCCGGACCGCCTGAAGGGATCCCGCCATGGGGCTTGATTTCACCGTTGTTCC
The DNA here is from genome assembly GCF_004146235.1 of Tropicimonas sp. IMCC6043. Taxonomy (GTDB): domain Bacteria; phylum Pseudomonadota; class Alphaproteobacteria; order Rhodobacterales; family Rhodobacteraceae; genus Tropicimonas. Next base: position 95,612 of record NZ_SELO01000011.1, on the reverse strand, counting down.
GGCCTGGATCGACACGATCCTGCTTGGTGTGGTCTGGACCATCGCCATTACCGTCGCCGCCGCGGTGCTGAGTTTCGTCGGCGGTATCCTGTTCGCGGTGATCGCGCTCTACGCGCCCTGGCTCGTCCGCCAGCCCTTCCGCCTCTTCACTTGGCTCTTCATGGGCACGCCGCTGCTGTTGCAGCTGTTCCTGATCTATTTCGGGCTGATCCAGATCGGCATCGACCTGCCGGCCTTCGTCGCCGGCGTCATCGGCCTCGGCCTGCATTTCGCGGTCTACAATTCCGAGCTGATCCAGACCGCCATCATCGCCGTCGACAGGGGCCAGATGGAGGCCGCGCGCACGCTCGGACTTTCGCACAGCCAGGCACTGCGCAAGGTGGTCGTGCCGCAGGCGGTCCGCGACGTGATCCCGCCCATCGGCAACAACATGATCGCATTGCTCAAGGATTCGGCCCTGGTGTCGGTGATCGGCGTCACCGAACTGACGCTGTCGGCCCAGCTTGCAATTGGCCGCACCTACCGGCCGTTCGAATTCTACCTCGTGGCCGCCGTGTGCTACTACATCATCAACCTCGGGATGGAGGCCGTCCTGCGCCGCATCGAGCGTCGCATCGCGCTCTCCCGCTAACCCTGCGAGGCTCCCATGAGTGACACTCAGAATTTTGTCGAGATCCGGAACGCCCGGAAATCCTACGGCTATATCGAGGTCCTGAAAGACATCAGCCTCAACGTCGAGCGCGGGCAGATCGTCGCAATCATCGGCCCGTCCGGGTCGGGCAAGTCGACGCTCCTGCGCGCCATCAACGATCTCGACCCGCTCACCGGCGGCGAAGTCTGGCTCGACGGGGTGCAGGTCAACAAGACCCTGCCGCACCGGCAATACGAGAAGCATATCAACCAGATGCGCGAACATGTCGGCATGGTGTTCCAGCATTTCAACCTGTTCCCGCATCTCACGGTGCGCGAGAACGTGACGATGGCGCCGCGGCTCCTGAAAGGCATCTCGAAGGAGGAAGCCGACCAGCTCGCCGAAGAGCAGCTCCGCCATGTCGGCCTGCTCGACCGGATCGACTACTACCCGTCGCGGCTCTCGGGCGGGCAGAAACAGCGCTGCGCGATTGCGCGTGCGCTGGCGATGAAGCCCAAGCTGATGCTGTTCGACGAAGCAACCTCGGCGCTCGACCCCGAACTCGTCGAAGAGGTCAACCTCGTGATGAAGAAGCTCGCCGAGGAACACATGACGATGATCATCGTCACCCATGAGATGGATTTCGCGGCCTCGGTCTGTGACCGGGTGCTGTTCATGGACCAGGGATATGTGGTCGAGGAAGGGCCGCCCGAGGTGGTCTTCAAGAACCCAAAGGAGGAGCGGACCCGGGCGTTCCTCAGGAAACACCTCGGAGCCAACAAGTGAACGACGCGCCTTCGAACCTCTTCTACCAGTCGCGCAACCCGCGCCCGTTTCTTGACCGGGGCGAAGGGATCTATCTCTTCGACACATCCGGCAAGCGGTATATCGACGGCTCTTCCGGCGCGATGGTCTCCAATATCGGCCATTCGAACCCGCGGGTCCTCGCGGCGATGAAGGCGCAGATGGACCGTTCGACCTTCGGCTACCGGCTGCATTTCCGCACCGAGGCCTCGGAGGCGCTGGCCACCAAGACCGCGCAGATGATGCCCGGCGATCTCGACCGGGTGTTCTTCGTCTCCGGCGGATCGGAGGCGGTGGAAAGCGCCGTCAAGCTCGCCCGGCAATACGCGATCACCCAGGGCCAGCATAGCCGCTGGAAGGTGATCTCGCGCTTCCCGTCCTACCACGGCTGCACGCTCGGGGCGCTCGACCTGACGGGCTACGACCCGCTGGCCCGCCCCTTCGACCCGATGATGCGTGGCATGCCAAAGATCCCGGCGCCGGCGACCTATCTCGACCGGGACAACCTGACCGAGCACGACCGCGGGCTGAAATACGCCGAGATGCTGCGCGAGAGGATCCTGGCGGAGGGTCCGGAGTCGGTGCTCGCCTTCATCATGGAACCCGTCGGCGGCGCCTCGACCGGCGCGCTGGTCGCCCCCGCCAGCTATTACGGGCGGATCCGCGAGATCTGTGACGAGTTCGGCATCCTGCTGATCTATGACGAGGTGATGACTGGCGCCGGGCGGACGGGGCGGTTCCTGGCCGCCGAGCATTGGGGGATCGTGCCCGATATCGTGGCGCTCTCGAAAGGGTTCGGCGCCGGCTACGCGCCGCTCGGCGCGACGGTTGCGCCCGCGCGCCTCGTCGAGCCGATCCTCGATGCCGGCGGCTTCCTGCACGGTTTCACCTATGCCGGAAACCCGCTGGCCTGTTCGGCCGGCCTCGCGGTGCTCGAGGAGATAGAGACCCAGGGTCTCGTCGCCAACGCGGCCGCCATGGGCGAAGTCGTGATGGCGCGGCTCGCCGGGCTGATGGCGCGCTATCCCTTCATCGGCGATGTCCGGGGCAAGGGCCTGCTCACCGCCTTCGAGTTCGTCGCCGACCGCGAGACGATGGAGCCGCTGCCCGTCGGGCTGAACGCGCACAGCCGGCTGGTCGAACTGGCCTATGAACGCGGCCTCATCACCTATTCGCGCCGCACCCGCGGCGGGGTGGCGGGGGATCATTTCCTTGTCGCGCCTCCGCTGATCATCACCGAGGCACAGATCGACGAGATGATGGCGATCCTGGCCGACAGCCTCGACGCCTTCGCCGCCGAGGCCGGGCTGGAAACGGATTCGGCAGCATGACGATCCGACGCGCAACGGATGGCGATGCCGAGGTCATTGCCGCGATGCTCCTCCGGCTTGCCGAGGAAACCGGCGACGGGCCGCGGTTCTCGTCCACGGCCGCGGCGATCCGCACCCATGGCTTCGGCGAGAGCGCCCTGTTCGAGACGCTGATTGCCGAACGGCAGGGCAACGCGATCGGGATGGCGCTTTTCTTCCGCCACTTTTCCACCACGCGCGGCCAGCCCGGCGTCTATGTGCAGGATCTCTGGGTTTCCCCCGAGGAACGGGGCGGCGGGCTCGGTGCGGAGTTGCTGGCCGCCGTCGCGCGCCACGCTCGCGAAAGCTGGGGCGCCGCCTATCTTGCACTGACCCGTCACGGCCACAACGACGCGGCCGGGGCATTCTATGCCCGGCTCGGCTTCGTCGCGCAGGAGGATGACGTGCCGATGGTGCTCCAGGATTCCGGCTTTTCCGCCCTCGCATCCGGCAAGGTGTCGGAGGCCGCCGCATGAGACTGCCCGACAAGACGACGACGCTCAAAGAGGCTATTGCCGGCATTGCCGACGGGGCGACCGTCATGGTGGGCGGCTTCGGCGTGCCCGGCACGCCCTTCACGCTCATCCACGAACTGGTCCGCCAGGGTCAGCGCGGGCTGACGGTCATCAAGAACGACGCCAACGAGGCCGGCATGGGTATCGACCACCTGCTGGCGAACGGCCAGGTGGCACGGCTGATCACGACGCATCTCGGCCTCAACGCCCACGCGATCGCGCTGATGAACGCCGGCGAGATCGAGGTCGAGTTCTGCGCCCAGGGCATCCTCGCCGAGCGCATCCGCGCCGGCGGCGCCGGGCTTGGCGCGATCCTGACCGATATCGCCGCGGACACCGAACTGGCCGCGCAGAAGCAACGCGTCGAGATCGACGGGAAATCCTATGTCGTGGAGAACGCCCTGCGCGCCGATGCCGCGCTGATCCACGCCAACAGCGCCGATCCCTTCGGCAATCTCGACTACGTGGCCACCGCGCGCAACTTCAACCCGCTGATGGCGATGGCGGCGACGCGGGTGATTGCGGAAGCGGAGCGTGTGGTGCCGCTCGGCGCGCTGGCCGCCGATGACGTCCACACCCCCGGCCCCTTCGTGGATTGCGTGGTCGAACTCGGGGAACTCAGCAAGGAATACGCCGTTGTCCGACGCTAGGAAAAGGATGGTCGCGCGCGCGGCGTCCGAGATCGAGCCCGGCATGGTGGTCAATCTCGGCATCGGCCTGCCGACCAAGGTGATCGACCACCTCCCCGGGGATTTCCCGGTCTGCCTTCACACCGAGAACGGCCTGTCGGGGATCGGCCCGACCCTGCCGCCGGACAGGGCCGACCGGAACCTGATCGACGCGGGCGGGGCCTATGTCTCGACGGTGCCCGGCTCGGCGTTCTTTGACAGCGCGGTGAGCTTTGCCCTTGTGCGCTCGGGCCGGCTCGACCTGACCATGCTGGGAGCGTTCGAAGTCTCGCAGTCGGGCGATCTCGCCAACTGGAAGATCCCCGGAAAATTCTCCCCCGGCGCAGGCGGCGGGATCGAGCTTGCCCAGAAGGCGCGCCGCGTCGTCGTGCTCACCACCCACACTGATCGCGAAGGCAACCCCAAGCTCAAGGAGGCGTGCGTGCTGCCGGTGACAGCACGCCGATGCGTCTCGCGCATCTTCACCGAACTGGCAGTGGTCGACGTCACGCCCGAGGGCTTCGCCCTGCGCGAACGCGCCGAGGGTGTGAGCGTGGCCGAGATCGCCGACGCAACCGCGGCGCCGCTCACGGTGCCGGCCGGCGAGATTCCGACCTTCTGAGGACTCCGATGGACCAGCAATTGCAGACCCGCCTGCTCGATGCCGTGGATGCGGCCTTCGACGACGAATGCGCCTTTCTGTCCGAACTCGTTTCGTATCCCTCGACCCGCGGCAACGAGCAGAGTGCGCAGGATTTCATGGCACGAGAGCTGTCTGCACGCGGCCATGAGGTCGACCGGTGGCAGATCGACGTCGACGAAATCCGGGGCCTGCCCGGCTTCTCCCCGGTGCTCGGCCCTTATGACGACGCCATGAACGTGGTGGGCAGCCATCGCAGCCGCACCCGACAGGGGCGCTCGCTGATCCTCAACGGCCATGTCGACGTGGTGCCCGAAGGCCCGCGCGACATGTGGGACAGCCCGCCCTATGCGCCGCGCGTGGCCGATGGCTGGATGTATGGACGCGGTGCGGGGGACATGAAGGCGGGGCTCGCTTCCAACCTTTTCGCGCTCGACGCGCTGCGCGCCTGCGGCGTGGCGCCGGCGGCGGATGTCTTCTACCAGTCGGTGGTGGAGGAGGAATGCACGGGCAACGGCGCGCTAGCCTGCCTTGCGCGCGGCTACAGGGCGGATGCGGCGCTGATCCCGGAACCATTCTCCGAAAACCTGGTCTCCGCCCAGCTTGGCGTGATCTGGTTCCAGGTCCATCTCCGGGGATTGCCGACCCATGTCGCCTATGCCGGAAGCGGATCCAATGCGATCGAGGCAGCGATCCCGCTCATCTCGGCGCTGCACGCGATGGAGACGCGCTGGAACCTGCCCGAGAACCGACACGCGGACTTCGCGCACATGGATCACGCGCTGAACCTCAATGTCGGCAAGATCCAGGGCGGCGACTGGACCAGTTCGGTGCCCGCCTGGTGCGTGTTCGATGTGCGTATGGCGATCTTTCCCGGCCAGAGCATCGCCGCGGCCAAGGAGGAGATCGAGGCGGTCCTCATGGACGCGGCCCGCGAAAACGCCTTCCTGAAGAATGCCTTGCCGGAGATCGTCTATCACGGCTTCCACGCCGAGGGCTATGCGCTCTCGGCCGACAGGAGTTCCGCCGCCGCGCAGGCGATCGGCGCGCTCGACACGGCCCATGGCACGGTGACGGGCGAAGCCCTGGAACAGGCGCCGATCACGGCGACCACGGATGCCCGCTTTTTCGGCCTCTATGCCGACACGCCGGCGCTCGTCTATGGCCCCCATTCCGAGGCGATCCACGGGTTCAACGAGCGGGTCGACCTCGAAAGCATGCGACGGGTCACAAAGACCACCGCGCTGTTCATCGCCGACTGGTGCGGCGTCGAAGAAATCTGAACGGGACACGTCATGCGCGAAGCCGTCATCGTCTCCACCGCCCGCACGCCTATCGGCAAGGCCTATCGCGGCGCCTTTAACAACCTCGAGGGGCCGAGCCTTGCCGCCCACGCGGTGCGCCCGGCACTTGCCCGCGCCGGGCTGGAGGGCGGCGAGATCGAGGATGTCGTCTTCGGCTCGGCCCTGACACAGGGCTCCACCGGCGTGAACGTCGCCCGCCACATCGCGTTGGCAGCGGGCCTGCCCGACCGCGTTGCGGGCGTGACGCTGGACCGGCAATGCGCCTCGGGACTGAACGCGCTGGCGGCAGCCGGGCATATGGTGGTCTCGGAGGGCGTTGACGTGGCGCTGGCCGGTGGGCTCGAGAGCATCTCGCTCGTTCAGGAGGGCCATTGGAACGACTATCGCTATCGCGACCCGGCCGTGCATGACGGCTATTACATGCCGATGCTGGAAACCGCCGAAGTGGTAGCCGAGCGTTATGGCGTGGGCCGCGAGGCGCAGGACGACTATGCGCTCGAAAGCCAGCGCCGCACGGCACGGGCACAGGCGGACCGGCTTTTCGCCGACGAGATCGTTCCCGTCGACGCAGTTAAGTTGGTCCGGGACAAGGCCACGGGCGAGACGCGGGAAGAGGCGGTGCGCCTTGAGGCGGACGAATGCAACCGCCCGTCGACCACGGCGGAGGGCCTTGCGGCACTGGCGCCGGTCATGGGCGCAGGCAAGACCGTCACGGCCGGCAATGCGAGCCAGCTCTCCGACGGCGCCGCCGCGCTCGTGGTGATGGAGGCGGCCGAAGCGTCCCGACGTGGGCTCGATCCGCTGGGAGCGCTTCGCGGCTTCACGGTGGTCGGGGTCGCACCCGAAGAGATGGGCATCGGCCCCGTCGTGGCCGTCCCGCGCCTGCTCGAGCGCGCCGGCCTTGGTATGGACGACATTGACCTCTGGGAGATCAACGAAGCTTTCGCCGCACAGCTTGTCCATTGCCGCGACCGGCTCGGGATCCCGGCCGAGACGCTCAATGTCAACGGCGGCGCGATTTCCATCGGCCATCCCTACGGAATGTCGGGCGCGAGGATGGCGGGGCATATCCTGCTCGAGGGCCGACGCCGCGCCGCGCGGTGGGGCGTGGTCTCGATGTGCGTCGGCGGCGGACAGGGCGCGGCTGGCCTATTCGAGATCTTCTGACCGCCTTTCCGTCCGGGAGGGCGCGGGGCAGGTCGCCAGAATGGGACGGGCACTGCTGCTTGGAGAAGTGACCCTGAGGCGCGGCATGGATCCCTCGATCATCGCGTTGACCGACGAGCGCCGGAATCAGGCACCGGACTCACGGACGACCACCAGTCTTTCCCCGCAATCGGGACGAAACTAATCCGATTGCCCTGCGGCCGCGTATCCCGAGGACAATGCGCAACAGGAGGACACACGCATGAAGACGCTGATCATCACCGCCGCCTTCGCGGCTTTCGCAACCGCAGCTTCGGCCGAAGGCCCCGGCAAGGTCATTTCCGACACGTTTAAGGGGGGACCGAACTCGGCGCACGGACAGAGCTACGGTTCGGTCAACAAGGCCATCAACGAGTCGATCCGCACCACCGGCAGCTACACGTCGGTTCACTCGGGCGAGACCTATACCAAGCCCGGCGCTGGTAACCGTCTGAGCAACGGCAAGGGAACGCGCGACTGACGCGCCCGTCGGGACGCCGCGGCGCACCGCTGCGCTGGTGAAGGGGAGCGGGAGGCCGACTCGCTCCCCTTTTGATTCAGAGTTGAGACGTTCTTCGAATGTCGGAAGCTCGAGTCGACTCTGTTACGCGCCACCCTCACATCCCCTTGATCTGTCACCGCAAAGGCGTAGGCTCGATCTCCCGGACAGAGGAGCCCGCAATGCCGTTCCTGACCTTTCAAATCAACTGCCCCGACGCCGAGACCGCCGACCGGATCGCGGACGAACTGGTCGCCCGACGCCTCGTGGCTGTCGCCACTCGCCATCCGCCGACTCAGTCGACCTTCCGCTGGAAGGGGCGGATCCGGCACGCCGACCAGTATCCGCTCACGCTCAAGACGCGTCAGGAGCATGCCGATCTGATCGAGGCCGAGATCCGGCGCATGCATCCCTACGAAATCCCGCCGATCACCCGGGTCGTGACGGAGGCTTCGTCGGAATACCTCACCTGGATCCGGGAGGAGGCGAGCGGCGGCGAATGATCGCGAGGCGGCCCGCCGCGCAATTCACTCGAACGCGCAGCCGCCCTTGATCCCCATTGCCTTGAAGATCATCGCCGCCGGGCAGAAGCCGGTGAAGGCCGATTGCAGCATGTTCACGCCGATGAACACGGTGAACCACATCCAGAGGGGGTGAACGAAGAGGGTGAGCAGAACGCTCAGAAGGATCATCACGCCGGCAAAGGCCAGCACCGCGCGGTCGAGAGTCATGTCCCGTCTCCTTGTCTGTGCGGACGCACCGTCCGCTTTCGCCGCAGAATGCCCTGCCCGGCGGAAATATTCAAGAAGAAGAATTTGAATTGCGTGTCCGTTCGGATGGCTGCGTCCCGGCCCGGCAAAGGACCGCTGAGTTCGCCGGAATCGCGCGCGGAAGAGAGATTTCCCTTGCGCGAATCCCGCAACGAAGCCATATGCGGCCTGCGAGCGTTCACGCATTTCGACCAACTGTCTCCGTCACCGGCTTCAGTCTCGACCGCGACAACTGACGCCGACGTTGCTGCAATCCTGCGGGCAGCGAACCTGAACAAGGAGACTACGGATGGCCACTGGCACCGTGAAATGGTTCAACACCACCAAAGGCTACGGCTTCATTGCGCCCGATGGCGGCAAGAAAGACGTGTTCGTTCATATCAGCGCCGTTGAGCGCTCTGGCCTCACCGGCCTAGCTGACGGTCAGAAGGTGTCCTTCGACATCGAAGCCGGCCGTGATGGCCGCGAGTCTGCGGTCAATCTGACCGCGCTTTAAGCGCGACCGCCCTTCCGAGGGCCACTCGAGATTCAGAAGGCCGCCGTATATCGGCGGCCTTTGGCGTTTCCGACCGTTGCCGTGGAGCCGCCGGCGCGGCGGTTCGGCCGCTGCCGCCTTCCTCCTGCGCGTCCCGGTCGGCCGCCGGGAAGCACCCCCCCGCCAGAGCGACTTGACCCAAATCAAGGACGCCAAATCAAGCATCTCCCATATAGCAAAAACACCATTTGCCGGAGGATGCTCATGTTCCGCCTTGCCTTGTTGTTGTTCGTCATCATCGGCGCATCCACTGCGGGTATCCTGATCGTCGCCGCTCTGGTCGCCGGCCTCGACACGCAAACCCCGATCATCATCGCCTCCGCCCTGGGCTTCGCTTTGGCGGTTCCGATTTCCTACCTGGTCGCCAGCAAACTCGCCTGAGCTCAAGAGACAGGTTCCACCGCGCGGAGCCCTGTCTGCCATCTTGCCGGTCTCATCGCAGGCGCAGCCTCGCCGCGATGCGTTCGTCCGCATTGCGTGATCAAGGCGGAAACGCTTTTCCGGACCCTGTCCGACCGTTCGCGGAAGCGGAGGCAATTCCGCACCGGCAGGACTGGACGCGTCCCGACCATGGTCCTAGTGTCGCGCCGGCTGAGGGAGACATGGAGGCAGCAATGGTCGTCGGCACCAATATCCGAACCTATTTCGACGGATCCTGGCATGTCGGCGACGTGCCGGTCATGCGCGCCGCGGATCACGGCGCCTGGCTCGGAACGACCGTCTTCGACGGCGCACGCTGGTTCGAGGGCGTGTCGCCGGATCTCGAGGCCCATTGCGCCCGGATCAACCGCTCGGCCAGGGCATTGATGATCACCCCGACCGTCGCGACCGAGGACATGGTGGAGATCATCCGGGAGGGTCTCGGTGCCTATTCGCCGGCCGAAGCCGTCTATATCCGGCCAATGTACTGGGGCATCGACGGCGGCCCGTCGGGGGTTCTGCCGAAGGAGGGTGCCACAGGTTTCTGCATCTGCCTCGAACAGATCCCGATGGCGTCGGCCACGGCCACGACGACCCTGACCCGAACCAGCTTCCGCCGCCCGACGCTCGACTCCACGGTCTGCAACGCGAAGGCCGGATGCCTCTATCCCAACAACGCGCGGATGCTGGGCGAGGCGCATGCCAAGGGCTACGGCAACGCGCTGGTGGCCGATGCGATGGGCAACGTGGCCGAAACCGCAACGGCCAATGTTTTCATGGTCAAGGACGGTGTGGTCTTCACGCCGATCGCCAATGGCACCTTCCTGTCCGGCATCACCCGCGCCCGCCACATCGCGAACCTGCGTGCGGACGGATTCGAGGTGGTCGAGAAAGTGCTGACATTCGAAGAGGTCGAGGAGGCCGACGAGATCTTCCTGTCGGGCAACATGACCAAGGTCACACCGGTCACCGCCTTCGACGACATCTCCTACGAAGTCGGCCGGGTAACGCGCCGGGCGCGCGAACTCTACTGGGACTGGGCGCTTTCGGCCGCGTGAGGCACGCGCTTTCGCTTGCCCTGCGCCGCCGTGCCGGGCAAGGTCTGGGCGGCGTGGCCGCAATCTGGTGGTCCGAGGAGGATGGCAATGCGCAAGTTTCTGGTGGTTCTCGACGACAGCCGCGAATGCCTCAATGCGATGCGGTTCGCCGCGATGCGGGCGGCCAATACCGGCGGAGGCGTGGAGATCCTGTCGATCATCGCGCCGGAGGAGTTCAACCACTGGATCGGCGTCGGCGACATCATGCGCGCGGAGGCCCGCGAACGCATCGAGGCGCATTTCGAAGTCTTTGCCAAGTGGATGCGCGACCGGCAGGGCATCGACCCGCATCTGGTCATCCGCGAGGGCGAACCGGTGCCGGAACTCATCTCCCAGATCCGCGAGGATCCCGAAATCGGCGTCCTGGTGCTCGGCGCGGCCACCGACAAGAAAGGCCCCGGCCCGCTCGTCACCCAACTCTGCAAGTCGGCCGGAACGCTGCCGATTCCGATCACAATTGTGCCGGGCGGGCTGTCCAAGGAGCAGCTCGAGTCGATCACCTGAGCCGCGGCGGCGCCGGGTCGGCAAAAGTTTAGAACCATTCCAAGCAATTGACTCTTTCGCTCTGAGGGCGCATATACCGAGGGATCCCAAAGAGGCACGCCCAATGTTCATTCAGACCGAATCCACGCCGAACCCGGCGACGCTCAAGTTCCTCCCCGGCCAGACCGTGCTCGAGTCCGGCACCGCCGATTTCCCCAACGCCGAGGCCGGCGGACGCTCGCCGCTCGCAAGCCGGATCTTCGCCGTGAGGGGTGTGACCGGGGTCTTTTTCGGCACTGATTTCGTGACCGTCACCAAGGGCGACTCGGTGGAATGGGAGCATGTGAAGCCGGCGATCCTCGGGGCGATCATGGAGCACTTCCAGTCAGGCGAGCCGGCGCTCGCGGATGGCAGCGGCCCGGCCGCGGGCGGCCACGCGGCGCATGACGGCGAGGACGGAGACATCGTCAGCCAGATCAAGGAGCTGCTCGACACGCGCGTGCGTCCGGCCGTGGCCCAGGACGGCGGCGACATCACCTTCCACGGGTTCGACCGCGGCGTCGTCTACCTGCACATGCAGGGCGCCTGCGCCGGATGCCCCTCCTCCACGCTGACGCTGAAAATGGGCATCGAGAACCTGCTCCGGCATTACATACCAGAGGTGGTGGAGGTCCGGCCCGTTGCGGTCTGAGCCGACGATCCTCGCCTTCGACACATCGGCCGCGCATTGCGCGGCCGCTTTGCTCTGTGGGGGGCAGGTTCACGGCGCACTGACGGAACCGATGAAGCGCGGCCAGGCCGAGGCGCTCATGCCGATGCTCGAGGACGTGCTCGCGGGCGCGGCGCGCGACTGGCGAGATCTCGACGCCATCGCGGTCGGCACCGGGCCGGGCAATTTCACCGGTATCCGGATCTCGGTCTCTGCCGCGCGCGGCCTCGCGCTGGCGCTCTCGATCCCGGCCATCGGCGTTTCCCTCTTTGAGGTCATGGCCAATGGCGACGCGCGCGAGCACCTGCTGGTCAGCCTGCCGGCGCCGCGCGACATGGCGCATGTCCAGCCATTCCGCCGCGGTCGTCCGAGCGGCAAGGCGCGGCTGATCGACCCATCCGCGCCGCCCGCCGATCTCGGAAACGGGTCCGAAACCTGCGTCATCGGCCATCTCGCAAGCGAGATCGGCCGGCATCTCGGCGCCCCCCCTTTACCCGGCAAGCTCGACGACATTGCCAGCCGGATCGCCCGGATCGCCGAGCGACGCCTCGTCGTCGACGGCGAGACGCCCGACCGCCCCGCGCCGTTCTATGTCCGCCCGGCAGATGCCGCCCCGCCGGCCGACCCGCCGCCGGTCATCCTGCCGTGACTCCGGGCGATCTCGCGGCGCTTCATGCCGGCTGTTTCGAGACCCCGCGCCCCTGGTCGGAGGTCGAGTTTGCAGCCCTCCTCGCATCGCCCGGCTGCTTTCTCTGCACAGTTCCCGATGGATTCGCCCTTGGCCGCGTCCTCGCCGGGGAGGCCGAATTGCTGACCCTCGCCGTCGCTCCGCAGGCCCGCCGCAGCGGCCAGGGCCGTCGCCTGCTCGGCACCTTCGAAACGGCGGCGCGGGAGCAAGGCGCGGACCGCGCGTTCCTGGAGGTGAGCGCCGCGAACGGGCCGGCCATCGCGCTCTATCTCTCACAGGGTTATTCCGAGGCCGGCCGCCGCAAGGACTATTACCGGACCCCCACCGGCACGCGGATCGACGCGCTTGTCCTCACCCGCCCGCTCGCCTGACGCAGCGGCCGCAAAAACCGCCTTGACCCCCCTCGCAGCCTGCGGCCTTATTCCCTTCGTGATCCAGACAGAGATCCGATCGCCAAAGCGATCCGGGCCGCACAGGCCCGCAGCCATAACAGACCCAACCGGGAGATAATTCATGACCATCATGCGGAGCTTCCTCGGCGCGGCCGCCGCCCTCGCGCTCACCGCCGGCGCTGCGCTCGCCGAGCCGGCCATCATCTTCGACCTCGGCGGAAAGTTCGACAAGTCGTTCAACGAATCCGCCTTCACCGGCGCCAAGCGGTGGGCCGACAAGACCGGCGGCTCCTTCAAGGAGATCGAGATGCAGTCGGAAGCCCAGCGCGAACAGGCGCTGCGCCGACTGGCCGAGTCGGGCTCCAACCCGATCGTCATGACCGGCTTCGCCTTCGGCAACGTCCTGAACGAAGTCGCCCCCGATTATCCGGACACTTCCTTCGCGATCATCGACATGGTCGTCGACCAGCCGAACGTTCGCTCGGTGGTCTTCTCGGAGCATGAAGGCTCCTACCTCGTCGGGATGCTGGCCGGCGAGACCTCGAAGTCCGGCACCGTCGGCTTCATCGGCGGCATGGACATCCCGCTGATCCGCAAGTTCGCTTGCGGCTATGCCCAGGGCGTCCTTGCGGTGAACCCCGATGCCAAGATCATCTCCAACATGACCGGCACCACGCCGGCGGCATGGAACGATCCTGTCAAAGGCTCGGAACTCGCCAAGGCGCAGATCAGCCAGGGTGCCGACGTGATCTATGCCGCCGCCGGCGGCACCGGCGTGGGCGTGCTGCAAACCGCGGCCGACGAGGGCATCCTGTCCATCGGCGTCGACAGCAACCAGAACCACCTCCACCCGGGCAAGGTCCTCACCTCGATGGTCAAGCGCGTCGACAACGCCGTGGAAAAGGCGTTCGATGACGGCCCCGGCTTTGAGACCGGCATCGTGGTCATGGGCGTTTCCAATGAGGGCGTGGGCTTCGCCATGGACGAGAACAATAGCCCGATCGTCGACATGAACGCGAAAGAAGCCGCCGACATGGCCGCCGAGAAGATCGCCTCGGGCGAGCTCGTCGTGCACGACTACATGGCGGACAACACCTGCCCGGCGCTCGAGTTCTGATCCTTTAGGGTCGATGAAAGATCAGGGGAGGCCGCGTCACATGATGTCGCGCGGCCTCTCCGTGACACCATCAGGGGGTTCCCGATGAAGGATCTCGCCGAGGCCGCCGGCCAATCGTCCGGAGCGCCGCCCGCCATCGAGTTGCGTGGTATTTCAAAGGCTTTCGGACCGGTCCAGGCAAACAAGGACATCTCGCTCTCTGTCGCCAGGGGCGCGATCCACGGCATCATCGGCGAGAATGGCGCCGGCAAGTCGACGCTGATGTCGATCCTCTTCGGCTTCTACAAGGCCGACAAGGGCGAGATCCTCATCAACGGCGCACAGACGGAAATCCCCGACAGTCAGGCCGCCATCGCCGCCGGAATCGGCATGGTCTTCCAGCATTTCAAGCTGGTCGAGAACTTCACCGTTCTGGAAAACGTCGTGCTCGGCGCAGAGGAAGGCGCACTGCTCCGGACCACCATGTCCAAGGCGCGCGCGCATCTGACGAAGATCGCTGAAGACTACGAGATGAACGTCGATCCGGACGCGAAGATCGAGGAGATCGGCGTCGGCCAGCAGCAGCGCGTCGAGATCCTGAAATCGCTCTACCGCAATGCCGAGATCCTGATCCTCGACGAGCCAACCGGCGTGCTGACGCCGGCGGAGGCCGATCACCTCTTCCGTATCCTCCGCGGCCTGCGCGACGAGGGAAAGACGATCATCCTGATCACCCACAAGCTGCGCGAAATCATGGAAGTGACCGACACCGTGTCGGTCATGCGCCGCGGCGAGATGACGGCGACGGTCCGGACAGCCGAGACCTCGCCCGAAGCGCTGGCCGAGCTGATGGTCGGCCGCAAGGTCCTGCTCCGGGTGGACAAGAAACCCGCTACGCCGGGCGCGACGGTTCTCAAGGTCGACAATCTCCGCGTGGTCGACGACGACAAGGTGGAGCGGCTCAAGGGCGTGTCCTTCGAGGTCCGGGCGGGCGAGATCCTCGGCATCGCCGGGGTGGCCGGCAACGGCCAGTCCGAGCTCCTGGAGGTGCTCGGCGGCATGATGGCGGGCACTGGGCTCGTTGAGATCAACGGCCAGTCTATCGACCTGACCGGCAAGCGCTCGAACGGCCGCTCGCGGCGCAAGCGCGGCATTGCGCACGTGCCCGAAGATCGCCAGCGCGAGGGCCTGATCATGGATTTCACCGCCTGGGAAAACATGGTCTTCGGCTATCAATGGGACCCTGGCCACAATAACGGCTGGTTGATGGACAATGCCGGCATCCGCGCGGAGACGGCGGGCAAGATGGAGCGCTTCGACGTCCGCCCTCCGGATCCGCATCTGGCCGCGAAGAATTTCTCCGGCGGCAACCAGCAGAAGATCGTCCTGGCGCGAGAGATCGAGCGCAACCCGGACCTGCTGCTGGTGGGCCAGCCGACCCGCGGCGTCGATATCGGCGCCATTGAGTTCATCCACCAGCGGATCGTCGATCTGCGCGATGCCGGCAAGGCGATCCTTCTGGTCTCGGTGGAGCTCGACGAGATCATGGGCCTCTCGGACCGCATCGCGGTCATGTTCGACGGCAGGATCATGGGCGAGCGCCTGCCCGGCGAGACCAGTGAGGGCGAGCTTGGCCTGCTGATGGCCGGCGTGACCAATGCGCAGGAGGCAGGCTGATGGACGTGATGCCGAAATGGGCCGACGTGCTCCTTGTGCCGGTGATCTCGTTGATCCTCGCGATGGTGATCTCGGCACTGGTGATCCTCGGAATCGGCGAGGATCCCTGGGCGGCGCTCAAGCTGATGGTACAGGGCTCGTTCGGCTCGACCTATGGCTGGGGCTACACGCTGTTCTATGCCACGAACTTCATCTTCACCGGGCTCGCCTTTGCGGTCGCCTCCCATGCCGCGATGTTCAACATCGGCGCGGAGGGTCAGGCGACGCTCGGCGGGCTCGGCGTCGCGCTGGTCTGCCTGGCGCTGCCCTGGCCACACTGGACGCTGGCACTGCCGGCTGCGATGGCCGGCGGTGCGCTGTTCGGCGCCGCCTGGGCGTTCCTGCCGGCCTGGCTCGCGGCGAAGCGCGGCAGCCACATCGTCATCACCACCATCATGTTCAACTTCATCGGCGCCGCCGTGCTGAACTACATGCTGGTCAACGCGATGCGCCCCGAAGGCTCGATGGACCCCGCCTCGGCGAAATTCCCGGACGGCACCAACCTTCCGACGCTGCATGAAATGCTTGCGGTCGTCGGCATTCCCTTCGCCAAGTCGGCCCCGGCCAACGTCGCCCTGCTGATCGCGCTGCTTGCCTGTTTCCTCGTCTGGCTCCTGCTCTGGCGCACCCGCTTCGGCTTCGAGCTGCGCGCCTATGGCAAATCCGAGAGCGGGGCGATCTATGCCGGCATCTCGCCGACCAAGATCATCATCGTCGCGATGCTGATCTCCGGCGGGCTCTCCGGGCTGATGGCGGTCAACAACGTCATGGGCGAGGCCGAGCGGCTGGTGCTGAACTCGGTCGAGGGCGCGGGCTTCATCGGCATCGCCGTGGCGCTGATGGGGCGCAACCATCCGCTCGGTATCCTGATCTCGGCCATCCTCTTCGGCTTCCTCTACCAGGGCGGCGCGGAACTGGCTCTGTGGACCACGATCCCGCGCGAGCTGATCGTGGTCATCCAGGGCCTTGTCATCCTCTTCACCGGTGCGCTGGACAACATGGTCCGCATGCCGATCGAACGCCTCTTCCTGTGGCGCCGCCGCAGCAGACAGACCGCGGGGGAATAGCGATATGGATTTCGCGACACTCATCCAGATCCTCGATTCGTCCCTGCGGCTGGCGACGCCACTGCTTCTGGCCTGTCTTGCCGGGCTCTTCTCCGAGCGCTCCGGCATCTTCGACATCGGGCTCGAGGCGAAGATGCTGATCTCCGCCTTCTTCTCGGCCGCCTTCGCCTACACGACCGGCTCGGTCTGGCTCGGCCTGCTCGCCGGGATCCTCGCCTCGATGGTCTTCGCCGGGATTCACGGCCTCGCCTCGATCACCTTCCGCGGCAACCAGCTGATCTCGGGCGTGGCGCTGAACTTCCTTGCCTCCGGCATGACCGTCCTGATCGCGCAGGACTGGTTCCAGCAGGGCGGCCGCACACCGTCGCTGATCGGCAGGGCCCGGTTCGAAGGCATCGAGCTGCCCTTTGCCATCGGCCCCTCCGACGCAGAGGCGGCCGGGCGGCCGCTGAGCGAGCTGCTCGCCGAGGCGGGCCCGCTGCAGCTTTTCTATTCCGAACTGGTCTCGGGCCATTCCGTGCTTGTCTACGTCGCGCTTCTGGCGGTTCCCGCGAGCTGGTGGGTTCTCTTCCGCACCCGGTTCGGCCTGCGCCTGCGCGCCGTGGGCGAGAACCCGGCGGCGGTGGACACCGCCGGCATCTCGGTCATCGGCCTGCGCTACTCGGCCATGGTGATCGTCGGCTTGCTCTGCGGGCTGGCCGGCGCCTATCTTGCCACAGGCCTCCAGGCGGGTTTCGTCAAGGACATGACGGCGGGACGTGGCTATATCGCTCTGGCGGCCCTGATCTTCGCCAAGTGGCGGCCATGGCACGCGCTCGGCGCCTGCCTTCTCTTCGGCCTGCTGCAGGCGCTCGCCCTCCGAACCGACGTCGTCGAGGCGCTCTTCCGCTTCAAACTGCCGGTGCAGTTCCTCGACAGCCTGCCTTATATCCTCACGGTCGTGATCCTCGCTGGCTTCGTCGGCAAGGCGATCCCGCCGCGGGCCGGCGGCGAACCCTATGTGAAGGAACGCTGAGCCGGAGCGGGTTCATCCGTTGACCGGACTCCGGGCGGTTTCGCCCCGGTCTCGGTTGGCCGATTCACTTGCTGGAGTCTGTTCAATCGGACGCGGCAATTCGCCCGAAACGCCATTCCGGCTGCGGCTTGATCGTTGCGCCGCGTTCGCCTGCGCGCTAGCAGGGCGGCATGCAGATCTACCTGCCGATTGCCGAGATTTCAGTCAATCTGTTCCTCCTCCTCGGACTGGGGGGGGCGGTCGGGCTATTGTCCGGAATCTTCGGTGTCGGCGGCGGCTTCCTGCTGACGCCGCTCCTGTTCTTCACCGGCATTCCGCCCGCGGTGGCCGTGGCGACGGGCGCAAACCAGATCATGGCGTCCTCGGTCTCCGGGGTGTTGGCGCATCTGCGGCGCAAGACCGTCGACCTGCGGATGGGCATTGTGCTCCAGATGGGCGGACTCGTCGGCGCGGCGCTCGGCATCGCGATCTTCAACTTCCTTGAGACGCTCGGACAGGTCGATCTCCTCATCACGCTCTTCTACGTCGTCTTCCTCGGCATCGTCGGCGGGCTGATGTTCGTCGAATCCCTCGCCGCCCTGCGGCGCGCGAAGCACGGCGGACCGCCGGTAACGCGGCGCCGGCAACGCAACTGGGTCCACACCTGGCCCATCAAGCGGCGTTTCCGCACATCCGGGCTTTACATCTCGGTCATCCCGCCGCTCCTCGTCGGCGCCAGCGTCGGCGTGCTGTCGGCGATCATGGGGGTGGGCGGCGGTTTCATCATGGTGCCGGCGATGATCTACGTTCTCGGCATGCCGACCAAGGTCGTGGTCGGCACCTCGCTCTTCCAGATCATCCTGGTGTCAGGCGCCACCGCGCTGATGCATGCCGTCACCAACCACTCGGTCGACGCCGTGCTCGCGGTCGTGCTGCTCATCGGCGGCGTTATCGGCGCCCAGTTCGGCACCGTGATCGGCGCGAAGCTCAGGGCCGAGCAGCTTCGCGTCCTGCTTGCCGCCCTCGTCCTCGCCGTCTGCCTCAAGCTGGCGGTCGATCTCGCCATCCCGCCCGCCGAACTCTACTCCATCGCGCTGCCACAATGAGCACTCCGGCCACAGGTCGCATCAGTTTTTATGCATGTTTGAAGCTTCCCCGTTGCTCGCCTGCGCCCGGAGAGACTAGGTTCGATCCATGCAGATCTACCTTCCCATCGCCGAGGTTTCGGTCAGCGCCTTTCTCCTGCTCGGCCTGGGCGGGCTGGTGGGCATTCTCTCGGGCATGTTTGGCGTCGGCGGCGGGTTCCTGATGACGCCGCTGCTGTTCTTCATCGGCATCCCCCCGGCCGTGGCCGTCGCCACCGAGGCCAACCAGATCGTCGCCTCCTCCTTCTCCGGCGTGCTGGCGCATCTGCGAAAGAAGACGGTCGACATACGCATGGGGATCGTGCTCCAGATCGGCGGCCTGATCGGCGCCGGCCTCGGGGTGCTGGTCTTCAACTTCCTGAAATCGCAGGGTCAGGTCGATCTGCTCATCAAGCTCAGCTACGTTCTTTTCCTCGGGGTCGTCGGCGGGCTGATGTTTTATGAATCAATCGGCGCGCTACGCCGCTCGCGCAATCCGGCCGCCGCCGCACGGCCCAAGCGGCGGCAACGCGGCTGGGTCCACACCTGGCCGCTGAAGATGCGGTTCCGCGCATCGGGCCTCTACATCTCGGTCATCCCACCGATCCTTGTCGGCATCTGCGTCGGCATCCTCGCCGCCATCATGGGCGTCGGCGGCGGCTTCATCATGGTGCCCGCGATGATCTACATTCTCGGCATGCCGACCAAGGTCGTCGTCGGCACCTCGCTCTTCCAGATCATCCTCGTCACCGCCTTCACAACGCTGCTGCACGCCACCACCAACCACACCGTCGACATGGCGCTTGCGGTCCTGCTGCTGATCGGCGGCGTGATCGGGGCGCAGATCGGCACCCAGATCGGCACGAAGCTCAAAGCCGAGCAACTCCGCGTCCTGCTCGCCGCCCTGGTGCTGCTGGTCTGCGGCAAGCTCGCCGCCGACCTGCTGCTGCAACCTGCGGAGCTTTATTCCATCGGCACCGTCGGGGGGCATTCATGATCCGCCTCGCGGCCCTTCTCGTCACGTTCCTCGGCCTCGCCCTGCCAGCGGCCTCGCAGGAGGTCGTGGCCGATCTGAGCCAGCGGCGGGTGTCGATCACCGCGAGCTTCTCGGGGTCGCATATCCTCGTCTTCGGCGCGGTCAAGCACACGCCCGAGAGCCAGCCCAAGAGCTACCCGGTCATCAACCCGCTCGACGTCGTCATCACCGTTTCGGGGCCGCTCCAGCCGGTCACGATCCGCAAGAAAGACCGCCGCGCCGGTATCTGGATCAATACAGAGGCGGTCGAAATCGAGGCAGCGCCGACGCTCTACAAGATCGCCTCCACCGGCCCGCTGGAAGAGATTCTGACCGAGGCGGAAATCCAGCGCAACAGAATCTCCGTCCCGCTCGCCATCCGCGCGCCGGATGCCGCCGAACAAAGCGAGGACGCGGAGGCCTTCGTCGAGGCATTGATCCGGATCCGTGAGGCGGACGGTCTCTACAGGGAAAAACCACATACCGTGCACCTGACCGACCAGACGCTGTTCCGGGCCGAGTTCAACCTTCCGGCCAACCTCGTGGAGGGCGAATACACTGTCCGGATCTTCCTGACGCGGGAACAGGCCGTCGTGGCCGATTACACACGCGTCCTGCGCGTCCGCAAGGTCGGGATCGAGCGCTGGATCTTTACGCTCGCGCAGGAACAAGCGCTGCTTTACGGCCTGTTGTCGCTTGCCATCGCCATTGCGGCCGGTTGGGCCGCCTCGGCCGCCTTCCGCTACGCCCGCGGCTCCTGAGCCCGGCGCCGCATCAGGCGCGCCCGGCGCTTGCCGACAGTGTCAGCGGATCCACCCCGAGCATCGCCAGGGCCCGCTCCCATTTCCGCGCATTCTCCGGCGAGAACACCAGGTCCGGGTCGGCGTCGCAGGTCAGCCAGCCGTTCTGCGCGATCTCGGCCTCGAGCTGGCCGGGCGCCCAGCCGGAATAGCCAAGCGCGAGCAGCGCCCGGCGCGGCCCGCGGCGAAGCGCCATGTCCTCGAGGATCTCCAGCGTCGCGGTCATCGCGAACTCCGCATCGACTTTCAGGGTCGACTCGGTGACGGCGTAGTCACTCGAATGCAGCACGAACCCACGACCATGTTCGACCGGGCCGCCGACATGGATCGTCGTCGGCAGGCTCTCGTCTCCGGCATCGATCTCGAGCTGTTCAAGCAGGTCTTCGAATTCGAGATCCGGCGCGGGCTGATTCACGATCAAACCCATCGCCCCGTCCTCGGAATGGGCGCAGATAAACACCACGGAATGCGCGAAGCGTGGATCGCCCATGCCCGGCATGGCGATCAGCAATTTTCCGGAAAGATCCATCGGGTTCGCAGATTCGGTCATCCCTCCGAGGATGAGCGCGACGCGACGGAGGCACAAGGCTTCGTGACCGGACGGGGGCGATCCGTCGCCAATATGTGATTTCCCAGATCCGTCCAGCCGAATATGCTCTGCGCCATGAAGATGAATGCCGCGATCCGACTTGCCTTGCTTGCCGCACTCGTGCTGCTCGCGCTCCCGCGCGGCACCGCGCATGCCGGAGGCCCGTCCGGCGACGTCCTCCAGGCCGAGATCCGCCCCGGCTGGATCACCGAGCGCGGCACCCGCATGGCGGCGCTGCATCTGACGCTCGCGCCGGGTTGGAAGACCTACTGGCGCGCTCCGGGAGAGGCAGGCATCCCGCCGAGCTTTGACTGGTCGGGGTCGAAAAACCTCAAGAGCGTGGCCTATCACTGGCCGAGCCCGCAGGTCTTCGAGAGCTACGGCTTGCGCTCGGTGGGCTACATAGGCGAGTTGGTGCTGCCGATCGAGCTTTTTCCGCACGAGAAGGGCGCGCCGATCGCATTGCGCGGCGAGGTGGCGCTCGGCATCTGCGAGACGATCTGCATGCCGGCCCGCCTTGAGTTCGATGCGGACCTCGCCGGTGCCGGCCTGTCCGACCCGACGATTCAGGCCGCCCTTGCCAGCCAGCCGCGCAGCGCCAAGCGCGCCGGCGTGCGCGGCGTCCATTGCAACCTCGCGCCGATTCGCGACGGGCTCAGGCTCGAGGCGGAGATCGACATGCCGCGACTCGCCGGCGAGGAGTTCGCCATGGTCGAGGCAGGCGATCCGAGGATCTGGGTCTCCGAACCGATGGTCCGGCGGACCGCCGGCGGGCTGGGAGTCACCGCCGACCTAGTGCCGCCGGCGGGGCAGCCGATGGCGCTCGACCGGTCGGAGCTCCGGTTCACCGTGATCGCAGGCCAAGACGCCGTGGACATCCGAGGCTGCGCCGCGAACTGACCTTTGCGTTCGGAGGCGAGTCTCCGAAGCCGACGCCTCCAACGTCCAGCCGACACTGATCCCCTCGAAACGACACTCAGGGAGACGGCGCCCGGACCGGTTGCCGCCTCCGACCAGCGTCCTTGCAGCCACGATCGGGTCTCAGCGAATGTGTTAATAATCGTGGCAAAAACGTGAGATCATCGCCTTCGAATTGCCCCTCTTTGATGTTTTGGTAAACGCACGAGGGAAATCCTGCACGTCACATAACTGGGCTGCATTCCTGTCCGGAACATCCCGATGGTTTCCAAGGCGGCGCTTTGCCTGTCCGCGGTCCTGTCGGGGAGTGAAGCACCTTCAACCCTGGTGACGCGATGTCACCCATTCGGAAACGGCGACGATGGCACGGGCAACATTGGAACAGGCAGCGACACCGCGGGACAACCGTCTCTCTTGCGGGGCTTTCCGGGACAACAGTAGGCGGTTCAGTGGCCGCAGCAGAGAGAATAGCAGTGTCGGAAATCGCCGGGCACTGATGCTCCGCGCAAGAATTGCACTCGCCGTCTTCGTCACCGCTGGCCTGCTCGCCCCGGCGTCTTCGGCTGTCGGCGCACCGACCACCTGCAGCATTCAGAACGCCAAGAAGCAGCTAACCGGAGAGTTCACCTACTCCCTGTCCGCGGCGGGAGACAGAGACTGGGCCGTTCTGCAACTGGTTGGGGCAATGCCGGTCCACTACGAATGCCCCGGAGATACGGACGGTTGCTTCAACAAGGACGCCGACGCACAGGAGGCGGTCGACATGGTCGGCCTTCTGGACACAACGACGCTGGTGCGGTCGGTCACGATCATCAATGCCCCGGCAACGTCCACGATGATCCACTACAAACTGTCGAATTGCCGATAGGCAGACCTGCCGGAAGGCATCAGCCCTCCGCTGCAGCACTCACAGGAGTGCGTGCAGTTCGGATCAGCAATTCTGTGTGTCTCCACATATTTCCCGGTTCGAAGAAGTGCCTCTTGCGCCTGGGGCCGGCCTTCTTGTTTTCCGGTCTCCTTTGCGACGGGATCGGCGACGCCGACGCTAACCGCCACAGCCACAGCCACAGCCACAGCCAAGGAAATTTGCACGCCACGTTGGACGATGCAGCACCGCTTGGGCGGAGGAAGCGGCCCCGCCTAGCTCCGCTGCGGCTCACTGAGAAGAGCGAGCACGGCCGTTCCTGAAAGCGACTGGTCGACTGCGTCGTCCCAAAGCGTCAGCGCGATGCCGGCCCAGGCGAATGACGAGGCGTCCCGTTGCAGGCCAAGCTCGAGATGCGCATTCATCTGTGCGTATTTGGCAACGATGAGGAGGTCGGACAGCGTCGGCAATGCATAGGGCTCAATGTGCAGGCGCTCCTGAACCTGAATGGCAGCCCTGGTCAGTGCCATGACCCGCTTCGTTTCCAGATCGATCGCCGGCAATGGTTTCAGAATAGCCATCGCCTGTTCAGCGATCGTCGCAGTGCTTTCCATGTCTCCGGGCGTCTTCATGACGGGCCTCCTTGGGATGCGCGCTGCGCGTGCGTCATCTCACGCATCAACACTCGATTCGAAACAAGGCCAGTTCCAACGCGAACGACCTCTGGTTTCTTTAAACATGACCTTGCGGTAGGGCAGGTTTGAGACGCCTTTGCCTCAGTTCGAGCCAATGCAGGCAGAACCGGCGCCCTTTTTGCCCGCTTCGTCTCGCATGTGACGAAACAAAGACGCGCCGGATTGATTGATCGAGCCTTCGCAATGATTCGACGAAATCCAGATAACTGTTTCCGTCTAGGTCGTACATCCAGGCAAAATCTGGGCGGCACCGCCAGCCGCAAATCGTCCACGATTCAGAAACTCACCGTCGACAATTGTTAACGCCGCACCATGCCAGCCTGCCAGCGCGCCCTGCACAACCTGAAACCGGCGATCGGGCGGACAACACGCACCGCGCGTCCTCAGCTTTCGGAGCTCCGGTGCCGCGGTCCGGCCAACAGGATCCAGAGCATCCCGACTCCGAAGGTCACGGCGGTTATCGCCCAGGCGCCGGCGAGGAAGAGCAGAAGCGCCCGGAACGGTGTCGCCACCTCGACGGGGAGGAGGCCCGCCAGCGGCGGCCAGAGCGTACCGGTCGCCGCAACATGCCCGAGCGTTGCTGCCGCCAATGCCGCGACCGCCGCCACCGCCGACCAGGTGAGCAGCGTCACAGGCCGCGCCCGGCCGGAATGGGTCAGCGCGCGGCGGAAGGACTCGAACTGCCGATGCACGTCCTTCTGCACCGCCAACAGCGCTGGCACCATCAGCAGCACCAGCACCACGCCAAAGCCGAGCCCATAGATCAGCGTGATCACCGTCGGCTTGAGGAACTGCGCCTGGCGCGAGGGCTCGTAGAGCAGCGGTGTGAGGCCGATGACTGTGGTGAGCGTGGTCAGCAACACCGGGCGCAGCCGGTCGGCAGCCGCGTCGATCACCGCCGGCACGAGCCCGCGATCGCGGGAATACTCGTCCACCGTGGTCACCAGCACGATGGAATCGTTGATGATGATTCCGGACATGCCGATGAGCCCGACGACCGTGAACATGGTCAGCGGAATGTCCCAGTGCACATGCCCCCAGATCGCGCCGATCAGGCCGAAGGGGATGACGGCCATGATCAGCAGGGGGCGCGTCCAGCTCGAGAAGATCCAGGCCAGCGTCAGGAAGATCCCCATCAGGCACAATCCGTAGCCCACCAGCGCGTCGTTCATGAATTCGCGCTCTTGCTCGGCGAGTCCGGACAGGCGTGCCTGCACGCCGTATTCCTGCTCGATCCGCGGCAGGATGTCGGTTTGAAGCGCATCCATGATCTCCTGCGCCCGCGCCGGATCGTCCTCCGAGATATCGCCGGTGACAGAGACAAGGCGGATGCCGTTCTCCCGCTTGACCACAGAGAAGCCGGTGCGGCGATCGACCCGCACCAGGTCGGCCAGCGGCACATACGCGCCGTCCGGCGTCCGCAGCTGGGTACGCGACAGGAAATCGGCGGTGAGTTCGGTCTCAGGTAACTCGACCCGGATCTCCGCGCTGCGCGGGCCCAGCGGGTAGGTCGCCGCTTCGATGCCGTTCAGACGATGCCGCAGCACGCGCCCCAACTCGTCGATGGTGAAGCCGAGCGCAGCGCCCTGCGGCGTCAGGTCGAGGATCAGCTCCTCCTTGTCGTAGGAAAGGTCGTCCTCCACCGCCGAGACTTCGCCAAACCGTCCCACCTCTCCCTTCAGCGCCTCGGCGGCGCTCTTGAGCGTTTCGGTATCCGCGCCGAAGAATTGCACATGCAGGGAATCGCCGCCCGGCCCGTAGCGCCATCCCCGGAACGAGATGGTCTCGACGAGCGGATGATGTTCGACACGGTCCTGCAGGTCCGAGACGAACTGGAAGCTCGAATAGGGGCGCAGGTCCGGATCGATCAGCTCGACCGCGATCGAACCCAGTTGGTCGGCATCCTTGGTCTCGGACCCGGCGAGCCCGCGCCCGGTGTTGCCGCCCACCTCGGCCAGCGCATAGGTCACCGGCGGCCGCCCGTATGTCTCGGCATATTCCGCGTTCAGCGCCTCGACTGCGGCCTGGAAGAGGCGCATCTGTTCCAGCGACTCCGCCCGCGTCGCCCCCGGTGCCATGGCGAAATTACCAGAGACAGAACCCTCCTCGGGCGCACTGAAAAAACGCCACTGCACATCTCCGCGCACGAGCAGCGAGACCTGGCTCAGAAGCAGCAGAACCATCGCCGCCAGCACCGGATAGCGCGCCCAGAGCGCGAAGGCGATGATGCGCCGGAAGATCCCGGCGCGGAACCACGAGAACGCACGGTTCACCTGGCGCGACGGCCAGTCGTACCAGGCCTCCCGCGCGTTCGCGGCATGGAGCGAATGCGCGAGATGGTTCGGCAGGATCAGGAAGCATTCCACCAGCGACGCCATCAACACGGCGATCACCGTGAAGGGAATGTCGGAAATCAGGTCGCCGAAGCGGCCGCCGATCACCATGAGTCCGCCGAACGCGATCACCGTGGTGATCGTGGCGGCGAAGACCGGTCCGGTCATCCGCCGCGCCGCCCGCTCGGCCGCCAGCATCGGCGGCTCGCCCAGCCGCCGCACCCGGAAATCGGCATGCTCCCCGACCACGATCGCGTCGTCGACGATGATGCCCAGTGTGATCAGCAGGGCGAAGAGCGACATCATGTTGATCGTCAACCCTGCGGCATACATCAGCGCAATGGCCGTTAGCATCGCCACCGGGATGCCGGCGGCGACCCAGATCGCCGTGCGGGCGTTGAGGAACAGAAAGAGCAGACCGACGACGAGCACGAGACCGGTCATCGCATTGTCGAGCAGCACGCCAATGCGGTTCGAGATATCCTCCGACCGGGTTCGGATGAGCTCGATCGTCACCCCCTCCGGCAGGCCGAGCATCATCTCCTCGGCCACTTTCTCGATCTTGCTCTGGATCTCCAGCGCGTCGCCCTGCGCCGAGCGATCGACGCGCACCGAGATCGCCGGGTCCGGCCCGCGGAAATAGCTGCGCTCGCGCGCAGGTCCCTCGACGAAGACCTGCGCCACGTCGCCGATAGTGAGTTGCGAGCCATCCGAGCGGGTGCGCAGCGTGATCCCGGTGATCTCCTCGGCCGAGCGTTTCTCGCGGCCCGTGCGCACGCGGGCATTGGCGCCCGCCACGTCGCCCGCCGGATCGGTCGCGACCTCGGCAGCGATCGCAGCGGCGATCTCGGCCATAGTCACGTTGTGCAGCACAAGCGAGCGCGTTGGCACTTCGACCAGCACCCGCGGCGCAGCCATCCCCCGAATCGTCGTCCGCGTCACGCCCTCGGCAAAGAGCCGGGCAATGAACTCGTCGGTGAACTGCGCCAGAAGGTCGACGCCCACCGGCCCGGCGATGATCACGTCGGAAACCCGGTCGCGCCAGGCGCTTCGCCGGACCACCGGGTCCTCGGCATCCTCCGGCAGCGTGGTGATCGCGTCCACCGCCTGCTGCACGTCCTCGGCCACCTGCGTCATGTCGAGGCCCGGCTCGAATTCGAGCTCGATCCGCGCCCTGCCCTCGCTCGAAACCGACGAGCTTTCGGTCACGCCGTCCACCGCTAGCAGCGCCGGCTCGAGCAATGCGACGATGGCGCTGTCGACATCCTCCGCCCCTGCGCCCTCCCAGGTCACACTGACGCTTACTTCGTCGAGCACCACATCGGGGAAGAACTGCGCCCGCATTCGCGGCATCGCCACGAGACCGGCAACGATCAGCACCACGAGCAGCAGATTCGCCACGGTGCCGTGGCGGGCGAAGTAGGCGAGGATGCCGCGGCCGTCCTCGGGAGGCGTCATCATCTGGGCCGTCCTCCCCGGACTGAGACGGAGACAGACCGGCTAATGCGGCCCGAAGAGCGCCTGGCCGACGGAACCGGCATCGCCCGCGTCAAACGGTCCTTAGGACCTTGCCTCCGGCAGGGATGATTTTCGGGGAGAAGAAGACATTCCGAGCGCCCGGGCTTCTTCCGTTCGGCAAATACCCCGGGGGAAGTGCTCGGCAGAGCGCAGGGTAGGCCGCTCCGAACGGGCTCGCATCCGAAGATCGGCCCCCGCGAACGACTCTGGCTCGACTCCGCCCGCGGCACCGCTCAGCCTCCCATCCGGGATTCGATCCGCGCCACCATCGCGGCGGGCACTAACTCCTGCTGGAGCTGCGAAAGCACGCGCTCGCGGGCGTCCGCCGGCATCCTCGTGTTTGCCTCCACCGCCGCGATCAGCGCGGCGCGGCGTTCCGGCGTGAGGGAGATCATCTCCTCGTCGGCCTGGATTGCCCCCGGCTCAGTGCCGGCGACCCGTTCGGCACGCTCCGCCGTCAGGTCGCGCACCAGCACGCCGGGGCCCAACAACGGGCTGCGTTCGGCCACGATGCGCCTGCCCTCGAGCCCCGCGGCCGCGACGATCACGTCGTCTCCCTGCCGCCGCAGCAGCGTCGTTTCGGCCACGGTCAACCGGTCGTCCGGTCCGACCACGAGCACGCTGCCGGCCGCGTCGAGCGCGGTCGCCGGCAGAATGGCCACATCCTGCAACGGAGGTTCCTGGACATGGACTGTCACGAAATCGCCGGGCCGGAAGCCCGCGAACCTGTCGAGCCGGGCGAAGAGGAGCCGCCCGGTCTGGCCCTCGCCGACCGATGCGTCGACGCGGCTGATCCGGCCTTCCGCCACGAGATCGAGCCCCATCACGTCGAGCGATGCCCGGACCGGCGCGAGAGTCAGCCTGCCGTCGCCGTCGAGCAGGCGGGCATATTGCGCGGTCGAGATCCGGAAGGCGACCTCCAGCGCATCGGAGTCGATCAGCGTGGCCAGCCGCTCGTTCTGCGACACCAGCCCGCCCTCGACCACGTCGACATCGGCCAGCGTGCCGGCGAAGGCCGCCCGCACCTCGGTATCAACGAGCCCGCGCTCGGCATCCGCAAGCGCGATCTTCATCCGCGCCAGCGTGTTGCGCGCCTGGTCGACCCTGTTTTCGGCCGCAGCCTCGGCCATCCGCTGGGCAACCACTGCCTGGTTGGCAGAGGCCTCGGCCAGCGCCGCGGTCTCGATCGCCGCCTCGGTGCCAACGCCGCGCGCGGCAAGGTCGCGCTGCCGTCGGAGCGCCTGCCGGCGCAGCTCCGCCTGGGCCTCGGACGCGGTCAGTTCGTCCCGGACAAGCTCAAGGTTGCGCTCGGCATCCCGCAGTTCGACCTCGGCATCGGCCAGATCGGTCCGCGCCACGTCGAGCGCCGATTGCGCATCCGTCGGGTCAATCTGCACCAGCAACTCGCCTGCTGCGACGCTGGCGCCCGCATCGAATCTCTCGGCAAGCCACACGATCCGCCCCGACGCGCCCGCTCGGAGCTCCAGCGTGCGGCGGCTCTGCACTTGCCCGAAGGCGGTAATCACCGGCACCGCGGATTGCGCTTTCACGTCGACCGAATTGATCGCCATGATCCGCTCACGCGCCGGCCGCGCCTCCGATTCGCGCGACATCCGCACCTCCACGGCGTCCCGGAAGATCATGCCGGCATAGCCGAGAAGGCCGATCGTCACCGAGAGCAGGAACAATCCCACGAGGGATCGGCGCAGAAAGCGCATCTACCGGACCTTTCCGAAATCCGACCCCGTGATCGGGATCCTTCCTCTACCTAGACCGAATTGCCGCATTCGCAAAGTCACACCGCCTTTACGTGTCGGCAGCCGATTTCCGTCGCGGGAAACCGCCCCGACGGCGCCAGCTCTTCCCGAAGCCACGACGATCGGCTAGCAACGATCCCATGTCCGCCGGAATGCACTCTTTGGGAGATCTCGAGGCCCTCGCCTATCAGGTCGCGATGGGCGCGGACGAGGCGATCTCCGAAACCCCGGTGAACCGCTACGCCCAGAGTGCGGCACTCGTGGCGCAGAAAGCCGCCCCACCACGGGTCGCGCCGGGCCCGGTGCCGAGACCCACCGAGGAAACCGCAGCCGAGGACGCTATCGGCGCGGCGCGGGCGCTCTCCGGCGCGGCCACGACTCTCGAGGAACTGGAGGCGGCGCTCGCCGCGTTCGAGCATTGCGACCTCAAGCGCGGCGCACGCAGCCTCGTCTTTTGCGACGGCCGGCCCGAGGCGCGGGTGATGATCATCGGCGAAGCGCCGGGCCGTGACGAGGATATCGAGGGGCGTCCCTTCGTCGGCCGCGCTGGCAAGCTGCTCGACCGGATGCTGGGCGCGATCGACCTCGGACGGAGCGCGACGGACGCCGAGCGCGCCGTCTACATCACCAACATCCTGCCCTGGCGCCCGCCGCAGAACCGCGACCCGAAGCCCGAAGAGATCGCCATGATGAAACCCTTCGTGGAGCGCCATGTCGAGCTTGTCGGCCCCGACCTCCTTGTGCTCATGGGCAACATCTCCTGCCAGGCGATGCTCGGCCGGCGTGGCATCACGAGGCTGCGCGGTTCCTGGACCGAGACGCTTGTCCGCCCGGCTTTGCCCATGTTCCATCCCGCTTATCTCCTGCGCAACCCCGCCGCCAAACGCGAGGCCTGGGCCGACCTGCTCTCGCTCAAGGCACGGCTTCGGCAAAGTGCACGCCCATGATCCCCGTCGACCCGCTGACGCTCCTTGCGTTCATCCCCGCCGGCCTCGCGCTCAACCTGACGCCGGGGGCCGACATGATGTTCTGCCTCGCGCAGGGGTTGCGTGGCGGCCCGCGCGCCGCGCTCGCAGCTGATGCCGGCATCGCGCTCGGCGCCTTTGCGCATACGGCGGCGGCCGGAATCGGCCTCTCCGCGCTCGTCGCCGCCGAGCCGCTGCTGCTCGATGTCATCCGCTGGGTCGGCGTCGCCTATCTGCTCTGGTTGGCCTGGAATGCCATGAGGTCCGGTCCGGTGCCCGACACCCGCGCGCCGGCGCTCTCCCCAGCCCGCGCCTTTCGTCAGGCGCTGATCGTCAACCTCACCAACCCCAAGGTGATCCTCTTCGTTCTCGCCTTCTTGCCGCAATTCGTCGATCCCGGCCACGGCGCGATCCTGCCGCAATTCCTTGTCTTCGGCGCGATCCTCGCGACCGGCGGGCTGGTGGTGAACGGCCTCGTGGGCGTCTTCGCCGGCGGGCTGGGGCGCAGGCTCGCCAATTCTCCCCGCGTCGCCCGCGCGCTCGGCTGGGCCACAGCCGGCGTCTTCACCGCGCTCGCGGCGCGGCTCGCCCTCATGCAACGGAGCTGAGACATGCACGCCCATTCACCCGACACGCCCCGCGCGTTCCTCCCTGTCCGCATCGCCGTGCTGACCGTCTCCGACACGCGGACGCTGGCCGATGACCGCTCTGGCGACACGCTGGCCGCGCGGATCGAGGCTGCGGGCCATATCCTTGCCGACCGGAAAATCCTCAAGGACGAGCAGACCGAGATCGCCGCACAGCTCCGCACATGGTGCGCCGACCCGGAGGTCGACGTGGTGATCTCGACCGGCGGCACCGGCCTCACCGGGCGCGACGTGACCGTGGAGGCGCATCGCGACGTCTACGAAAAGGAGATCGACGCGTTCGGCACGATCTTCACCATCGTCTCGATGAAGAAGGTCGGAACCTCGGCGGTGCAGTCGCGCGCCTGTGCCGGCGTCGCCCAGGGCACCTATCTCTTTGCCCTGCCCGGCTCGACCGGCGCCTGCAAGGACGGCTGGGACGAGATTCTGGCGCCGCAGCTCGACTATCGCCACGCGCCCTGCAACTTCGTCGAGATGTTTCCGCGGCTCGAAGAGCACAAGCGCCGTAAGTGAAGCGAAAGCACGCTTAGGACGAAGCGCAAAGGGCCGCGCCCTCCCCTGAGCGGGCTGCACGGCATGGCTCATGGACATCGGTTCATCTCAAAACCCCCGACGCGCCCGGTCGAAACATCGGGGATGGGTGGACCAGCGCTCCGAGTGGCGGAACCGGACACGACAGTTGCTATTCCACCAGCACTCCCCGGGACGCGAGTCGCTTTTGCCACACCTCCCCGCCTTCGCCGTTCGGACCGCATCCGCACCCTTGGCCGAACCCCGGCCTGCGATATCCTCGCCCCCGAATCCCGCGCTCTCTCTGAGGAGATCCATGCTCCGCCCTGTCCCATTGCTCCTCGCCCTCATGCTGGCGCTCTCCGCCTGCGGCAGCGACGGACGGCTCAAGGCGCTCAACAAGGGCGAGCCCCTGCCGCCGGGGGTCGAGGCCAGCGGCGAGGCCGTCGACGGGCTCATCGTCGGCCACCGGCTGATGGAGGCCGGCGAATACGAGCTGGCACTCAAGGCTTATTATCGCGCCGCCGCCGAACACGGGCTGACCGCCGATGTCCTCACCGCCATCGGCTCGGCCAATCTCAAGCTCGGCCGGCTCGGCCAGGCTGAAACCATGTTGCGCCGCGCCACCGAGGAAGACGAGGAATTCGCCGCCGCCTGGAACAACCTGGGCGTGGTGCTCATGGAGCAGGGCGAGGTCGGCGAAGCGGCGCGCACCTTCCGCATTGCCTTTGCCCTCGACAGTGGCGAATCTGTCGAAATCAAGGAAAACTTGCAGCTCGCGCTCGCAAAAATCGAAAATCCCGCCTACACTTCCGAGCAACAATACGAATTCGAACTGGTGCGCGGGGACAGCGGTACCTACCGTATCCTTGCAACACCTTGAGGCAGTACGAGCAGGAAAAGGACGCAAAAATGCGCCACACTACCCTTGTCACGCTGTGCCTGGGCGCAGCCTTGGCGCTTTCGGCCTGTCAGAAATCTGGCGAAAGCGAAGTCGACCGGGCCCTCCAGAGCGTGAACGCGATCGACGACAACAATCTCTCCGACCTGATGCTGACCGTGGCCGATGCCAACGAGGCGGTGGCCTATTTCAAGCGCACCACGGCGGAGTTTCCCGACCGGGTCGACCTCCAGCGCAACCTTGCCAAGTCCCTGGTCCGCGCCAATCATAACACCGAAGCGGTTGCCGCCTGGAAGAAGACCGTGAGCATGCCGGGCGCGACCAGCGCGGACAGCGTCGACTATGCCGACGCGCTGATCCGCGCCAACGAATGGACAGCTGCCGAGCAGGTGCTCGACACCATCCCGCCGACGCACGAGACCTTCAAACGCTACAAACTCGAGGCGATGGTGGCCGACGGCAACAAGGAGTGGAAGAAGGCCGACAGTTTCTACGAAACCGCCGTCGGGCTCACGACGAAGCCCGCCTCGACGCTCAACAACTGGGGGTATTCGAAGCTCACCCGCGGCCAGTATCGCGAGGCCGAGCGGCTCTTCGGCGAGGCGCTGCAATACGACCCGAAGCTATTTACCGCCAAGAATAACCTCGTGCTCGCGCGCGGCGCGCAACGCAATTACGCGATGCCGATCGTCGAGATGAACCAGGTCGAGCGGGCACAGCTCCTGCACACCGCCGCCCTCGCCGCGATCAAGCAGGGCGACGTCGCCATGGGCCGCTCGCTGCTCGAGGATGCCATCGACACGCATCCGCAGCATTTCGAAGAGGCCGTCCACAGCCTGAACGCTCTCGAAGGCAAGTGACCGGGGAATGACTCTGGCAATCCCCGCCGGCGCGGCGCTCTGGTTCCTCCCCTTCGCCGCGCCGATCTGTCTCTACGTGATCTGGACCGACCTGACCCGGATGAAGATCCCCAACGCCGCGGTCGCCGCGCTCTTCGCGACCTACGCGCTCGTCGGGCCGATCGCGCTTCCCTTCGATCTCTACCTCTCGCAATGGATGAACTTCGTCATCCTGCTACTGGCGGGTTTCCTGCTCTGGTATGCCGGCGCAATGGGGGCGGGAGATGCCAAGTTCATCGCCGTGATGGCCCCCTTCTTCACCCGCGCCGACGCGCCGCTGTTCCTGCGACTCTACATCGCCGTGGCGCTGGCCGCGGTGGCGGTCCACCGGATCGCGCTGGCGATCCCGGCGAGTTGGAAGATCGCCGGCGAATGGGAGAGCTGGAAGCGGCAGGAGGGTGCGGAGTCCTGGCTGAAGAGCACATTCCCGAAGGGCACGGTTCTTGGCTGGCTGCTTATCACCTATCTTTTGCTCGGAGCGATTTACGGGTCGTGACGATGTCCGGGAGGGCGTGCCGCGACGACAGAACATCGGCCTACAGCCCCCTGCGGACGCCAAAGGGTTGAATTCCCCCGCGGCGATTTCTCCCGTTCAGGGCGCCTCGATCTCCAGCAGCACGTAGACCTCGTTGCGGTGGACCTCCTTGAGCCCGTATCCCCCCGCCGCCATCGCCTCGATCATGCTCTTACGTGCCTTGCGGTCGAGCGGGCAGAGCGGCACGAGGAGGTGGCTCGCGCTCTCGACCCCCGGCAGGCCGGCATAGCGCCAGGGCGCGCCGCCCTCGAGCCGACCGAGATCCCCGAAGAGCCAGTAGCTCGCCAGCAGGTCGGCCCCGAGCGGCGTGATTCCAGCGAAACCGCTCGTCTCCAGATCACGCACGATCCCGTCATAGACCGTCACCGTCCCTCCCGCGAGGCCGCATTCGGGCAACTCCTCGCCGAGGAGAAGCGTCGGCCCGTCATCTTCCTCGCTCTCGCCGGCGCGGGCGGCCTCGACGAGCACCGGCAGCTTGATCGTTCCCGTCGGTGTGGCGTTGCGCGCGGGCATGGCGAAGATGTCGCCATGCTGCTCGGACCGGGCGAACATCGGTACGAACTCGTCCTCCGACGACGCCAGGTGCCGGAACGGGCTGAAGGCGAGGTTGATCGCCGATGGCAGGCCCAGCATGAAGATCGCACAGCCCGCCAGAGCCAGCGCCTGCCGCATGTCCCAGCCATGGGCGTTGGTTGTTCCCGGCGCGGGGCGGAGCGCGAAGAGCAGGACGCCCAGCAGGTAGAGCCATTGCGGATCGTTGCCGAAATTCTGGTAGGTGACAAAGAAGAAGCCCGGCACAAGGACCAGCAGGATAAGCCCTTCGGTCGCTCGCCCGGCCTGCCGCAACAGCACCACGGCGACGAGCGCGGCGATGGAGCCGCCGAGATAGGCCGGCGCAGCGATCACGCCGTTGAGGCTGAGCCCCGGCTGTGGCCGCGTCTCGGAACCTGTGACGGTCAGCACATCGCCGAGATAGGCAAACCAGAACGCCGGACCGGCGAAGAGCGTGACCAGCACCGCAACGGCAAGCCCTGCCAGCACCGCAACGCGCATTGCGCGGAATTGGCGGCGCAGCACAAGCGCCAGCAACACGCCGGGCAGGAAGGCGGCGACATAGGTCACCTTGATCAGAGCCATCCCGGCGACGGCAAGCCCGAGGATCAAGCCGTCGAGAGTCCGGTTCTCCCGCTGCACTGGCGGCAGGATCGCGATGCTGATGGCGAGGAAGGCCAGCGCCCAGGCCCAGCGATTGTAGTGCATCGAGACAGAGATCGAAGGCTGCGCCTCGCCGTGCACCAGCGCCATGCAGAGCACTAGGCAGAGCGCGCCGAAGACCATTGCCCAGGCTGTCTTAAGGCGCGAGATCCCGACCCAGAAGATCGGCAGCAGCAGCAGGCCGCCGACCAGCGCCTGCGCGGCGAGGATCGCCATGCCGACACCGAATCCCAGCTCCACGAAAAGCGCGATCGGCGCGGTGGCGAGAAACCCGATGGGCGACATGTAGTCGAGATGCGCCCATTCGCCGTCCGCCTGTCGGAGCACCATGTCGATCAGGTGCATCGTGTCGCCTTCGTGCTTGGCGATATAGAGCCCGCCCTTGGCCAGAAGCACCCAGCTCAGCCCCGCCCAGACGACGATTAGGAAGCCTCCAAAGGCGATTTGACCCCGTCGCTGCATAGCTGCTCTCGTTTCTCCAATTTTTGGCCACAATGGCGCGGCACCTTCCCGACTGTCTGCGATGTCGCAGGCATTCATGTCGAATCCTTGACGAAAACAGCAAGAGTTTCGGCACCTTCGGATGGCAACGACGAGCGGGTGACGCGATGAACATGGAAGTCGGGAATGTTATGGCACCGCCGGCGCCGCGGCGGCTCGAGGAGATGCAGCTGCCGATGGTGATGATGCGGGATATCCTGCTCAAGACCATGTTCCGCAAGAATCTCGACCTGGTGTCCGACCTGTCCCGCGCGATCTGCCTGCCGGTCCCGGTGACCCAGGAACTGGTCGACCTCGCCCGGAGCCAGAAGCTCCTCGAGGCGACCGGCACGCTGCTGGCCAATTCCGGCGGCGAAATGGGCTACCAGCTCACCGACGCCGGCAAGGCACGCGCCCTCGACGCGCTCAGCCAGTCGGAATATTTCGGCGCCATGCCGGTGCCGCTCGAAGTCTACGGCGAACAGGTCAAACGCCAGTCTATCCGCAACATCCAGATCACCCGCGATCAACTCACGGCCGCCATGGGCCATCTTGTCCTGCCGAGGGCGTTGCTGGACCAGCTCGGCCCTGCGGTCTCGGCCGGGCGATCGATCCTGATGTATGGTCCCCCGGGCAACGGCAAATCCTCTATTTCCAACGGCATCCGCGACGCGATGGGTGACAAGATCTATGTCCCGCGCGCCGTCGAATATGCTGGCCAGGTCATCACCGTCTATGACCCGATCGTCCACTCCGCCGCCGAGGAACAGGTGGACGACCCCAATTCGCTGCGCCGCACCGGAAACCGCTTCGACACCCGCTATGTCCGCTGCGAGCGGCCGACCGTGGTGACCGGTGGCGAATTGTCGCTCTCCATGCTGGACCTCGTCTACAACCCGACCGCGCGCACGTACCAGGCTTCCATGCAGCTCAAGTCGACCGGGGGTATCTTCATCGTCGACGACCTCGGCCGTCAGGCCGATCCACCGCAGGCGCTGATCAACCGCTGGATCCTCCCGCTGGAGGAGGGCAAGGATATCCTCGCCCTGCAATCGGGCGAGAAATTCGAAGTGCCATTCGACACGCTGGTGATCTTCTCGACCAACTTCCACCCCAACGAGATCTTCGACAAGGCCGCGCTCCGCCGGATCTTCTTCAAGATCAAGATCGACGGTCCCGAGCAGGAGGATTTCCTCAAGATCTTCGCCATGGTCGCCAAGAAGCGAAAGATGCCGCTCGACCAGGACACGCTGATCCACCTGCTGAAGAACAAATATCCGACCATCGACAACGTCTATGCCAACTACCAGCCGATCTTCCTGATCGACCAGATGATCTCGATCTGCCGCTTCGAGGGCATCCCGAACCAGATGACACCGGAATTGATCGATCGCGCCTGGGAGAATATGTTCGTGAAGGAGGAGCATATCGAGCATTGAGCGACATCGGCAGGATTGGCGTGGCAGGATGCGGTCGCATGGGCGGCCCGATGCTGGCCGCGCTGGTCGCGGCCGGATTCGACGCTCAGGGCTACGATATCGCGGCTGGCCACCTCGCCGATGATGTACCGGTCACCGACGATCCCGTCCGCTTCGCTGACGGGCTCCGTGTTCTCATCACCGTGGTCCGGGATTCCGACCAGACCGACGATGTCCTCTTCGGTCGTGGCGACCTCGCCCGGCGTGCCCGCGATCTGCACAGCCTCGTCGTCTCCTCGACCCTCTCGCCGCGCTACGTTCGCGCCCTTGCCGACCGCCTCCCGTCCCATATCCGCCTCAGCGACGCGCCGATGTCCGGCGCCCGCATAGCCGCGCAGGAACGCCGCCTCAGCTTCATGCTCGGCGGCGAGGCGGCAGAGCTCGACCGCCTCCAGCCGCTCTTTTCCGCCATGGGTGCGCATTTTCACCGGATGGGTCCGTTCGGTGCCGGGTCGCAATCCAAGGTCCTCAACAACCTGCTCGCAGCCTCCCACACCGCGATGACCCGCCTCGTTCTCGACTGGGCAGACGCGGCCGGCCTCGACGAGCGCCGCCTGCTCGCCCTCATCGAGACCTCCTCGGGCCAAAACTGGCTCGCTTCCGGCATGGACAGCATCGAATTCGCCCGCGACGGGTTCTCGGAAGACAATTCCATCGGCATCCTCGTCAAGGACGTGAGCGCCGCGCTCGACGCCGCGCCAGAGGGATCGGAGACGGCGCTTCCGGAAGAGGTTCGCCGGGTGATTCGAGGCTT
This sequence comes from Tropicimonas sp. IMCC6043, assembly GCF_004146235.1. Classification (GTDB taxonomy): domain Bacteria; phylum Pseudomonadota; class Alphaproteobacteria; order Rhodobacterales; family Rhodobacteraceae; genus Tropicimonas. Next base: position 58,052 of record NZ_SELO01000011.1, on the reverse strand, counting down.
GAAGCCGCGCCAAGCCAGCTAAAGAGCCAGGCAGGTGCAGGAGGTCCGGCCAGGCCGCGCCACCGTCCGGCGCCCGCTGCTCGCGCCGCTCACGCCACACGGAGCGGGCCCGATCGCGCGCACGTGACGGGGCCGGCGCCGTCACGTATCGGCCGGAAAGTCCGATTTCACCCCGAGAATCGCCACATTTCCCCGTCACGTTAACCAAAACGACCAGGCGGGACATCGGATATGAACAAACTGCTGATCGGTGGGATGATCGTGATCGGGGGGCTCTTTTTCCTGGGTATGTCAGGCGGGATATCGGGAAATCTTGGCGGCAGCGGTTTCGGCGCGAAGGGCGGCGGGGGCATCAAGAGCTATGCCAAATCCTCCGGAAGCGCCATCAAGGGCATCGGCAACGCAGCCAGCGGCATTCTCAGATAGCCCCACGCCTCCACCTGCGCCCGGGCCCCCAATGTCGCGACCCGAATGGCGCAGCGCGGTTGTCCATGCGGCGCCCATCGCTCTGGTTGCCCCCTCCGCCCAGCGCTAGACTCGCCGCATGTCTGCGCCCCTCCCTCCCGCTTTTCAAGACTGGTTCGCCACCCGTGGCTGGGACCTCCATCCGCATCAGCAGGCGATGCTCGACCGCGCCGCCGCGCCCGCGCTGCTGCTCACCGCGCCCACCGGCGGCGGCAAGACTCTCGCGGGCTTCCTTCCCAGCCTCGTCGAGCTCGCCGATGGCACGCGGACGGGCCTCCACACACTCTACATCTCCCCTCTCAAGGCGCTGGCCGCAGACATCCGTCGCAACCTCGCCACCCCCGTCGCCGAGATGGCCCTGCCGATCCGCATCGAGGACCGCACCGGCGACACGTCCTACACCTCCAAGCGCCGTCAGCGCGCCGATCCGCCGCAGATCCTGCTGACCACGCCGGAATCCCTCGCTCTTCTTACCTCCTATGAAGACGCCCCTCGCATCTTTGCCGGCCTTTCCCGCGTCATCATCGACGAGATCCACGCGCTGGCCGAGAGCAAGCGGGGCGACCAGCTCATGCTCGCCCTCGCCCGGCTCGAGACCCTCGCCCCCGGCCTCCGCCGCGTCGGCCTTTCGGCCACCGTCGACGACCCGCCCGCCATCGGCCGTCTCATGGCCCGCCACCCCGACCCGGTCGAGATCCTCGAGGCCGATCCCGGCCCCGCCCCGGATATCCGGATGCTCGAGACGGAGGAACCGCCGCCCTGGTCCGGCGGCGGTGGCCGATACGCGATCCCGGCGGTGCTCTGCGAGGTCCGAAAGCACCGCACGACGCTCATTTTCCATAACACCCGCGCCCAGGCCGAAATCTTCTTCCACCACCTGTGGCTGGCCAATGACGAGGGGCTGCCGATTGGCATCCACCACGGCTCGCTCTCCCGCGAGCAGCGCGAGCGGGTCGAGGCGGCGATGGTTGCGGGCGAGTTGCGTGCCATCGTCTGCACCGGTTCGCTCGATCTCGGCATCGACTGGGGCGACGTGGATCTCGTCATCCAGGTCGGCGGGCCGAAGAACGTCAAGCGTCTGGTCCAGCGGATCGGGCGGGCCAACCACCGCTACAACGCGCCGTCCAAGGCGCTGCTGGTGCCGGCCAACCGCTTCGAGATCATCGAATGCCAGGCCGCGCTCGACGCGGTGCGCGCGCGCGACCTCGACGGTGCTCCCCGCGGCCCCGGCCCGCGCGACGTGCTTTGCCAGCATATCCTGATCGCCGCCTGCGCCGGCCCCTTCTCCGCCGACTCCCTCTTCGCCGAGATGACAAGCGCCGGCGCTTTCGCCGATCTCGCCCGCGCGGATTTCGACGCATGTCTCGAGTTTTGCGCCACGGGCGGATATGCGTTCCGGGCCTACGACCGCTGGCAGCGCCTGAAGCAACGCCCCGACGGCCTCTGGCAGCTCCGCGATCCGCGGGCGGCGCAGCGGATCCGCATGAACATCGGCACGATCCAGGACACGGACACGCTCAAGGTCCGCATGAAGGGCCGCGGCGGCAAACCGCTCGGCGAGGTCGAGGAGGGCTTTGCCGCCTCGCTCACGCCCGGCGACAGTTTCCTTATCGGCGGCCAGATCGTCCGTTACGAGGGGTTGCGCGAGATGACCGTCGAAGTCACCCGCCACGCCGCCGATCGCCCGAAGGTCGCCGTTTTCAACGGCACGAAGTTCGCCGCCACGACCAAGCTCATGGACCGCATCCTGGAGATGCTCCGGCAGGAGGACTGGCCAGACCTGCCCGATCACACGCGCGACTGGCTGCGCCTTCAGCGCGACGTTTCCCGCCTCCCGGAACGCGACCGGCTGCTGGTCGAGAGCTTTCCTTTCGACGGGCGCGCACATGTCTGCGTCTACGGCTTCGCCGGCCGCAACGCCCAGCAGACTCTCGGCCTGCTGCTCACCCGCCGCATGGAGACGGCCGGCCTTGCACCGCTCGGCTTTGTCTCGACCGACTATGCGACGCTGATCTGGGGCCTCGAACCGCTCCGGGACGCCACGCCGCTCTTCGACCGCGGCGGCCTTCGCGACGGGCTCGCGGGCTGGCTGGCATCCAACGCGGTGATGAAACGCACCTTCCGCGCCTCGGCCACGATCGCCGGGCTGATCGAGCGCAACACTATCGGCGCACGCAAAAACGGGCGGCAGGCAACATTTTCCTCCGACATCCTGTACGACACGCTGCTGAAATACGACCCTGACCACCTGCTCATGGAGATCACCCGAGAGGAGGCGTTGCGCGGGCTTGTCGATTTCGGCCGCATCGAGGAAATGCTCGACCGGGTCAGCGGGCGGATCGACCATGTCCGGCTCGACCGCGTCTCTCCTTTCGCCGCGCCGCTGCTGCTCGAGGTCGGCAAGGTGCCGGTTCTCGGCGAGGGCCGCGAGCGGCTCGTCGCTGCGGAGGCCGAGCGGCTGATGGCGGCGGCCGGGCTCAAGATGTGAGGCTTGCAATCCGGCGCACGAAGCGCAAAGAACACATCATGAACGGGATGCCTTTGACTTTTGCTGGCGCGACGCTCGAGGCGCGCGCGTCCGGCGCGCTCTGGTGGGCCGATGCGCGGCTTCTCTGCGTCTCCGACCTGCATCTGGGCAAGGCGGAGCGGCAGGCGCGTCGCGGCGGAAGCCTGTTGCCGCCCTACGAGACCGCCGAGACGCTGGAACGGCTCGATGCGGAGATCGAGGCGCTCTCGCCCGGCATCGTGATTTGCCTTGGCGACAGCTTCGACGACACCGCGAGCGAGTCCGCGCTCGATCCGGCGCATCGCCTTTGGCTGTCCCGTCTGATTGCCGGGCGCGACTGGATCTGGATTGCCGGCAACCACGACCCCGGTCCGCTGTCGCTCGCCGGACGGCATCTCGCCGAATACGACGCCGGGCCGCTCTCGTTCCGCCATATCGCCGGAGCAGAGGCCGCCCCCGGCGAGATCTCCGGCCATTACCACCCGAAGGCCCGGCTCGGCGGCGTCGGCCGGCGCTGTTTCCTCGTCGACGAGTCGCGGCTAATCCTGCCGGCCTTCGGCACCTATACCGGCGGCATGAGCATCACTGCCCCGGAACTGGCGGCGCTGGTATCGAAGACAGCACGGGCCATTCTCACCGGACCGACGCAGGTGATTCTGCCGGCGGCCCGGGCCTGATCGGATAGGGAGCGAGGCCAGGATGGATACCGGCGAACTGCCCGAGCCGATCGCGGAGAAGATCCGGACGAGCTTCGGCCGCCAAAGCCTGATGCGGACCCTGGGCGCCGAGCTCGGCGCGCTCACCCCCGGCCGGGTCGAGATCGTCGCGCCGATCCTTCCCGGGGCGCGCCAGCAGAACGGCTATGGCCATGCGGGCCTGACCTTTTCGATCGGCGACAGTGCGGCCGGCTATGCTGCGCTCACCCTGATGCCCGTCGAGGCGGACGTGCTCTCGGTCGAGATGAAGATCAACCTGCTCGCCCCGGCCGAGGGCGCCCGCCTCGTCGCCATTGGCCATGTCATCAAGCCGGGGCGGCGGCTCTTCGTCGTCGGCGCAGAGGTCTTCGCCGAGCGTGCCGGAGGTCTCAAGGTCGCCCAGATCCAGGGAACGATGATACCGGTCTAGGCAGCGAGGCCCTTGCTGCCCATCTCGAGATATTTCCGCCGGCGGTCGGCGATGAGCGTGGCGCGGTCCTTGCCCTGGATCTCGCCCAGCATTGCCGACACGGCCTCGCCGACACGCTCGACAGTCGCTACCCGGTCGCGGTGCGCGCCTCCCACTGGCTCGAGGATCACCTTGTCGGCGACACCGAGTTCCTTGAGATCCTGCGCGGTGAGACGGAGCGCCTCGGCCGCTTCGCGCATCTTCTCGGCATCCTTCCACAGGATCGAGGCACAGCCCTCCGGCGAGATCACCGAGTAGATCGAGTGTTCCAGCATCGCCAGCCTGTCGGCCGTGGCGAAAGCCACCGCGCCGCCGGACCCGCCCTCGCCGATGATGACCGAGACGAGCGGCACGCCGATGCGCAGGCACGCCTCGGTCGACCGCGCGATCGCCTCGGACTGGCCGCGTTCTTCGGCGCCCTTGCCCGGGTAGGCGCCCGGCGTGTCGACCAGCGTGACCACCGGCAGGTTGAACCTGTCCGCAAGCTCCATCAGCCGGATCGCCTTGCGGTAACCCTCGGGCCGCGCCATTCCGAAATTATGTGCGAGCCGGCTCTGCGTGTCGTTGCCTTTCTCGTGGCCGATCACCACGACGGGCCGATCCTCGAACCGCGCAATACCGCCGATCACCGCGTGATCGTCGGCAAAGTTGCGGTCGCCCGCGAGCGGGGTGAATTCAGTGAAGAGCGCCTTGACGTAGTCGCGGCAATGCGGCCGGTCCGGATGGCGGGCGACCTGGCATTTCTGCCAGCGGGTAAGCTTGCCGTAGAGATCCTTCAGCATCGTCGCCGCCTTGGCGTCGAGCGCCGCGGCCTCGGCGGAGACGTCCATCTCCTCGTTCGACCGGGCCATCGCCCGGAGTTCCTCGGCCTTGCCTTCGATCTCGGCCAGAGGTTTTTCGAACTCGAGATAGTTCATGCCAGCGCTCCTTGTCTGCTCGCCCCCATATGCGCGTCCGTCGCAGGCTTGGCAAGAAGGCCCTTTCGGAGAGTCCCGGCCTCGCTATGCTCGGGGCACCAGTCGGAAACGGAGTCGGCCCATGTATCCCGTGAGCACCCGCGTGTTGAAGGCGATCACGCTCTTCGGCATGCCGCATACCGGTCCCTATGCCGAGATTGGGAAGGGGTTCGAGCAGCTCGGCGCCGTGCTGCTGCGATACGGGCTGAACGACAGAACGCCCTACTGGGCCGGAGTCTACCATGACGACCCCGGAGCGACGCCGCCGGAAGATCTGCGCAGCCACGCCGCATGCCTGCTGGCCCGCGGGGTGAAGCCGCCGCCGGAGATGGCGCGGATCGACCTGCCGCCCGGGAAATACGCGGTGCTGACCTACCATGGCAGCTATTACGGCCTCGCCGAGCCCTGGAAGTGGTTCCGCGAGGAGTGGATGCCGAAATCGGGTCTGACGCTTCGCAAGGCGCCGGCGCTCGAGGTCTACCGGACGATGGTTCCGAAAGTCACCGAGGACGCGCAACTGACAGAGATGTTCCTGCCCGTCGAGTGACCCTCCGGCCTACCCGGCGATCAGCGCGGCCTGTTTCACGATAACCTCGGCCTGCTTGATGGAGGCGATGTCCACGAGGCGGCCCTTGTAGACCGTGGCGCCCGCGCCCTCGGCTTTGGCTTTTTCCATCGCGGCAAGGATCTCCCTGGCCTCGGCCACCGCCTCCTCCGACGGCGTGAAGACCTCGTTGGCCAGCGCCACCTGCTTGGGGTGGATGGCCCATTTGCCAACCATGCCCAGCGTCGCCGAGCGGCGAGCCTGGGCGATGAAGCCCGCATCGTCGGAGAAATCGCCGAACGGCCCGTCGACGGGCAGCACGCCATGGGTGCGGCAGGCAGCGACGATGGTCGCCTGCGCCCAGTGCCAGGGGTCGGGCCAGTGCCTCACGCCCTCCCGGATCATGTAATAGTTTTCCTGGGTCCCGCCGATGCCGGTGGTCTGCATGCCCATCGAGGCGGCAAAATCGGCCGCGCCTAGGCTCATCGCCTCAAGCCGGGGCGAGGCGGCAGCGATCTCCTCGACATGGGCAATGCCAGCGGCGCTCTCGATGATCACCTCGAAGGCGATCCGCTTGCCGCGACCCTTCGCGGCCTCGACCGCGCTGACCAGCGCATCGACGGCATAGAGATCGCCCGCGCAGCCAACCTTGGGGATCATGATCTGGTCGAGACGCTCGGAAGCCTGCTCCAGCAGGTCCACCACGTCGCGATACCAATAGGGCGTGTCGAGCCCGTTGATCCGAACCGAGAGCGTCTTGGTCCCCCAATCCACATCGCCGATCGCCTCGATGATGTTCCGTCGCGCCTCCGCCTTGTCGTCGGGGGCGACCGAATCCTCAAGGTCGAGATTGATTACATCCGCCGCACTCGCCGCCATCTTCTCGAAGAGCGCCGGGCGCGAACCGGGCCCGAAAAGCTGGCAGCGGTTCGGACGGGCGGGCGCAGCAGGCTGGATGCGGAAGCTCATGTCTCTCTCCGGCAAGTATCTTTCGATTTCAGTCCACGGAGAGCTAGATTATTGCGCGACGCCTGGCAAGCACCATTTTGCACCGGCAGCATTTCAAATGCTGCGGCTGCGCAAGGCGTTCAAGCCACACCTTTCTACTGGCTGCTGTTCCCGCCGGGTGTCACCGCATCGCGCAGCGTCCGGTCGAGCCAGAGCCGTCCGGAATCGACCGTGACGACGTAGCGCTCCAGCACCGGCGCAGCGTCCGGAAGGGCGTGCGCCAACCGGCCAGCCTGGACATAGACCACCGCAGCGGTGCCAAAGAGAAGCAACGCCAGTCCGAAGCCGAGCCGCTGTCCGCGGCTCCGTGCCTCCGCCTCTGTCGTCCTGTGTCCGGCGTGCGCCGACATCGTGTCGGCGGGATCGAGCGAGGAATTGATCTCCTCGACATCGGGCAACCGGTCGCGGCGCGGGGAGCTGCGCTCCGCGCGCGCCGCCGGAGGCGGCAGCGTGTCGGAGGGTAGCACGCGGGCCGGGTCCCGGACACTGCGTGCGGGTGGCGGAATGTCCAGTTCGCCTTGAGTCTCAAGCCCGCCGGTTTCGCGATGGCGCACCGCCTGTTCGCGGGCAGCCTCTTCGCGCAGGATCGACATTGCGGACTCGTGGACGCTGCGCCGCGGCGGCAGGGTCCGGAGGTCGTCCTCGTCCTCTTCGTCTTCCTCGCTCTCCCGTTCCTCGGGCGCAGGCGCGGCCTCCGACCAGGATCCGCGAGCCGGCCGGGACGTCGCCGCGTCCTCGGGCGTGGAGGTCGCCTCCATTGCCTCGTCCGGGACCGGTCGCGACGGAGGCGCCGAGTCCGTCACCGCCGCATCTGCCTCGCGCCCATCAGGTTCAGGCGTTGAGTCTTCGCCGTCGAACGCCGCCGGCGGCCGCGACACCGGCCGGTCACGACCCGTCACCGCGTGGGCAATCTCGGCGGCACGATCCGGGTCGTGATCAGGATGCACCTGAAACCAGGTGTTTCCGCAATTGGAGCACTGCACATCGCGTCCCGTCTCCGGAATAACCCTTGAGTCGACCGCATATTGCGCGCCGCAATTCGGACAGATAAGCCGCATGTCCCCTCTCGACCGGGACAGGTGACCGTCCCGCTGCTCCAGCCTTTTCGGCGACTATGCCCGCCCCGGTCCGGGAACTCAAAGAAAATGCACCGACACGGTCGTGTGAAACCCCGTTGAAACGCCGGCGTTGCTCGGGCACAACGTGGCGGCATGGCAGGGGATGATACGTGATCGAGCTGAACGAGGTTGCCTATTCCTATGGCAACGGCACGCTTCTGGAGAATGTCTCGCTGCACCTGGCACCGGGCTCGTTCCACTTTCTCACCGGCCCCTCGGGGGCAGGAAAATCGACGTTGCTGAAGCTCTGCTACATGGAACTCCTGCCGAGTTCCGGGACGCTCTCGATCTTCGGACGTGACGTCCGGGGGCTCGACCGCAACGCGGTGGCGCACACCCGCCGGCGCATCGGCGTGGTGCACCAGGATTGCCAGTTCCTCGACCATCTTCCGCTCGACGAGAACCTTTCCCTGCCGCTTTCCGTCGCAGGCCGCGACGTCTCGGCAGAGGCGCAGAATCTCGCTGAACTGATGGGTTGGGTAGGGCTGGCCGCAAGGGCCGGCGCGCTGCCACCGGAGCTCTCGGGCGGCGAGCGCCAGCGCGCGGCGCTGGCCCGCGCCGTCATCATGGATCCCGAGATCGTGCTGGCCGACGAACCCACCGGCAATATCGACTGGGATATGTCGCTGCGCCTGCTGCAACTGCTGGTGGAGCTGAACAAGATGGGCAAGACGATCCTCGTGGCGACTCACGATCTTAACCTCATCCGTGCCGCCAAGGCGCAGGTTTCCGCCCGCGTGCTCCGGATCAAGGGCGGCACGCTGACGCTCGCGGGGGCGGACCTGTGAGCGTTCTTGGACGGATCGGCGGGCTGGTCGGCGGCACAGCGGGGGCCGACCGCGTTGTGCCACCCACGGGGTTCACCGCGCGGCTCACGATCTTCACCTCTGCCGCCATGGCCTTTCTCGCAGTCTTCGCGCTGGCGCTGTCGCTTGCCACCGACCGCCTCGCGGGTCGCTGGTCCGAGGCGTTGGCGCGGACCGCCACACTGCGCATCTCCGCACCGCCCGAACAGGCCGCCGAGCAGCTCTCCAATGCGATTGCCGTGCTGGAAACCACACCCGGCATCGCCTCTGCCCGCGCGCTCGACGATGCGGAGCGGCGCGCTCTGCTCGAGCCATGGTTCGGACCGGACCTCCCGCTCGGATCCCTCCGCCTGCCCGATCTCGTCGAGGTCGTCGAAACCGAAGAAGGGGTCGATGTCGACGGCCTCCGCGCGCGGCTCGCTGGCGAGGCGCCGGGCGCCGTCTATGACGACCACACGCGCTGGCGCGCGCCGCTCGTGCGGGCGGCCGAGCGGCTGCGGACCCTGGGCTTCCTGTCGCTGGTGCTGATCTCGGCGACGACCGCGGCGATGATCACGCTCGCCGCCCAGGCCGCGCTCGCCGCCAACGAGCGGGTCATCGCGGCGCTCCGCCTGGTCGGCGCGTTGGACAGCTATATCGCCCGCGCCTTCGTGCGCCGCTTTACCCTCAGGACGCTGAGCGGCGCGTTGCTCGGCACCGGTCTCGGCATGGTCGCAGTGATGATGCTGCCCCGGGCGAGCGAGACCGGCGGTTTTCTCACCGGCCTTGGCTTCACCGGAACGTCCTGGCTTCTGCCGCTGGCGATCCCGCCCGTCGCCGGACTGGTGGCCTTCGCCGCCACCCGCTATGCCGCCTTCCGCCAGCTGAAGAAGACAACCTGACATGCTGCAATATGTGCGCTCTCTCGTCTTCAACACGCAGATGTATGTGATGATGCTGCTGATGGCGCTCGTCTTCACGCCGATCACGCTGATCTACCGCCCCTTTGCCTTCACTGCCTGCCGGACCTACTGCCTCTGGGTGCGCTGGACCGCCTCCTGGATGATCGGGCTGCGTTCCGAGATTCGCGGCGAAGTGCCCCGGGCGGAATGCCTTATCGCCTCCAAGCATCAGTCCTTCTTCGACATCATCATGATCGTCTCGGAAGTGCCGCGGCCGAAATTCATCATGAAAGCGGAGCTCCGCTGGGTGCCGATCGTCGGCTGGTATGCGATATGGATCGGCTGCGTTCCCGTCGACCGGGGCAAGCGCGGCCAGGCGATCGCCGAGATGAAGCGACGTGTCGAGGAAGGGCGCGCGTCGCCGGGCCAGCTCATCATCTATCCGCAAGGCACCCGCGTCGCGGTGGACGCGAAACTTCCCTACAAGATCGGCACCGGCGTGCTCTACCAGCAACTTGAACAGGATTGCGTGCCGGCGGCGACCAATATCGGCGTCTTCTGGCCCCGCTTCGCCATTCTTCGGAAGCCGGGGTTGGCGGTTGTCGAGTTCCTGCCGGCGATAGCCCCGGGAATGGAGCAACGGGCCTTCATGAAGCGGCTCGAGGCAGAGGTCGAGGGCGCCTCGCTCCGGCTGATGGCCGAGGCCGGGTATCACCCGCCGGCGTGAGAGAGGCCCCGGCCGATTGTCCAGCATATCTTGTCCGAGACCGGGCGACAGGTCTCCCAATCACGCCGGGCCGTGGGCGCTTCCCAGCGATGGGGCGGCGGCCTGTCAGCCTTGCTCCGCGCCATGGTGCCTTGCTCGTGGTTTTGACTCGGACCAGCGGCGCCCGTTCTTCACGCCAATCAACCGACCCGTCTCTCAGGGCGCGTAGCCGCGTCGCCGCGATGCGTCGAGAATGGGCGCCCAGATCTCTGGCAGCGAATCCTGTGCGACATCGACCGCCGGTCCGATCGTTTCAGCCATCCGGACCAGCGCCGCCGCATCCTCCCTGTCCGCCCCGGCCAGGTACAGATGCCCGCCGAGAGGCTCGCAACCGAGCAGCGCCGCGCGGTGTGCGAAATGGTCGTAGGGCGCGATCAGAAGCGCGCCTGGACGCGCCCGCGACACGATCCGATCCTCCAGCAAGGCAAGTTGCTCCGGGTAGCGCATCGGGCGGAAGAAATAAAGGACATCGAACCCGGCATATCCATCGAATCCCAGCGCGTCCCCCTCGATGATCTCAATGTTGCCGCGCCGGAGGCGGGCCAACAGCCGTCGGGCCGAGTCCGCATGGCCCGGGTCGATCTCCACCCCAACGGCACGATCGAACCATTGTGCCGCGGTCAGGACCTTCATCCCGGCCCCGCAGCCGATGTCGAGAAACCGCTTGTCCCGATACCGCCCCTGCGCCAGCAGGACGCGGAGCGCCGCCTGGAGATTTGCGATGAAGACCGATTGCGCGAGCGAGAGGTCGCTGAAACACCCCATCGCCTCCGCCGCAGGGTCCTGTTCACGGCGGCTCAGCACGCCGTGCAGAGCGCCCGCCGCCGCGTTGGTCATGCGGAGCTGCGCCGCTCGGGGATCCATCGGGTCGTCCGGATCGGGAAAGAGCGGGCGCCGTTTCACCGGAAGCTGGGCCGCCAGAAGCGCCTCGATCCGGGGCCAGGTCTCGGCCAGCTCTCGTAACCGGGCGAGGAGATCCGGCGGGACACCACCCGCAGCGGCGGCTGTCCGGATCCGTGACACCGCCCTTGCCAGGGCGCAACGGCAAATCTCGGCATGCGCGCCGCCCGCCGGCTGCAGCGTTCGCAGCGTGTCGGCGATCTCTGCGACGCGGGCCCGGATCTCGTCTTCGAGTTCGGCTGCTGACGACCGTGCCGATCCGTCCATCGGGCGCCTCCTGTTTCCATGACGGCATGCTACGCCACCCGCCCCGGCGAGCAAGCAGATGCCGCATCGGCCGGCATTGACGACCGGAGCCCCCGGGCGTATCGCCGCCCGGAATTCAGATCGCGAGGCAAGCCATGTTCGACACCAAACCCGGTCTCATGGAGCAGATCCGCGACCGCTTCGCGCATGTCGACAGCGACCCGTTCCAGGGTGAACGGATCTTCTTCGAGAATGCCGGCGGCGCGCTGACGCTGAAATCGGTGGTCGCGACCACCGCCGAATTCTCGGCGATCCCGGACAACCAGGGCCGCGAAAACGTCGCGTCTGCTGCGCTCTCGGCGGCCATCGCCCGGTCGAAAGAAGACATGCGCTTGTTCTTCAACCCCGAGGGCGGGCTTTTCTTCGTTGGCGAGAGTGGCACCGAACTGCTCTTCCGGCTGATCCGCAGCGCCTGCCTCGCAACGCCCGCGGGCGGTCGCGTCCTCGGCTCGACGCTCGAACACCCGGCCACCCGCAGCGCCGCATCCCGCTACGCGCCTTTGGGCGGCAAGACGCATGTCCTCGTGGCGCATGATTCCAACCGTGGCAGTGTCGACCTCGCCGCATATCGCCCCGAGATCACCGCCGACACGCGCGTGGCGACCATCCTGCACACCTCTCCGGTGTCCGGTATGGGTGTCGATGTCGCCGGGATCGCGGCAGGGATCCGTGCCGTCGCGCCCGATTGCCTCATCATCGTCGATGGTATCCAGCACGCCGCCCACGGGCGGCTCGACCTCGCCGCCTATGGTATCGACGGCTACGTGATCTCCCCCTACAAGGCGTTCTCGCGGCACGGCTACGGCGTTGCCTGGGTCTCCGACCGGTTCGCGGCGCTGCCGCATGACGCGCTGCTTGGCGCGCCTGCCGGCTCCTGGGAATTCGGCACGCGTGACACCGGCGCTTATGCGACATTCTCGGATGTCGTCGCCTATTTCGACTGGCTCGGCAGCCATTTCACGGCGAGCGAGGCGCCACGCGACCGGATCGTCGCCGCCGGCGAGGCGATTCATGCCCACGAGGCCACGCTCACGCAGGCAATGCTGCATGGTTCCGGAAATCTGCCGGGACTGGCGCAGATCCCGGGCGTGACGATCCTCAGCGGTGTCGACAACCCGCTGCGCGAGGGGCTCGTCTCCTTTTCCTTCGAGCGCATGGCAGCGCCGGAGATCGTCGCCTTGCTCAACGACGCCGGCATCCGCACCCATACCCGCAAGGCCGACCACTACTCGGCCAATATCCTCGATCCGCTCGGCCTTCCCTCCTGCGTGCGTGTCTCGCTTTGCCACTACAACACGGTTGCGGAGGTGGAGCGCTTCCTGGAAGCGATGAGAGACATCACCGCCGAGTGATCGCGCGCACCGCTCCCCGGCAAATGAAAGAATCCTTGAACCCACAGGCCGGCATGCCGATCCTCGGCACACGGCGCACCGGAAACTGACGGTCCCGCGCGCTCTCTGAAAGGATAGTCCGCATGTCAGTCTTTAGGTCCGCCCGTCTTCCCGCCTTTCCCGGCCTTCTCCTCGCCGCGGCGCTTTCATCGGTCCCGGCCAGCGCCCAGGTCGGCGGCGCCACGGAACAACCGGTCGCTGTTCCTGAGGCCGATGCCGCGGGCGAAACGCCCGTCAGTGCGCCCGCCGGTCCCGACCTCCTCAGCGCGGCCGAACTTCAGACCCTGGTCGCGCCGGTGGCGCTTTTCCCCGACACGCTGCTCATCCAGATCCTCGTCGGCGCGACGCAGCCCTACCAGGTGATGAAGGCGAATCGGCTCCTGCTCGAAAACGAAGGCGCCGCGACCGACACGCTGGAGCCGCTGATCGAGGCCGAGGGCTACGACCCCTCTGTCGCCGTCCTCGCCGAAGCCTTTCCGGACGTGCTGCACCGGATGGCCGACCACATCGACTGGACCGAGACGGTCGGCGACGCGATGCTGGCGCAGTCCGACGACGTGATGGATGCGGTGCAGGTGATGCGGGCGCAGGCCATCGACAGCGGCGCGCTCGCTACCAACGAACAGCAGGTGGTCACCGAAGACCCGGCGACGAGCACGGTGGTGGTCCAGCCGGCCGATCCCGAGATCGTCTATGTCCCGCAATACGATGCGCGGACCGTCTACAACCCGGCCTATACCGCCGGAAACGCCGTTGCCGCCGGTCTCATCACCTGGGGTACCTTTGCGCTGATCGACGAGATCTTCGATGACGACGACGACTGGAACGACTACTGGGGGTGTCGCAACTGCGCCGGCTGGGGCGGCGGGCCGATCTATCGCGACCCCGATATCGACATCGACGTCGACGGCAACGTCAATATCAGCAACCGGATCGACATCGACCGGGACGAGATCCGGAACCGGATCGAGGCCGGAGACATCCGGGTCGGAGACGAAACGCTGCGCAAGCGAATCCAGACCGGAGACATCTCGCGCGACGAGATCCGCGCGGGAATCAGCCGCGGTCACATCCAGGTGGGCGACAACGACCTGCGTGCCCGGCTGGAAGAAAGCGGCAAGGGCGGCTGGACGGCCGAGCCGGGCCGCCGCGACGCGGCCCGCTCGCAGCTCGAGACTCGGCGGGAGGGCGGCGCCAAACCGGCGACCCGGCCCGCAGAGCTTCCGCAGATCGGCGGCACCGACGCTCTGCGCGCCAAGCTCTCGCAGCAGACCGGGGCAGCGGACATCGCCCGCCCCGGCCTCGGCAACGCCGCCACCGCTGCGGTCGCAGGCGGCGCGGCAGGGGCGCTTGCCAGCCGCGCCGGAAACCGGCCGGTCGGTGCATCCCGCCCGACCGCCGGCGCCAACCGGGAACTCGACAAGGTCAAGGCCCGGACCGAAAGCTCGCTGCCGGTCACCAGGCCCTCCACCAAGGCGAAACCCGCTGCAAAACCGAATATCAGCCGCCCGGCCCCGCAGAAGCTGCCACAGGCGCAGCAGGTTCGAAAATCCGTCCCGTCCATCGCCAAGCAATCCTCCGGCAGCCGGACAAAGGCCGCGGCGGCTCGAGGACACAAGGCGGGTGGTGGTCGCGTGAAAGCAAGAAGGTAACGAGACGATGCGCCAGATGTCCCCCGTATTCGCAGCCGCCCTCGCCCTCACCTTGGTCGCGACGCCGCTTGCCGCCCAGGAGGCGCCGCTCTACGCCACACCTCAGGATGCGCTCGACGCCCTGCTGCCCGGCCTCGCCGCCGGCGATCCCGCAGCAATAGGTGCCGCCCTCGGGCCCGGTGCGGAAGCACTGGTCGAGGTCTCCGACGGCGAGATTGACACCGGCGCTCTAGAGGCTCTCTACGCGGATTGGCGCGAGGGTTACCGTTTCGTGCCGCAGGAAGATGGCAGCGTGGTCATCGAGCTTGGCGCCGACGACTGGCCATTCCCGGTGCCGCTCGCCCGAAGCGAGGCGGGCTGGAGCTTCGACATCGAAGCCGGCGTTGTGGAAATCGCAGCCCGCGAAATCGGTCGCAACGAGCTTGACGTGCTCGAGCTCATGGAGACCTATCTCGAGATCCAGCGGGAGTTCCGGCAGACCGATCATGACGGTGACGGCGTGATGGAGTTCGCCTCGAGCATCATCTCACCGCCTGGCATGCGGAGCGGCCTCTACTGGGTCGGGCCGGACAGCCCGGCCGGTGACCGCACGGCCCGCGCGAGCCTCGACGGCTTCCTCGCGCCCGACGCCACGGAGGCAGAACACGAGCCCTATTTCGGCTATTACTACCGGATCCTGACCGGCCAGGGAGAGAACGCTCCGGGCGGCGCGATGTCCTACATGGCCGGCGACAATATGGTGGCCGGTCACGCCCTGCTCGCCGTTCCGGCGGACTATGGCGAGAGCGGCATTAACAGCTTCCTGATCAACGAGGCCGGCATCATCTGGCAGGCCGATCTCGGCGAAGAGACGCTCGACATCGCCTTCGAGATCGAGACGCTGGACCCGGATCCGGCGGCGGGCTGGGCCCGGCTCGACGAGTTGCCGGGCGGCTGAGCGGCCGGGTCGCCGCCCCACCCCAAAGCGCCGCCCGGCATCCGGCGCGGGTTCAGACCCCGCCGGAATGCACCACTTCGTAATAGAGCGCCTCGAGGTCCGTCTTGTGCTTGCTCTCCTCGTTGGCGAGGTAGCTGAACACCTCGTGCATCGGCCCCGGCGGGGTATTGGCGGCAAGCTCGGAATATTCCTCGATCGCGATCTGCTGGCGCGCGAGCGCGTATTGCAGGACTTCCTGGTCGTCAGGGTCGTCGCCCAGCTCCGGCGCCTGGATCGCGTCGGAGAACCGCCGGTCCGCCTCGGGGCGCAGGATCGCGTCCCGTAGGTGGTCGCGGATGTCGCTCGATTTCGAGAGCTCGTAGAGCTTGATGACGTGGTCAAGCTCGGCGCGCGCCAGTTCCTCGACGATGTATCTGATCTTCTTCGACACTTTCGGAATCAGGTCGACATAGAAACCATGCGCCTCGCGGTCGAATTCGGCGACCGTCTCCAGCACCTCCTCGACGGTGGTCATCTTGCTGAGCGCTTCGGTCCTCATCGCGCCGCCTCCCCCTTGGCAAACATCACCGCGCTGACCGAGGCGGCGACCGTGTGGCCGTCCGCCACCGCGTTGATGACATCGGGACCCTTCACCGCGTCGCCCGCGGCGAAAAGCCAGGGCTCGGAGGTGCGGAAGGTGTCGTCGATCTTGATCCGGCCGCGGTTCCATTCCAGAGCCTCGGTGAGTTCTTCGCCGAGGAGCGAGGTGTCGGCGGCCTGACCGATGGCCTCGATCACCATCGTGCCCTCGTGGATCCGCTCGTCGGCCTCGTCATAGGCGGGCGCGAACCGGCCCTGGTCGTCGAAGATCGAGGTCACACGCCAGGTCCGAAGCCCGGTCACGTTGCCGGCCTCGTCGCGCAGCACTTCCTGCGGGCCGCGGGCGTCGAAGATCTCCACGCCTTCCTCGCGGCTCTCCTTGATCTCCTCGGCATCGGCGAGGAAATGGTCGATATCCTCGAGCGCAGTCAGCGTCATACCGACCTTGCCGTATTTGACCTTCTGGAGCCGCGCCATCGATCGGGCGATGTCCATCGCCACGTTGCCGCCGCCGACCACCACGATCTTCTCGGGCACCGGCACCTCCTCGCCGTCGGTGATCCGGCGCAGCAGGTCCACGGCCTTCTCGACTCCTGGGCCTTCAGTGCCGGGAACCCGGGTCGAGCGGCCCATATGCAGGCCGATGGCGAGGATGACCGCGTCATATTCCTCGCGGAGCGCCTCCATCGTCACGTCCCGGCCGATGCGGCAATTGGTGCGGATCTCCACACCCATTGCCTCGATCACGCCGATATCGCGGTCGAGCGCGTCATAGGGCAGGCGGTATTCGGGGATGCCGTAGCGGGTCATGCCGCCCGCCTTGGCCTGCGCCTCGAAGACCACGACGCCATGGCCGTCGCGGGCGAGATCGTACGCCGCCGTCAGGCCGGCCGGGCCGCCGCCGATGATCGCCACCTTGCGACCGGTGGGCGCCACGTTGGGCTTGCCGACCAGTTCGATGCGCCGCTCATAGGGCACCTCGTCGACGATATGACGCTTGAGCCAGCGAATGGCGATCGGGTCGCCCTCGTGCAGCGCGGCGCAGGAGGTCTCGCATTTGTGGGTGCAGACGCGTCCGCAGACTTCGGAGAACGGGTTGGTCTCGTAGAGAAGCTTTAGGCCCCGATCGTAATCCTGGTCGCGCACCGCGGCGATGTAGTCGGGGATCGACATGTGGGCCGGGCAGGTGGCGACGCAGAGCCCGCATTCGACGCAGCGGTCGGCTTCGAGGATCGCCTCTTCGCGGCTGTAGCCGGCGACGATCTCGTCGAAATTGTCGATCCGCGCCTCCGGCTCCATCTCCTCCATGTGGATCCGCTCGATGCCGGAGAGCGCACGGTCTCCCTCGCGCTCGTAGCCGGCCTCGTCATCCTTCCACTCACCCTCGAGGCCGGGGATGAAGCGGAACTTGTCGGGGTCGGTGTCCACCCAGGTGTATTCGTTCGACATGGTCAGCGAGCCGGTCATGCAGACGTCGACGCAGAGCGCGCACCAGCAGCAGCGGCCGTAGTCGATCTGCGGCCGGAGGCCGGAATCGCCCTTCTGGGCGTCGAACCCCTCGACCGGCACCATGTCGATCGCCGCGTTCTGGCAGATCGTCTCGCAGGTGCCGCAGCCGATGCATTTCTCCATGTCGTTCTGGTGGAAGCCGCGGTAGCGGTCGGCACCGGGGCGGCCGATGGGGTTCTTGATCGTGACCGTCTCGTCAAAGACGTGTTTCCAGACGGTGAACGGGGTGAGGACTTCGCGCAGGCCCATGGCTTACCTCTCGATCTCGGGGGGATAGGTGTGCAGCGACACCATCAGCGCTGCGACGTCGGAGATGTTCGTTCCCGGAATGAGATGTTCCAGCAGCGCCATCGCATGTGTGTAGCTCGGACCCCGCACGTTGATCCGGCGCGGATAGCCCGTGCCGTCCGTGACGAGGTAGTAGCCGTATTCGCCGCGCGAGCACTCGCCCTTGATGTAGGTCTCGCCGCGCGGGATCTTCCAGTGCAGGACATTGGGGATCTTGGCCATCGCCGGGCCGGTCTTCGGCATCTTCTTCAGGATCTGCCGGATCAGGTCGATCGAGGTCTGTACGTCCTCGCGGCGCACATTGGCGCGGGCCCAGATGTCGCTTCCCGTCGCCGTGGCCACCTCGAAATCGAGCTGGTCATAGACCAGGTAGGGGCTGTCCTTGCGAACGTCCTTGGCCACACCGCCGGCACGCGCATTGGGGCCGGTCACGCCATACGGTTCGAAGAGCGCGGGATCGATGTAGCCCACGCCTTTGGTCCGGGTCTTGAAGACAGAGTTGGAGAACATGACTCTGTCCATGTCGGCCAGGTACCGTTCGGCGGTGCTGAGCACCTCCTCCATACGCCCTTCGAATCCTTCGGGCAGATGCCCGCGCACGCCGCCCGGCAGGATGAACATGTGGTAGATCCGGGCGCCGGTCAGTTCCTCGAACCGGTCGAGCATCAGGTCGCGCACATAGGTCATCCACTGACCGCCGATGCCGAGGCCGAGCGCGCCGCCGATGCCGCCGAGGAACATCATGTAGCTGTTGAAGCGGCCCATCTCGAGGATCAGGGTGCGCATCCAGTTGGCATATTCCGGCACCTCGATGCCGGCGAGATCCTCGACGGCTGCGGCGTAGCAATACTCGTTGAAATCGGGCTCGGGCACGCAGACCCGGCAGACGATCGGAAAGACCTGGATGAAGGTCCGCCGTTCCATCAGCTTCTCGAAGCCGCGGTGCAGGTAGCCGACATGGGTCTTGCCTTCGACCACCTCGTCGCCGCAGACCGTCAGTTCGACCGACATGTTTCCGGTGATCCCGGGGTGGTTCGGTCCCTGCCAGAGCTTGAGGAACTTGCCCGTCTCGAGGTCGATCTCGAGCTTGCCGTCCTCGCCGATGGCAGGGTACTGGCTGCGGTCGGGTTTGAAGTTGAACATCTCACACCCCGTCCGGATAGAGTTTCGATTTCATGTATTCGCGCGGATCGTGGGTCACACGGCCCGGGCGCTCGGCATAGGTCTGCTGCGAATAGGCGAGGCTGTCGAAGTCGCGCCGGTAGGGCGGCAGATCGGTCCAGCCCTCGAGGATGAACTCGTCGTCCACCCGCGGCGAGCCGGGGAAGTCGATGCCGAACATCTCCTTCAACTCCCGCTGATAGGTGGCGGCGGTCGGCCAGAGGTCGTGGATGCTGTCGCCCGTCGCAGCCTCGCGGTCGAGCATCACGCGGATGCCGAGCGTCATGTCCGCGGCGCGGTTGTTCATCATGTAGGTGAGCTGGAAGAGGCCCTCCTCCATCCAGTCCACCGCGGTCAGCAGCACCAGATGCGTGAACCCCTCCTTGTCGCGGAGGTCGAGCAGCAGCCCGCGCAAGTTCTCGCGCGGCAAGGTCAGGAAGGCGAGGCCGGGCCGTTGCGGCTCGAGCTTGCCCAGGTGATGGAGTTTCTTCAGTCTCTTGTGGATGTCGCGCATATCCGTCACCAGTTGTAATCCGGCATGTCCCAGTCCTTGATCACGGACTTCTGGTTCGCCTTGTAGGTCGCGAAATTCTCGGCGTATTTGTTGGCGCCCTCGCATTTCCCGGCCTTGATCTGCTTCTTCAGCTCCATGAACCCGGCGAGCAGCGCCTCCGGGCGCGGCATGCAGCCGGCGATGTAGAGGTCGACCGGCAGATACTGGTCGAGCCGCTTGATCGTGTTGTAGCTGTCCCAGTACATGCCGCCGTTGATCGTGCAGGAGCCGAGGCCGACGACGTATTTCGGGCCCTGCATCTGCTCGTAGGCGCGGATCGCGCGCTTGAGCGTCTTGACCGAGAGATAGCCCGAGATCATCAGCAGGTTCGCCTGCCGGGGTGTCGGGCGCCACTGGATGCCGTAGCGGTAGGCGTCGAAGCGCGGGGTCATTAGCGGCCGCATCTCGATCGCCCCGCAGCCGGTGCCGAAGCCGAGGATCCAGAGCGAGTTGGCCCGCGCCCAGTTGTAGAAATCCTCGATGATCGGCAGGTAGGCCTTGGGATGGACCTTCGGCGCCGCCTCGCAGAAATAGTCCTTCAGCGGCTCGATCTCGATCTCCTGACCGTCCGGTGTCGTGACCTTGCGGGGGCGGAGTTCCTCGCGCAGCGGGAACTCTTTCTCGGTGTTCTTCAGGAACTTGTCGTCAACGTCTTTCATGGCTCACACCGTCAGGATGGCGAGGATGCCCACGGGCAGGCCCCATTTGAGGAAGAAGCGGATGGATTGCTCGACCCGGAACCGCGGGTGGACCACGCCGATCACGGCCGGGATCATGTAGAGCAGGAAGACCTTGACCGCGAATTCCGCCCAGGTGGTCGCGCCACCGAAGAAGATGTTCATGTAGATGATCGTCTTGGCGATGGGGAAGATCACGCGGTTGGTCTGCATCAGCGCGAGATAGGCCGAGTGGTATTCGGTCGGCGGGCCGATCGGGATTTCCTGCGGCGCCAGCACCACGTCGAACGGCGAGCGCATCATCGTGCCGACATAGGCGAACATCGCCGCGAAGACCGCGAGCGGGTTAGTGAAGAGCGTCCAGTGGAAGAGCCCGCCCTGCTGCGCCTCGACGATGCCGGTGATCGACAGCGTCTGGTATTGCAGCGCGATGGCGAAGACGGCGAGCGCCATCGGCAGTTCCGCCGCCGTCACCTGCGCCAGCCCGCGCGAGACGCCGATGGCAGAGTGCGGATGCCCGCTCTCGCCGGCCCCGAGCGCCATGCCCAGAGTGCCGAAGAAGATGAAGTAGAGCGCCAGGATCAGGTCTCCCGAGAAGGAGAAGTTCTGCGCCCAGCTCGATCCGTAGATCGTCGGCACGAAGAGGATGAGGCCGATCCCGCCGGTAAGCCGGAAGACCGGCCCTAGGTAATACATGACCCCGTGGTTGATCTTCGAGCGCAGCGCGAAGTTCTTCACCAGGTCGATGTAGTTCTGCCAGACCGGGATGCCCGGCCGCCCGCCGACCCGCGCGGCGAGCTTGCGCACCACCGCCGTCATCAGCATCCCGTAGTTGAGGATGATGAACAGCGTGGCGAGCGCGTAGGGAACTTGGATCCACTCGAAGGTCATGCGACGCCTCCCATGGCGATCAGGTAGACGGCGACGACGAAGAGCACGACGTGGATCGCGTAGCTCTGGCCGTTGCCGTTGTAGAAGCGGCGGGTAAAGTCGCCCACGCCGTTGATGCCGTCGGTCACACCGCCCCAGAAGGTGCTGACCACCGGCGTCTCGAGAAAGCCCATTGCCTTGCGGTAGGGGGCGAAGAAGTTCCACGCGAAATGCGTCGTCTCGGGGCGGTAGGGCCGCTCGGCGGAGAAGACGATGTTGAACTGCTTCACCTTCTGGGCGTCATGGTTCTTGGCCAGCAGGATCAGGAAGACCGAGACGAAGACCACGATGATCACCACCATGATCGCGACCGGGTTCCAGTAGCCGAACTCGGAGGCGATGGCACGGCCGGACCAGACCAGCGGCTGGTCGCCGAAGATCGAGCCGATGTAGCCGTCCACCTTTTGCAGCGCCATGCCGGGCAGCACGGCAAAGCCGATCAGGAAGGCCACGAAGATCATCTGCGGCGCCACCAGCCAGGCGGGCGCCTCCTTGAGCTTCCGGTGCGGGTCCTTGAGCTGGCCGAGGAAGATCGTGTGGATCAGCCGGAAGAGGTAGAGGAAGCCGATGGGACCGGCCATGAAGATCAGGATCAGCGGCAGGCGCAGGCCGGCATCCATGATCGCGTTGTAGAAGATCCATCGTCCGCCAAAGCCCGAGAGCGGCGGCACGCCGGACATGGCGATGATCCCCACCAGCACGGAAACGAAGGTGAAGGGCATAAGCGTGATCAACCCGCCCATCTTGTACATCAGCTTGGTGTGGGTGCGCTTGTAGACGCCGCCCACGGCCAGGAAGAGCATCGACTTGTAGACGTAGTGGTTGATGACGAACATCATCGCCATGAGCCAGCCGAGGTGGTTCATCAGCGCGATGCCGAAGAGCGCATAGCCCATCTGGCTGATCGAGCTGTAGGCCAGTAGCCGCTTGGCGTCCTCCTGGAAGATCGCCAGAACCGCGCCGAGGAAGGCCGAGATTGCGCCGATCCAGACCAGCACATAGGTGAGGTCGACGCCCCAGAGGCTTTGCCGGCCAAGCTGCATCAGCATCAGGAAGAGACCAAAGAGCCCGGCCTTCAGCAAGATGCCGGAGACCATCGGCGAGACGTCCGTCTCCGCCTCGGCGTGGGCGCCCGGCAGCCAGATATGCAGGCCCATGGCCGCTGTCTTGGTCATAAAGCCGACGGCGAGCAGAACGAAGACATAGGGCGCGAGGTCGGCTGCAACCGTACCGAGCTGGTCGAGCGGGAAGGGCTGCACGCCACCCGAGGCGATCGCGAATCCCGCCAGCAGTGCAAAGGCGCCGCCGAGCGAGAAGAGCATGTAGCTCAGCGCGTGCGGCTCGGACATCCGTCCCCTGAGGATCAGGAAGTAGGAGCCCAGCGTCATGATTTCCCAGGCCGCGAAGAACTCGAAGAAGGTCGTCGCTTCGAGCAGCAGCGCGAGGCCGGCATACATCGCCATCGCGGAGGGATAGAAGCCGATCCGCCGCCCCGTCTCGGTGAAGGAGGCGATGAGGATGACAGCGCCGCCCGGGATCATCACCGCAGCGAAGATCAGCCGCATGGGATCGTATCCGCCGACGACCATCGCAAACCAGCCGAGAAGCGCTGCAATGGCCAGTACGTTCTTGACCTTCGCAGGAAGCGGTTCGAGCAGAAGGAAAGCAACCACGGCCAGCACCGGCAGAGTCGCCAGCACGTTGAACTCGCCATGGGCCACGCCCCAGATCCAGCCGAGCGCCCAGCCGCCCGCGACGGCGGCCAGCGTGATGCCGCAATCGACAGTGTTGGCCAGGAGGCCCTTCTCGACCGCCTCGCGCTTGATGGCATAGCCGAACCAGCGGAAGAGATAGGCGGACTCGATGAGCACGCCGAGGAGGATCAGCGACAGGATCGGCAGGCGCCCCGCGGCGACAAGCGCCTGCGCGAGGTCCCACTTGGCATAGAAGCCGGGGAAGGGCGGCAGGCCGACCAGCATGGCGATGAAGGTGGCAAAGGCCAGAACCATCGGCGCGCGGGCGCGGATCGCGGCCCAGTCGGTGAGCGTCCGTCCGCGCACGATGGCGGACATCCAGAAGAGCCCGGCCTTGGCGACGGCATGCGAGAGGATCAGGCCGCCGGCGATATAGAGATAGGCGTCGCCGAGCACGTCACGCTGGCCGATCACGGCGAGCACGAGGCCGAGCTGGCCAACCGAGGAATAGCCAAGCAGACGCCGGTCGTTCTCTTGTCGGAGCGCGACGATATTGGAGCCGACGAAGCTCAGGAGGCCGATGCCGGTCAGGAGCGGCAACCAGGCGTCCCCTGCATAGGTCGCGACTTTGTCCACGGCGAAGAGCGCCGCGGAGCCGGTGGCCGCCGAGAACAGGGCGGAGAAGCCGGGATGCGCGCTGGTGTAGATGTCGAGCGCCCAGCCGTTCGCCGGGAAGGGCTTCAGCTCCACCACGAGCGCGATCAGCAGCAGGAAGATCGCGAGCGCCGCGCCGTGGAAGGCCACGGGCGTCGCGACGATGTCGTCGATATTGAGCGAGCCGGTGGCATGGTAGGTGAAGATGATGCCGATCAGCATCAGGATGGCGATGATCTGGCTCACCACCAGATATTTGAACCCGGCGCAGATCGCGCGCTGGTCCTGCGAGAGCAGCACGACGCCGGCCGTGGCGATGGCGATGAGCTCGATGAAAACGAAGAGGTTGAAGAGGTCGCGCGTCATGACGAGGCCGGAGATCGCCATGACCAGAACCAGTAGCACTGCCATGGCGCCGCGGCCGAGCCGCAGGAGCGGCTCGCGCATCGAGAGCGCGGAGAAGAGGCCCGCGAGAGAGATCGTCGCCAGCAGAGCCGCCTCGGCCAGGCCGACCCGGAGGTTGATCGCAAAGGGCGGCGCGACGCCGGCGGTGTGGATCTCGGCCGTCATGGCCGCGCCGGTGGCGAGCGCCACGACCCAGCCGAGGCTGATCGCCGCCATCAGCGCCAGGGCTGCGAGCGTGACGAGGAAGAGGAAGCTCTTGCGAGCCTGCGAGAGAAGCCCCAGGGCGAATGCCGTGCCGAGGCCGATGGCGAGGATGAGGACCGGGCTTACCATTTCAGCTCCGTGAAGGTCGAGATGTCGAGGCTGTGGCGCAGCCGGAAGAGGCGATAGGCATAGGCGAGCATCAGCGCGGTGATGCCGAGGCCGATGACGATTGCGGTGAGCACCAGCGCCTGCGGCACGGGGTCGATGATCCGCTGGCCGGCCTCGGCCACCGGCACCGCGGCGTCGAGGATCGGCGCGGTGCGCCCGGGCAGGTAGCCCACGGCGACGAGCACGATGTTGACGCCGGTGTCGGCGATCGTGAAGGCCACGATCATGCGCAGGATGTCACGGTTGGTCAGCGCGCCGTAGAGACCCGCGAGGATCAGGACGAAACCGGTTGCGAGGGCAATCTGGGCCATCACGCGTCCTCCGTTTCATGCAGGGATTCGAGGATCGAGGAGAATTCCGCCCCGACCTTGAGCCCGATCAGCACCGAGATGAGCGGGATCGCCCCGGCCGAGAGCATCGCGCCGAAGCGGCCGAGCGGCAGGATCCCGTTGTCGAGGAAGCCGCCCGCGATCATCATGCCGGCTAGGCCGACGAGCACGTAGGTGAGGCCCGAGGCGCTCTCGACCCGCGCGATGACGCTGTGGCCGAACCGGCGCGTCGGCTCTGCGAGCAGCGTGAGCAACGCCCCCGAGGCGAGGATCGCGCCGCCCTGGAAGCCGCCGCCCGGCGTCAGGTGGCCGTTCATGATGACATAGGCTCCGAGCAGGACGATCAATGGCACGATCATCCGCGTTCCGGTGGTCAGCAACTCGCCCGACGGCAGGAAGCCTGCTCCGGTGGCGCCAGCCGGTGTCTTCGATTGCGTGAGCACGAGCGCGATAACCGCTGAGGTCAGAAACAGCACCGTGACCTCGCCCAGCGTGTCGAGCCCGCGCCATGTGACGATGATGCCGGTGACGATGTTCGGCGCTCCGACCTCGTCCTGGGCATGTGCCGCGTAGTAGGCGGCGGTGCGGTTCAACTCGGCATCGGGAAGGTAGCCGGCGGTCAGCGTCCAGAAGGCGATGCCGAGGAGCGCGACAAGCAGGGCGACGACGACATGTCGGATCATTTTCCACCCTCCCGCCGGATCCGGCCCATGGTGAAGAAGAAGAGGAACGTGGTGAGGCCCGAGCCGATCGCGGCCTCGGTCATCGCCACGTCGGGCGCGGCGAGGACGACGAAGAAGATCGAGGCGAAGAGGCTCACAAGCCCCGCCGCCAGCACCGCGATCACGGTCGAGCGGGTGATCAGCGCCACTGCGGCGGCGGCGACCATCGACAGCGCGAGGGCAATGGCAAGGCCCAGCATCAGAACGCTCATGCCGCGCCCTCCCCGCCCGCCATGTCGGCGGCATCTTCGGCCAGCGCGTCGGCCGAGGTCCGCTCGGTCGCCGGTACGCCGGCGCGATGTGCGGCGCGGGCGAGCACCTGCGAGGAAAGCGGGTTGGTGAACATCAGAAAGAGCGCAATCAGCCCGAGCTTGACGGTCCAGGCGGGTGCGATCAGCGCGGCCCCGGCGAGCATCAGCAGCATGCCGAGCGTGGTCGCCTTGGTGCCGGCCTGGATGCGCGTGTAAGTGTCGGGCATCCGGAAGAGACCGAGGCCGGCCAGGGCGAGAAAGACGGTGCCCAGGGTCATCACCAGGATTCCGAGGGGCGCGAGCAGGGTCATTCTTCGCCTCCTTCGAGATAGCGCGACGCGACGATCACGCCGAGGAAGGACAGCAGCGCATAGATCAGCGCCACGTCGAGATAGATGCCGCGGCCGGAGACCAGGGCGGCCATCACCAGTCCGGAAATCGCGATCAGGGTGAGCCCGTCGAACGCGACGACTCGATCGACGGCATGCGGGCCAGCGATGAAGCGCCAGAAGGACAGCACCAGCGCAAGCGCCGCGATGGCGGCGGGAAGCAGGAGCGCATCAGTCATACATGACCTCCAGGTATTTCTCGAACCCCGCCACGATCGCTTCGGTCGCGGCGTGAGTGTCGGTTGTCTTGGCGACCACCCAATGGACGTAGAGCCACTCGCCAGTCATCTCGACGGTGAGGGTGCCGGGGGTCAGGGTGATCGAGTTGGCCAGCAGCAGCCGCGCGACCGGGCTCTTGAGCCGGGTGCGGACCTTGACGATGGCGGGCACCACGGGAAGGGCGGGGTCGAGCACGACGCGGGCGACCGACAGATTCGCCTTGGCCAGTTCGACAAGGAAGTAGCCGATATATCCCAGCGTCGCGCGCGCGGAGGCCAGCGTGAGTCGGTAGCCCGACAGGAAGGACAGGCTGCTGCCGAAAAAGAAGGCGATGGCGGCCGCCACGACGACGCCAACCGCGAAAACGTCGAGCGCCAGCGTGCCGTTCAGCAGTATCCATAAGAACAGCGTCAGGAAGAAGAGTTTCCGGTTTGCGAACGCTTCGCTCATGCAGTCCTCCGCGGCTGGGTTTGACCGGTTCGGCTCAGGACCTGCCAGAAACGTCGGGGGGCGGTTTTGCGCGCGTCGGACGTGGGTGGCGGGATGACGAGCCATCTGCCAGCCATCAACCACGTATTCACAAATCTTAATTTGATCTCGGACAAACTGGCGGCGATTTTCCCGTATAACGGGAGTGCAAATGGTCGCAGATATCACTTCCGCCACAGGGTCTTGGCAACATCCCTGCATTTGGGTCATGACGGGTATGCGCAATGGACGTGCCCCTGCGCGGGGCGAGAGCGCGCGCCGGGCTTCGCATGGCCGGGCGGCTTGGGACATTCGAGCGGGGCCCGGAGATGGCCGACGAACAACCGAAACAGAAGGACCAGGCGATCCTTCAGCGGGTTCAGGCGCTCCTCGCAGAGGGCCGGGATGGCCAGAGGCTGCCAAGGGTTCGCGACCTCATGGCGGAGTTCGGCACCTCGCAGCGCGTGGTCCAACGAGTGCTGGCGCCGTTTCTTTCCTCGGGCCACATCGTCGCGAGACCCGGCGCCGGGCTGACCATTCGGCGACAAACGGAGACTGAAACGACCTACACCGCCGATTGCCTGCTGCTCTACCGCAGTTCCGAGAGTCGGCTCGCGCGCACGCTGCTCATGGAACTCGTCGCGCGCCTGAAACGCCGTGGCCATCGCGTCGTCCAGCGCGTCTTTGCCGCCGAAGACGAAGATATCGACCTCCTCGCGCCGACTACCCGCTACCGCTGCTGCCTGCTCCAGGCGAATTTCGAGGTCATTCCGGTCGCGTTCCTCGCCCGGATACGCGCGGTCTCCGACGCGCTGGTGATCGACGGGGTGTCGGTCACCGGCATAGATGCGGACGTGATCGGCACCAACTGGCGCGAGGCCCTGTCGATCGGTTACCGGCACTTGCAGGCGCAGGGGCATGCGCGCATCAGCTTCTTGACCTCGTCGCATGACGCCCGCCAGATCGCCATGGCGCGGCGGGAATTCCTGCTCCTCAGCGGATGGGAGGGGACGGTTCCGTCACCGCTGCTGTTCCAGCGGGACCGGCTTCCCGGCTCCTACCGGCGCCAGGACCTCGTGGAGGCCCTCCTGGAGGCCGGACGCGCCGGCGCAACGGCAATGATCGTCTGGGGGCTGGTGGACGGTTACCTGCTCGACGCCGCGCTACATGAAACCCGCCCGATGCTTGACCGGCAGGTGAGCCTCCTGCTTCTGGGAAGCGTCGACATGCCCTCCGAACATGTCCGTCGCTTCGACATCGTCGGCAACTCCGACGCCGAAAAGCTTGACCTGTTCGAACGGGTGCTGATCGCGCGAATCGAGAGGGATCCCGCCCCGGCGCGCACCCACTACCTGCCGATCTACCTGTTCGAAAACGGCTCGGCCCAGCGACTGGACGCTACATCCTGACCGCGGAGTGAGTACAACTCGAATTACCCGGAACATCATACTCACTTATGGTGACCTCCAATCATGGAGGACGGGTTGGTCATGAGGGACACGAGCCGGACAATCGGTGCCGTCATCATCGGCGCGGGCGAGCGCGGCGTCTATTTCATCGGCAGCCGCATTGCCGAGGCGGCGAACGGCACGCCGCTGCGGATCGTCGGCGTGCAGGACCTGCTTCCGGATCGGACCCGACTCGCCGCGGCGCATCTTGACGCGCTCTATGCTGAGGCCGGCGTTGCGCATCGCGTTGCGGTCTTCGACGGGCTGGACGCGGCTCTGGCGCATCCCGATGTCGACCTTGCGATCGTCACCACGCATACCGACAATCACCGCCAGCCGGTCGAGCGGGCCGTGGCCGCGGGCAAGCGTGTCTATCTCGACAAGCCGATCTCGGTGACGCTCGAGGATGCCCTGGCGATCTCGGAGGCGGAGTCGCAGTCTGGCCAGCCGATCATGATGGGCTTCACGCGGCGCTATGAGCAGCCCTGGATCGAATCGGTCGAACTTGCCCGCAGCGGCCGGATCGGCACGCCCCGGATGGTGCTCCTGCGCTCGGTCATTCCCTATACCCGCTACCTGCAGCTCTGGCATCGCACGGGCGCGCGCTCGGGCGGCGCGCTCAACGACAAGGGGTCGCATCATTTCGACGTGCTGAACTGGATCGCCGCGGGTGCGCGACCGCTGCGGGTAACCGCCACAGGCGGCAGGTCGGGCATCTTCGCCCCCGATCCCGATGCGCCCGAACGCTGCCGCGACTGCGACCGCGACTGCCCGTATCGCCGGCACGAGACATTGATCGACCGGTTCGAAGGCGTCGCTCGGGTGCCCAATGCAAGCTGGGTCGACGCCGCCGCGCCGGATGACCGCAACGACACCTGCGTCTATCGTCCCGGTGCCGATATCGACGATCACGCGGTGGTCACCGTGCAGTACGACAGCGGCCTGGTGGCGACCCTCTTCTTCACCATCTTCGGCCCGTGGTCGGAAGATCAGGAGACGCTCGAGATCATCGGCGACAGCGGCCGCCTGCGCATGGAGCGCCACAGCGGCGACATCGACCTTGTGGAGCGCCACGGCCATGCCCGCTCGGTGATCCGGCACCCCGACCCGGACCGCGGATCGTCGCATTACGGCGCCGACCGGGCGCTGGTCCGGCACCTGCTTCGCTTCATGAAGGGCGAGCGGCCGCCGGTCGGCGTGGCCGAGGGCGTGGCCTCGCTCCGGCTCGTTCGGGCGGCGCAGCTCAGCCTCGCCAATGCCGGGACGCCGGTGGATCCGATGTCGGGAGACGTCGCATGACGATCAACGCCCCGCTGCCGGAACGACTGCGGCCGCAGGCCGCCGCTCTCGGGCTCCGGACGTTCTATGGTGACATCCACAACCATTCCGACCTGTCCTATGGGCACGGCCCCTTCCCCGACGCGCTCAGCAAGGCGGCTTTACAGCTCGATTTCGTGTCGGTCACCGGCCATGCCCACTGGCCCGACATGCCGGTCGACGAGCCCGAGGTCGCGCATATCGTCGATTTCCACGTGAAAGGCTTCGCCAAGTTGCGCGCCGCCTGGAGCGGCCATTACGAGACGCTGCGCGCGGCCGAGCAAGCCGGGCGCTTCGCGGTCTTCGCGGGATACGAGATCCATTCGAACGCGCATGGCGACTACACGATCGTTCTGGCCGATCTCGACGGCGGGCCGCTCGTGCTGGCCGACGATCCAACGCGCCTCAACGCCGCGCTGGCGGACTGTTACGGCGACCGCGCCCTCGCCTTTCCGCATCATATCGGCTACCGCACCGGAGCGCGCGGCATCAACTGGTCAAGCTTCGAGCCTGCGCTCTCACCCTTCGTCGAAATGATCTCGATGCATGGCTGTGCCGAGCGTTCCGAAACCGATCGCGTCTACCTGCATTCCATGGGGCCGGTCGACGGGCACTCGACCATGGCGCACGGTCTGGCGCAGGGCCACGTCTTCGGCATTGTCGGCAATACCGATCATCACAGCGGCTTCCCTGGCTCCTACGGCCACGGGCGGATGGCCCTCCTCGCGCCTGAGCACGACCGCGAGGCCTTCTGGTCGGCGATGCGGGCGCGCCGGACCAATGCGCTGACCGGGGACCGCGTCCACCTTTTGGCAGCGATCGACGGCTCTGTGCAGGGCAGCATGATTGCCCCGCGCGACGCGGCAGAACTCCGGATCGAGGCCGTGGCAGGTGGCGCCATCGACCATATCGACGTGGTCCGCAACGGACGGCTCTTCCACCGGGTCAGCCCGGCTCTCGCTCCCGCCCCTGTCGATCCCGAAAGTCCGGAGGAGACGCTGATCTTTCTCGAGATGGGATGGGGCGCGCGCGGCACCTGCCACCACTGGGAGGGGAGCCTGCGGATCGAGGGTGGCGAGATCGGGGGCGTCGAACCGCGGTTCCGCGGCCCCGAGATCGTCTCGCCGCTCGAAGGCGCGGACAGCGGCCACCCAGTGCCCGAGATCGGCATGGAGGCCGGCAAGCTGCGTTTCGCCGTCACCGCGGAGGCGAACCCCAACAACACGACGCCGGCGATGCAGGGTGTCATGGTCCGGGCCCGGCTGGAGGAGGGCGCAACCCTCCATCTCCGTCTTTGCGGCCAGGACATCTCGATCCCGGCCGCGCGGCTCTACGAGGGCGCCAAGAGCGGCAATCTGGGACTGATCGACAGCCCCGCCTGGCGTCTTCACCAACTGCCCCGCCCAGAGGCGTGGCAATGGCAGGGCGCGCTGCCGCTCGGTGCGCTCGCAGCAGGCGAGACGATCTATCTGCGGCTGCGACAGGAGAGCGGGCAGATGGCCTGGACCTCACCGATCTTCGTTCGATGAGGCGACGGGATTCACATAATCGGCACCAAAGGGAGAAAGACATGACGACCTTGAAATACCTGATGTCCGGGATCGCCGGGGCGGCCCTGATGGCCACCGGAGCGCTGGCCGCGGACCTGACCATCGTGCATGGCTCTGTCGGTCGCGACCAGGAGATCCTGCGCAAGCAGCTCGACCAGTTCGAGGCCGAGACCGACCACACGGTCACCATCGTCTCGATGCCCGAAAGCACCACGGACCAGTTCGGCCAGTACCGGCTCTGGCTCTCGGCCCAGTCGAGCGATATCGACGTCTACCGGCTCGACGTGATCTGGGCGCCGCAGCTCGCGTCACACTTCATAGACCTGACCCCGCATGTGGCGGATATCGTGGACGATTTCGTCCCTGCGGCGATCGAGAGCCAGACCGTCGATGGCAAGCTCGTGGCGCTGCCGATGTTCCTCGGCGCGCCGGCGCTCTACTACCGCGCCGACCTGCTGGAGAAATACGGCAAACCGGTTCCGGAAACCTGGGCGGAGCTCACCGAGACGGCGCAGAAGATCATGGAGGCCGAGCGCGCCGAGGGGAACTCCGACATGTATGGCTTCGTCTTCCAGGGCGCGGCCTATGAAGGGCTGACCTGCAACGCGCAGGAATGGGTCAACAGCAACGGGGGCGGCCGGATCGTCGAGATCGACGGCTCGATCGACATCAACAACCCGAAGGCCGCGGAGGCCATCGACCTCGCGGCGAGCTGGATCGGCACCATCGCGCCGGAGGGCGTGCTGAACTACAAGGAGGAGGATGCGCGTGGCGTCTTCCAGTCCGGTAATTCGGTCTTCATGCGCAACTGGAACTACGCCTATGCGCTGGCCGCCGGCGAGGACAGCCCGGTCAAGGACGTCTTTGCGGTGACCACCCTGCCGCATGGCGGCGAAGGCACCGCCTCCGCGGCGACGCTGGGCGGCTGGCATCTGGGTGTCTCGAAATACTCCGAGAACCAGGAGGCCGCGATCGAGCTTGTGCGCTTCCTCAACAACTACGAGAACCAGAAGGAACGCGCCATCGTCACCTCGCGCCCGCCAACACTGAACGCGGTCTACGAGGATCCGGAGGTAGCCGCACAGCAGGAGTTCATCCCGCTCTGGAAGCCGGTCGTGGACAATGCCCTGCCCCGGCCCTCGGCCGCGACTTTGCGCAAGTATAACGAGGTGTCGGCGGCCTTCTGGACCGCCGTGCACAAGACCCTGTCCGGCGAGGGCGACGCTGCGGAGAACCTCGCCACGCTGGACGCCGAGCTGAAGCGGCTGCGCGGTCCGCGCTGGTAACGCCTCGGCCCGAAACCAGGCCCGGGCGGCGTTCTCGCCCGGACCATTTTGGAGGAAAGCCAATGCCCGAGACATCGCGAAAATCGCGCCTCTCGCGCAACCGCACAAGGTCGGCCTGGCTTTTCCTGGCGCCGATGCTCGTGACTCTCTTCATCGTGGCCGCCTGGCCGCTCGGCCGCACGATCTGGTTCAGCTTTACCGACGCCTCGCTCGACCTGATGGCCGATGCAAAATGGGTCGGCATCCGCAACTACCTCGAATATGTCGACTGGGGCGATGGCGAGGGGCAGTATTACGGGCTGCTGGCGGATGCGCGCTGGTGGCGGTCGGTCTGGAACACCGTGCGCTTCGCGGTCATCTCCGTCGCCTTTG
Source organism: Tropicimonas sp. IMCC6043 (assembly GCF_004146235.1). Classification (GTDB taxonomy): domain Bacteria; phylum Pseudomonadota; class Alphaproteobacteria; order Rhodobacterales; family Rhodobacteraceae; genus Tropicimonas. Next base: position 25,479 of record NZ_SELO01000011.1, on the reverse strand, counting down.
AGACGCTGTTCGGGCTCGTGATCGCGCTGGTGTTGAACCAGCAGTTCCGCGGTCGCGGCCTGGTGCGCGCCGCCGTGCTGGTCCCCTGGGCGATCCCAACCATTGTCTCGGCCAAGATGTGGGCGTGGATGATGCATGACCAGTTCGGCATCCTTAACGACATGTTCCTGCGGCTCGGCCTGATCTCGCATCCGGTCGCCTGGACCGCCTCGCCCGACACCGCGATGATCGCCGTGCTAATCGTCGACATCTGGAAGACAACACCCTTCATGGCGCTCCTGATCCTCGCCGGCCTGCAGATGGTGCCGCAGGACATCTACGAGGCGGCGCGGCTCGACGGCGTGCCGGCCTGGCGAACCTTCCGAAAGGTCACCCTGCCGCTCATCATGCCGGCAATCCTCGTTGCAATCGTCTTCCGGGCCCTCGACGCGCTGCGGATCTTCGACATCGCCTACGTCCTGACCCCGAATACCGACGCCACCCGGACCATGTCGGTCTATGCGCGCGAAAACCTCTTCGACTACGACCAGTTCGCCTATGGCTCGGCGGCCTCGACGCTCCTTTTCCTGGTGATCGCGCTCATCACCATCACCTTCATCCTCGCCACCCGCATGGATCTGGAGGGCCGGAACACATGAAACGGACCCCGCTGCAAAGCCTCGGCTTCTACGCCCTCGTCGCGATCATCGTCCTGCAGGCGGTTTTTCCCTTCTTCTACGCCATCCTCACCTCGCTTGAGGACGGACAGGCGCTGTTCGAGGTCAACTACCTGCCGACATCGCTGAACCTCGCCAACTACCGGTCGATGCTGACCGAGGGCGTCTTTGGCCGGCAGATCCTGAACTCGGTCTTCGTCGCGACGGTGGTGGTGATCCTGTCGCTCGCCCTCGCGGTGACCGCCGCCTACGCGCTCTCCCGCATCCGCTTCCGCGGCCGCGGCCTGCTGCTGCTCACGGTGCTGTCCGTGTCGATGTTCCCCCAGATCGCGGTGCTCTCGGGCCTTTTCGAAGTGATCCGCACCTTCGGCCTCTTCAACTCGCTCTGGAGCCTCGTTTTCTCCTACATGATCTTCACCCTGCCCTTCACCGTCTGGGTGCTCACCACTTTCATGCGGAATCTTCCCGTCGAGATCGAGGAGGCCGCGATCATGGACGGCGCCTCGTCGATCACGATCATCCGCCGCGTCTTCCTCCCGCTGATGTGGCCGGCGATGGTGACGACGGGGCTCCTCGCCTTCATTCACGCCTGGAACGAGTTCCTCTTCGCGCTCACCTTCCTGAGCACCGACAGCCAGCGCACCGTGCCGGTGGCGATCGCGCTGATCTCGGGCCGCAGCGAGTTCGAGATCCCGTGGGGCAACATCATGGCCGCATCGGTCATCGTCACCCTGCCGCTGGTGGCGCTCGTTCTTGTCTTCCAGCGCAAGATCGTGTCCGGCCTCACCGCCGGCGCCGTGAAAGGATAGGACATGGCAAGTGTCGAGTTGATCAACGTCTCGAAATCCTTCGGCAAGGTCGAGGTCCTGCGCGACATCAACCTGAGCCTCGAACAGGGCGAGTTCGTCGTCTTCGTCGGACCGTCGGGCTGTGGCAAGTCCACGCTCCTGCGGTTGATCGCGGGGCTCGAGGACATCACCGGCGGCGAGCTGCGCATCGGCGGCGCGCCGATGAACGACGTGCTGCCCGCGAAACGTGGGATCGCGATGGTGTTCCAGTCATACGCGCTCTACCCGCACATGTCCGTCTTCGAGAACATGGCGTTCGGGCTGGAACAGGCGAAGCTCTCCCGGTCCGATATCGAACGCCGTGTGCACGAGGCCGCGACGATGCTCCAGATCGAGCCGCTGCTCGACCGGAAGCCGCGGCAGCTCTCGGGCGGCCAGCGCCAGCGGGTGGCGATCGGTCGCGCGATCACGCGCGATCCGCGGGTCTTCCTGTTCGACGAACCGCTGTCCAATCTCGACGCGGCGCTCCGCGTCGACACGAGGCTCGAGATCGCCGCACTGAGAAAACGCCTGCCGGACACAACGATGATCTACGTCACCCACGATCAGGTCGAGGCGATGACACTGGCCGACCGGATCGTGGTGCTGAACGGCGGCATCGTCGAACAGGTCGGCACGCCGATGGACCTCTATGAACGGCCCGCCAGCCAGTTCGTTGCCGGCTTCATCGGAAGCCCGCGGATGAACTTCCTCAGCGGCCCGGTCGCCGAGGCGCATGGCGCGGCCTGCCTGGGCATCCGTCCCGAGCATATCGTGCTCACCCCCGAGGGTGGGGACTGGACTGGCCGGGTGACCCTCACCGAGCGGCTCGGCAGCGACACTTTCGTGCATGTCGAGGCCGAGGGGATCGGGCCGGTCAATATCCGGGTGGAGGGACGGACCGACATCGCCGCGGGCAGCACTATCCGGATGACGCCCGACCCGGCCTCGATCCATCTCTTCGATGCCGCCGGGCGGCCCGTGGCGCGCTGAGCGGCGGTATGGACGACAGCGCCACCATAGCCGTCATCGGCAATGCCAATCTGGACCTCGTCGCCGGACCGATGGACGCCTGGCCGGACCGCGGCACCGAGAGCTTCCTCGGGCGCTCGGACACGCGGATCGGGGGATCTGCGGCGAATACAGCGATCGTGCTGCAACGGCTCGGCGCACGTTCAGGCCTTGTTGCGACGGCGGGGCGCGACCTTGTCGGCGACATGATTCACGCCGCCTTCGCAGGCCCGCTGGACCGGATCACGACCGTCGACAGCCCGAGTTCGGTCACCTTCGGCCTGCTCCACAGCGGCTCCGAACGCACCTTCTTCTCGACGCCCGGCCATCTCGACGCGATGGACGCGCCAACGATAAACGCGCGCCTTCGCGACTGGCCGCTCGACGGCGCGATCGCCCTGCTTGCGGGCAGCTTCGCCCTGCCGGGGCTCGCCCCCGAGAGCAAGGCGCTCCTCGCCGGTCTGCGCGCCCGCGGCGCCCGCACCGCCATCGACCCCGGCTGGCCTGGCGGCGGCTGGAGCGCGGCCAACCGCGCCTTGGCCCTTGAGTGGATCCGCGAGAGCGACGTGATCCTGCTCAACGACAAGGAAGTGCTCGGCCTGACCGGTTGCGAAACCATCTCGGCGGCCTGTGAAAACCTCAGCGCCGAGCTGCGGCCCGGCGCGGAACTGGTCATCAAGCGCGGCCCCGAGGGCGCCACGCTTTTCCTCGCCGGGCGCTTTCATGACACGGCCTCGCCTCCCGCCGAGGTGCTGGACACGATTGGCGCCGGCGACGCGTTCAATGCGGGATATCTTGCCGCGCGGGCGTCCGGACACGCCCCGCCGGCAGCGCTCCATGCCGGCTGCTACGTGGCAAGACACGTCATTCGCGACTTCCCGCGCGGCGATGGTCCGCTCGACTTTTCGAACTGTCTAGAAACCCTGACATGAATATCCTGCTGATGATCGCCGACGATCTCGGCCGCATGGCCGGCTGCTACGGCGAACCCCGCATTCCAACCCGCAATATCGACGCGCTCGCAGCAAGCGGCACGCGGTTCGACATGGCCTTCACTTCGACGGCCTCCTGTTCGGCCAGCCGTTCGGTGATCTATACCGGGCTCCACACGCACGAAACCGGGCAATACGGGCTGCACCACGACTACCACCACTTCATGACCTTTGCCGACGTACCGACCGCGCCGGCCTTGTTAAACGCGGCAGGCTATCACACCGGGATCATCGGCAAGGTTCATGTCGGCCCGGCGGAAGTCTATCCTTGGCAGCACCGCGAGGAGAGCGAAACGCGCGATGTTGATTGGGTCGCATCGCGCGCGCGCGCTTATTTCGACGCCCGAACACAGGATGCCCTGCCCTTCTTTCTCACCATCGGCTTCGTCGATCCGCATCGCGACGAGACCCGCGGCGGCTTCGGCAACTCTGGTTTCGGCGCGCAGGACCCGGTCTTCCGCGCCGAGGACGTGGATGTGCCGCCCTTCCTGCCCGACTTGCCGGAAGTGCGCCAGGAACTGGCCGAATATTACTGCTCCGTGCACCGGCTGGACCGCGGCGTCGGCATGGTCCTCGCGGCGCTCGAAGCGGCGGGGCTCGCCCGGGACACGCTGGTTGTGTTCCTATCTGACAACGGCGCGCCCTTCCTCAATTCCAAGACCACGCTGTTTGACGCCGGCGTCCACCTGCCGCTGATCCTGCGCCGGCCCGGTCAGCGCCCCGGGATTGCCAACCCCAATCTCGTCTCCTTCACCGACCTGCTGCCGAGCTTTCTCGGCGCCGCCGGTGCGAGCCCACCGGCGGGCAGCAGACGCGGACGCTCGCTCCTGCCGATCCTCGAGGAGACCACGCGCCTGCCGGGCTGGGACAGGGTTTTCGGCTCCCATACCTTTCACGAAGTGACGAATTACTGGCCCACCCGCTTCCTCCGGACACCGCGCTACAAGTATCACCGCAATGTCGCCTGGCAGCTCGATTTCCCCTTCTCGGGCGATCTTTACGGATCGCTCTCCTGGCAGGGAATCCGGCGGACCGAGCCAGTGATGATCGGCGCACGACCCCTCGCCCGATACATCCGACGCCCGCCGGAGGAGCTCTACAATCTGGAGGACGATCCCTTCGAGGTCACCAATCTCGCCGAAGACCCGGCCCATGCGGATCGCCTGGCGGCGTTCCGGGACGAGCTCGAGGCCTGGCAGCGGGAGACCCGCGACCCCTGGCTCTACCGCGACGGAATCTCGGTCATGGCGGTCGAGCATCACCTGCCCCATGGGCTGGAACTGCCCGACCGTTTCGACTTCGACCCCGAGACGCCGAAGGGATGACGCGAACGCCCGGTCAGGCGTGCTCGTCCTTGAGCATCTGCGCCCGGTATTCGCCCTGTCGCGCGAGCATCCAGCCGGGGTATTCCGCCGGCAGGCGGGTCACCGCGTCGAGAGCATCGAGATCCTCCGCCGAAAGCGTGACCTCGGTCGAGCCGATATTGTCGGTGAGTTGCTCGACACGCTTCGCGCCGAGGATGACGCTGGTCACCACCCGCTGGTGCAGCAGCCAGGCGAGCGCGACCTGCGGCACGGTGCAGCCCTTGTCCGCAGCGATCCTGCGCATCAGGTCGATGGCGTCGTAGGCGCGGTCCTTGTCGACCGGCGGGAAGTCGAAATTCACCCGGCGGCCTTCGGCGGTCTTGCCGTCGCGGTCGAACTTGCCCGACAGGAAGCCACCCGCCAGGGGGCTCCAGACCATCAGCCCGATATTCTCGGAGAGCAGCGCCGGGACGATCTCGCGTTCGAGGTCGCGGCCGGCCAGCGTGTAGTAGGCCTGCAGCGACACGATGGGCGCCAGCCGCCGCATCTCGGCGATCCCTACCGCCTTGACGATCTGCCAGGCGGCCCAGTTCGACAGGCCGAGATAGCGGACATGCCCCTGCCGGACCAGCGTGTCGAGCGCCTCGAGCGACTCGACGATCGGCGTCGCAGGATCGAAACCGTGCAGCTGGTAGAGGTCGATATGGTCGATCTGCATCCGTTTCAGGCTCGCTTTCGCCTGGTCGAGGATATGTTTGCGCGACGAGCCGCGCGCGTTCGGACCCTCGCCCATCTGGCCGTGAACCTTGGTGGCGATAACCACGTCCTCCCGGGCGATGCCGAGATTCTTCAGAGACTGGCCGAGGATCTCTTCGCTTCTGCCGTTGGCGTAAATATTCGCGGTGTCGATGAAGTTGATGCCCGCATCGAGCGCGGTGCCGAGCAGGGCATCGGCCTCTTCCTGCCGGAGCTGGCCGATCATGCCCCACATGTCCTCGGATCCGCCGAAGGTCATGGTGCCGAGGCAGAGCTCGGAGACGAAGAGGCCGCTGTGGCCGAGGCGACGATAGCGCATGGTATCTGTCCTTCCCTGAGGATGCCGGGCCAGGAATGGCCTCGGCTTGCATTCCATTTGGGCCACGCGCCCCGGTGGCCGCAACGCCGATCCTCGCGAAATCCTGCCCGATCCTCTCAATCGCACGAGAGGCACCTGTCCCGCCTCGCGCAATCAGCTAGGATGCCACCATGGAAATACCCGATCTCGACATCCTGCGGTCCCGCGCCCTTGCACTTTGGGAGGCCCATGGCCGCGAAACACCTCTTCCCGGCCTCTTCCTTGCGGTGTCCGACATCTCGACCGGCCCGATTCACTCGGTTTACCAGCCCTCTTTCTGCGCAGTCCTGCAAGGCGCGAAGGTCAGTCAGCTCGGTGAACGATCCTACCGCTACGATTCCGGAAAATGCCTGATCACGTCGCTCGACGTGCCGATCCGCGCCGAGATCGTCGAAGCATCCGCGGAGGCGCCCTATATCGCGGTCGTTCTCAACATCGACCCGGGCGTGGTGGCGGAGCTGATGCTGGAGCAGGCGCGCGACGCGCTGCCGGCTGGGCCGGATCCGGCTGCGCTCAGCGTGCATCCGCTGCCGCCAGACATTGTCGGCCCCTTGGAACGGTTGATGGCGCTTGCCGCGCGCCCGCGCGACATCCCGGTACTGACGCCGATGATCCGGCGCGAGATCGTCTGGCAGTTGCTGAACGGCCCGCAGGGTGCCATGCTGCGCCAGATCGGGCTCGCCGACAGTCGCACGGCGCGGATCGGCCGGGCGATCGCCTGGGTCCGGGAGAACTTCACCGACACCGTCAGCGTGCCGCATCTCGCAGCGCTTGCGGGAATGAGCCCGGCGACCTTCCACCGCCATTTCAAGGCGGTCACGGCGATGACTCCGGTGCAGTTCCAGAAGCGCCTGCGTCTGCAGGAGGCACGACGACGGCTCATTGTCGAAGGGAGCGACGTCGCGCAGATCGGCTTCGCCATCGGCTACGAGAGCCCGTCGCAGTTCAGCCGCGAATACCGCCGCATGTTCGGCGCGCCGCCCGGGCGCGACAGCGCCGAGATCCGTCGGAATGTCGTCGCCGCGACACCTGTCTGATCGCCGCATGGGACTGCGGCGCATACCTTGTCATTGAAAAGACTACATTATTCAAATAATTACAAATATACTCGTCGAGTTGACAAAAGTAAAAAATTGCCCATTACTGGCGTGCGGGGCGACCCCAGAGTCGCCGGCGCTTTGGGAGGGTCACATGTCCTAACGGTTTTCGGAATGCCGCGGCTGTAGGACGCGCTCCGGGCCGCATCGCCATGCCGTGCGCTTGCGGTCCTGCACCGCCCCCCCCCCCGAGGCATTGGCGACGCATGGCGCCGGATCGCCCGCTTCCACGTCAAGTCTGACCGGACCGGGGATGACGGGCGCGCGCGCCCCTGCGGCAGAAACACACTGGCTCCGGCGCGGCGCGTCCGGTTTCACGATCAAGCAAGGAACGAAGAATGCAACGTTTTCTGAACAATCCCGATGACATCGTCGACGAAACGGTCGCCGGCTTCGTCCGCGCACATGAGGATCTGGTCCGTCTCGACGCGGAAAACGTCCGGGTCGTGGTATCGCAATTCGCGCCCGAAAAGGGGCGCGTTGGAATCGTGACCGGCGGCGGCTCGGGCCACGAACCGGCCTTCATCGGCTACACCGGCAAGAACATGGTCGATGCCGTCGCGGTGGGCGAGCTGTTCTCGTCACCGACCGCCAAGAGCTTCCACGACGCGATCAAGGCCGCCGATGGCGGCGCAGGCGTGGCGGTGCTCTACGGCAACTATGCCGGCGACAACATGAACGTGAAGATGGCCTCGAAGATGGCCAAGAAGGACGGCATCGAGGTTGCCACCGTGGTCGCCAACGACGACGTCTGCTCCGCCCCGATCGATGAGCGCGGCAAGCGCCGCGGCGTCGCCGGTGAGATCATGATGTGGAAGATCGGTGGCGCCAAGGCGGCGACCGGCGCGCCGCTCGCCGAGGTGATTGCCGCCGCACAGAAGGCAATCGACAATTGCCGCTCGGTCGGCGTGGGCCTCGGCCCCTGCACCCTGCCGGCCGTCGGGCATCCGAATTTCGAGATCGAGCCGGGCAATATGGAGGTCGGCATCGGCCACCATGGCGAGCCCGGAACGCGGGTCGAGGACCTGCGCACCGCCGACGAGGTCGCTGACGACATGACCAAGATCGTGCTCGACGACCATGACCTGCCCGAGGGGACCGAGGTAGCAATCCTGGTGTCCGGCCTGGGCGCGACACCGGTCAACGAGCTCTATGTGCTCTATAACCGGATCGCGTCGCAGGTCGAGGCGCGCGGGCTGAAGATCTACAAGGCCTTTGTCGGCAACTACTTCACATCGCTGGAAATGGTCGGCGCGACACTGACCGTGCTGGCGCTGGACGACGAGCTCAAGCCGCTGCTGGACATGGAGACCGCCTGCCCAGGCTTCTGATCCCGCGCCTGCGTCCGGTCTCCGCCGCCGCCGGGTGTATTCCCGGCGGCGGGCGCCAGAACGCGCCGTGTTGCCTGCGCGATCGCGGCCTCGATGGGCAACCACGCCAGGCAATACGCCCAGACGAGGGCGGCGACAGTCCAGCCGATGGGGGTGACGAAGAGGCCGTAGACGGCGATCAGCGTGCCGGCGACCTGCGTCGCCTCGGTCGCGCCGAAGAGTTTCAGCGACGGCCAGGGACGGCTCCAGAACCAACCCCGGTTTCGGGTGACATAGAGCGTCATGTGGCCGGAGACGAGAAGCTTGAGGAAGATTACCGTCTGGATTGCCTCCCTCGGCAGACCGGCGACGCTGTCGACATACCAGAACAGCAGGAAGGTCTCGACAACCCCCATGATGCCTAGCACGCTCGCCAGCGTGATGACCTGGCGCATGTCCCAGCGGACCGGGTGCTCCGAAGCGGCGACATTGTCATAAGCGATCGTCATCATCGGCAGGTCATTCAGAACCGCGAGCAGGACGATCATGATCGCCGTCACCGGGTAGAAATTGTAGGCAAGGATCGTCACCGTCATGAACAGCAGCACCCGGATCGTCTCGGCGATCCGGAAAGTTGCGTAGCTTGTCATCCGCTCGAAGATGCGCCGCGCCTCGGTGATCGCTTCGGTGATCGTCGACAGCCCCTCGCCGGTCAGCACGAGATCGGCGGCGGCGCGCGCGGCGTCGGTAGCGCCGCTGACGGCGATGCCGGCATCAGCCTCCTTCAGCGCCGGCGCATCGTTCACCCCATCGCCGGTCATCGCGACAATGCTACCGCCCGATTGCAGCGCCTCAACGATGCGGAACTTGTGCTCGGGCAAAACGCGCGCAAACCCGTCCGCGGCACGCACCCGCTCGGCCACCACTGCGCTCTCGCCATCGAGCAGCTCGCCCGCCGGCTGCATGTTCCGGCCAAGTCCGAGCTGGCCCGCGATCTGTCGCGCGATCGCCTCATGATCGCCTGTGATCATCTTGACTGTAAGCCCCATGGACCGCGCTGTGGCGATTGTGTCGGCGGCGTCGGCGCGCGGCGGGTCGAAGATCGGGATCAGGCCGAGGAACTCCCAGCCGCGACCGCCGACCATCCGCGCCGCGCCAATGGTCCGGAATCCCTGCTCGGCGAGCTGGTCCACCTCCGCCTCGACGCCCTGGCGCACGGCGCCGTCGAGCCCAGCGAGGTCGAGGATGACCTGGGGGGCGCCTTTGGAGACGCACCAGCGCTCCCCGTTGCGGCTGACCACCGCCTCGGTGCGCTTTGAGACCGGATCGAAGGGCGTGAACGTGTCCAGCGAGAAGGACTTCCGCGCCTCGACACCCTCGGCCGCCTTCATCACCGCGGCATCGATCGCGTCCGGCTCGTCGGGGTTGCAAGCCAGCACAGCGGCGAGCAGCAGATCGTCCGCGCTCTGCCCGCTGAGCGGGCGCGGTGTCTCGACGGTGAGCCGGTTCTGCGTCAGCGTGCCGGTCTTGTCCGAACACAGCACGTCGACGCCCGCCATCTCCTCGATGGACACCAGGCGCGAGACGATGGCCTTCATCCGGGCAAGCCGCTCCGCGCCGACTGCCATGGTCACGGAAAGTACAGTGGGCAGCGCCACCGGAATCGCCGCAACAGTCAGGATCAGCGCGAACTGGACCGCTTCCCAGACCGGGTTCTGCCGAAGCACCGACACGACGAGGATCAGCGTCACAAGAGCAAGCGCGCTGAGGATCAGGAAATTTCCGATCCGCATCACCGCCTGCTGGAAATGGGACTTCCGTTCTGCGCCCTGCACCAGCGCGGCAGTGCGGCCGAAGAAGCTGCGCATGCCGGTCGCGGTGACCTCGCCCTCCATCTCGCCGAGCTTGACGACCGACCCCGAATAGGCGGTGTCGCCGGGCTTCTTGTCGACCGGCAGACTCTCACCGGTCAGCGCCGACTCGTTGGCGGACAGGTAGGCTCCCCGCGTCAAGCGCAGGTCGGCGGGCACGATATTGCCGATCGCGAGCCGCACGATGTCGCCCGGCACCAGGGCGGCGGCCTCGACCTCCTGCCAACGGCCGTCGCGCTTCACGCGCGCCGTGGGCGCGAGCGATTCCTTCAGCAAGGCGATGGCCGAGTCGGCCTTGTTCTCCTCGACGAAGCCGACACCCGCGTTGACGACGAGCATGCCGAGGATGACGGCGAAATCCGCCCAGTCTGCGAGCACCAGAGACAGAATCGCGGCCAGCTCGATGAGCCAGGGGATCGGGCCCCAGAAATAGCCGGCGACCCGCGCCAAAAGGCTGCGATGCGTCTCGTCCAGAGCGTTCGGACCGAAGCGTGCGAGTCGTGCGGCCGCCTCGGCCGCGCTGAGACCGGTCTCCGGGTCCGTCCGCATCAGCGGCGCACCGTCCGGCACGATCTCAATGTCGCGAGGATGTCTCATGTAATGTCCCTTCGGATCTCAGGCGCCGCCGTTTTCGGCAATCCAGGTGGCGATGCTCGGCCAGGTTTCGGTGAGGGTCTTGCGGCCCATGAAGAGCCCGATATGTCCACCTTCCACCATCTGGCGTCGGATCCTGTCCTTCGGCGTGCCGACCAGATCCGCCGCGGCGAAGACCTGTTCGGGCGTGGTGATGTCATCAGCCTTCCCGGCCAGCAGAAAGATTGGGCAAGTGATCGTGCCAAGCGACAGGCGCCGCCCCAACCCGGTGAACTGCCCCCTGGCCAGCAGGTTGCGCTTGAACAGCTGGTCGATGGCCTGAAGGTAATAGCGCCCCGGCAGGTCGACCGGGTTCTCGTACCAGCGTTCGAAAGCCTCGGTCCGCTCGATATAGTTGCGGTCTTCAATATGGGCGTAGAGGTCGGCGAACTTGCCAAAATACTGTGCGCCCGGGTGCATGTTCTTCCAGCCCGCCAGCATCAGTCCACCGAGCATCAGCCCGTCCCCGGCGGCGACCATCTCCGTGTAGACGGAGAGCGGCGTCGTCTGGGCGAGGCGGCGGATCGGGCCGTCGCCGGCATCGGTGTCGATGGGCGCGCCGGCCAGCACCAGCGCGGCGACCTTGCCGGGAAAGCGCGCGGCGAACATCGCCGACATCCAGCCGCCCTGGCAAAGGCCGACGAGAATGACTCTTCCGCCGAGGTCATCGACGGCAACGTTGATCTCGGCGAGATACCTGTCGATGTCGAAGTCGCGCATCTCGGGCGTTGCGGGTTTCCAGTCGGTCACCAACACCCGGCCCAGGCCCGCGGCGCGCAGGGTCTCGACAAGGCTCTGACCTGATGCGTAATCCGCGATGGTCGCGGAATGGCCGGCATAGGGCGCGTCGACGATCACCGGCAACCCGGTTCCGGTGCCGCCGAAATCCCGCAGGCGCATGGTTTCGAGATCGAGGCAGACCTGGTTCGCGGTCGCCCATTCGGGCTCCGGTGGCGCGGTGATCTCGGCCGCCGCCTCCACGAAATGCAGCCCGTCTTCCCAGGCCCGCAGCCCCTCTGCCTCCATCTCAAGGGCCGTCGCCATCGGCCAGAACCATGGCACGGAGTGTTCGAATGTCGGATGGTCGTGTTTCATGTTTTGCTTCCGTCGATCGGTCGTTCCGAAGGATCGGGAACCGCGCGCCCGAAGGGAAACGCGGTTCCCAGAGGCCGGGTTCAGCCCTGCTCGGCCGGCGTCGCGTCGTCGGGCATGTTGGCGGGGCTCGCAGCGGCAGGAGCCGAGGCCGCGGTGTCGTGGCCGCCCTGCATCGGCAGGCTGTCGATGCCGTAGGATTCAATTATGACAGAATCTTCGACCGCCTTCAGCGCGATATTCGCTTGGTAGTACTTGCCCTGACCGATCAGCGAGACGGCGTCTTGCGCGTGCTCCAGGCTCGCCTTGGCCGGAACCAGCGCCGCGGTCACGGTGACGTCGATATTGGCGAGCCGGAGTTCCTCGGCAGCCTGTTTCTCGTCGCCATTGGCCAGATGCGCGTTCGCCTTGGTCAGCGACGCCGCTTTCTCGGTGTCGGGGACGAAGCCCTCGGACAGCGCCATCGAGGCGTCGAAGGGCAGGTAGAGTTCATCGCCCGCCGACTTGTTGGTGTCGACCGCGTAGACCGTCATGTCGGTCTGGGCCGCCTCGAAACCGCTCTGGGCGGATTTTGCGAGGGTTGCTGCAAGCTCGGTGTCGCCGTTGAAGATCGCGACCCGTGCCGCGCGCACGTCGCGCAGCGCGCCAAAGGCTTCGTCGACGGTCTTGATGAGGGCACCGTCCTGGGGTGCGCTGGCCACAGCTTGCTCTTGAGCCGGGGCGGCCGAGCCGGCTGCCTCGGCAAGCGCCGTTCCGGCGAGTGGTAGCGCGGCGAGTGAGGAAATCATGGCCAGGGCGGTGAGAGTCTTGCGCGTTTTCATGTCGTTTCCTTTCCCGTTTTCATCGGTTCTCCTGAACCTGAGAGAAAGGTAGGCACCGCGCCTGACGGACACTTGTCCCGCAGTTTACAAATCCTTCAGGCGCGCCGGCTGCCGGAATGAAGCGGGCTGGATGGCGCCACGTGTCGTGCCGTCCGGATCGCACCGGCCAGCCGAAGGAGCGCGGCGGCACACGCGAGGAAGGCGACACCCGACAGCCCCGCGACCAGGCGCAGAGAATGGTCCGGCCAACCTGCGATCATGAAGAGCCCGACACCGAGGGCACAGAGGCCGCTGGCTGCGGCGGCACGCCAGGGGGCAACCCGGGCGCTGAGCCGGAGCGCGAGGATGATCGTGGCGACGCCCTGGGCCAGCAAGCCGAGAACCACGAGCATGGTCAGCGCCTCGCGGCCGAGATGGTGGGCGAATGTCTCGAAGAGCCCGGTCAGGAGCAGCAGGAGAAACCCGGCTGCTACGGCGCGCCACTCCGGCATTGGCCGCATCGCAAGCGCTAGGCCGATGCCCGCAGCGCCCCACAAGGCGAGCATCAATGCCAGGTCTCCCGTCCCCCCGACAAGACCCGTCCACGGCAAACCGGCTGCGCCGACGCCGAGGACGGCGAATGCGGTGCTGACCCACCCCAGCTTGCCGGGAAGGGCGGCATGCCGTTTGGCATTGTTCAGGGGGCCGGGCATGGAGGCTCCGTTGCTTGCGGGACGAGACGCGGAAAGCGGTCGGACCATCCTGCCATTGCAGCCAGGGGTGTGGCTGGCACGAGGCTTACATATCTGTAATGTGCGCCCGCCGCGCAGCGGTTTATGGTCGGAGGCGCAGAAGGAGCCCGTAGGACGAAGATGAAGATACTTCTCGCGGAAGACGATGCGGCACTGGCCGACTACATCCGCGCCGGGCTCGAGGAAGAGGGCCACAGCGTGGAGCACTTCGCCGACGGGCGGGACGCGCTGGCCTTCAGCCTCTACGAGACCTGCGATCTCGCCATCCTCGACCGGATGATGCCCGGGATGAATGGGATGGCCCTGCTGAGGGCGCTCCGGGCGGCGGGCCGCGACCTGCCGGTGATCTTCGTCACGGCCATGGGCGAGGTCGACGACCGGGTCGAGGGGCTGACTGCCGGGGCGGACGACTACATCGCCAAGCCGTTCCATTTCGAGGAGCTGCTGGCGCGGATCGGCACCGTGACGCGCCGTAAGGGCGGTAAACCAGCGGAGACCCGGCTCGTCGTGCACGACCTCGAACTCGACCTGCTGTCCCGAACCGCGCGGCGGAAGGGACAGGTGATCGCGCTTCAGAACAAGGAATTCGCCCTGCTCGAAGTGCTGATGCGCAATTCCGGGCGGGTGATGACCCGAACGCTGCTCCTGGAACGGGTCTGGAACTATTCCTTCGAGCCCAACACGACCGTTCTGGAGACCCATATGAGCCGGCTGCGCGCGAAGATCGACAAGCCCTTCGATGTTCCGCTGATCCACAGGATCCGCAACGCGGGTTATTCGCTGCATGGACCGCGGTAACATCCTGTCGGGGGCGGCCTTCCGGGCCGTCTCCCTGTCGGCGCTGCTGTTTCTGGCCGTGCTGGTCGGCGCCGGTTTCTTCGGCTTTCGCTACGTGCGGTCCGAGATGCTGGCACAGACGCGTGACCTCGTGCTCGAGGAGGAGATGCTGCTCAGCGAGGTGCACCGGCTGGAAGGACACGACGCTGCGGTGAAGATGATTGGGGACCTCGCGGGTTCGCCGCGCGAGGCGCGCAACGTCCTGGCGCTCTATGCGCCCACGGGGGCATTGGTTGCGGGGCGCCCGACGGTGCCGGTTTTGCCGGACGGCTGGCACCAGTTGGCGCTCGAGACCGCCCGCGGCAGCCGGAATTTCCTTCTGCATTCGCGGCCCCTGGGGACGATGACGCTGGTCACCGGCGAAAGCCTCGACCTGACCCGGACGGCTGAGACGACGCTGCTGCGCGCTCTCGGCACTGCGGGTTTCGTGATCGTGCTGACGATGCTGGCGACCGGCTATGCGATCAGCGCCGGAAGCCTGCGCAAGCTCGAATCTATGGAGGCGACGCTCGACCGGATCGCGGCGGGCGCAATGGAGGCGCGCCTGGCGGTTTCCGGCCAGAACGACCAGATCGACCGCATCGCCCGCCGGATGAACCACCATCTCGACCGGCTGGCCGAACTGGTGCATCGCAAGGAGCGCAGCGCAACGGCCATCGCGCACGACCTGCGCACGCCGCTGGCGCGGGCAACGCTCGGGCTCGACCGGGCACGGAGGCAGGCGGCGCGGGGAGAGGATCCCTGGCCGGTGATCGACGATGTAGCCGAGGAACTGACACGGCTGGGCGGCGTTGTCGGCACAATGCTGCGAATCGCCCGCATCGAAGCCGCCGAACCGGGGCGTGGCTTCGCCCTCTTCGAGATCGCGCCTGTCCTCGAGGAGATCCGTGAAACCTACGCGCCACTTGCCGAGGACAACGGACAGCAGCTGGAGGTCCGAGCCGGGCCGGAGCGCCTCTTTGGAGACCCGCAGATGATTGCGCAGCTCGTCGCCAACCTGGTCCAGAATGCCATCACACATGCCGGCCCGAACGCCCGGATCGCCATCGACTCGCGCGCCGGGCCGGACGGGGCGCCCCGCCTGAGCGTGTCTGATACCGGACCCGGAATGTCCGAAGCCGACCGCGACCGCGCCTTCGAGGCCTTCTTTCGCGCCGACCGGAGCCGGTCGACCGACGGCACGGGGCTCGGCCTCGCGCTCGTCCGCGCGATCGCCGACCAGCACGACGCTGAGGTCGTGCTGGAGGACAACGGCCCGGGACTGCTGGTCCGCGTCGCCTTCCCGCCGGCATAGGCTCGGCGCGGCCCGAACGAGGAGGTTCGGCGGCGCTGAAAGGGGCGGCACAAACGTCGCACAAAACACACCCAACCGGCAGCAAGAAAAGGAACCTTCAAGATACTTCTTTAATTCCAAACGCTTGACTTTGCACGAGATCACATACGCCGGCGAACCGACACTGCACCGTTTTTTACTATAAAAAAACATTGCGTGGATTGCAGACAATGGTTTACTTGGCACCTGAGAAGAGAGACTTTTCTTCTTGCACGGGAGGAAATCGGAGCGACTACGTCGCGCGACAAGCCACGAGACCAGGCTCGTAGCGCGGAAGCGATGCTTCGAACAAAGGAATAATGGGAGGAAACCAAATGACAAACTCAACACGAACCAGCCTTCTCGCAACCGTGGCGGTGCTGGCCGCCCTGGCGGGCCAATCGGCGCTCGCCGACACGTCCGGAAAGCGGATCGCTCTGTCCAACAACTACGCCGGCAATTCCTGGCGGCAGGCGATGCTTCGGAGCTGGGAGAAGGTGACGGGCGCGGCCGTAGCCGACGGAACCGTCGCGGCGGCGGATGCCTTCACCACGGCCGAGAACCAGGTCACCGAACAGGCCGCGCAGATCCAGAACCTGATTCTTCAGGGCTATGACGCCATCGTTCTGAACGCCGCCTCGCCCGAAGGGCTGAACGGCGCCGTCAAGGAAGCCTGCGACGCGGGCGTCACGGTTGTCTCCTTCGACGGTATCGTGACCGAGCCCTGCGCGTGGCGCATCGCGGTCGACTTCAAGCAGATGGGCAAGGACGAGGTCCTCTATCTGGCCGAGCGTCTCGACGGCGGCAACCTGCTCGAGATCCGCGGACTGGCCGGCGTCTTCGTCGACGACGCGATCAGCGCGGGCATCCACGAAGGCGTTGCGGAAACCGGCAAGTTCGAGATCGCTGGATCGGTCCATGGCAACTGGGCACAGGACGTGTCGCAAAAGGCAGTGGCCGGCATCCTGCCCTCGCTGCCCGACATCGTCGGCGTCGTGACCCAAGGCGGTGACGGCTACGGAACGGCGCAGGCATTTGCGGCCAGCGGACGCGAGATGCCGATCATCGTGATGGGCAACCGCCACGACGAACTGACCTGGTGGAAGGAACAGAAGGACGCCAACGGATACGAGACCATGTCGGTGTCGATCGCGCCGGGCGTCTCGACGCTGGCCTTCTGGGTGGCGCAGCAGATCCTCGACGGCGCCGATGTGCCGAAGGACCTGACGGTGCCGTTCCTGCGCATCGACCAGGACACGCTCGACGAGAGCCTCGCAAATACCGAACCGGGCGGCGTGGCCAACGTGGAATACTCGCTGGAGGATGCTCAGGAGGTCATCAAAGCGGCCGGAATGTAAGATCTCCGGGCGAGTGACCCAAGATGAGTGCTGAATCGGATCTGATTGTCCGGCTGGACGGCGTCGCCAAGAGTTTCGGTGCCGTCCACGCTCTCGACGGCGTTTCGCTCGACCTCCGGGCCGGCGAATGCCTTGGCCTCGTCGGCCATAACGGCGCAGGCAAGTCGACTTTGATGAATGTGTTGTCGGGCAACCTGTTGCCCGACACAGGCGCGATTGTGATCGCGGGACAGGACGTAACGGCGGGATACTCGCCGCAAACGGCAATGCAGAGAGGCGTCCGCTGTGTCTATCAGGAACTCTCGCTCTGCCCCAATCTCACCGTCGCAGAGAACGCCCGCATCTCGCATCCGGCGATTGCCGGATTCGGCTGGCGGCGCGCGGCGCGTGCGTTGATCGGCGCGAAGCTGGACGAGGTGTTCCCCGGACACGGGATATCGACCAACGATGTCGTGGGGGATCTCTCGATCGCGCGTCGCCAGATGGTGGAAATCGCCCGCGCTTTCGCGGTGACCGACACCCCGGCGCGCGTCGTGATCCTCGACGAGCCCACCTCGTCGCTCGACGCGGTCGTCGCGGAGAAACTCCTGAAACATGTCCGCCGCTACGTCGAAGGCGGCGGCACCTGCGTGCTGATCTCGCATCTTCTGGGCGAGGTCCTTGAGACGTCGGACCGAATCGCCGTGATGCGCGACGGTGGCGTCGTGGCGCTCGACGCCGCCAGGTCCTTCACCCGGAACTCCTTGGTGGCGGCGATGGGCAGCGTTGCCGAAACCCAGACCGCCGCGGCAGCGGATGGAGCCGTGATCCGCGACGGCGCGCCGGTGACACTGCGCGCCACGCCGTCCGCGCCTGAAACGCTCACCCTGACGGCGCACAAGGGCGAAGTGGTCGGGCTCGCCGGCCTTTCGGGACAGGGACAGACCGAGCTTCTGGTGCGTGTCTTCGAACACGCACCGGGAACCGACGTTTCCGGCAATGTCTCGCTGGTGGCCGGCGACCGGCAGAGCGACGGCGTCTTTCCGCTCTGGTCAATCGCCGAGAATGTCTCGATCGGCTCGCTCCGGCAATTCCTCGACGGCTTTCTCCTCAACCACGACAAGGCGTTCGAGTTTTCCAACCGCTGGAAAGACAAGATCGGCATCCGCACGCCGGACATGGCCGACCCGATCCTCTCGCTCTCCGGCGGCAACCAGCAGAAGGCCCTCTTCGCGCGCGCCCTGGGGGCGCCTGCGGAAATCATCGTGATGGACGACCCGATGCGGGGCGTCGACGTGGGGACCAAGCAGGAGGTCTACGCAATGATTCGCGAGGAAGCCCAAAAGGGGCGCACATTCCTCTGGTACACCACGGAGATGGACGAGCTTCGCAACTGTGACCACGTCTACGTTTTCCGCGAAGGCGCCATCGTCGCCGACCTGACGCGTGCCGAGATGACGGAGGAGCGGGTGCTGCACGCCTCGTTCAGGGCTGACGCATGAGCGCGCTCCTTTCCCCCCGGCTGTTGCGCAGCCTGCTACCGCCGCTCTCGCTCGCCGCGCTTTTGATCGCGATCTTCTGGCTCCAGCCACGAACCATGAGCTATTTCGGGCTGAACCTGCTCCTGAACCTCGCGGTGCCGATCGCGCTCGCGACCATCGCGCAGATGTTTATCCTCTGCGTCAACGAGCTCGACCTTTCGCTCGGAGGCTTTGTCAGCCTGGTCGCCTGCGTGACCGCGACCTGGGTCCATGACACGCCGCTTCTCGGCTTTGCCGCGCTGGTCGGCCTGATCGCCGTCTACGCGGCCTTGGGCGCGCTGATCCATCTGCGAAACCTGCCATCGATCGTGGTTACGCTCGGGATGTCCTTCGTCTGGCTCGGCCTCGCCGTGCTCGTGCTGCCGACACCCGGCGGCAAGGCGCCCGAATACATCCGCAGCCTGATGACCCTGAAGCCGTTCTTCGTGCCGATGCCGATCATCGCCTCGGTGCTGATCGCCGGGCTGGTTCACCTCTTCCTGATGCGCTCGGCGCTCGGGACGGTGCTGCGCGGCGCCGGCGGCAACGCCAAGTCGCTCGAACGCGCGGGATGGTCGATCCTCAGGATCAAGATGACCATGTTCGCGCTGGCGGGCTTCTTCGGCGTGCTCTCGGGCATGGCCCTCGTCGGGCTGACCACCTCGGCCGACGCCAATATCGCGTTGCGCTACACGCTTCTGAGCATCGCCGGTGTGATCCTCGGTGGTGGCGAGTTCGTCGGCGGACGAGTCTCGCCGATCGGCGCGGTGATCGGCGCGGTAACGCTGGCGCTGGCCGGATCCTTCCTGTCCTTCCTGCGCCTCAACCCCGACTGGCAGATCGGCGCGCAGGGGGCGATCCTGATCATCGTGCTGGCGCTCCGCGTCCTGATCAGCCGCACGGAGGCGAAGGCATGAGCGCGCTGGCAAAATTTGGCAAGCAACCCTGGCTCTGGGCCTGGGTCGGCGCGATTGCAGTCTGGGCCGCGACGGCCGCCTATACCGGTGGCACCGGGTCGGGCCAGGTCATGTCGGCGGCGCTGACATTCGGCGCCTTCTTCGTCATCGTCGCGCTCGGGCAGATGTTCGTCATCACCCTCGGGCCGGGGAATGTCGATCTCTCGGTTCCGGCCTGCATGACGCTTGCCGGCACTGTGGCGATGAAGTCCATGGACGGTTCGGGCGCGATGCTTCCGCTGGGGCTGCTGCTGGCGCTCGCAATCGGTCTGTCCGTTGGCGCGATCAACTATTCGCTGATCCGGCTGCTGCGGATCCCGCCGATCATCGCCACACTGTCGTCGAGCTTCATCTATCAATCGGCGGCGATCTGGTGGAACCGTGGCCTGCGGGTGAAACCGCCCACTGAGTTGGCGGAGTTCACCACCGCCAAGATCGCCGGCATCCCGGTCATCGCGCTCTGCGTGGTCGTCCTGGCCGCTATCGGGCACGTCGTCCTGACCCGGACGCTCTACGGCCGCGGCGTCATCGCTATTGGCCAGAACCCGCGCGCGGCGCATCTGGCCGGCGTCAAGGTCGAGCGCATCCGCGCCGCCACCTACATGCTGAGCGCAACACTGGCCGGCCTCTGCGGCTACCTTCTGGCCGGCTTCTCCGGCGGCGCGGCGCTGAACATGGGCGAGGAATACCTGCTGAGCTCGATCGCCGTGGTGGTGATCGGCGGCACCTCGGTTGCCGGCGGCTACGCCAACGTGCCAGGCCTCTGGGGCGCGGCGCTGTTCCTCTTCCTGCTCGTCACCATGCTCAACACCATGGGCGCCGGGGCGGGGGTGCGGCTGGTGCTCACCGGGCTCATCATCATCGGCGTGATCGTCGCCGCGAGCGGCGGCAAGCGCACTACCTAGGAGAAGACCCATGGCCCTTGTCGGCGACGCATTCGAGTATTTCGACCATCGCTTCCGCGACATGACCGTGCCCATCGCCGATATCGAGCTTCTCTATGACGGCTGTCGCTGGGCCGAGGGGCCGGTCTGGTTCGCCGACGGCGGGTTCCTCGTCTGGTCCGACATCCCCAACAACCGGATGTTGCGCTGGACCCCGGACCTCGGCGTCGGCGTGTTCCGCGCCAATTCGAACTTCGCCAACGGCAACACGCGCGACCGCGAGGGCCGGCTGGTCAGCTGCGAGCATGGCGGTCGCCGCGTCACCCGGACCGAGCCGGACGGCACGATCACGGTGATTGCCGACAGCTATCAGGGCAAGCGCCTCAATTCGCCCAATGACGTGGTGGTCAAGTCCGACGGCACGATCTGGTTCACCGATCCCAGCTACGGCATCCTGTCGGACTACGAGGGATACCGGTCCGAGCAGGAACAGGAGGGTTGCTTCGTCTTCCGCGTCGACCCGGCCAGCGGCGAGATCGCGGTGGTCGCCGACGATTTCGTCAAGCCGAACGGCCTCGCGTTCTCACCGGACGAGAGCCGGCTCTACATCGCCGACAGCGGTTTCTCGCACGACCCCGACGGGCCCCACCATATCCGCGTCTTCGACGTGTCCGAAGCGAACGGGCTGTCCGGCGGCGACGTCTTCGTCGAGGTCTCACCTGGCCTGCCGGACGGTTTCCGCTTCGACGACGGGGGGAACCTCTGGTCCTCGTCGCAGGACGGCGTGCGCGTCTTCGATCCGGACGGCAACCCGCTCGGCCGGATCAAGACGCCGAAAATGGTGTCCAACCTGACCTTCGGCGGCCCGAGGCGCAACCGGCTCTTCATCACCTCGACCGACTGCCTCTATGCGGTTTATGTCGGGGTGAGCGGCGCGCAAAGGCCCTGATCGAACGCGTTACGGAAGGAAGTGCCGGAATGAGCGGGCCGCTTGAATTGGCGGAAGATCTCTGCCGGCAGAGGCAGGAGGCGTTGCGCGAAGATTTGCGCGCGGCGGGCTGCATGGGGCTTCTCGTCCGCGGCCGGGGCCTGCTGACCCGGCTCTTCAACTACCGTGCACGCGACGTATTCCCCGCGGCGGGGCTGATCCTCGCCGACGGCCCTTCGGTGCTCAGCCGCATGCCCGGCGTCGAAGGGATTCATGTCGCCGACATGCTGCGCGAGTTCGAGGGGGCGGTCCGGTCCTCCCTCAAGCCCCGCCTGGCGGACCTTGCGCTGGAGCCTCTCCTGGAGCTGGTCCCGCAAGGCTGCCGGCTCGGTCTCGATGGCGACCTGCCGCTCTTGCTCTTCGGCCGCGTCGAGCCATTTGACATGCGCCCGGAGATCGAGCGCCGCCGCCGCACCAAGGATCCGGACGAGATTGCGTTTATTGCCGCCGGCGCCGCGGCCGGCGAGGCCGCCTATGTCGCCATCGAACCGCTTCTGGTCGCGGGCACCCGCGAGACCGATCTTTTCGCGACCTATCAGGCGGCGGCAGTCTCCGCGGCGGGCCGTCCGATCGGCGAGCTGGGCAACGATTATCGAGGCGGGGAGATCGGCGGACCGCCACGCGACCGGGCGCTCCGTGAGGGCGAGCTGATCCCGATCGATACCGGGGTCATGGTCCACGGGTATTATTCCGACCTCTGCCGTACCTATCCGGTCGGCGGCGTATGGCGGGATGACCAGCTTGCGGCCGCCCGCCGCGTCGTCGAGGCCCACGCGCTGGCGCTGTCGCTTATCGCGCCGGGCGTCTCCTGCCGGTCCGTCTACGACACGGTGAGCCGCTTTCTCGACGGCTTCCGGGGCTGGCGTTTCGACACGCATCTCGGTCACGGTATCGGGCTGGATCCGGTGGAGGCACCGCGGATCAACCCGCATTGGGACGACAGGTTTCAGGCCGGCGACGTCTTCACGCTCGAACCGGGCCTCTACAGCCCCGAATTGCGAGCCGGCGTGCGGATCGAAAATGACTACGTGCTCTCGGAGACGGGAATCCGCGCTCTGTCGGACTCCGCCTCGGTCGTGCCGCACTGACCGACCCCACCAAGATCCCGTGATCCGGCGAGGCCCGCTTTAGCGGGCCGTCCAGACCAGCGTCGGTTCCACGTGGCCGTCATGGTGGTAGATCGGCCAGCGAAGATAGCGGGTGATTGCCTCATTGACGACGTCTGCATGATGGCCGCGGACCATTGCAACATGGTGCTCGAAGCCGTTCCGGGCGACGAAGCCCAGGAGCTCGCGCAGGCGGTTGACCCGGGTGACGGCAATGCCGCCATCCATCGGGAAGGGATCATCGGTGAATTCGCCCTGCCCGACATAGGCCTTCAGCGCGCCAGCCCGATCGTCGCTGGAGACGCGGAAATAGGTCATCGCCCCCGGCTGGACCTTGCCCTTCACCGCGCCGAAGCATTTCGAGCGGCCGATGGTCTCTCCCAGCACGTCCAGCTCGCCCACTTCCGGCGTCGCGCCGATGAACTGCTTGGGGTAGTTGCCGCAATGGGTGCAGACGCATTTGTCCACCTCGTCGGCATAGTTGTTGTTCCAGTCGAGGATCGCCGAGGGCGCGCCGGCGGCAAGCGTCAGGGCATACATCGAAATCGCCCCCATCACGTCCACCTCGCAGGCGGACGGCATCAGTTCCTCGCCCATCATCGACATCGTCAGGCAGGTGGCGCAGCCGAAATTGTCCTGCAACGAGCGCCAGCACTGGATCGCGGAGGCGTCGCATTCGTTCTCCGCGATCCAGCGGTTGACGGCCAGACTCCACTTCGCCTGCTTGGCGATCTGGCCCTCGGTGATGTGGCCGGGAATGGTACCGTAGCCCTTGATCGCGGCGAGCTTGGCGGCGAGGTCGGCATCGTCGTCCGGGATCGCCCCGGCCGCAGCGATCAGTTCGGAGAGGTCCGCCGTCACCACCGTCAGCCCCGCGGCCTGGAGCAGCTTCTCGCTGTAGCGCATGGTCTGGAACGGGCCGGTGCGCGCGCCGATGGCGCCGATCCGGGCGTTGGAGAGACCACGCACGGTGCGGCAGACCCGAGCGAACCGCTCCAGATCGGAACCGAACTCGGCGCTTCCCGTGTCACAGCTATGCGAGGTGGTCTCGGTGTAGGGGACGCCGTACTGGTAGAAGTTGTTCGCCACCGACAGCTTGCCGCAGAACGCGTCGCGACGGCTGTGGACATCGACCTTGTCCACCTCGTCGTTGCTCGCCTGAAGCAGGATCGGAACGTTCAGCCGGGCACGGCTCACAAGCTCTGCCACGGCGATCTCGTCGCCGAAGTTCGGCAGGCAGATGACCAGCCCGTCGATCTCGTCGCGATGCTCGGCGAAATGGGCCGCGTAGAGCTTGGCGTCTTGGATCGACTGGACCGCGCCGTTGACCGTCGCCTCGAAGGGCAGGATCCGCGCGGCGATCCCAAGCCGGTTTAGATGGGCGAGGGTTTCCTCGCGGGCGGCCCGGCAGGGCGCACCGTTGAAAAAGGCCCTGCTGCCGATCACGACACCAAGGGTCACGTTGCGCTTCGAAATCCGGGTCATTGTCGCTCCTCCAGCCCGCGACATCCGTCTCCGCGCACTTTCCGGCAACCGCGGACGGATCCCGCCTCGATTTCGAGTAATTTCGATTTCTTCTATTTTCAATCGCCTCGTGGGCTCTTCCACCGGCTCGCCGGGTGAGTCCCGGTACGCTACAGACCATCCGGCGAAGCGCCGCCACAGAGAAAATTCAAAAATCTTGGCATCAACGAAGATTTATGCGCGCCCGCCAGCTTTCGGCTCCGGGGCGAATGCCTTTTGAATGCCGGTGAAGTGGCGGGAGCAGATCTAGTGGAATGATCCAATCTCGCGAGCTATCGGAAGTAAACTTAATATTTCGATATCAAACGAAAGCAAACGCAGATTACCGGTATCCGCGTTCGCCCTCGGCATGACCGGCGCCCTTGCCGGCTTCGCTTCGGCCGAGGGGCTCATCGCGATCATCACGCTGGGCCACGACAACCCGTTCTTTAAGGCCAAGCCCCTCGGCGCCGATGCGACCATCTCGGCGGTTCAGCGCGCGAAGGACGCCGGATCGCCGACGACCGACCGTACTTGCATTCGAATCGTCGCAATGACAGACAAATGAAAGAGATCGAAAGCCCCAAGCCAGATCCCGGTTGCTCGACCATTCTGTTGCACTGCAAGGAACCGAGATGAAAACGCCCGCGTCCGAAAAACCGGCTTCCTTTGCAGATGACATGACCGGTCTGCTCGCCGAACCGCGCCGGCGCAAGATCCTCGCGTGGCTTCAGGAAGAGGGGAGCGCCCGCGTCCGGGATCTCTCGGCAGCCTTCCAGGTGTCGGAAGCGACAATCCGGCAGGACCTCGAGCGGCTGGAGAAGGAAGGCCATATCTCCCGCGAACATGGCGGTGCGCATCTCAGCCGGTTTCCGAGCCAGGCGGGGGCCATGGTGCTCCAGCACATGGAGAACATGGACAAGAAGCGCCGCATCGGCGCCTGCGCCGCGGCTCTGGTGACAGACGGGGAAACGGTGATCCTCGATGCCGGCAGCACGACGACCGAGGTCGCCACGCGGCTCGTCGGTCGGCGCAACCTGACGATCATCACCAATGCGCTCAACATCGCCATCACCCTCGGCGCGATACCGGGGTTTGCCATTCACCTTCCCGGCGGCCAGTTCAAGTCACCCACGCTGTCGGTCAGTGGCGACAAGGCCGCGGAGTATTTCCACAACATCTTCGCCGGGCGGCTCTTTCTCGCGACGGCGGGCGTCGGCCCGGAATCCGGCCTGACCTATCCCAGTTTCGCCGATCTCGAACTCAAGAAGGCGATGATCAAGGCCGCCTCGCATGTCTGTCTCGTGGCCGATTCCACGAAGATCAACAAGTCCAGCTTCACGCGCCTCGGCGATCTGGAACTGATCCACACATTCGTCACCGATGACGGCATTTCGGACCAGGATGCGAAGGAGTTCGAGCGTCGCGGCGTGGAACTCCTGATCGCCGACTAGGTGTTTGATCCCACGGTTTGATGGTGCGATCCATTCGCTGGAATGGAAGGAAGCCCTATGGGACAGGTACGTCACGGCAGCGCCACGACCACGCACGCCATCCGAGCAGCAATACAGCGATCG
>NZ_SELO01000118.1 GCF_004146235.1 Tropicimonas sp. IMCC6043 | reverse complement strand
ATTCGCCGGCAGAAATCATCGCAGCATGACCGACAACGGTCTCCAGGTCGCGGTGACCGCGCGCCTTCACGCGCAGGACACAGAAACCAGACTCAGAGCTATGAAAAGTCACGCGCTCGACCAGGCCAGAGAGAACCTCACCCGGATCATGGTGATGCGCTGGACCCTTCGCGCCCAATGTCAGAGGACCCTGGCGTTCTTCGCCAGTTCGGCAATCGTCTCGCTGAAGATGTGGCGCAGGATATTCATCAGCGCGATCCGGTGTCGACCTTCCGGGCGGTACTCATGACTGGCGTCGTTTGCCAGTCCGACAGTCTCGGAAGCTGAATGAAGGTAGACCGATATCTCGTCGTCGCCGAAATCGACCTCGTGGCGGCGCATGTTGGCACCGCGATTGATGACGCGACTCATGGTCAGACCTCTTGCAAAGACCGGCGAACTCGGCCGATCACTCGACTGTTGCCGGCCTCTCTGCCGTACGCAAGGTTCGGCACTTTGTCAGCGATGATCTGCTCCGGATACACTTCTCGCCGAACTCACCGCAAATGACTTCGCAACCAACGCTGGGCTAGAAAGCGTCGTGGTGCGGTCGCGAGGCATGAAAGTGGCCCCGAACATCATCGTTTTCCTCCCGCCTTCAAATTGGGCGTCGTCTCGCATCGGAGTGCGTGGCTGCATCATCTCGGGACCTGCACCAGTCAATTGTGCCAGCCGGGTATTCACCTGTGGGATGGTACCGAAGGACAAGTTCATCGTGAGGGAATTCTGAGGACAACACTATGACTCAATCTGCAATCGACGAAGGCCATATCCGAGAGGCCGCGTATTTCCTCTGGCTTGACGAAGGCAAACCGCACGGGCGCGATGAGGAGCACTGGCAGAAGGCGGTAGGCGCCTTGAAGCCGGCAAAGATCCCGGCAAAACAAGCACCCCGAAAGCCGAAAGAGGAAGTGAAAGCCACGTCCAAAGCGAAGACCAAGACAGCGCCGACAACTGGGGCCGCCACCAGGAAGCGCACAACGGCGGCGTCTGCCGAGAAGAAACCGAGGACCAAGGCAGCGAAGCCCGCCGTCTCGTGATACGGTCGCGAGATCGGCCTCGTGGCACCATCAGAAGCCAACGCACTGAGATCATCCACCTCGGACCCAACGACCTGCCGGGATCTGCACCTTGTGGTTCTGGAGAAATAGTGACGGGAAAAGAAAAGCGGCGACCCTAGGTGTTTGATCCCACGGTTTGATGGTGCGATCCATTCGCTGGAATGGAAGGAAGCCCTATGGGACAGGTACGTCACGGCAGCGCCACGACCACGCACGCCATCCGAGCAGCAATACAGCGA
>NZ_SELO01000117.1 GCF_004146235.1 Tropicimonas sp. IMCC6043 | reverse complement strand
GGCGGCGGTGACACTTCGACATCCACAGGATGAGAGAGGAGACATGCCATGGATATCGTTAGGATCGGCCTGGATCTGGCCAAGACTGTGTTTCAGGTCCACGGCGTTGGCAGTGACGATCGTACCGTGCTTAGAAAAACGCTGCGCCGCGATGCCGTCGTGCCGTTCTTCGCCGATTTGCCGCCCTGCCTCGTTGGCATGGAAGCCTGCAGCGGCTCGCACTACTGGGCGCGGGTGCTGTCCGAACTCGGGCACGAAGTCCGTCTGATCTCACCGCAATTCGTCGCGCCCTACGTCAAATCCAATAAGAACGACCGCAACGACGCCGAAGCGATCTGTGAGGCCGTCAGCCGTCCCTCGATGCGGTTCGTTCCACAGAAATCACCGGGACAGTTGGAGATACAAGCCGTCCACCGCATCCGGCAGAGGCTGATCTCGGACCGGACGCGGCTTGTGAACCAGATCCGAGGCTTGCTGGCCGAACATGGCGTTGTGATCGCCCGCGACATCAGCCGTCTACGCCAGGCCCTACGGCAAATCGTGGATGGGTGCCGCAGAGATGACGGCGTGCCGGATATGATCCGCGAGCTCGTGATCGAAACCCGGGAGGAGTTGGGTGAACTCGACAAGCGCATCGCCTCCTTCAACAGCAGGATCCGGGTTCTGTTCCGGTCGAATGAAGCATGCCAGCGGATCGGCCGGATCGAAGGGATCGGACCGATCACGGCGACGGCCCTGGTCGCAGCGGCCGGCGACCAGAGTTGCTTCCGGAATGGGCGGGAGTTCGCGGCTTGGCTCGGGCTGGTTCCCAGACAAAGATCGAGCGGCGGCAAGGCCCGGCTCTTCGGTATCAGCAAGCGCGGTGACCGCTACCTGCGGACGTTGATGATCCATGGTGCCCGAGCAGTTCTGGGTAAGGCCCATGGCAAGACGGATGCGAGAAGTCTTTGGATCGGCCGTTTGCGCGAGAGGCGGCATCCGAATGTTGTAGCTGTCGCGCTGGCCAATAAGAACGCGAGGATCATTTGGTCTGTCCTTGCGCGGAACGAAGAATACGATCCGACGCGCGGCGCCGCAGTCGGCTGAGGCTACCGAGGAGACTGATCAACAAGGCCGTCGCGCCCGAGAAATTGCAGCAACTTGGCTGGGGATGGTGAAAGGGTCGCTACCATCGCTTTCTGAACCTGATGTGTGGACCGGCACGGCGCCTGCCGATGCCTCGGGAGCATTGAGGAGAAAGCACGCGGAAATCCATCGGGGCTCGCGGCGGCGAAGTATCGGGCCGCTCAAGGAAGCCGGATATACGTCCGCAATTGCGAAACTCGAACCCGACCAGATCAGGCGTTGCAATCAGGCGGGGTCCATATACGTCCACACATGACA
>NZ_SELO01000115.1 GCF_004146235.1 Tropicimonas sp. IMCC6043 | reverse complement strand
GAGGCTGATAGCTGCTCGCTACGGGCCGCCCCAATGAAGAGCGGTTATCTGCGGCCAGATCGCGGCCCAGAACGGAGTGGCGGCGGTCGAGAGGGCGAGCGTCATCCGTCGGGCCGAGACGGTGAGCCGGGCTCCGGCTCGCAGGACGCGCTCGCGCAGCCGGCGCAGGCTCCAGCCGGTGCCGGAGGCGCGGGTCATCGCGCGGCGGGCGATGTGCATGATCTCGTAGGCGAGGCACGAGATCAGCAGGCGGACCTCGTTGCAGGCGAAGGCATTGACGGCAGGTGTGGACGAGGTCGTCGTCCGTCCCCGCCAATGCGACTTCGCCCGGTTGGTCGACGAGAGCGCCGGGGCCAGCACGTCTTTCAGCTCACCCATGTGGCCTTCGGCCTTGCCGCGTTCCCGGTCGTGCTCCAGGACTTCGTGCCGCGTCTGCCGGGTCCAGTCGCGCGAGGTGACCAGGAAGAAGCGATCGAGCAGCAGGTCGCCCTCGCGTTCCTTGACAACCAGGATCACCCGGCGCGGCCTGTCCCAGCTGTCGGCCTGATAGAGCAGTTCATGGAGCCACATCCGCGGCTCTGTCGGCCGGCGCCCGGGCGGACGCTTCAGGAACGGTGCCGCCATGCGGTCGAGCGCGGCATTCGCTCGCAGGCGGGAGACGTAGTCGATGCCGCGCGCCTCCAGCCCGGCCAGCAGCGCCGCCGAGGGGAAGCCGGCATCGATGCGCACCATCGCCACCTCGCAGAGGCTCTGCTGTGCCCGGTCCACGACATCGAGGATGACATCGAGCGCGCCATCTGAGGTGCCGACATTGCCCGGCCTGAGACGGGCGTCGAGCATGTCGCCAGTCTCGGCGATCGAGGTGATCAGCGGATGATAGATCCGGGCCGCGTAATGGCCGTTCCACTCGGCCTTCGGCTGATGACCGTGGACTTCGATCGGGGCGCTGTCGACGTCCAGTGTGAGGTGCCTGGCGCGTTCGCCGCCACGCTCGGCCCGGATGCCGCACCCGGCCATCTCGAGGATCGCCTCGCGCAGCACCGCAAGGTTGGCCGGCGCCGCGATCATCGCCGTGAACCGCGACAAGGTCGGCTGCGATGCCAGGCCGGCGCCGTCCGCGAGTGGCGTCAGTCCCGCCGACGAACTGCTGGCCAGTCGCAAAGCCGGATCGTGACGCAGGGCATCTGCATCATCCTGGTCGCGCCACCCCTGAGCAGCCAACAGCACGCTCGTGCGCAAGAGCGAGGCGAGGTCATGGGTGACATCCTCCTGGCGCCGGCGGTCGACCATCCGTGCCGTCATCCAGTCCACGATACCGCTGCCCTCGAGGATCTCTCGCAGAAGGATGGCACCGGGATCGCCGGTCAGCCGATCCGCACGCGTCAGGATCGAAAGCGAGCGGTTGAACCGCGGCGAGACCGGTTGTAGCGTTTCACCCATGCATGTGCCCGAAGCTGCCGACGGTTCATGTGTAGCAGACTGATCTTAAAGCGCTTTCAGGCACACGCAAATTTCCCCGAAGATTTAGACGATTAAGCTGGG
>NZ_SELO01000114.1 GCF_004146235.1 Tropicimonas sp. IMCC6043 | reverse complement strand
CCCCAATTTCCCAAGTGATCCGACGATTTTGCTGCGCTGATGGCCGCATTTCTGTTATTCTTCAGAGAGTTGGGCGGCGTGAAGGTGGTGTTGGATGGCTCACCCATCGGGTGCAGGGTCGCGGGACGATCTGAGGCTCGATTTCGACCGTCGGGTGCGGCTGGAGTTTCGGGGATCGCAGCTCAGTTCGGACGGCGGTCTGCTGATCGTGCGGGAGCTGGACGATGCGCTTGGACTGTCCGACCTGGCCACCGCCGCGTTGACCGAACACCGCACCGGTGCGTACCGAGTTCACCAGATAGCCGGGCTGTTCCGGCAAGCAGTGTATGGTCGCCTCGCCGGGTACGAAGACGTCAACGACGCCGAACGGCTGGCCCATGACCCAGTGATGCGGCAAGTTGTTGGTGCCCGCGCCGTCGATGGGCAGGCGGCCTCCACATCGCAGATGAGCCGCTTCGAGACCGAGGGACTCGCGACCGAGGGCAACCGGGCGGCGCTCGCCGACTTGAGTGGACAGTGGATCGACCGGTTCCTCGACCGGACGGGGCTGAAGTACGTCGTGCTCGACATGGACAGCTCGGTCAGCCCGACCTATGGCAACCAGGAGGGCACCGCCTGGAACGGGCATTTCGGCTGTGCCTGCTACCACCCGCTCTTTCTGTTCAACCAGTTCGGGATGCTGGAACGCTGCGCCTTGCGCCCCGGCAACGTCCACAGCGCCGACGGCTGGAAAGCGGTTCTGGAGCCGGTCATGCGGCGCTATGCCGGCCGCGACATGCTGAAGTTCTTCCGCGCCGATGCCGCCTTCGCGCTGCCTGATCTGTACAAGACCCTGGAGGCGGCGGGGTACTTCTATGCCATCCGGTTGCCAGCGAACGCCGTCCTGCAGGAGCGTATCGCGCACCGGCTGAAGCGTCCGGTCGGGCGCCCGCCCAAGCACGTCCGGCGGTTCTACGAGGACTTCGATTACCGGGCGAACAGCTGGGACAAGCCGCGCCGGGTGGTGGCGAAGATCGAGTGGCACCCCGGCGAGTTGTTCCCACGTGTGGGCTTCGTTGTGACCAACCTGCCGATGGAGCCAGAGTGGGTCAGCGGCTTCTACAACCGCCGCGGCACCGCCGAACAGCACATCCGCGAAGGCAAGTATGCTATCCATTGGACGCGCCTGTCGTGTCGGCGGTTCCGGGATAACGAGGTGCGGCTCCAGCTGCACGCGCTGGCCTACAACCTCGCCATGTTCCTCGCCCATGTTGGCC
The DNA here is from genome assembly GCF_004146235.1 of Tropicimonas sp. IMCC6043. Classification (GTDB taxonomy): domain Bacteria; phylum Pseudomonadota; class Alphaproteobacteria; order Rhodobacterales; family Rhodobacteraceae; genus Tropicimonas. The sequence continues at coordinate 311 of NZ_SELO01000114.1, read as the reverse complement.
TGCCGGAGCCAATGGCGGACTGGTCGCTTACCAGCCTGCAGCTCAAGCTGATCAAGATCGGTGCCCGTGTGGTCCGCCACGCCCGTGCCATCACCTTCCAGTTGGCCGAGGTGGCGGTGTCGGGGCGGATGGTCCGCGCGATCATCGCCGCGATCCAGCGCCTGCGGGCGCCCCCGGCGGCGACATGAAGACAGCGCCGCCCTTCAAGCCCGAACGAACAAGGCTCGGCCAGTGTGCCCACGGCATGCAATCTGTGGGCATCTGGAGCCTCACGACAGGCGGCCGAGGCCCCAATCGCGGCTATCGCCCGG
>NZ_SELO01000113.1 GCF_004146235.1 Tropicimonas sp. IMCC6043 | reverse complement strand
CGCGGACCAAGGCGCCCCGGCAACCGCCAGCTACATAGGGAGCGCGTCTGCCGGGGCGCCGATCACGCTGGAACTGGCCGGATTTTGTGCTGCCCTCTGGCAGGAAATCGCACCGCCGTTGACACCGCTGGCTCATTCCCCACTTTGGCAGCACAGACATTGCGAAAATCGACCTGGCAGCGCTAAAGGCGTTCGACGCTTGGCGGACTGAGCAGAACGGGAAGCCCTTCTCGCAGAGCGGCATAAACAACCATAACGCTGCGCTCAACAGGGTGCTGGATGAAGCAGAGCTGCACGGCTGGATCACGAAATCTCTCCGCCCTACCCTGCTCAACAAGGGGCTCAAGAGCGAAAGCAGAGGCAGCTTCACCAACGCGGAATACACGAAGATCTACACCGCGCTACGCACGTGGCACGAGAAGACCTCCAGCACCAAGGCACAGGCGACCCGCGAGGTGCTACGCAACTACGTCCTGTTCCTCGCAAATACAGGCGTGCGTCACGGAACGGAAGCGTTAGGGCTACGCTGGAAGAACATCGAATGGCATGAGCAGGACGCGAACCGCTACCTTGTCATTAACGTGGACGGGAAGACGCGGAAGAGAGCCGCTGTGGCGCGCGACCGCGTGGAAAGCTACTTGGACAGACAGCGCAAGCTGAACCCTGCTATACGCTCAGAGAGCTTCGACGCGCTACTCGCAGCTCGTAGCGACGAGCACGTGTTCACTACTCGCTTGGGCAAAGTCGCTACGATCTTCAATCTGAACCGCTCGTTCAACGCGCTACTGGACGAGCTTGGGCTGAAAGTGGGCGCGGACGGCAAGACGCGCACGCTCTACAGCTGGCGCCACTACTACGCCACGCAGGACTTGAAGCGAGGGATTAGCACGCACGCGCTGAGCAAGCAGATGGGCAACAGCACGGCGATGCTGGACAAGCACTACAGCAAATACAGCCCGCTACTGAACGCGGAGCTGCACAGCGGACGGCAGGTGCGGAGGAACGCGAAGCAAGCGGCTCAGGACCAAGGACAAAGTGTAGCTGAGTTGGCGTTCAACATGTTGCGGGGCGGGTCGTTGGACGAGGCCGCCCTAATGGCTGCGATTGGCGTGGGACGCGATGGATATGTTGTGACGGAAGAAATCGCGATGCTGGCGCTGGCTGCAAAGCGCGACGAGTTTATTGGAGGCGAAACTCTTCTGCGGATACTCAATGGATAAGCAAATGCACCTTGCGACCACGGAGTCCACATCCTATCTCTGGGTGTGCCAACGGCGATAGCCTGTAGCTCACGTGGCTGATGCTTCTGGTTAAACCTCTGGGTTTCCTTGAGTATCAGCTTTGAGGGTCCCTTGACTCTCTTAGTTGGCGGCTCCGTGCGGATGGAGCTGCAGGTTGCCGTTGGGTGAAGTGCGGAGGAGATTGTGATGAAGAAAAAGTCCAACCTCGACCGCCTTGCTTACAAGCTGCGTTATAGGTGGCTCGGGTTGTCTGAACAGTTTGGAGCTGTGTTCTAAGTGGATCTTCCGCTCAGTTATGCCGCGACCGGAATTGGCCGGGACGGGGTGAGATATGCCTGATCGGGCGTTTTCCCGTCCAG
>NZ_SELO01000112.1 GCF_004146235.1 Tropicimonas sp. IMCC6043 | reverse complement strand
AACGTCCTATGTCGGGAAGCTTTGGCGGCTTGAAGCATCAGGTCTTGGAGCATCCGGTATTCCGGATGCCCTGATATGGTTGCCCAGACGGGTTTCGCCGTCAAGAAACGGTCTCTCCCATAGCAAACACAGGGTACGCGCGGCGGCGGCCCTCACCGTCCTCAAGACGAGATCCTGCATCCCAAGCGAAAAGCCCGAACATTATCTACGAGGTCGCTCTACGCCTCCACGGCTCGAAAGAGAGGGGTCCTTCCGCCTGGGCTCGCCCCCTCGAAGAAGGGACGATAGGGTTCGCCGTGCTTGATCACGGCGTGTACGGTGCGCGCCATCTTGGCGGCTACGGCGGTGTATGCCTTGCGCCGGAGATGGGGATTGTGCCGATCTTGCGAGATGTAGCGTTCGAACTTGTCGCGAAAGCTGTTGGTCCGCTTCAACACGGCCGTCTGGCCAGCCATCCAGAGGGTGCGTCGCAGTCGGGCATTGCCGTATTTCGAGATCCTGCTCTGCCCGCGGAACATGCCGGACTGGACGGTGGCGAGGTCCATGCCGCAGAATTTCAGAAACTGCCGGTGATGACCGAACCTGCGAAGGTCGCCGGCTTCGGCCAGGATGGTCATGGCATTGATCGGCCCGATGCCGGGAATGCTCGTCAGCAGCCGGTAGTCGGCATGATCGGACAACAGCTCGACAGCCCGCGCCTCGATCTCGTCGCGTTGCCGGACAAGGCTGCGCCCCTCGGCCAGGACGAGGCGGAACATGCGGACCGCATCGGAGTCCGGGTGGACAGGAAGCCCCACCGAGCCGGCAGCCGTCGCATAAATATCTGAAAGCAGGCGCTCTTTGGAAACCTTGCGCCCGACCACATCCCATGCCGCCTCAATGAACACCTCCTGCGACAACGCCGTGATCATGTGCGGCGACGGGAACCGCTCGAGGAAGGCCAGGAACCAATCGGTCCGGGAACTGCGGTGGAACCGTTCGGCCTCCGGGAAATACAGCGGCAGGTAATGCGTCAGGATGCGATGCCAGAGCTCGGTCTTCGAACGCGAGACTATCTCGTGCGTCTTCGACAGCTCCTGGATGTCGTTGGTGCCGGCCGCAAGCGGATCATGGAAGAACTGGACCGCCCCGATCTCCAGCATGTGCAGGATGACCTGGGCGTCCTTCGGATCGTTCTTGTCCCAGCTGTTGTGCAGCGCCTCGCGCGTCCGGGCCAGGGCAACGGAGGACACGAGCTTCAGTTCGAACCCCGATCGGCCGAGATGATGCGCCAGAGACCGGTGGTAGTTTCCAGTGGCCTCGAAGCCGACACGGACCGGCAGAGAATACGCCGCGAGCAGCTCGCGCAGTCGTTCGAAATCCTCCAGCGCGTTGCGGATCGTCAGCCGCCGTCGCCGCTGCTTGCCGGGAACGGAGATCAGGATCTCGTGCCGGTGCTTGGAAATGTCGATGGCTACAAGCACGGTCGGCGCGGTTGTAGAATTGATGGCGGTCATAGCCGGTCTCCTCATCAGTGTGGTTCAGCCAAACCACTGTTGAGACCTGAAAACCGGTTATGGCCACCAGCTGCGCAACTCGGGGGCTCCGCAGGCGGCCATAACCTCCCGAACCGAAGGATTCCCGACGTGCTA
>NZ_SELO01000111.1 GCF_004146235.1 Tropicimonas sp. IMCC6043 | reverse complement strand
AGACCGGTTGTAGCGTTTCACCCATGCATGTGCCCGAAGCTGCCGACGGTTCATGTGTAGCAGACTGATCTTAAAGCGCTTTCAGGCACACGCAAATTTCCCCGAAGATTTAGACGATTAAGCTGGGATGATCGGAGTGGATGAAGCGCACCGTCTTTTTATGGGCGTATTCATCCCGAGGCTCAGACACCCGGTCCCGACCCAATGCAGATCTCGCCTGACGGAAGCGTTCAGCGAACTGGAGGTTCAAGGCGCAACTTTGTCCAACTATGCTCCGAACGGAAACAATCTACTCGCTGGAGCTGCACTCATCAGGCAGTGGAAACAAAATGGTTAGCGGCCCCACGATCTCTGGAATTTTTCCGCCACAGACTTGCCGTAATCTCTTCACAAACTTCTCAACGGGATGTTAACTTCCTCGTGAGCCGTCGCTTGGCTGTTCATCAAATAGAATTTGAAATGAGGGAAAAGGATGAAACTTTCCAGTATCGTTACAAGTCTGTTCGGGGCCGCGGCTCTCAGCACGACATTCGCCGCGGACGCGAACGCGTTGAGCTTCGGGTTGGCGGGATCGCCGACCTCGACATCACTGCCAGCTGGCCTCTACAGCCTGCTCGTGCCGGATCTGCCCTATGCCATTGTCGACTATACGGACTCCGAGCCGTTGGTTGGCGCCGGGTTCGGAGGTCTGACGGTGGACCCGAACACCTGGATCACGGCGACCTACATGGGGTCGGAAGCCGGCGCGAATAACAGCGCGAGGCTGTCCTTCGGCGGAGAAACCTTCTTCAATGACGGATCCACCGTCGTTGGGGACTCCATCACCTACCAGAATACCGGCAACTTCGTCGACCTGAGGTTCTCAACCGACAATCTGGGCGGCGGCGACTGGATCGACAACAACTCGGGTCAGGCGTCAGACAGTTCGCTTCATCTGGCCTTCACCGACATCTCGAATGAGGTTGGTGACGTCTGGACCGTCTTTGCTTTCTTCGGCGATGGCGCCGGAGACAGTGACTACGACGACATGGTGATTCGTCTCGACATCACGACGGCTCCGATCCCCGTCCCGGCAAGTGTGCTTCTGCTGCCGACCGGTCTGGCCGGACTGGCATTCATGCGCCGCCGTCGCAAGGCTGCCTGACGTAACGCAAGTCACGTTGTTCAGAACGAACCCGGCGGAGGTCTCCGCCGGGCTTTTCTCTCCGAAGTACATTCTTCGACACTCGCGCCGAACAGTCCCACGTCGCGAGACAGGCCGCCATTCTCAAGCGTTCCCACGGCCGATTCGGACCTTGGTCCAAACACCTTCAAGGCGATCGTTGGGACGTCGCGCTTATTCGGGCGGCCCCCTTGCACTGTGGCTGCAGAGGTAGCAATTGCGCCTCACACTCAGGCATTCTCCACACTATGGAAACAATCCGCCCGATAGTCGCCACTTTTCGCCGAGGTTTGCCTTAAGAATAACGTTTTTTGTTCACATTTCCTCGAGAAATCCGTTAACCTCTGATGAGGGCGAACCTTCGGGTTCGATTTCCTGCTCGCATGGCGAGCTTAGGTCATGTTGACAAATGGCGGAGCCAGAGGCGGATTGATGTGATGTCGATGAAGCCGAGGAAGCTTTCAGCCGTTTTGTCGTAGCGGGTCGCGACTCGGCGTGCATTCTTGAGCTTGTTGAAG
>NZ_SELO01000110.1 GCF_004146235.1 Tropicimonas sp. IMCC6043 | reverse complement strand
GGGAGGAAGACGGCATGAGCGAGACGCACACGAAGAAGCTGATGAACGCGCCCGAGGCGATCATTCCGGAGATGATCGAGGGGATGGTTCTGGCGCATCCGGAGATGCTTCGGGTGGAGGGGGCGACGGGGCGCGCGGTTGTGGCGGTGGACGGTCCCCGGGACGGCAAGGTTGGGATCGTGATCGGCGGCGGGTCGGGGCACGAGCCGGCCTTTGCGGGCTATGTCGGCCGGGGGCTGGCGGATGCGGCGGCGGTGGGCAATGTCTTCGCCTCGCCCAGCCCGGAGCATATCAAGGAGGCGGCGATGGCCGCCGATGGCGGCGCGGGGGTGGTGTTTCTCTACGGAAACTACACCGGCGACGTGCTCAATTTCGACATGGCGGCGGAGGAATGCGCCGAGCTCGGCATCGACGTGCGCTCGGTGGCGGTGATCGACGACGTGGCCTCGGCGCCGAAGGAGAAGGCGGGCGAGCGGCGCGGCATCGCCGGCGATTTCTTCGTCTTCAAGGTGGCGGGGGCGGCGGCCGACATGGGGCTCTCGCTCGATCAGGTCGAGGCGGCGGCGCGGAAGGCCAACGCGGCGACGCTGTCGATGGGGGTGGCGCTCTCGGCCTGTTCGATGCCGCAGACGCTGAAGCCCAATTTCGAGATCGGCGCGGACGAGATGGAGATCGGCATGGGGCTGCACGGCGAGCCCGGCATGCGGCGCGCGAAGGTCGACACGGCCGACAACGTCACCGACGAGATGATGCGGCTGATCCTGGGCGAGATGGCCCCGGCGCCGGGCGACGAGGTGGCGGTGCTGGTGAACGGGCTCGGGGCGACCGGTCTGATGGAGCTCTACCTGATCCAGCGGCGGGTGGCGCAGATCCTCGGCGAGGCGGGCGTGACGATCTGGCAGAGCTGGGTCGGGGAATACTGCACCTCGATGGAGATGGCGGGCGCGTCCGTCACGCTCATCAAGCTCGACGCGGAGCTGAAGGGCTTTCTCGCGCATCCCTGCCGGACGCCGGCGCTGACGGTGGGGGCTGCGCCCGCAGCGGTCGCGGGCGCGACGCGGACGGCGCGGGACTATGCCGCCGCGGGGCGCGCCGACACGGTCGACCGGGCGTCGCTGAAGGCCGAGGGGCCGGTGACGCCGGAGGTCTTCCGGGCGATGCTGCTGTCGGCGGCGGCGGCGATCGCGCGGGAGAAGGACCGGCTTTCGGAGCTCGACGGGGTGATCGGCGACGGCGATCACGGGGTGACGATGGATATCGGCTGGCAGGCGGTGGCAGCCGCGCTCGCCGCGGCGCCGGAGGAAGACACGATCAGCCAGACCTGCACGAAGGCGGCGAAGGCGTTTCTCGATGCGGTGGGCGCCTCCTCGGGGCCGCTCTATGCGGGGGCGTTCAACAGCGCGGGCAAGGCGGTCTCGGACCGCCTGAACCTCGACGCGGGCGCGATGGCGGCCTGGGTGGAGGGGATGCTGACGGGGATCCTGGGGCGCGGCGGGGCGGCCCCCGGCGACAAGACGATGATCGACGCCTGGCAGCCGGCGGCCGAGGCGGCGCGGGCGGCGGAGGCGGCGGGCGAGGATGCCGGCGCTGTCCTCGCGGCCGCGGCCGAGGGCGCGCACGCCGGCGCGGAGGCGACGCGCGACATGGAAAGCCGGCGGGGGCGGTCGAAGAAGCTCGGCGCCCGCTCGGTCGGCCATGTCGACCCCGGCGCCGCCTCCACCCACGTCATCCTCGCCGCCATGCGCGACGCCTTCCCCAACTGAAACAACGCCGCGGTCCCCAAAAGG
>NZ_SELO01000109.1 GCF_004146235.1 Tropicimonas sp. IMCC6043 | reverse complement strand
AGACTTGGCCAAGTCGATCCCGAGTGTTGTAATTTCCATGTGGTCGGTTCCTTCCGTAGCTGGTTCCAAACAGCACCAGCTTGGCACATCGCGATGCCGTTCGGGTGGAGCCGTCCACACCATCAGAAGAACGTGGCTTGAGATGGGGCAGGGGGCTGAGTGGTGTCTCCGGATGACTGGGAATTTCCCGTCCGTGGTCATCGTGACAGCGCCACCCTAGTTGTTGGCCGCGTCGAAGGCCCCCGGTCGTCGCAGTCGGTGTTGCTGATCGCGATCTTCGTTCCAGTTAGGTCGGATCGGCTGGATGCCCACATTCGATCAACGTTCATCGAAGCGGGAAAAAACGAGCGGACTGTCCGCTCAGCGGCCCCACGCCCTACGATTACATCTGCAAAGTCTGGACTTCAGAACCAGACAGATTCATCGTCAGTCCGATCCACCAGATGCCGGGACTGAACAACCAGTCAGAGTGGCAGTACCTAATCAGGTTGAACCGGCTTCGAAAGATAGGAAACACACAGATGGTACAACAAAGGCAGATTGGCCGGTCGGGCCTGTGGGTCTCTGAGATTTGCGTGGGTTGCATGACCTTTGGCGACCCCGAACGCGAGCGCGCATGGGCGCTGCCTCAAGATCGGGCACGCCCGCTAATCCACAAGGCCTATGAGGCCGGTATCACGTTCTTTGATACGGCCAATGTCTATTCCGACGGGACGTCGGAAGAGGTGATGGGCAACGTGCTTTGGGACATGGCGCCCCGGGAGGAGATCATCCTTGCCACCAAGGTCTTTGGAGACAAGCGGCCGGAGCGGCAGGGCCTGTCGCGGCGCCTCATCTTCCAACAAATCGACGCCTCGCTGAAACGCCTGAAGACTGACCACGTGGACCTATACCAAATACACCGCTGGGATGACAAAACGCCGATCGAGGAAACGATGGAGGCGCTCCATGACGTGGTGAAGGCCGGCAAGGCCCGCTATATTGGCGCCTCCAGCATGTATGCCTGGCAGTTCGCCAAGGCGCAGGAGGTGGCCCGCGCCAATGGCTGGACGCGCTTTATCAGCATGCAAAACCAGATAAATCTAATCCAGCGCGAGGAAGAACGCGAGATGATCCCGCTCTGTCTGGATCAGGGCGTCGGCCTCATCCCATGGTCTCCGATGGCGCGGGGACGTCTAGCCCGGCCACGCGGCGTGGAAACGAAACGGGGCAATACCGACGGCTACCAAGAGCTACTGTATTCAAAAACCGAGGCGCAGGACGGCCTCGTGATCGACGCCGTGGAGGCGCTGGCAAAGGAACTGGGCCGACCGATGGCGCAAGTTGCGCTGGCCTGGGTGCGTCAGAAACCGGGAGTGGCCTCGCCGATCATCGGCTTTTCCAGTGCGGAGCAACTGGACGTATCTATCAGCGGCCTAGACCTGACGCTGACACAGGAAAATATTGAAGCACTGGAAGCCGCCTATGTGCCGCATCTTCCGGTTGGCTTCGGATAGGAGGCACATACACATTGCCGATCAACAGTGGCACGTTAATTGGTCGGCGATGAAGCGGAGCCGGCTCGATGGGACCAAAACGCTGACAGAGCGGCTTCGACACGCTGAAGGGCGCCGCCATCTATAGCGGCGCCTTTTTCACGAAGTGTTTCCCCGTTCGATGCTGTGATTATAGCGTTCAAAACCTGCGATGCTCTCAGGAGAGAGGTGGCTCGGGAAATCTGAACGGGTGAGTTAGGTGGATTTTCCGCTCCCGATCCGGCAGCGATGCCGGGAAGAAGGAGCGAAAGATGGCAAGACGTCCGAGAAGAAACCACAGTGCCGCGTTCA
>NZ_SELO01000010.1 GCF_004146235.1 Tropicimonas sp. IMCC6043 | reverse complement strand
AGACCGGTTGTAGCGTTTCACCCATGCATGTGCCCGAAGCTGCCGACGGTTCATGTGTAGCAGACTGATCTTAAAGCGCTTTCAGGCACACGCAAATTTCCCCGAAGATTTAGACGATTAAGCTGGGCTAAAAGGCTGCGCCTCTCAGTTCACCGGTTCCACCGCGCCGACGATCGGTCCGAGCGGGAAGCCACTGTCCGACCGTCCGATCCCAGGTGCGTGCAGCCGCGACACCTTTCCGTCGAAATAGAGCGCGTTCGGGGTCTCCAACAGGTCGCGGAAGAGTCGTCCGAAGGAGTGGAAATTGACCCGGTTGTCGGAAATGACGAAATGCACCGTCACCCCGTCGGCGGCGACACCCACGCCGTTGCGGATATAGCGGCTGGTGCCGTCGACCAGGAACCGCGGGTGCAGCGCGCCGTCGATCACCAGCATCGGCCCCGATTGCGTGGCGTAACGGCAGTCCGGCGGATTTGACTCGAAGGCGCGGCTCTCGATCACCGCGGCCCTCCCCTCCATGATGCAGAAGACGCCGTTCGGCAGCAGGCCGAAATTGCCCGGCCCCTCGCGCGTGACCAGCGGACCGAGCTGCTGACCGTTCTCCAGGTAGAAGCCGACCGGCCGGCGGTCGTCGTGATACATGCCGGCGTTCATCGCGAAGGAGAGGTGCTTGCCTTCCGATTCCAGCGCCGAATCGATCGCCTGGAAGCTGCCGAGCAGGTCTCCCGCGGCATCGCTGTGAAACAGCCTGATATCGTCGCGGTCCGCGCGCAGGGTGCAGACCGTGTAGCGGTCGCCGTCGAACTCCACGTCCCGGCAATCCGGCGCGGCGAATGCCGGCAGGGCGGTCAGCATCGCGACGCCGATCAGCGCCGTCACGCGCCGCCAGCCTTCAGAACGCATCGTCATCGTCGTGGTTGGCCGCGATGTCCCGCTGCACTTTCTCGTCCGAGAAAAGCCGCCGCGTCTCGTCCATCCGGTCGAACGTGTCGTCCAGCGCGAAACGCAGCTGCGGCGCGAATTTCAGCGCCAGCCCCCGCGCCACGATGCGGCGAAGCTCGTGGCGATTGCGGATCAGCGCCTCCAGCGCCTCCTGCGCATGATCGCCACCGAGCGGCATCACATAGGCCGTCGCGACCTTGAGATCCGGCGACACGCGCACTTCGGCCACGGTGATCGACATCCGGTTCAGATCCGGATCGTGAACGTCCCCGTGGTTGAGCACATCGGCGAGCCGCCGGCGGACCAGTTCGCCCACCCGAAGCTGGCGCTGCGAGGGGCCGGACCCGCTATGAAACCTGTTCTTTGCCATGCCTCCCACCTAGGCCCGCGCGCGCGCCGGCGCAACCGGCCCTTTGCGTCCAACAGCGCGCTCGGCTAAAGCAGGCCCACATTTCCAGGAGGCAGGCGAATGAGCGAGATACCGGGGATCGTGGTCATGGGCGCGTCGGGGCGGATGGGGCGGATGCTCCTGCGCGAAGTGGCGGCCCATCCGGGGATGCGGCTTGTCGGAGCGGTCGAGCGCTCCGGGCACGAATGGATCGGCCAGGATCTCGGCATCGCGACGGGCGGCAAGCCGCAGGGAGTCTACGTCACCGACGACCCGCTGGAAGCGATGGCCGGAGCGCAGGGCGTCATCGATTTCACCACGCCCGAGGCCACGGTCGAGCTTGCCACGCTGGCCGCGCAGGCCCGCGCGGTGCATGTGGTCGGCACCACCGGCCTGACCGACGCGGACATAGAGAAGCTCGACGCCGCCGCGCGACACGCGGTGATCGTGCGCGCCGGCAACATGAGCCTCGGCGTCAACCTGCTCACCCAGCTCGTCCGGCAGGTCGCCGCTGCGCTGGACTCCGAATTCGACATCGAGGTGGTCGAGGCGCATCACCGCCACAAGGTCGACGCCCCCTCGGGTACGGCGCTGATGCTGGGCGAGGCGGCGGCCGAAGGGCGCGGGCTTGATTTCAAGGACAGCTACGTTGCCGCCCGCGACGGCATTACCGGCGCCCGGGCGCCCGGCACCATCGGATTTTCAGCGATTCGCGGCGGCGACATCATCGGCGAGCACGACGTGATCTTCGCCGGGCCGGGCGAGCGGATCGTGCTGCGCCATGTTGCGTCCGACCGGGCGCTTTTCGCCCGCGGCGCGCTCAAGGCGGTGCTCTGGGGGCAGGACAGGATGCCGGGGCATTACTCGATGCTCGACGTGCTGGGGCTTTGAACGCGCTCCGGAGCATCGGACTGCGCAGCGAGATAGCGGTGCTGCGCGGCTTGAGCGTTGTGGAGGACTACGCCGACCGTGTCGTGCTGCGCACGCCGTCGGAGCCGGATTTCTGGTTCGGCAACATGGTGATCTTTCGCGAAGGTCGCGTCGATCCGATTGCAAACATCGCGCGTTTCCGCGCCGATTTCCCGGAGGCACGCCATGTGACGTTGGTCTGGGATGCGCCGGGAATGGCAGCCGCACCGGAACTGGACCGGTTGAGGGCCGAAGGGTTCGAGATCGACCATAGCGATGTGCTGACTCTGGGGCAGGCACTGGGCTCCGCGTCCTGTCCGGCGGGGATCGTCATACGGCCAGTGGCGAGAGAAGCGGAGTGGGAGCAGGTCGTTGCGCTTCAGGTTGAGACCGGAGTCGAGGCCGGGCATGTCCGAGAGGACTACCTGCGCTATGTCCGGCGGCGCTTTGCGAATCGCCGGTTGCAGGTTGCGGAAGGGTGGGGGTGCTGGTTCGGTGCCTTCGACGGCGATCTGCTCGTGGGGGATCTGGGGATCTTCGCGGCCGATGGCGTCGCGCGGTTCCAGGACGTCGAAACGCGGGCAAGCCATCGGCGACGCGGGATCTGTGCGGCGCTGGTCACCGCTGGCCTCGACTGGGCGGCGGCCCACGACCCTGCGGCCTTGCCCGTGATCATCGCGGATGCCGAGAGCGAGGCCGGACGGATCTACCGCCGCTGCGGTTTCGTGCAGTGCGAGACGCTCATCGGGGCCTATCGGCCGCCGGATGGCGCGAAACGGCCCGCCGATCAGAAATCGATCGCCAGCCCGCCCTTTTCCCAATCGCCGTAGCGCACTGGCTCCAGCCCCTTGATCCGGCCGCCGAGCTCCACGGGGCGTTTCTCAGCTTCGGCTTCCGCCTTGGCGCGGCGTTCTTCGGCCTCGGCCAGGGCGCGTTGCGCCGCCGGCGGCAGGGCTGCCCTGCGTTCCTCTTCGCTGATCTCCGGGCCCTCGTCGCCGGGTGCCTGCGTCTCGTCACTCATGCGCTTGTCCTTGTCGATCCTTCCCCGCTGATATACCCCCCGCAGGTCGAAGAACAATGGGAAGGGCCGTCGCATGGCCGAGGCACACCCGAGCGGCATCGCGCCGCGGCAATTGGCGCTCGACCTGCTGCAGGGGGTCTGGGAGGAGCGGATGCTGCTCGCCGAGCTCGAGGCGCATCCGCATTTCGCCGAGGCCCCGCCCGAGGTGCAGGCGCGCGCCGGGCGGCTGGCGCGAACGACGCTGCGGCTCGCCGGTCGCGCCGATGCGGCGATGAAACCCTTCCTGCAACGCAACCCGCGTGCCGGAATTCGCGCTCTGATGCGGCTCGCCATCGTCGAGATGTTCTCCGAAAATGAGGCGGCGCATGGCGTGGTCAATGCTGCTGTCAGCATTGCCCGGCGCGAACAGGTCAAGGCCGCGCCGATGGTCAACGCCGTGTTGCGCCGGGTCGCCGAGAGCGGTCGCGAGAGCTGGGACAAGGCGCCACCGCAGCGGCTGCCGAACTGGCTCCGCGGGCGGCTCGGCGCGGCCTATGGCAATGCGCGGGTGGCACGGATGGAGGCGGCATTCGAGGCCACCCCACCGGTCGACCTGGAGCCGAAAGCGCCGGGCGCCTCCCTGCCCGAAGGAGACATCCTGCCGACCGGGTCGCTCCGCCTTGCCCGGGCAGGCCAGATCTCGGCGCTGCCCGGCTACCAAACCGGAGACTGGTGGGTGCAGGACGCCGCCGCCGCCCTGCCGGCGCGGCTTCTGGCGGCGCGGCCGGGGGAGCGGGTGCTTGACCTCTGCGCCGCGCCGGGCGGAAAGACGCTGCAACTGGCCGCCGCCGGCGCCCAGGTGACCGCGCTCGACGTTTCGGAGACACGGCTCGCCCGGCTCCGGGAAAACCTCGACCGCACCGGCCTGCGCGCCGAGGTCGTTGCGGCGGATGCGCTGGAATGGACCCCCAAGGCGTCCTTCGACGCCATCCTGCTCGACGCGCCCTGCTCGGCCACCGGCACGATCCGGCGCCACCCGGACCTGCCCTTCGCCAAAGATCCGGCGGGGATCAAGCCGCTCGTGGCCCTGCAATCCCAGCTGATCGACCGGTCGGTGGAGATGCTTGCCCCCGGCGGGCGGCTGGTCTTCTGCACCTGTTCGCTGCTGCCGGAAGAGGGCGAGGCGCAATACGCCGCCGCGTTGGAGCGCCATACCGGCCTCGCGCCGGACGCGTCCGCGCTGGCCGCGCTCGACGGCCTCGACCCCGACTGGCGCGCCGGACCGGCCGCGCTCCGGACCACGCCGGAGATGTGGCCCGAACGCGGCGGTCTCGACGGATTCTTTATCGCGGCGCTCTCCAAGACCTGACAGGGATGCGGTCGGGACCTATGCTCCGCCACGGGGATATCCGCAAGATCAAGGGGCCCGCTGCCGCCGTCATGGAACATAATGAGGGACGACCGAGCTTGCGGGAGCGGCGCATGCGGCTCATGAACCGCCTCGCCGCGCGTCGAGCGGCCCACAGCCGCCCCGCAACGGCGTTCATTTCCCGTCCGGAGCCGCGCACCATCGGCAGCTTCGCGCGCGGCCGCCAGCTCGTCGCGGGCAACTTCCTCTTCGCCGGACATCTCGTGGAAGCGCCCGACACGCCGCTCTGGGCGCTCGACATGCCCTCGCCGCGCTTCGAGGCGGCGCTGCACGGCTTCCACTGGCTCGATGACCTCGCCGCGGTGGGTGACCGTGCGGCACGCTCCCGGGCGCAGGACTGGACCTGGGACTGGATCGACCGCTTCGGTCGCGGCAAGGGGCCCGGCTGGACGCCCGACCTCGTCGGCCGCAGGCTGATCCGATGGGTGAACCACGCGGTCTTTCTGCTGCATGGCCGCAAACCCGCGCAGTCGGAGGCGTTCTTCGGCGCGCTGGCGGCGCAGACGATCTTCCTTGGGCGCCGCTGGAAGGTCGCCAGTCCCGGCCTTGCGCGGTTCGAGGCGCTCGCCGGACTGATCTATGCGGGACTCTCGCTGTCCGGGCTGGAGCGCCATGCCGAACCGGCGATCGCGGCGCTGTCCAGGGAATGCGCTCAGCAGATCGATGCCGGCGGCGGGCTGCCAACGCGCAACCCGGAGGAACTGCTGGAGGTCTTCACCCTGCTGATCTGGGCGGCGCGGGCGATCCTCGACTCGGGCCGCCGGATCGAACCGGCGCTGGAGGATGCGGTGCTGCGCATCGCCCCGACACTCCGGGCGCTGCGCCACGCCGACGGCGCGCTGGCGCGGTTCCACGGCGGCGGGCGCGGCATGGAGGGACGGCTCGACCACGCACTCGCCGCCTCGGGCATCCGGCCCGAACCGCACGAAGGGCTGGCGATGGGCTTTGCCCGGCTTGCCGCGGGCCGCACGACCGTGCTCCTAGACGCCGCCCCGCCGCCCTCCGGTGCGGCCTCGGTCAACGCCCATGCCTCCACGCTCGCCTTCGAGATGACCTCGGGCCGCCGTCCGCTCGTCGTCAATTGCGGCCCAGGCGCCAGCTTCGGCGAAACCTGGCGCCGGGCCGGCCGGGCAACCCCGAGCCATTCGACCCTGGGGATCGACGGTTTCTCCTCTTCCCGCCTGGGTGTCGTCGGGCTGGGGCGCGGACAACGCGGCGAGATCCTGCACGACCTTCCGACCGAGGTCCGCGTGCAGCTATCGACCAGCCGCGAGGTGATGCATGTCCTCGCCGGCCATGACGGCTATGTCTCGACCCATGGCCTGACCCATGTCCGCCAGCTCACGCTGGCGCGGGACGGCCGCTCGCTCGAGGGCGACGACACGTTCGGCGCCGTGACCGAGACCGACCGGGCGACCTTTGCGCGCCGCATGACCGAGTCGCAGCTCGCGGGCGTGCCCTATTCGATCCGCTTCCATCTGCACCCCGATGCCGATGCGACGGTCGACATGGGCGGCAACGCGGTGTCTGTCTCGCTGATGAGCGGCGAGATCTGGGTGTTCCGCTTCGACGGTCCGGCAGAGCTCTCGCTGGACCCCTCGGTCTATCTCGAGCCGGGCCGGCTCAAGCCGCGTGCGTCCCGGCAGATCGTGCTTTCGGGGCGGGTCTTTGACGCGGCCTGCCAGATCAACTGGACCTTGGCGAAGGCACAGGATACCCCGCAGGCGATCCGCGACACGATCCGCGACGACGACGAACACCTCAGAGACGAAGAGAGCTGACACCCATGTCCGAGACCCGCCCGATCCGCCGAGCCCTGCTGTCCGTATCAGACAAGGAGGGCCTTCAGGACCTCGGAAAGGCGCTCGCGGCGCGCGGCGTGGAACTGCTGTCGACCGGCGGCACGGCTACGGCGCTACGTGCGGCCGGGCTCGAGGTCCGCGACGTCGCCGATGTCACGGGCTTCCCGGAGATGATGGACGGGCGGGTGAAGACGCTGCACCCGAAGGTGCATGGCGGCCTGCTGGCGCTGCGTGACAGCGAGGCGCATGTCGCGGCGATGGAAGCGCACGGCATCCCCGAGATCGACCTCCTGGTGGTCAACCTCTACCCGTTCGAGGCGACCGTGGCGAAGGGCGCCGATTACGAGACCTGCATCGAGAATATCGACATCGGCGGCCCGGCGATGATCCGCGCGGCGGCCAAGAACCATGCCTTCGTGACCGTCGTCACCGATGTCGAGGACTACGAGAAGCTCCTCGGCGACATGGACCAGCATGACGGTGCGACCTGCCCGAAATTCCGCAGGAAGCTCGCGCAGATCGCCTATGCCCGCACCGCCGCCTACGATGCCGCCGTCTCGACCTGGATGGCCGGTGCGATCGGCGTCGAGACCCCGCGCCGCCGTGCCGTCGCCGGCACGCTCGCGCAGGTGATGCGCTACGGCGAGAACCCGCACCAGAAGGCGGCCTTCTACAAGGACGGCTCCGACCGGCCGGGCGTCGCCACAGCGAAGCAGCTTCAGGGCAAGGAACTCTCCTACAACAACATCAACGACACCGACGCGGCCTTCGAACTCGTCGCCGAGTTCGACCCGGCGCAAGGTCCGGCCTGCGCGATCATCAAGCACGCCAATCCCTGCGGCGTGGCCCGCGGCACGACGCTGAAGGAGGCCTATTCCCGCGCCTTCGACTGCGACCGGACGTCCGCCTTTGGCGGCATCATCGCGCTGAACCAGACGCTTGACATCGAGACCGCGAAGGAGATCGCCGAGATCTTCACAGAAGTGGTCATCGCGCCGCAGATCGACCCCGAGGCCGCCGAGATCTTCGCGAAGAAGAAGAACCTTCGCCTGCTGGAAACCGGCGGCCTGCCGGACCCGCGCGCTGCCGCGACGACCATCCGCCAGGTTTCGGGCGGCTACCTCGTGCAGGACAAGGACACCGGCCACATCACCGCCGAGGACCTCAAGGTCGTCACCAAACGCGCCCCGAGCGAGGAAGAGATCCGCGACCTCCTCTTCGCCTGGAAGGTTGCCAAGCATGTCAAGTCGAACGCCATCGTCTATGTGAAGGACGGCGCGACCGTCGGGGTCGGCGCAGGCCAGATGAGCCGGGTCGACTCGACCCGCATCGCCGCCCGCAAGGCCGAGGACATGGCCGCCGAGCTGGGCCTCGCCGCGCCGCTGACCAAAGGCTCTGTCGTCGCCTCGGACGCCTTCTTCCCCTTCCCGGACGGGCTTCTGACGGCGGCGGAGGCGGGCGCCACGGCGGTGATCCAGCCCGGCGGCTCGATGCGCGACGACACGGTCATCGCGGCTGCCGACGAGGCCGGAATCGCCATGGTCTTCACCGGAATGCGGCACTTCCGGCACTGAGATGCGGATTTTCTGGCTGACGGCGGTGGCGGCCTTCCTGGTCGACCAGATTTCCAAGTTCCGTGTCTTCGCGCTCTTCGATGCGCTCGGGCGCGACTGGGTGGAGATCGCCGCGCCCTATCTCGTTTTTCGGCGTGGCATGAATACCGGCGTCAATTTCGGCCTGTTTGCTGACGTCTCGAACGGGCAGCGCTGGATGCTCGTCGGTCTCTCGCTGCTGCTGTGCGCCGCGCTCTTCCAATGGGCGCGCCGTAGCTTCGAACGTCCGGTCCAGTTTCTCGCCGGTGGGCTGGTGATCGGCGGAGCACTGGGCAACGTGGCCGACCGGCTGATCTTTCCCGGCGTCCGCGATTTCCTCAACATGTCCTGCTGCGGCATCGTCAACCCCTATGTCTTCAACATCGCCGATGTGTTCATCTTTGCCGGGGCGATCGGACTGGTGCTGTTCGGACCCGACGGGAAACGGCGCAAAAAGCCCTCGTGACGCCGGGCCCTGCATGCGATAAGGAAGCGGAAAAGCGATGCAGGAGGCATGGATGCGGAGGACGGATATTGCTCGGGCAGCAGCCCTGCTTGCGCTCGTCTTTCTTGCCGCGGGCTGCAGCCGCAAGGAGCCGAACCTGATCAACCCGCAGCGTGGCCTTGTCACGCCGGACGAGTTCGCCATCCTGCCGGGCAAGCCGCTCGAGATCCCCGAGACGCTGAATGAATTGCCGCCGCCGACCCCGGGTGGAGCCAACCGCACCGACATCAACCCGGAAGCGGATGTCGTTGTCGCACTGGGCGGCAACCCGGCCGCGGTCGTCCCCGACGGCAGGCTCGGCGCGGACGGCGCCCTTATCCAGCAGGCTTCGCGCTACGGCGTGGACCCGAATGTCCGCACGGCGCTGGCCTCCGAGGACCTCGAGTTCCGCAGGCGTCACCGCGGAAGGCTGCTGGAGCGGTGGTTCGGCGTGACGACCTATTACAAGGTCTATTCGCGCGGCCAGCTCGACCAGCCGGCGACGACCGAACTCTTCCGCCGCAGCGGCGTGCCGACTCCGGCCATGCCGCCCGACACGTCGGGCAACTAACACCCCTGTCACAACCTCGTATGCCCGGTTGCGCCGGCCGTTTTCGGCCGTATCTTCCCAGTATCCGGACTTTATGAGGTTTCCATGGATCGACGCTTTGTGCCAACCTTGCTGCTGACCTGCGCCATGGCGATGCCGGCAGGGGCGGAGGAGGTCACCACTTTCATGCTCGACAACGGCATGGATGTGGTGGTGATCGAGGATCACCGTGCTCCGGTGGCCGTCAACATGGTCTGGTATCGCGTCGGCGCTGCCGACGAGAAGCCGGGCAAGTCCGGCATCGCCCACTTCCTCGAGCACCTCATGTTCAAGGGCACGGAGACGCTCGCTCCTGGTGAGTTTTCCGCGACGGTCGAGCTCAACGGCGGTTCCGACAACGCCTTCACCAGCCAGGACTATACCGGCTACTACCAGCGCGTGGCGGCGGATCGGCTGGACCTGATGATGGAGATGGAGGCGGACCGGATGACCGGCCTGGTGCTGACCGACGATGTGATCGGCCCCGAGCGCCAGGTCATCCTCGAGGAGCGAAACCAGCGCATCGAGAACAATCCCGGTGCGCTCTTCGGCGAGCAGAGGAGCGCCGCGCAATATCTCAATCACCCCTACGGCATCCCGATCATCGGCTGGAAACAGGAGATGGAAGGGCTGGGCCGGCAGGACGCCATCGATTTCTACCGGCAGTACTACGCGCCCAACAACGCGATCCTGATCGTCGCGGGCGATGTCGAGCCGGAGAATGTCCTCAGTCTTGCCAAGACGCATTTCGGCCCCATCGCCGCCAACCCCGACCTGCCCCCGCGCCTCCGACCGGCGGAGCCGCCGCAACTGGCCGAGCGCCGCCTCGTCTTCGAGGACGCGCGCGTCGGGCAGCCCTATGTGAGCCGCAGCTACCTCGCCCCGGAGCGCGACTCGGGTGCGCAGGAAGAGGCCGCCGCACTGACCTACCTCGCCGAGCTTCTGGGCGGCGCCGGTGCCACCTCCCTGATGGGGAAGATGCTGCAATTCGACGAGAAGGCGGCACTCTACACCGCTGCCAGCTATGACGGGATGTCGCTCGACGACACGACTTTCTCGCTTCTCGTCATGCCGGTTCCGGGACGCTCGCTCGCAGAGGCCGAGGCCGACATGGATCGCGCCATCGCGCGTTTCCTGAAGGAGGGTGTCGACCGCGAAACCTTCGAGCGCCTGAAGACCCAGCTCCGGGCCGAGATGATCTACAGCAAGGACCAGATCCAGGGGCTGGCGCGCCGCTACGGAGAGGCGCTGACCTCGGGGCTCACGGTCGAGGACGTGCAGGCCTGGCCCGAGATCCTCCAGCAGGTTACGCCCGAGGATGTCGAAGCCGCCGCCGCGCGGCTCTTCGACAAGCGCCGGTCCGTGACCGGCTACCTGACGACACCGCCCGACAGCGTCGACACCGTGGAGGTGACCCAATGATCCGCCTGGTCCTTGCTTTCACGCTTGCGCTTCTTGCCAGCCTGCCGGCCCGCGCGGCGGTCGACATCGAGGAGGTGACGACGCCTGGCGGGGTCGATGCCTGGCTGGTCGAGGAGCACTCCATTCCCTTCCTTGCGCTCGAACTGCGCTTTCAGGGCGGCGCAAGCCTCGATGCGCCGGGCAAGCGCGGCGCCACCAACCTGATGACTGCGCTGCTCGAGGAGGGTGCGGGCGAGATGGACGCGACGGAGTTCTCGATCGCCGCCGAAAGCCTCGCCGCCGAGTTCCGCTTCCGTGTTCATGACGACGCGCTGTCTGTCTCGGCCAAGGTCCTGAGCGAGAACCGGGACGAGGCGATGGAGCTCCTGCGCGAGGCGCTTGTGTCACCACGGTTCGACGCCGACGCGATCGAGCGGGTACGTGCCCAGGTGCTGGCGTCGATCGACAGCAACTCGCGCGACCCGGATGAGATCGCCTCGGAGACCTATAACCGGCTCGCCTTCGGCGATCATCCTTACGGGACCAGTTCCGATGGCACCGAGGAGAGCGTTGCAGCGCTCACCCGCGAGGACCTCGTCGCCGCTCATGACGGCGTTCTGGCGCGTGACCGGGTCTTCGTTGCCGCGGTCGGCGACATCACGGCCGAGGAACTGGCCGGGCTGCTCGACCGGCTGCTCGGCGACCTTCCCGAGACCGGCGCGCCGATGCCCGAGCGGATCGACTATGCGCTCGACGGCGGGGTGACGGTCGTCGATTTCGATACGCCGCAATCGGTCATCATCTTCGGGCAACGCGGTATGCGGCGGAACGATCCCGATTTCTTCCCCGCTTTCGTCATGACGCAGATCCTCGGCGGCAGCGGCTTCTCGTCCCGCCTGATGGAAGAGGTGCGGGAGAAGCGCGGCCTGACCTATGGGATCGGCGCCTATCTCTACCCGATGGACCTCGCCGAGATGCTGACCGGCATGGTTTCGACGGTGAACGACCGCGCCGCCGAGACGGTCGCGGTGGTCCAGGAGGAGTGGCGGCGGCTGGCCGAGGAGGGCGTGACGGAGGAGGAGCTTGCGCGCGCCAAGACCTATCTCACCGGCGCCTATCCGTTGCGCTTCGACGGCAACGGCCGGATTGCCAATATCCTCGTGGGCATGCAGATGGACGGGCTGACGACGGATTACATCCGTACCCGCAACGACAAGATCGAAGCGGTGACGCTCGAGGACATCCGCCGCGTGGCCAACACCCTGGTCGACCCGGACGGGTTGCATTTCGTGGTGGTCGGCAAGCCGGAGGGGTTGAGCGCTACGAATTGAGCACGGCTTTGGCAGGGCGCGTGGTGTGACCGCGCCCCGTCCCGTCGTCCCTGACCGGCGCGGCTCAGTTCTCGCGGAGTTCGCCGTGCAGCGCGGCCAGCGCGGTGGACAGGCGGCCGTGCAGTTCCCGGAACCGGATCATCTCGCTGCAGGGACCGTCCCCCTTGCAGGCGGCCTGGAGGGAGACGAGTTGCTGGCTCACGTCATTGCGAAGCGCTTCCAGCGAATGCTGGGCGGTGCTCATGCGGGTGAAGAGTTGGCTGGCGTGTTCCATGGTCGTCCTCGGGGCCTTTTCGTATCCGTTTCTCGCGCCGCGCCGCCGCCGGGATCTTGTCCCGGACCGGCTGTTGTGGCGCCCTGAAATCATCTGCGTGACTGCTGCCAAACCGGCTTCGGCCTCGCCGGGCCAGTATGGCAGAGTCCCGGCGGCAAGGCCATTTAACCGGACGGGACTTTTCTGCAGGACCGGTATGCAATGGGGATTTGGGTCACCTGCGCCCATCCCCTTGGCCCGACCAGTTCGGCTCTGCCAAGCCAACTCAATGGGAAGCGATGAGGATCCCGGACTCGCCGCCTCCGCGGCCGCGACCTAGGACAAGGGCGCGGGTGAGATCGTCGATCTCGGCCGTTTCGTCGTCGGTTCCACGGCGCGGCTGGCACATGGCGCCGAGGTGGCCGGGTTGGCAAGCGGCGTGCACGCCGTCAATCGCTTCACCGTACATGAGCGGACCAAGGAGGGAGAACTCAATGCCAGCGGCATCGCGCCTTTCGAGGGCGAGGACATCCTGCCGCTGGCGCGGGCGCGCTTTGCTGCCCTCGGCTTGCAACTGGCGGCACCGCGGGAGAAGATGGTTCAGGGCCTTCCGGCCAATCCCGGCAAGCGCGCGGAGCATCTCTTCGAACGAGCCTGAGCGCAATGCATCTCCTGTGGCCGAATCCCTCTCGCCATGCTAGCCATGGTGGCATGAACGCCCCGAACCCCAACATAGGCGCATCCCGCCCGCCGATCCGGCAGCTTGACGAGACGATCGTAAACCGCATCGCCGCGGGCGAGGTGGTCGAGCGCCCGGCCTCGGCGGTCAAGGAACTCGTCGAAAACGCGTTGGACGCCGGGGCGCGGCGTGTCGAGGTGGTCGTCGCCGAGGGCGGCAAGCGGCTGATCCGCGTTACCGACGACGGCTGCGGCATCGCGCCCGCCGACCTGCCGCTCGCGCTCGCCCGCCATGCCACCTCGAAGATCGACGGATCGGACCTGCTCGACATCCGCTCCTTCGGCTTCCGCGGCGAGGCGCTGGCCTCGCTCGGTGCGGTCGGCCGGCTCAGCGTCACCAGCCGTGCCGAGGGCGCCGCCGAGGCGGCGCGCATCGCCGTCACCGGCGGGAGCCTGGGCGCGGTGATGCCCGCCGCTCTTTCGCGCGGAACCGTGGTCGAGCTGCGCGACCTCTTCTTCGCAACGCCGGCGCGGCTGAAATTCCTGCGCAGCGACCGCGCCGAGACCCAGGCCATCGGCGATGTCGTCAAGCGGCTGGCGATGGCCGTGCCGGGCGTCGGGATCACCCTGCGGGATGTCTCCGGCGGCGGCGAGGGACGCGTCAGCTTCCGCGCCGATGCCGAGACCGGCGACTTCTTCGATGCGCTGCGTGGCCGCCTTGCCCGGATCCTCGGAACAGAGTTCACCGAGAATGCGATTGCCATCGACGCCGAGCGCGAGGGCCTGCGCCTCACGGGGTTCGCCGCGCTGCCGACCTATTCCCGCGGCGCGGCGGTGGCGCAGTTCCTGTTCGTCAATGGCCGTCCGGTGCGCGACAAGCTCCTGGTCGGCGCCCTACGCGCCGCCTACATGGATTTCCTGAGCCGCGATCGCCACCCGGCCGCCGCGCTCTTTCTGACCTGTGATCCCGAGCGCGTGGACGTGAACGTTCATCCCGCCAAGGCGGAGGTCCGTTTCCGCGAGCCGGGCTTGGCGCGCGGTCTGATCGTGTCGGGCCTGCGGCATGCGCTGGCCGAAGCCGGGCACCGCGCGTCGTCCACCGTGGCAGGCGCGACGCTCGGCGCGTTTCGCACGGAATCCGCCGGACCACGACACTACCAGATGGACCGCCCGAGCCCGGGCGCGCTGCGCCATGCCCATGCCGCGCAGGCGCCAGTCTTTGAGACGCCCGGATTTGCCGAAACCGCCGCCCCAGCGGCCCGCTTCGAACCGACGCCGGAAGCGGCACCGGCCCAGGACCTGCCGCTCGGCGCCGCCCGCGCGCAGCTCCACGAGAATTACATCGTCGCCCAGACCCGTGACGGGATCGTCCTGGTCGACCAGCACGCCGCGCATGAGCGGCTGGTCTACGAGCGCCTCAAGCGCCAGGCGGCCGAGACCGGCATCGCCGCGCAGGCGCTGCTCATCCCGCAGATCGTCGAACTCTCCGAACAGGACTGCGCACGACTGCTGGCGGTGGCCGACGACCTCGGCCGGCTCGGCCTGACGCTTGAGCCATTCGGGGGCAGCGCGATCGCGGTGCGAGAGACGCCGGCGCTCCTCGGCGAAGTCGATGCCGCGAAGCTCATTGCCGACATCCTCGACGAGATCTCCGACCTCGGCGAGAGCACAACGCTCGGGGCGCGGATCGACGCCGTGCTCTCCCGCGTCGCCTGCCACGGCTCGGTCCGCTCGGGGCGGCAGATGCGGGCCGAGGAAATGAACGCGCTGCTGCGCGAGATGGAAGCGACGCCGCATTCGGGTCAGTGCAACCACGGCCGGCCGACCTTTGTCGAGCTGAAGCTCGCCGATATCGAGAGGCTGTTCGGGCGCAGATGATCCGGATCGGTGATATGGTTCTCGACCTTGGCGACCCGGTAACGCTGGCCGCACTGGCGGGCGCGGCACTGGCGCTGCTGCTACTCGTGCTGCTCATCCTCACGGTCCGGCGCGCCGGGGCCGCGGCGCGCATGGCCGGGCCGCTCCTGACCCAGATCGACGCGCTCGGCACGCGGGTGCAGATGCTCTCGGACGGCCAGCACCAGCTTGCGGGCGGGCTGACGCATGTCTCCGAAGCGCAGGCGCAGAGCCAGACGCAGATGCTTCAACTCATGGAGACGCGGCTCGCCGAGGTGACGTCGAAGATGGGCGAGAGCCTTCAGGGCTCTTCGACACGCACCGCCCGCAGCCTGGGCGAGCTTCACCAGCGGCTCGAGACGATCGACCGCGCGCAGGCCAAGATCGAGAAGCTTTCCGGCGACGTGCTCTCGCTCCAGGACATCCTCTCGAACAAGCAGACCCGCGGCGCCTTTGGCGAGATCCAGCTCAAGGACATCGTCTCCAAGGCACTGCCCTCGGACAGCTACGAGTGGCAAGCCACGCTCTCCAACGGCAGGCGCGCCGACTGCCTGATCCGCCTGCCGAACCCGCCGGGCCCGATCGTCATCGACAGCAAGTTCCCGCTGGAAGCCTATGAAGGGCTGCGCAATGCCGGCACGCAATGGGAGACGACGGAGGCGCAGCGGGCGATGCGGACCGCGGTGAAGGCCCATATCAAGGCGATCTCGCAGAAATACATCATCGAGGGCGAGACGGCCGACGGTGCGCTGATGTTCCTGCCCTCCGAGGCGGTCTACGCCGAGCTGCATTCCAATTTCCCCGAGCTGGTGCGCGAGGGCTTCGCGGCGCGGGTCTGGATCGTCTCGCCGACGACCTGCATGGCCACGCTCAACACGATGCGCGCAATCCTCAAGGATGCACGGATGCGGGAACAGGCCGGGGCGATCCGCAAGGAACTCGGCCTGCTACACGCCGATGTCGAGCGGTTGCAGACACGCGTCGGAAGTCTCGACAAGCATTTCACTCAGGCCGCGAAGGATGTCGGCGATATCCTGATCAGCGCCGAGAAGGCCGGCAAACGTGCCCGCCGGCTCGACAATTTCGATTTCGAGGAACTTCCCGCCGAGGCGAACAGGACCGAGACGCGCAGTCCGGTGCAGATTGTCCGGCCGGAGAGCTGAGGGTCAGATCTTCAGGAAGGGCTGCACGAGACGCGGCAGCCAACCCGAAAACTTGAGCGGTGCGTCGGTCGCGGCAAGACAGATGCACGGTTCGCCCGCCTCGGCCACCGGATGGTGGACAAGATCCTCGTCACCGATCTCGACATCGCCGCGCCCGAAACGGTCCGCGCCATCGAGGAACGCCCCTTTCAGCACCAGTGTCATCTCCAGACCGCCATGGCCGTGATCGGGCATCTCCGCACCGCCCGGGATGTAGAGAAGCCGGGCGCTCGCGCCGTCCGACATCGGCAGGATCGCCTGCTTGACCCCCATGCCGACCGGACGCCACTTCACCGACTCGATCGAGCCGCCGACATAGTCGCGCAGCGGGGCGGGCAGGACGTCGCATGTCTTGGTTCTGGCAAGCTCCGGCTGTGGCGATGCGCCACCGGCGATCCGCGCGAGCGTCGCCTCGAGGCTGCCTGCCGACATCTCTGCTTCGGGCGCGGATTCGAGAACCGTTCCTCCCAGTGCCTCGAGCGCGTCATAGCGCTCGCGCGCCGGCGGGCAGAGCGAGAGATGCGAGGCAACGACGAGGTCGAACGCCTCGGGAAGCTGGCCCGCCGCGTAGGCGGCAAGGAAATCATCGCCGATCTGATGGGTTACTTGCATGGTATTGCTCATTTCATCGCGTGGCGCAGCTTTTCCAGCGCCAGTCTCAATCTCGATTTGACTGTCCCGAGGGGCAGTCCGGTCTTTTCGGCGATCTCGCTTTGGCTCAGATCCCCGAAATATGCGGCTTCCACCAGTTCGCGCTGTGCCTGCGGCAACGCCGCCAGCGCGGCTCCGAGTCGTTCGGCTTCCTGTTGCCGTCCGAGCGCTTCGGCTTGCTCGGGCTCCGGCTCCGGACCCCACGGAAGGTCCTCGGGCTCGGGTCGCGCGTGTCGGCGCAGAATGTCGATCTTCCGGTTCCGCGCGATCGTGAAGATCCAGGTCGAGACGGTCGCGCGGCCCGGGTCAAACTGTGCCGCCTTCTGCCAGAGCGTCGCCATGACGTCCTGCGTGCAGTCCTCTGCCTGGGCCACGCCAAGGCCAGATCGGATCAGGAAGCCCTTCACACGCGGAGCGAAGTGCGCGAATAGGGCCGCGAAGGCGGCGCGGTCCTGCACGTCCGCGATCCGACGAACACATCCTGCCCAGTCGGCATCGTCCGATGGTCCTGATGGCATTCGCGTCTCCCTGCGTCCGACGGTAAAGTCCGGACGAGTATAATGGCATGTCCCCGGTGGAAAAGGGGCGCGCTGCAGAGATGCGAGTGCTTCGATCATGTTGTTCTTACGCATGGTGGAGCGGGCCGGATCACAGAAACACCGAGTGATCTCTTTTCGATGTTCATGCGTAAAGTTAAAGAAGACGAAGCGAGGGAGTGAGGATGCCACTGGACAGCGGCGGGCCCGGCCCGCGCAGGATCGCCGTGATCGGTGCCGGGATATCCGGAATGGGTGCGGCGCATCTGCTTGCAGGCATGGAGCGTCGCCAGACGGTCGTGCTGTTCGAGGCGGAGGGCCGTCTCGGAGGTCATGCCCGCACCAGACTCGCCGGCAGGACCGGGACGCAGCCGGTCGATACCGGTTTCATCGTCTTCAACCACGCCACTTACCCCAGGCTCACCGAGCTCTTCGCGCGGCTCGGCGTCGAGACCGCAGCCTCCGACATGACCTTCGGCGCCTCGATCGATGGCGGCAGGATCGAATACGGGCTGCGCAACCTCTCCACCCTTTTCGCCCAGAAGCGCAATCTTGGTCGCCCGGCCTTCCTGCGGATGGTGGCCGACCTTATCCGCTTCAACCGCCAGGCCGACGCGGCCGCCCGCGACCCGGAGACGAGCGTGGACGACCTACTTGGACGGCTGCGCATGGGCCCCTGGTTTCGCGATTACTACCTTGCGCCGATCACCGGAGCGATCTGGTCCACGCCGGTCGACCGTGCGCTGGATTTTCCCGCCCGCGCGATGATCGATTTCTTTCGCAACCACGCCCTGCTTCACCACGCCGGGCAGCACCAGTGGTACACGGTCAAGGGCGGCTCGGTGGAGTATGTCCGGCGGCTGACTGCGGAGATCGAGCGGCAGGGCGTCGAGATCCGGCGTGCCTGTCCGGTCGAAACGGTGCGCCGCGGGAACGACGGGGTCGAGATTCGGGCCGGCGGCGCCTGGGAACGGTTCGACGATGTCATCTTTGCGACCCATGCCGACGATACTCTGCGCCTCCTCGGTGACGCGTCGCCGAAGGAGAGCGCGGAGCTCGGAGCGATCCGGTATCAGCCCAACGAGGTGGTGTTGCATTCCGACGCATCGGTGATGCCGCGCCGGAAGTCCTGCTGGTCGGCCTGGAATTACGCCGAAGAGACCGGCGCGCGCTCCGAGCGGATCAGCCTCACCTACTGGATGAATGCGCTCCAGCCGATCCCGGCCGACGACCCGCTTTTCGTGACACTGAACCCGACCCGCGCGATCGACCCGGCCCGTGTCTTCGACCGGACGGTGATGCGCCACCCGGTCTATGACCTCGACGCGTTCCGCGGCAAGGCGGCACTGGCGGCGCGGAATGGTGCGAGGCGGACGTGGTTCTGCGGCGCCTGGATGGGCAACGGGTTCCACGAGGACGGGCTGGCGAGTGCCCACAGCGTCGTCGAGGCGATGCAGGCGCGCGACACTGCCACGGACCCGGTGGCCTGATGCGGGAACTTGCAGGCAAGCGTTACTGGCTCATCGGGGCCAGCGAGGGGCTGGGCCGGGCGCTGGCGCAGCAGATGAGCGCGGCGGGCTGCGATCTGGTGCTGTCGGCGCGCAATGCCGAGGCGCTCGAAACCCTTTCGCGCGACCTGCCCGTGCCGGCCGTTCCGCTGCCGCTCGACATCCGCGACTCGGCAGCTTGCGCACGCGTCGGCGCCACGCTCGGACCGCTCGACGGAATGGTCTATCTCGCCGCCGTCTACTGGCCGATGGGCGTGGAGGAGTGGAACACCGAACATGCCGAGGCGATGCTCGACACCAATCTGACCGGCGCGGTCCGCGCATTCGGCGCGGTGTTTCCGGGGATGCAGGCGCAGGGTCACGGCCATCTCGTCTTTGTCGGAAGCCTCGCGGGCTATCGCGGCCTGCCGCGCGCGCTCGGCTATGGTGCGTCGAAGGCCGGGGTGATGTCGCTGGCCGAAACGCTGCGCTGCGAGCTCCGCGGCAGCGGCATCGATGTGCAGATGGCCGCGCCGGGTTTCATCCGCAGCCGGCTCACAGAGAAGAACGATTTCCCGATGCCGCAGATCATGGAGCCCGAGGCGGCCGCGGCACGCCTGCTGCGCCACATGCGGGGCAAGCGCTTTGCTTGCGCCTTTCCGCGACCCTTCTCCCTGGCGCTCCGGGCGGCGCAGTTCCTTCCCGAAAGCCTCTACTATCGTCTTTTTTGAGCCGGTTCGACGACGCTTCGGGAAATCGGTGCGTCCCGAAACGCCGCCGGGGGTGTCTTTTCGTCCGGTCCGGGTCCGGCCATGCACTGCACCTCTTGCAGTTGCGCGCGTAGCGGGAGACAAAGGTATCAAAGACCAACAAACTAGAAGAACCACGAAAGGGAAGGGGCAATGCTCGAAATCAGCACCGGCAAAGTGGTGAGAGTGATCGCCCTTGCGCGCGAGCTCGGCCCCGACAGCACGCATCTGCGGGATTACATCTCGGGCCTCAATGTCGACGAACAGGTGAGCCTCGTGGCGCTCTGCTGGATCGGCCGCGACAGTTTCTCCGCCGACGAGCTCGAAGACGCGCTCGACACCGCCCGCCGCGAGCGCTCCGCTCCCACCGAGGATTACCTCTCCGGAATGCCGGAGCTGGCGAACTTCCTCGAGGACGGGATGGACGCGCTCGGCATGAATGTTGCGCATGAGGAAGACCACCTGCGCGATCGCGGCTGAGGCGAAGGCGGGTCCGTCCGGCGGTCCCAATTCCTGCGGGAATTTCCGATAGCCTCTCCGGCCGCCGGACTCAGGCGAGATGGTCGACCACCGCCATGTATTGCGCCTGGACATCGGTCGCCGCGAGCCAGCGTTCGACCAGACGCGGATCATTCGGCGCGGCGCTGACGCCCGGCGCGATCTCGCGGGCTTCGGCCGATTGCACCGCCAGTGCGACGGTCTGCGATACCAGCCGCGCCATTGCCGAGCCACGGGTATCGCCGATTGCATCGAGCGCGTAGGTCTTGTGATAGGACGGCACGCCGTCCTGGCTGACCTTGAGACTGACGCAGAGAACGACGCGGTCCGGTTCGTCGGGCGCATAGGCGTTTTCCGCCCAGAGCCGGTCCGAAAGCGCCTTCAACCGCGCTTCGCTCTCCTCGGTGCCGTCGAGCGCCTCGATCTCGGCAAAGACGTCCGTCC
The DNA here is from genome assembly GCF_004146235.1 of Tropicimonas sp. IMCC6043. Lineage (GTDB taxonomy): Bacteria > Pseudomonadota > Alphaproteobacteria > Rhodobacterales > Rhodobacteraceae > Tropicimonas. Next base: position 98,442 of record NZ_SELO01000010.1, on the reverse strand, counting down.
AGGCGTCCGTCCAGCCGCCGAGCCGAAGCGTGCCGCGCACGAACTGGCGGATATTCCAGCCCTCCTCGAAACCGTATGTCTCGATAAAGGGCAGCGAGTCGCGGTTGGGATAGACCTCGAAGCTTTCCGGTTGCGGCAGCGGCGCGTCATAGCGCGTGACCGCGTCCCAGGGCCGCGCGATGTCGAGCACCGAGTAGTCGCGGATCGAGCGCGACGGCGACATGAGAGCCCGCAGTACGCCGAGCGGTGACCAGGAGAACTTGTAGCGGAAGGCATTGGGCGTGCTCGGAACGCCGCCGCAGTAGGAGAGGAACTCGTATTCCGCGCCCGGCCGGTCATGGCCACCGCGTCGCATGTCGGCCATCAGCCAATGCGCCATCAGGTGGTCGATCCCCGGGTCGAGCCCGACCTCGTTGACGAGGCAAACACCCGCCGCCTTCGCCGACGCGTCGAGCGCTTGCATCTCGGGAGAGATATAGGAGGAGGAGACAAAATGCGCGCGCTCGGCAACGCAGAGTTCGGCCAGCGGCACATGCCAGTTTCCAGGCAGCATTGAGACCACCACATCGCCGGGGCTCACCGCCTCGCGCAGCGTGGACAGGTCGAAGGGCTCGATCCAGTCGGTCAGATCGCCCACCGCCTCGAAGGCGCGCGCCGGTGTCCGGTTCCAGACGCAGACCTCGTTGTTGAACTCGAGCAGCTTCCGCAGACCGGGAATGGCGCTGAGGCCGGTTCCGCACCAGTGAATCGTCATGCTCTCTCCTCAGATCTTCGCGACATGCCGGTCGAATTCCGCACGCGCACGCGCCCATAGACCCTCCTCCAACCTGTCGAGAGCGGCCAGCGAGGGCAAGAGTTGGGCCGCGAAATCCGCGGAGCTTTCGGCGGGCAGCATCGAGGGCAGGTTGTCGATGGCGGTGACGTCGAGAACCGGGTCCTCGTGGACCCTCAGCGCGGGCCTCTCCCAGTCCGTCACGCGGTCATAGACCTTCACCGGCGAGAAATCGCTGGTCGGGTCACAGGAGATGTCGCCGATGACGGAGAGCCGGCGCGGCGCGGTCGTCGCCTCCGCCGGAACAAAGACCGGTGTGCCGGGGCGGGCGAGGATGCAATTCAGAAAGAGCGCATGCTCGAGCACTTCCGGGAATGGACCGCCATGCGCGGTTTCCGCAAGGTCCCACAGCGTCCTGGCCACGCCCATCTCGGCGCAGAGGTCGGCCGCGCCGGTTCCGACCCGGCCCTTCGCGCCGATGATGAGCGCGTCCGGACGGCCGGGGCCGATGGCGTCGAGTTCGGCACCGAGATCCCGCAGGAGCGCCGTCTGGCCAGAACAGACTCCGACGGGACCGCAGATCCCGCCGCGCTGCTGTGCGGCCCAGCATTTGAGCGCGACGGCGGCGCCGGCATAGCCCGCCCAGTAGCCGAAGGCGGCAACGCGACGGCCCTCTTCGTCGACCAGATATTCGAGATCGTAGAGGATGCCGCCGCCGGCCTTGAACTGTTCGAGCAGCCGTCTGCCATCCGCCTGTCCCTTGTAGGCATGGCCGAACATGATGTGGCGATGGTGCAGCGGCCTGCCGTCGAGCGGCAGTTCCTTGAGGCCGAAGATGATGGCATCCTCGGGCGCTGTGCGCCAGCTTCCCGCCGCGGCGATATCGGCACCGGCCTCGGCATAGGGCGCGATCGGAAGCGCGCGGGCTGGGTTCTCCTCGACCGTTACATGCATACCGCCCGCAAGCAGCCGCGCCACGCCCTCGGCCAGGATGCCGACGCGTTGTTCGTTCGGTCTCTCCTCGGCGCGAACCCAAAGATGTGTCATCGCTCGCCTCGTCTCGTCTCCGGACCTGCCTAGCGCACCGCACAGATGGCTCCAACCCGAATGGCGCAGCTGCGCGTGCGACGAATACCGCACTTGCGAGCTTGGGACTTGCAAGGTGCAGGCAGAGGGTGCAGCAAAGTGGCCGACTTCAGCATGGCGGGACAGGAGAATCAGGAATGGCGAGCGAAATCCGAATTGCCACCGTCACGCTCAACCCCGCGACCGACGAAACCTGCCAGGTGCAGAATTTCCACGCAGGTCAGGTCAACCGGGTGACGGACGTGCAATGCGATGCCGGCGGGAAGGGCGTGTATGCCGCGGCCTTCCTGGCGCAATATGGACACCGGGTGGCTGCGACGGGCCTGCTCGGGCGGGTCAATCCGGCGCCGTTCGAGTCGCTCTTTTCCGATCTCGGGATCGAGGACCGCTTCGTCCGGGTGCCGGGGCGCACGCGGATGAACGTGAAGCTCGTCGACCGGATCCGGGAGCTCGTCACCGAAATCAACTATCCCGGGATCCGGGCGTCGGAGGAGAGCGTCGCAGAGGCGATGGCGCAGGTCGACAGGCTCGCCGACGAAGGCGTGCGCTGGTTCGTGCTGGCCGGCAGCCTTCCGCGGGGCGTCAGTCCCGATATCTACCGGCACCTGATCGAGGCGCTGAAGGCGAAGGACTGCAAGGTTGTCCTGGATACCAGCGGCGTTCCTTTCGACCGGGCGCTGCCGGCGGTTCCAACCGTGATCAAGCCCAATATTGCCGAGCTTCATGAGATCGTCGGTACGCCGCTCGACAGCCATGCCGAGATCGTGTCGGCCGCGCGCGGGCTTGCCGGCGGTGGGATCGAGCTTTCGGTCGTTTCGATGCGGGAGAAGGGTGCGCTCTTCATCACGCAGGATCGCGCCGTGCTGGCCGTGCCGCCGAAAGCGCGGATCGCCTCGACGGTGGGCGCGGGCGACGCGATGGTGGCGGGCGTCTCGCACGGGATCCTGTCTGGGATGGAACTGCCGGAGATCGCGCGGCTCTCGACCGCCTTTTCTCTGGGAGCCCTGGGCCAGCTTGGCCCCAACCTGCCGCCGAGCGAGGATATCGACGCCTTCGCGGAATTGGTCGAGGTCACCGAACTGTCCGGGGTCTGAACCCGCGGCCGGTCCGGTCCGATGCCATGGCTGTGCCGACCTGCGGGCCGCCGGGGCTCTCAACGTCCCGCGGTTCAGCTTGACTCCTCACGCATTGGCATACGACGCGAGCCCGAACGAAAAAAGGCCCCGACGCTTGGTCGGGGCCTTCTCGTTCCGAAAGGGCGTTGCCGCGCTTACTCGGCGGTTTCTTCCTTCTTCGCCGGCTCGCCGGTTTCCTGATCCACAACCTTCATCGACAGCTTCACCTTGCCGCGGTCGTCGAAGCCCAGAAGCTTGACCCAGACCTCCTGGCCTTCCTTGAGGACGTCGGAGGGGTGGTTCAGGCGGCGGTTCTCGATCTGCGAGACATGCACGAGGCCGTCGCGCTTGCCGAAGAAGTTCACGAAGGCGCCGAAATCGACGATCTTCACGACCTTGCCCTTGTAGATCTTGCCCTCTTCCGGCTCGGCCACGATCGAGTAGATCATGTCATAGGCCTTCTGGATGGCTTCGGCATTCGGCGAGGCGATCTTGATGATGCCGTCGTCGTTGATGTCCACCTTGGCGCCGGAAGTCTCGACGATCTCGCGGATCACCTTGCCGCCCGAGCCGATCACTTCCCGGATCTTGTCGGTCGGGACCTGCATGGTCTCGATGCGGGGCGCGTGGGCCGAGAACTCCTGACGGCCGGCGGAGAGCGCCTTGCCCATCTCGCCCAGGATGTGCATCCGGCCATCTTTCGCCTGCGCGAGCGCCTGCTTCATGATTTCCGGCGTGATGCCGGCGACCTTGATGTCCATCTGCAGCGAGGTGATGCCGTTCTCGGTGCCGGCAACCTTGAAGTCCATGTCGCCGAGGTGATCCTCGTCGCCCAGAATGTCGGTCAGCACCGCGTAGGATCCGTCCTCCTCGAGGATCAGGCCCATGGCGACGCCGGCGACGGCGGCCTTGAGCGGGACTCCCGCATCCATCATCGACAGCGAGCCGCCGCAGACGGAGGCCATCGAGGAGGAGCCGTTGGATTCGGTGATCTCCGACACGACGCGGATCGTGTACGGGAAATCCGTTGGCGCGGGCAGGACCGCCTGCAGGGCGCGCCAGGCGAGTTTGCCGTGGCCGATCTCGCGCCGGCCCGGGCCCATCACGCGGCCAACTTCGCCGACCGAGTAGGGCGGGAAGTTGTAGTGCAGCAGGAAGTTCGAGCGGAAATTGCCGTGCAGCGCGTCGATGATCTGCTCGTCCTCGCCGGTGCCGAGCGTGGTGACCACGAGGCCCTGCGTCTCGCCGCGGGTGAACAGGGCGGAGCCGTGGGTGCGGGGCAGGAAGCCCGCTTCGACGCTGATCGGGCGAACCTCGGTCGTCGAGCGGCCGTCGATCCGCTTCCCGGTCTTGACCACGTCGCCGCGCAGGATCGAGCTTTCGAGCTTCTTGAGCGCCGAGCCGAGATTGGCATCGGCGAGCTGCTCTTCGGTCAGCGCTTCGGTGATCTTGCTGCGGGCAGCGGCGATCGCGGAGGTGCGCTCCTGCTTGTCGGTGATCGCGAAGGCGGCGCGCATGTCCGCTTCGCCGAGCGACTTCACGGTCTCGAACAGCTCGGAATAATCCGGCGGCTGGTAGTCGAAGGGCTCCTTGGCCGCTGCTTCCGCGAGCTCGATGATCAAGTCGATCACCGGCTGGATCTGCTCATGGGCGAAGGTAACCGCGCCCAGCATCTCGTCTTCCGAAAGCTCGTAGGCCTCGGATTCGACCATCATCACGGCGTCCTTGGTGCCGGCGACGACGAGGTCGAGGCGCTGCTCCGGGTTCAGCCGAAGCTGGTCCATGTCGGCCACATCCGGGTTCAGCACATATTCGCCATCGACGAAGCCGACGCGCGCCGCGCCGATCGGGCCCATGAAGGGCACGCCGGAGATCGTCAGCGCCGCGGAGGCCGCGATCATGGCGACGATGTCGGGATCGTTGACGAGGTCATGGCTCAGGACGGTGCACATGACGAGCACTTCGTTCTTGAAGCCGGGGACGAAGAGCGGGCGGCAGGGGCGGTCGATCAGGCGCGCGGTCAGCGTCTCCTTCTCGGTCGGGCGGGCCTCACGCTTGAAGAAACCACCCGGCACCTTGCCGGCAGCATAGTATTTTTCCTGGTAATGCACCGTCAGCGGGAAGAAATCCTGTCCCGGCTTCGGTTCCTTGGCAAAGGTCACGTTGGCCATGACGGAGGTTTCGCCGAGCGTGGCGATGACCGATCCGTCAGCCTGACGGGCAACCTTGCCGGTTTCGAGCGTGAGGGTTTCGTCGCCCCACTGCATCGACTTTTTCACTTCTTTGAACATCTATCGTATCCTGTCTGGGAGCCCTCCCGGGCGTATCCCGGGTCTCCCGATTTGATGGCGGCCCCATTGCCGCCGACCCCTTCATCCTCAGTGCACGCGCCCCGGGGTCATAAGGGCGTCGCGTCTCAGATAGCGGGTCCCTAAACTATGTGGCCGAAATTGCAAACTGGAAAACCGCGCCCGTGAAGGCCGGTTCGACTGCCGGATCGACTGGTTTTGCCGCATGGAACCGCCTGCGGGCACCTGTCGGTCTCGCCTTGCGGTGCTGTCCGGCGGCTCCCGCAGCCTGGGCCGGTCGCGCTCCCGTCAGTCCGAACTCGGCACCGCCGCGCCGTGGCCGCTCTGAGTCTGCCCGGGCTTTCGCAGCATCATCACGATGGGAAGCTTCGCCAGCGTGAAGACCAGCATGAGAAGGAAGTCATCGACATAGGCGATCATCGACGCCTGTCGGGTGACCAGCCCGTCCACGAGGGCTGCCACTTTGGGCGAGCCGCTCAACAGCTCCGGCATCTGGAACCGCACCTGCGGTGCCGCCGCCGTCAGACGCGAGGCGAGTTCCTCATGCTTGACCGAGATCATGTGCGTGAAGGTGGCCGTCACAACCGAAATTCCGACACCCGATCCGACTTTCCGGACCAGGCTGAAGAAGCTGGTTGCGTCGGCACGAAACCGGGGGGCGATCGTGGCAAAGGTCAATGTGCTGAGCGGCACGAAGACGAACCCCAGGCCGAACCCCTGCAGGAGGCCGCTGACCATGACCGGACGGCTGTCCATGGACAGGTCGAATCCAGTCATAAGCCAGAGCGACCACGCCGTGACCCCGATCCCGAAGAGGATCAGCGCGCGCGGGTCGAAACGTCCGACGAGCCGCCCGACCAGGAGCATCGACAGCATCGTTCCCACGCCTCGAGGTGCCATGACCAGCCCGGAGGTCATCACCGGGTATCCCATCGACCTCTGGAGCAGCGGCGGAAGCAGGGCGAGGCCGGAGAACAGCGTCATCCCGACGACGAACATGAACACCAGGCCCATGACGAAGTTCCGGTCCTGAAAGATGCGCAGGTCCACAAAGGGGGTTGTCGAGGTCCAGCAATGGACCACGAACACCCAGAAACCGCTGATCGAGATGCCGAGATAGAGCCATGCCTCGACCGAGTTGAACCAGTCGATCGCCGTGCCGCGGTCGAGCAGGAGCTGCAATGCCCCGACGGCGAGCGCCAGCATGGCGAACCCGAACAGGTCGAAACGGCGCTCCCGGGTCTCGCTCTGCGGCAGGAAGGTCAGGATGCCGGCCAATGCCAGAAGGCCGACCGGCAGATTGATCAGGAAGACGAAGCGCCAGTTGAAGCTCTCGGTCAACCAGCCACCCAATGTCGGGCCAATGATCGGCCCGACCATGATTCCGGCACCATAGATCGCCATGGCCTGGCCGGTCTTCTCGCGGGGGTTGATGTCGAGGATCACCGTCTGGGCAAGCGGCATGAGCACCGCTCCGAAGACCCCCTGGGCGATCCGAAAGAGCACCATCTCCGGAAGGCTCGTTGCCGTTCCGCACAGAAGAGATGTCAGGGTGAAGCCGATGATCGCGCCGGCGAACACCGTGCGTCGGCCGAGACGGTCGGTCACCCATCCCGTGAGCGGCGTCGCGATTGCCACGGCGACGATGTAGGAGGTCAGGACCCATGTGATCTCGTCCTGTGAGGCGCCGAGGCTGGCGGTCATGTGTGGCAGGGCGACGTTTGCGATCGTCGTGTCCAGCACCTGCATCACGGTCGCTAGCATGACCGCGGCCGTGAGCCAGCCGGGGGCGCGGACCTCGACCGCCGGTTTCGACAGGACGGCAGGGGTGCTCAAAGCAGGTCGTCCAGCCGCGTGTGCCCGCCGTCGACCGAGACATGGGCGCTCATCCCGCTTCTCAGGGGGCCGTCGGCATCGGTCTCGACATGGATCCGCACCGGTACCCGCTGCACGACTTTCACCCAGTTGCCGGTGGCGTTCTGCGCCGGGATCAGCGACAGCTGGGAGCCGGTCGTCCCCCCGATGCTCTCGACCGTGCCGTGCAGGACGAGGTCGGGATAGGCGTCGATCGTCACCTTGGCCGCCTGACCGGCCTTCAGGCCGGCAAGCTGGGTCTCCTTGAGGTTCGCTTCGATCCAGGTCTCTCCGGTCTGCGCGACGCTGGCCACCATAGCTCCCGCCGAAACGTATCGGCCGACATTCAGGCCGTCGGTCTGGCTCAGCACGCCTGCCACGGGCGCGCGAACCGTCGTGTTGGCCAGGTCACGCGCGGCTGCCTCCCGTTGCGCCAAGGCCACCCGGACGGCGGGGACGTCGTCCGTCTCGATCTCCGGGTTTCCGCCGAGGGCAGCCGCTGCGGCGTTCACCCCCTCCTTCGCCAGGGCAACCTCGTTTCGGGCCATCTGCGCTGCGATCGTCGCCTCGTCGAGCGAGGTCGATGACGAGACACCCCTCCCAGCCAGGCTCTGCTGCCGCCGGAGTTCGCGGTCACGAACATCCGCGATTGCCTCGGCCGCGTCTTGGCGCGCCACCGCGGTGGCATAGGCGGTCCGCAGCTGACCGACCGATTGCCGGGCCGCGTCAAGCGCCGCGTCGGACTTTTCGAGCGCGATCCGATAGGGCTCGGGGTCGAGCCGAAACACCACGCTGCCCGCCTCTATGTGTTGGTTCTGGACCAGGTCCACTTCGATGATCCGGCCGGCGATGTCGGCCGAGACCGGTACCAGGGGCTGGTGAACATAGGCGTTGTCCGTCGCCACGTAGCGACCGCCGGCCAACCAGGCATAGCCGCCCCCGGCGGCCAGCATAAGCGGCACTGACAGCATCAGCAGCCGGCGACGCCACCGACGCGGCTTGCGCACCACCGGGGCGGTCTCTTCGGGAGCTTCCGGCACCACTTCGATACGATTTCGAGCGCCGCTCATCTGGCTTTTTTCCTTTGCCTTGTCGTCAAGGGTCTCGAGATTCGAGACCATTTGGGTCAGCGCCCGGATCATCGCGTCGCGGTCGGGGTCGGAGATCCCCTCGGCTGCTCTTTCATAGACCTTGGCGGCAATGCCGCGCATGCAATCCACTTTGCGCCGGCCTTCCGGCGTGATTTGGACGCGTTTTGCCCGACTGTCTGAAGGATCGACTTCTCTTGCGATGAGACCACCGGTCTCGAGTCGTTCGAGCACGTCGCTCACCGTCATGGGGCTGGCATCGACTCTGGCTCCGAGCGCCGTCTGGGTCTGCCCGTCATCCTGTGCGAGCACCGCAAGGACGCGCCATTGCAGAAGCGTCAGACCGTGCGGGCGCACGTTGTGTTCGAACTCGCGCTTCAGATTCTGCGCGGCATTGTGCAGAAGCAAACCGAGGCTTTGCAAATCGATGACGTCCCTTCGCACGGCGGTCAATACGGACCGATGTAATATGGGGCCGTATCAAAACACGCGGGCACGAGCCGAGGTCCATCAATGGGGGGCTTCGCGCGCGAGAGGCGACCTGCGGGGCGCTCGTCCGCATCTTCTGGCCGCCCGTGGTTGCGCGCGGAAAGGACAGTAGCGTCAGGCGGTCCCGAGTGTCTTCCCGCCGTCGGGCCGCTGCCGCGCGTAGGTCTGCGCCAGCGCGCGGGCCTGCCGGAAGGTCTCGGCCCAGTGCGCCGGTTGCGCTCTGGGTTCAATGACATCGCCTCCTGACGGCGGCTCGATTGTGCAGCCTGCGGTTTCGGCTGCGAGCAGCGCGGTGCCGATCGCGGTCAGTTCCCGTTCGTGCGACACGCGCAGTTCGCGGCCCAGACAATCCGCCAGGAACTGGCAGAACCACGGGTTGCGAGTCATGCCGCCATCGATCGAGATCTGCTGCGAGACCGGCGCAAGGCTCTCCATCGACGTCACAACCTCCGCGGTCCGAAAGGCAATGCCCTCGAGAACCGCCTGAACAAGGTCCATCGGATCGGCATCCAGCCCCAGGCCCATCCAGCTTCCCTTGGTGCGCCGGTCCCAGTGCGGGCAGGCAAGACCCGCGAGCGCGGGAACGAAGACGATGCCGCGGGATACGGCCGTCGGCCGGTCAAACCCGGCGATCTCCGTCCAGTCATCAAAGAGGCCGAGCTTCCGCGCCCAGTTCAGCGCCGCGGCCGCCGCGTGGACCCCACCCTCGAGCGCGTAGACCGGGGCTGCGCCGGCGCGTGCCCAGGCCACGGTCGGCACCGGACCCTGGCCGGAATCGGGGGCCTCCGGACCGGCCAGCGCCAGCACGAAGGCGCCGGTTCCGAAGGTGATCTTGGCATCGCCGGGGTGCTGGCACCCATGCCCGCGCAGCGCGGCCTGCTGATCGACGATGCTCGCCGTCAGGGGATGCCCGCAGCCGGTAATCTCGCCAAGCTCTCCGTGGGTTTCCGTAATATCGGGCAGGCAATCGACCGGCACGCCGAACAGCGCGCAGAGATCCGCGTCCCAGGTGCAAGTGGCCAGTTTCATCAGCGACGTGCGCGACGCGGTCGCGACATCGGTCTCGAACCGGCCGGTGAGCCGGTGACGGAAGAAAGCATCGGTCGTCCCGAGGCAGAGGTTGCCGGCTCCAGCGAGGCGTTGCGCCTCCGGCACGTTCTTTAGGATCCAACCGAGCTTGGACGCGGAGAAATACGCGTCCAGATGCAGGCCGGCGCGCGCCATCGTCAACGCTTCGGCGCCGTCACTGCGAAGGCGTTCGTTGTCCGCTGCGGTGCGTTCGTCTTGCCAGACGATCACCGGGCTGATCGCTTCGCCAGTCCGTCGGTTCCAGGCGAGGCAGCTTTCACCCTGGTTGTCGATCCCGACCGCCGCGAAATCGCGTCCGGCACTCTCGATGCAGTCGGAGACGTTTCGGAGCAACTCCTCGGGGTCGTGCTCGACCCATCCCGGGCGCGGGTAGATCTGGCGATGTTCGACGGACGCGAGGACACGCGCCTGACCGCTGTCGTCCAAGGCAACCGCGCGCGTGCTCGTCGTCCCCTGGTCGATGGCGAGAATGCGGGTCATGGCTCTTCCTCGAACACGACCTGAACCGGGTAGTTGCCGGCCGGCAGGGGAATGCGGATGCGGCGCTCGGGACGCACCGAGACCTTGTGGCCGAGGATCTCGCGCCCTTCCGCGCGCAGGCTGAGCCGCCCCCGCGCGGGCCGGTCAGCGCGCAGCTGCAGCTCGTTCAGTGCCGGCGGGCCGTCACTGCTCAGTCGTTGCGGCATGACGTATCGCAGTGGACCCTCCGCGAGCGTGACCGTCGCGCCGCGGTCCGCCGCCGGTGCAGCGAGGTCTCGGGCGATCGCTCGTGCGACGGCGCGGCCCTCCTCCCAGCAGCGCCCCGCCGTCTCGACGGGGCGAAGGATGTTCCCCGCCGCATAGAAGCCCGGCTCGGAGCTGCGCCCGCATGTATCGACGCTCGGCCCGCCGGTGTGGGTGTCGATCTCCAGCCCGCCAAGTCGTGCCAGCGTGGATTCCGGACGGAACCGCCCGGTCACCACCACCCCGTCCGTCTCGATCGTTACATCGCCGGTTGCCGTCGCCAGGACCACGGCCTCGACTCGTTCGCCGCCCCGGATCTCTGCGATGTCGGTCGCCAGGTAAAGCGGGATGCCCAGCACTTGAGGCAGAAGGCCGGACGGAGCACGGGCCACGATCCGTTCCGATGGTTCCACCATCGCCACCGGCCGAATGCTGGCATGCCGGCAGGTCAGGATCGCCGAAAAGGATACGAGCTCCGTGCCGAGGATCAGCGGCCGGCGGAAGGGCCGCGCCCCGGCGCCATAGACCAGCCCCTGAAGCGCGCCGGTGACCATGACCCCGCCGGGCTTCGAGCCGCCGATCAGCCGTTCGGCGCGGCTCGCTTCCCGCGCTCCGGTGGCGACGAGGACGGCGCGCGCGGCGATCTCCGCGACGCCCTCGTCCGACGTGACGGTCAGGCGCGGCCCGGGTCCGAGCGATGTCACCGTCGTGGCCGGCCGTATGTCGGCACCGGCCTCGCGGGCACGCGCAACGAGGGCGCGCGCGAACGCCGGCCCGAACATCGGGCGGTGGAACTCCCGGAAACCGAAGGGTGAATGGCCACACAGGCGAGGAACACCGCCAGCTTCGGAGTCGCGCTCCAGCACCAGCACGGACGCGACGCCAAGCCGCTTCAGTTCCGCTGCCGCCGACAGTCCGGCCGGACCACCGCCGATGATGGCGACATCGACCTCTGCCGGAAGCCTAGTCATGGTCGAGCCTTTCCGCCATCGGCGTGTCGAAGACATCGCGCGTCATCTTCGCCAGTCGCGCCGAGCAATGGAACCCCTGGCATCGCCCCATTGTCACCCGTGTCCGCCGTTTCAGCCCCGCCAGGCTGCGCGCGCCGAGCGGCCCCTCCAGGGCTGCCTCGATCTCGCGGCGCGTCACCAGCTCGCACTGGCAGACCACTCCGCCGTTGCCCGGACGCTGCCAGTCGCGTTCCCCGGCCTCGCTGATATTGGCGACATTCGGCCAGGCGATTTCGTCCGGCGCGTCGAAACCGAAGCCGGCAGCCTCGGTGAGGCCAAAGACATAAGAGGCCGTGCCGAGCGCAGATGTCAGCCCTGTCGACCGGATGCCGCCGATGGTGACGTAGTTCAGACCCTCATGGGAGCGGATGCAGTAATCCTTGAATTCGGTGGCGGGACGCAGGCCGGCATAGATCGCGGTGACCGTGTGCTCCTTCAGCGCCGGCAGGATCTCCTCGCCGCGGCGGCGCAGCGCGGCGAGCGCTTCGGGCACCAGCCGGGCGGTGCGCCGGTCGGTCTGGTCCTCCGCCGTTGGTCCGACGAGGAGGTTTCCAAAGGCGGTCGGGCAGACCACGACTCCCTTGGTGATCTTCGTCGGCACCGGCAGAAGGATGTGGGAGGCAAGCGCGGCGGCCGGCTTGTCGTAGACCACGAACTGTCCCTTGCGCGGTCGCGTCGTGAAATCGCGGGTCCCGATAAGGGCGAGATCGACCTCATCGGCGAAAAGCCCGGCCGCGTTGATCACCAGCCGCGCCCGGACGCTCTCCCCGGCCAGCCGAAGCTCCCATTCCTCGCCGTCGAAACGTCCGCCGAGGACCTCGCTGTTGCGCCGCAGTTCGGCGCCATGTGCGAGCGCCTGGCCGAGATAGGCCAGCGGCGCGGACCAGGGGTCGATGATGGATTCTCCCGGCACGCGGAAGCTGGCGCGGAGGGTCGGGGCGAGCCCGGGCTCGCGGCTCAGGGTCTCCTGTCGCGACAGCATTTGCACATCGTCGACGCCATTGGCCCGGGCCTGATCTATCAGCTCGGGAAGGGCGGCCTCCTGTTCGTCGGTCCAGGCGATGACCAGCGCACCGGTGCGCAGGAGCGGCAGGCCGAGCTTTTCCCGGATGTCCAGATACTCGCGATAGCCTTCCGCCACGCAGGCTGCCTCGACCGACCCCGGTGGCGCGTCGAAGCCGGTGTGCAGGATCGCACTGTTGCCCTTCGAAGCCCCGTCGAGGATGTCAGCGGCCTTTTCAAGCAGCAGCACCCTGGCGCCGGCGATCGCGTAGCGCCGTGCCGTTGCACAGCCTATGACGCCGGCGCCGATCACCGCAACGTCATAGCGCTGCCTCGTTCCCTGCGATTGCACCATCGGGTCTGCCCTTCATGCCGGCCGACGAACCCGCGAAGGCGCGGATCTTCCGAATCCATTGCAGAAATCGCCCGAACGGTCAATTTCTCGCGGAAGAATGGTAAATTCGGTCAGGTTTCACGCCTGATTTTTGTTGACACGGTCGCATCCGGCACAGTCTCCTTGCCGGAGAGACGGGGGACATGCGTGAAACCGAAAGACCGCCAGGCCAGAATTCTGGAGATCGTGGCCCGCCAGGGCGAGGTCTCGGTCGAGGCGCTGGCTGCCATGTTCGGGATGTCTCTGGAGACCGCCCGCCGCGACTTGCAGGCGCTTGCCAGCGTCGGGGCGCTCCAGAAGATCCGGGGCGGCGCGCGCAGGTTCAAGCTCCTGACCGAGGGCAGCCACCGGGAGCGCCTTGTCGAGGATGCCGGGGCGAAGGCCGAGATCGGCCGCAAGCTGGCGGAGATCGTCGAGGACGGCGACACGCTCTTCATGGATACAGGCACGACGACACTGGCCTGTGCCGACGCGCTGGCTATTCGCGGAGGACTCACGGTCATCACCAACTCGTTGGGGATTGCGCAGCGACTGGGCGAGCAGCCGGCCGGGCACAGGCTCTATCTTCTGGGCGGCGCCTATGGCGCAGACAATTCGCAGACCTTGGGGGCGTCGGTTATCGAACAGATCGAGCGTTTCCAAGCCGACCACGCGATCCTCACCGTCTCGGCGCTCGATGCCGAGGCCGGGGCGATGGATGCGGATTTCGACGAAGCACAGATTGCCCGATCGATGATCGAACAGGCGAGAAACGCTGTCGTTTTGGCGCATTCGAAGAAATTCGGGCACCGCGCGGCGTTCCGAGTCTGTCGACTTGCGAAAATCGATGTGCTTGTCTCGGAAATGCCGCCCGGCGGGCAGCTCGCCGACGCATTGAAGGCCGCGGGGGTGCGCGTGCATTGACCCGGCTCGGCGACACGACACTACGGAAGGACGGAGGGCGGATGCCAAAGGCGATCAGGATCTACATGCGCGCGATGGACCGGATTTCGAACTATGTGGGCATCCTCGCGATGTACCTGATCTTCCTGATGATCGCGGTACTGCTGCTCGACGCTGTGACCAGGAACCTGATCAACATACCGCTCCACTGGTGCGTGGAATTCGCCCAGTTCACGCTCGCGGCCTATTACTTCCTCGGCGGTCCGGTGACGTTGAAGGACGATGAACATGTCCGGATGGACCTGTTCTACGCCAGCTTCAGCCGCTTCGGAAAACATCGCATGGACCTCGCCACGCTGCCCTTCCTCCTGTTCTATCTGGTGGTCATGATGATCGGCTCATGGTCGTCGCTGAAATACGCCATCGAGACCGACGAACGGCGATTCTCGATGTGGAATCCAAGCGTCATCCCGATCAAGGCGCTGATGCTGGTCTGCATTGTCCTGATGATCCTCCAGACCGTCTCGCTGATCTTCAAGCATATCGAGGCATTGCGCACGAAGGCGTTTGCCGAATGAGCTACGAACTGATCGCGATCCTGATGTTCCTGTCGATGCTGCTGCTGCTGTCCACCGGACAGCGGGTGTTCGGGGCCATCGGCTTCGTCGCCTCGGCCGCGGCGCTGCTGCTCTACGGCACAGGCGGGGTGGAAATGCCGTTCAGCCAGGCGTTCAAGCTGTTCAACTGGTTCCCGATGCTCACTCTGCCTCTGTTCATCTACATGGGCTACGTGCTGTCGGAATCGGGCATCGCCGAAGATCTCTACCGGATGTTCCACGTCTTCTTCGGGCGGATGCCGGGCGGGCTCGCCATCGGGACGGTTTTGCTTATGGTCATCATCTCGGCGATGAACGGCCTTTCGGTGGCCGGCATGGCCATCGGCGCCACGATCGCCCTGCCGGAGATGCTGCGACGGGGCTACGACAAGGTGCTGATCTCGGGTGTGGTTCAAGGTGGCTCCTCGCTCGGCATCCTGATCCCTCCCTCGGTCGTTCTGGTGCTCTTCGGCATGATTGCCCGCGCCCCGGTCAGCCAGCTCTGGCTCGCGGGCGTGTTCCCCGGGCTGATCATGGCGACGATGTTCCTGCTCTACATCTGGCTCCGTTGCCGCCTGAACCCCGCGCTCGCTCCGGTCGTGGACGACGAGGAACTGAACATGCCGCTGCGCGACAAGCTGCGGCTCCTCAGCGCCGGGGTCATTCCGCTGCTGATCTTCTTCTTCATGACCGGGCTCTTCGTGATGGGCTACACGAGCCTCGTGGAAAGCTCGGCCGTGGGCGCCACCTCGGCGACGCTCGCCGCGCTCTACAAGCACCGCCTGAGCTGGAGCGTGTTCCATGAGACCGCCAAGAAGACGCTCGCTGTCTCCTGCATGTTCCTCTGGCTCATCCTCGCCGCGCTGGCCTTCGGCGCGATCTTCGACGGGATCGGCGCCAGCCGCGCCATCGAGAGCCTCTTCATCAGCCGCTGGGACGTGAACCCCTGGACGCTGATCATCCTGATGCAGCTCAGCTTCATCGTCATGGGGATGTTCCTTGACGACACCGCCATGCTGGTCATCGTCGCGCCGCTCTACATTCCACTGGTGAAATCGCTCGAACTGGGCATCGGCAACCAGATCGTCTGGTATGGCATCCTCTACACGATCACCTGCCAGATCGCGTATATCACGCCGCCTTTCGGCTATAACCTCTTCCTGATGCGCTCGCTCGCGCCAAAGGAGATCACGCTTGTCGACATTTACCGCTCGATCTGGCCCTTCGCCCTGATGATGGTGATTACCATCGCGCTCCTGATGATCTTTCCCCAGATCGCGCTCTGGCTGCCGCAACAGATCCGCCTGCGCGGATGACCCGATACCGGCCCGCCGAAGAGGCCGGACATGACCCCGAGACCAACAAGGAGAAATTGAAGATGTCCAAACTGATAAAGCCGGCCTCGCCCTCCGAGAAGATTCTCACCTCGCGGCGCAAGTTCCTCAAGACCGCGAGCATCGGTGGTGCCGCAGCCGCGGCGACCACGCTGTCGGCGCCCTATGTCAACGCACAGGCGCCGATCCGCTGGCGGCTGCAGACCTATTCCGGCGCCCCGCTCGGCGCGCACGTGATCAAACCGCAGATCGACGCCTTCAACGCCGCGGCGAATGGTGAAATGGAGATCGAGCTCTATTACGCGGACCAGCTCGTCCCCACCTCCGAGCTGTTCCGTGCGCTGCAAAATGGCACGCTCGACGCCGTGCAGTCGGACGAGGCGACGATGGCATCGCCGGTCGACATCTCGGTCTTCGGCGGCTACTTCCCCTTCGCGACCCGCTACTCGCTCGATGTGACGGCACTGTTCCGCTACTATGGGCTGCAGGAGATCTGGGAAGAGGCGTATAACGAGGTCGAGAACGTCACCTGGCTCAGTGCCGGTGCCTGGGATCCGCTGCACATCTTCACCGTGGACAAGCCGATCCGCTCGCTGGCGGACATGAACGGCCTGCGCGTCTTCGGCGTTCCGACCGCGGGCAGGTTCCTCTCGAAATACGGCTTGATCCCGGTGACGGTGCCGTGGGACGACGTGGAAGTCGCCATGCAGACCGGCGAACTGGACGGCGTGGCCTGGTGCGGCTTCACCGAAGCCTACGAGGTCGGCTGGGCCGATGTCTGCAACTATGCGCTCACCAACTCGGTGACCGGCGCCTGGTTCGGCTCCTATTTCGCCAACACCGAAAGCTGGGAGAAGGTGCCTCCGCATTTGCAGGAGCTTTACAGGATCACCATCGACCAGTCGCACTACTACCGGCTCGGCTGGTATTGGGGCGGCGAGGCCAAGCTGCGCGTCGAAGGCGAGAAGATGGAACTCACCTCGATCCCGCCGGAGGAATGGGCGACCGTGGTGAAGGACGCCGAGGGCTTCTGGGACGAGGTCGCCGCGTCTTCGGAGCGCGCCGGAAAGGTGGTCGACGCCTTCAAGCTCTATGCCGCCAACATGGAAAAGGCCGGCTACCCCTATCGCTGAGCTGTGTAGAAACACGGGCCGGGGCGCATCGTCATGCGCCCCGGCCAGCGTTGAAGGATCTGCTGCTGGCAGAAAAGAAGAAGGCCGCCCGCAATGCCCGCCAACCTGACTTTCGAAGCCCTTCAGGACGCCGTCGCCGCCGGCGAGATAGACACGGTTCTCACCTGCATCGTCGACATGCAGGGGCGCCTGATGGGCAAGCGTTTCCACGCCGCGCATTTCCTGGAGAGCGGCTACGAGGAAACGCATGGCTGCAACTATCTCTTCGCGACCGACATGGAGATGCATACCGTGCCCGGCTATGCCGCCACGAGCTGGCAGACGGGCTATGGCGACTATGTGCACAAGCCGGACCTCTCGACGCTGCGCCGCGTGCCCTGGCTTCCCGGCACGGCGATGGTCATGTGCGACGTGCTCAATCATCACAGCCACGAGGAGATCGCGCACGCGCCCCGAACGGTGCTCAAGCGACAGGTGGCGCGCGCCCGCGCGATGGGGTTCGAGCCGATGTGCGCCACCGAGCTGGAATTCTTCCTTTTCGAGAAGGGGTTCAACGAGCTCTATGACGGCGGCTACCGCGAGTTGCAGACCTTCGGGCGCCATAATCTCGACTACGCGATCATGGGCACCAGCAAGGAAGAGGACGTCATGCGGGCGATCCGCAACGGCCTCTACGGTGCCGGCATCCCGGTCGAGAACTCCAAGGGCGAGGCGGAATCCGGGCAGGAAGAGATCAATGTGCGCTATTCCGACGCGCTCGACACCGCCGACAATCACTCCATCGTAAAGAATGCCTGCAAGGAGATCGCCTATCAGCACGGCCGCGCGGTGACCTTCATGGCGAAATACGCCACCGACCGCGCCGGCTCGTCGAGCCATGTCCACCAGTCGCTCCTGAAGGACGGCGCGCCCGCCTTCCTCGACGAAAGCGCCGAGCACGGGATGTCCCAGACCATGCGTCACTACGTGGCCGGTCTGCTGGAGCATGCCTCCGAGGTGACCTGTTTTCTCGCGCCCTACGTCAACAGCTACAAGCGCTTCTGCGTCGGGATGTTCGCACCGACCAAGGCCGTCTGGTCGACGGACAACCGAACCGCGGGCTACCGGATCTGTGGCGCCGGAACCAAGGGGATCCGGGTGGAATGCCGGGTCGGCGGCGCCGACCTGAACCCGTATCTCGCGCTGGCCTCGCAGCTCGCCGCCGGGCTCGATGGAATAGACAGGAAACTGCAGCTCGAGCCGGAGCTCACCGGCGACATGTATCACGCCGAGGGTATCCGGGAGATTCCGAAGACCCTGCGCGATGCCGCGCGCGCGATGCACGGCTCGGAAATGTTGCGCGCCGCTTTCGGCGATGCGGTCATTGACCACTACCACCATGCGGCGCAATGGGAGATTGCCGAGCAGGACCGAGTCGTGACCGACTGGGACCTGCAACGAGGCTTCGAGCGCGCCTGATCGGCGCAGGACGGCGGAGAAAGACAGATGACAAGGATGATCCAGTGCGTCTCGCCCGTGGACGGGCGAGTGTATGCGGAACGTGAGGCTTTGGCACCGGAGGCGGCCGCAGCGGTCGTTGCCCGCGCAAAGGCTGCACAGACGGGATGGGCCGCCCTGCCGCTCGACGAGCGTATCGCTAGGGTAAGCGCCGGCGTCGCCGCGCTCGACGGCATGAAGGAGCAGGTCGTCGAGGAGCTCGCATGGCAGATGGGCCGCCCGGTCCGGTTCGGCGGCGAGTTCGGCGGCGTCCACGAGCGGACGGCCTACATGTCCGGGATCGCTGCGGAGTCGCTGGCGCCTATGATCGTCGAAAGCTCTGACCAGTATGACCGCCGGATCGAGCGCGAGCCGCAGGGCGTGGTGTTCGTCATCGCCCCCTGGAACTATCCCTATCTGACGGCGATCAACACAATCGTGCCAGCGCTGATCGCCGGCAACAGCGTGATGCTCAAGCACGCCAGCCAGACGATCCTCGTCGGCGAACGGCTTGCCGAGGCGCTGCATGCGGGCGGCGTGCCGGAGGACGTGTTCCAGAACGTCGTCCTCGACCATGCCGGCACCGAGGCGCTGATCGCCGCACGATCCTTCGGCTTCATCAACTTCACCGGCTCGGTGCCGGGCGGCAAGGCCATCGAACGCGCCGCCGCCGGCACCTTCACGGCGCTCGGGCTGGAACTCGGCGGCAAGGATCCGGGCTACGTGATGGAGGATGCCGATGTCGACTGGGCGGTCGACGTGCTGATGGACGGGGCGATGTACAATGCAGGCCAGTGCTGCTGCGGCATCGAGCGGATCTATGTCCACCGGAAGCATTACGACAGCTTCGTCGAGAAGGCCGCTGCCTGGGCCAACGGGCTGCGGCTCGGAAATCCGTTCGAGCCCGAGACGACCCTCGGCCCGATGGCACATGCCCGCTTTGCGCGCACGGTGAGGGAGCAGACCGGAGAGGCCATCGCCGCCGGGGCTGTGCCGCTCATCGAGAAGCAGAACTTCCCACAGGATGACGGCGGCACCTACCTGATGCCGCAGGTCCTCGTGAACGTGGACCATTCGATGCGGGTGATGCGCGAGGAATCCTTCGGCCCTGTCGTGGGCATCATGCCGGTCAGGGACGACGAAGAGGCGCTGGCGCTGATGAACGACTGCGATTTCGGCCTCACCGCTTCGCTCTGGACGGCCGATCCGGAACGCGCTCTCGCGCTTGGCCGCCGGATCGAGACCGGCACCGTCTATCTCAACCGGGCGGATTACCTCGACCCTGCCATCTGCTGGACGGGCTGCAAGGACACCGGGCGCGGTGGTTCGCTCTCGGTGCTCGGCTACCACGCGGTAACCCGCCCGCGTTCCTACCACCTGAGAAAGGTCAAGGCATGATCCCCACTGCCAACTGGTCCTACCCCACGGCCATCAAGTTCGGGCCGGGTCGCATCAAGGAGCTTCCGGATGCCTGCCGACAGGCCGGCATCGTGCGGCCGCTGCTGGTCACCGACCGGGGGCTGGCCGACCTGCCGATCACCGCGCAGGCGCTCGACATCCTCGATGCGGCCGGCCTCGGTCGCGCAGTGTTTTCCGAGGTGGACCCCAACCCGAACGAGAAGAACCTCGAAGCGGCGCTCGTGGTCTACCGGGAGGGTGGCCATGACGGCGTCGTCGCCTTCGGCGGCGGCTCCGGGCTCGACCTCGGCAAGATGGTCGCCTTCATGGCCGGGCAGAGCCGGCCGGTCTGGGATTTCGAGGATATCGGAGACTGGTGGACCCGGGCGGACCCGGATGGAATCGCTCCGATCGTCGCGGTTCCGACCACCGCCGGCACCGGCTCCGAGGTCGGCCGAGCCAGCGTCATCACCAATTCCGAAACCCATGTGAAGAAGATCATCTTTCATCCCAAGGTGCTTCCGAGCGTCGTGATCGCCGATCCGGAGCTGACCGTCGGCATGCCCAAGACGATCACCGCCGGAACCGGGATGGACGCCTTCGCGCATTGCCTCGAAGCCTATTGCTCGCCGCACTACCACCCGATGAGCCAGGGCATCGCGCTCGAGGGCTTGCGGCTCGTGAACACCTATCTGCCGCGCGCCTATGCCGATGGCACCGATCTCGAGGCGCGGGCCCACATGATGTCTGCGGCGGCCATGGGGGCGGTCGCCTTCCAGAAGGGCCTCGGGGCGATCCATGCCCTGTCGCACCCGGTTGGGGCGGTGTTCAACACCCATCACGGCACCACCAATGCGGTTGTGATGCCGGCCGTGCTCCGCTTCAACAGGCCCGCGATCGAGGAACGCCTCTCGGCGGCTGCGGCCTATCTCGGCGTCGGGAACAGCTTCGATGCATTCTATGAACGCGCCCTGGCATTGAACGTGGAACTTGGCATTCCGGCCGGCCTGTCCAAGCTCGGTGTCGACGCGGACCGCCTCGACGAACTGACCGCGATGGCGCTCGAAGACCCGAGCACCGGGGGCAACCCGATCACAATGACGGCGGAGAACACGAAAGCGCTCTTTGTCGAGGCAATGTAGCCCCTGGGCGAGTCCGGCCGGTCTCGGCAGTCGCCGGTCGGCCGGAACGAGGGGAGACCCGGAGCGGTCCGCGGGCTCGACCCCGGGCCGTCCATAAGACGACGACAAAAGGAAAAATCTGTCCTACAGTCCACCCCAGAGGCCCGGACAAGGTCCTCGCAAATCGTCGACAGGGAGAAGAAAATGAAACCAACCATTTTGTGCGTGGGCCTGCTGGCCGCCACCGCGCTGACGGCTGTATCGGCGAGCGCCGAGACGCTCAGGCTGTTGACCTGGGGGTCGTACGCGCCGGAAGAACTCATTCAGAAATTCGAGGAAAAATATCCCGACATTACCGTCGAGGTGACCTTTTCCAACAACGAGGAGATGATCGCCAAGCTTCGCGCGACCGGCGGCGCCGGCTTCGATCTTGCCCAGCCGAGCCACGACCGGATCTATGCCGCGCAGCTCGAATACGGCATCTACAAGCCGCTGGACCTGTCGCAGATCAATACCGACGTGATGTCGCCGGTTCACCTCGAGGCCGTGAAGGCCAACACCACGATCGACGGTGATGTCTACGCCGTGCCGCATCAGTGGGGAACGACCGGTCTGATGGCCGACATGACCAAGGCGCCCGACGTGAAGAGCTGGGCCGACCTCTGCGATCCCAAATACGAGGGCAAAACCTCGATGCGTCTGAAGCGCACGATCCTGCTCGCCACAGCTTTCGCTATGGGCCAGGACCCGTTCGCGCTCTACTCGGATCTCGACCAGTACCAGGAACTGCTCGACCAGGTCGCCGACAAACTCATCGAGTGCAAGGGGAACATCAAGGCCTACTGGCAGGGTGGCGACGACCTCTCGGCGATGATGCTTTCGGGCGAGATCGTGGCCTCCGAGACCTGGGATTCGACCGCCTACAGGCTCTATGACCAGAACAACAACATCGTGTTCATTCCGCCCGAGACCGGCGCGCTGACCTGGATCGACACCTTTGCCATCCCGGCCAAGGGCAATGCCGACGACGCCGCCTACAAGTGGATCAACTTCGTTCTGGAACCCGAGAACATCACGATCATGTCGGGCAGCACGGGCGCGATCGCTGCCGTCAAGGGCGGCGCGGACCTGCTGCCGGAGGACAAGAAGGCAGCCGTGAACGCCGCCTTCACCCAGGAAGACATCGACAACCTGAAATTCTTCGCCAACATCCCGCCGGGTGTCGAGGACATGGAAGGCAAGACCCTGGAGAAGATCAAGGCTGCGACCGGCGGCTGAACCATCGCTCAGGCGGGCGCCGCGCTGATGCGGCGCCCGATCCGCCTTCGCCAGACAATCTGATCCAACGACCGGGACGACATGACCGACGCCGACACCTACGATCTCGAATGCACGGGCATATCCAAGGATTTCGGGAGTTTTCGCGCCGTTGACGATGTCTCCTTCCGCATTCCCAGCGGGACCTTCTTCTCCATCCTCGGACCCTCCGGTTGCGGGAAGACGACCCTGATGCGGATGATCGCCGGCTTCGAGGATCCGACCGCGGGAGATGTCTGCATCAAGGGCAAGTCCGTGTTGTCGGTGCCGCCGAACAAGCGCAACGTGAAGATGGTGTTCCAGCACCTCGCGCTCTTTCCGATGATGGATGTC
This sequence comes from Tropicimonas sp. IMCC6043, assembly GCF_004146235.1. Classification (GTDB taxonomy): domain Bacteria; phylum Pseudomonadota; class Alphaproteobacteria; order Rhodobacterales; family Rhodobacteraceae; genus Tropicimonas. Next base: position 75,921 of record NZ_SELO01000010.1, on the reverse strand, counting down.
TACGAGAACATCGCCTACGGGCTGCGATGCGCCGGCGCGACGAAAGACGAGATCGCCAGCAAGGTGGCGGACGTTCTGGAACGTGTGGCGCTGCCCGACCTGGCTCGGCGCGAGATCCACCAGCTCTCCGGCGGTCAGAAGCAGCGCATCGCCATCGCCCGCTGCATGGCGCTCAACCCCGACGTGCTGCTGCTCGACGAACCGCTCGGCGCGCTGGACCTCAAGCTGCGCGAGGCGATGAAGATCGAACTGAAGCTGCTGCAGCACCAGTTCGACACGACCTTTGTCTACATCACGCATGACCAGTCCGAGGCGCTGGTGATGTCCGACTACGTCGCCGTCATGAATGCCGGCCGGTTCGAACAGGTCGGCCGCCCCGAGGAGCTCTATCACGCGCCGCAGACGGCCTTTGTCGCCGGGTTCGTGGGCGACTCGAACCGCTGGACAGGCCGGGCGGTCGAGGTGCGCAGCGACGGGATCAAGGTCGAGACCGATGCCGGCCTGACCGTCATAGCAATGGCACACGGGAACGAGCAGGTGGTGGAAGGCCAGGCGGTCGAGCTCTTCGTGCGCCCCGAATTCATCTCGGCGACCAAGCCGGGGACCCCGGACTCGGATCTGCCTGCCGACAACAGCTACACCGGCACGGTTGACGGCGTGCTCTTCAACGGCGCCAACAGCCGGGTCCTCGTGCGCGGCCCGGCCGGAGACCTCATCGAGGCCGATGTCGTCGTGACCGGTGGCGCGGACGACCTGCGCGAGGGGGATCCGGTCCGGCTTCACTGGGCGCGCGCCCAGTCCATGTGTTTCGCGAGCTGAGGCCGGGTGATGTCACAAGACACGAAACGCCTCTCGCTGATCCTGCTCTTCGCTCCCTTCGCGCTCTGGATCGTCCTGCTGATCCTCCTGCCGCATATTGGCATGGTGGTGCTGTCGCTGCGCGAAAAGGTGGCGCCGCGGGTCTACGAGTTCGGCTTCGGCAACTACGTCGATTTCATGAACGAGCCGATCTACTGGAACACGCTCATGCGCACCGGTTCGATGTCGCTCCTTGTGACCGTCCTGGCTTTGCTCATCGGCTTCCCGGTCGCCTACTACATCGCCAAGATTGCGGGAAAACGCTCGCGTGGGGCGTTGTTCCTGATGTGTCTGATCCCGCTCTGGGTGAGCGACCTGATCCGCGCCTTCGGCTGGATCCTTCTGCTGCGGGAAACCGGCGTCGTCTCCAGCCTGCTGGTCTGGAGCGGCATGACCGACGAGGGAATCGAGTTCCTCTATAACGACGTGACCGTCGTCGTCGGCCTCGTTTACACCGTCATCCTTTTCATGATCGTGCCGCTCGTGTCGACGCTCGACGGCATGGGTGACGACATGATCGAGGCGGGCTACAACCTCGGCGGCAACAGCCTGACGGTGCTGCGGCGGATCATCATCCCTTACGCGATGCCGGGGATCGTCGCTGGCTGCATCGTGGTGTTCATGCTGACATCGGGGAGCTACCTGACGCCAATCCTGCTCGGCGGCAAGAATTCGAGCTGGTTCACCGAGCAGATTTACGACCAGTTCATCACCCGGTTCAACTGGGAGTCCGGCGCGGCCTTTGGCATCCTGCTCTTGGCTTTCACGTCGCTGGTGGTCTGGCTCGGGCTGCGCCTGAGCGGCCAGTCGCTCGCCAATACCGTGGCACGGACCTGAGGAGCGACGGATGGCACGCGCAAACACCAACAAGGCGCTCATGTTCGGCTACCGGGCATATGTGGCCGCCTTCTTCGTCTTCCTCGCCGCGCCGCTGCTTGCTGCCGGCACTTTCGCATTCAACGATTCGCTTTTCCCGGCGCTGCCCTGGCAGGGGTTCACGCTTGACTGGTTCTTCAACGACACCGAGCCCAAGCTCGGCATGTTCCACGACAGGCGCCTGCTGCGCGGGCTCTATTATTCCTTCGTGATCGCGATGATGGTGTCGGTCCTTTCGGTCGCCGTCGGCACGACGAATTCCTTCCTCTTCATCCGCCGCGAGTTTCCGTTCAAGAACGCCCTCTACATCCTGATGATCGTGCCGCTGGTCATCCCCGGCGTCATCCTCGGGATCTCGATCCTGGTGCTGGCAAGCAATGTTGCAAACAGCGTCTACGACCGGTTCGAGATCGAAATTGACCTTCTCAGGCCCGGGATATTCCTGGTGGTGCTCGGTCAGTTCTCCTTCATCACGACGATCACCACGCTGGTCATCTCCGCGCGCCTACGCAAGTTCGACTCGTCGCTAGAAGAGGCGGCGCTCAACCTCGGCGCGGGCCGTGCCCGCGTTCTGCGCACCATCACGCTGCCGTTTCTGAGGCCAGCGATGATCGCCGCCGGGATCGTCGCCTTCCTGGTCTCCTTCGAAAACTTCAACACCACGCTCTTTCTCGTCGGCTCGGAAAGCCCGCTGACAATCACCATGTATGACCGCATGGCCAAGGTCGGCTCCACGCCCGTGCTGAACGCCGTCTCCTTCTTCCTGATGGTGGGGTCCGGGCTGCTGGCGCTGATCTCGGTGGCGATCCAGCGCCCCCACCCGTCCGAATAGTCCGAACATGGCAGATGGTTCCGTCATTGCAGGCGACGACGCTCTCGCCCCGTACTGGTGGGAGGCCAGTCCACCCGACCGCTCGCCGGGAGACGCCCTGCCGCGCGAGGCAGACGTGGCGATTATCGGATCGGGCTACACCGGTCTGCACGCGGCGCTTCAGACGGCACGGGCCGGGCTGGCCACCGTGGTGCTCGAGGCGGAGACGCCCGGCTGGGGGTGCAGCACGCGGAATGGCGGGCAGGTGTCCACCAGCGTGAAGCCCTCCTTCGCCACACTCTCGCCCCGCTACGGCGCGGCGACGGCCGAGGCGATCCTGCGCGACGGACAGGCCTCGCTCGATTTCACCGAAGCCTTCATCGCGGAGGAGGGGCTCGACGCCGATTTCCGGGTGGTCGGGCGGTTCCACGGCGCGCATCTCCCGAAGAGCTACGACACGCTCGCACGCGAGATCGCCACCCCGAACCCGGCGTTCGCGACCGGGGCCTACATGGTGCCGCTTGCCGAGATGGCGTCGGAACTTGGAACAGACGCCTATTTCGGAGGCGCCGTCTTTCCCAGGCATGCAAGCCTCGATCCGGGAAAGTATCACGCGGGGCTGCTGCGGCTCTGCCGTGCCGCCGGCGTTCAGATCGTGCCGAATTGCCGGGTGACGGAGCTGGAACGGCAGAGATCCGGCTTCGCGCTGCGTTCTGAGAAAGGCAGGCTCCAAGCCGGCAAGGTGATCCTCGCCACCAACGGCTACAGCGGCCCGCTTGCGCCCTGGCACCGACGGCGAGTCATCCCGATCGGCTCCTACGTGATCGCCACCGAGCCGATCCCCGCCGAACTGATGACGACGCTTTTCCCGACTGACCGGGTTCTTTCGGACACGCGCAAGCTCGTCTACTACTACCGCCCGTCGCCGGACCGCACGCGGGTGCTCTTCGGAGGGCGGGTCTCGCTAAGCGAGTCGGATCCGAGCCGGACCGGGCCGGTGCTCCTGGCCGAACTCGTCCGGCTCTTTCCCGAGCTGAAAGGCACGCGGATCAGCCATTCCTGGGCCGGCACGGTGGCCTACAGCTTCGACACGTTGATGCATGCTGGCGAGGATTCCGGGCTCTTCCACGCAATGGGATATTGCGGGTCCGGTGTCGGCATGGCGGGTTATCTCGGCATGAAGATAGGCCGGCGGGCAGCGCAACTCGACGACTGCGAGACCGCTTTCGACCGCATTCCCTACCCGACACGCCCGTTCTACACCGGAACGCCCTGGTTCCTGGCGCCTTCGGTCCTCGTCTACCGGATACGCGACAGGTTCGGCTGGTAGGGATCCGGCGCAGCGGCCTTCGGCCTTTGCTTTCGCGGTTCAATGGCACCCGATCTCGGAATCGCCGGACCGGACTCCCTGTCAGTCTATGCGCACGCCCTGACGCTTCAGCTCCGACTGGACGGCCGAAAGGTCGACTTCTTCAAAGTCGCGCCCGGACTTGACGGCCAGCGCTGCCGCGACGCCGGCTGCCTGTCCGACGACGGCGCAGCAGGACATGTTCCGCGTCGCCGCGTGGGCGATCCGGTCGCCGCCGGTCGACCGGCCAGCCACCGCGAGGCCCTTGACCTTTTTCGGAAGCAGCGACCGGTAGGGGAGCTGCATGTAGCGTCCGGTCGTCGGCAGGATCAGGATTCCGTATCCGTCGATGAATTCCGGGTAGATGCCGATGGAATCCTCGAAGCGCCCCTGCTCGCGGACGTCGTGCTCGGTCATGTTGTAGGCGGCGTCGATCTTCCGCGTGTCGCGGATGCCGATGGTCATGCCGAAATTGCGAAGGCGGGCGCCGCCGCAGCCGGGCACATAGCGCCTGAGCGCCTCGATCGCCAGCATCGCCTGCCGCCGCCCCTCGATCTCGCCCCGAGTCAGGCTGTCGGGGTCGGTCCCGTCCACCCCGTCGAGGTGTATCAGGTTCATGTAGGTCAGCTCTCCGGTGTCGTGAATCGCGCCCCATGTCCCGGCGATCGTGTTGAGATGCGGCGGGATCAGGCCCTCCTTGATGGCCCGCTCGAAAGGCTTCTTGAGGAATGGCGAGAACATCTCGTCCTCCTTGCCGGAGGTCTCGATGGTCCAGGCCTCGCCGCCGCTCCAGTCCCGGTAGGTTTGCGGGTCCGACCGGATTCCCTCCATGAAGGCTGTCTTGTCGACGCCGGCGAGATGGAACATCACCGAGGCCGACATCAGCGCCTCGCGCGGCGTCCGGACGGTCGGCGCTCCGGCCCGATGCGCCACGTCGGCATCGCCCGTCGCGTCGATCACCAGCTTGCCGAGGATGGCCTCCCGCCCGGCCTTGGACTCGGTGATGATGCCGACGATCCGGTCGCCGTCCATAACCGGCGCCACGAACTGCCGATGCAGCATCGCGTGGATGCCGGCCTCCTCGACCAGGCGGTCCGCGACGATCTTGAACCCCTCGCTGTCGAGCTCGTAGCTGAGCGACTGGCTCTCGGGCACCGCCGCGCCCATTTCGAACGCCCGCTCCTCGAACTCCCTTGCAATACCGCCAGCATCGACGGTGGCTTCGTGCCGATACCAGGCGAAACCTTCGACACCGACGGCCGTGATATTCCCTCCGAAACAGCCGAACCGCTCCACCAGAGCCACGTCGACGCCCGTACGCGCCGCGGCGAGTGCCGCCGGAAGGCCGCCCGGGCCGGAGCCCACGACAATGACATCGGTTTCGTGGACAACGTCCACTTGCCGGGCCGGCTCGGTGATCTGTCGCATTCGGTGCTTCCCCCTTGGTCCGGCTGCAGTCGACCGCACTCTCGCCGAGACGGTGTCTGTCGCGCATGAAATCGGCCGGTTGCCCGGTCCGGGCACCCGACGGCGTCTCGAGACGATGAATCCGTCCGGGTCCGAAGTCCAGAGCTTGCAGATTTCTTCGCAAAGCGGCCGCCGAATGCGTCCGGTTCCGGCGGGTCTTGTCGGCGTCCGGTTGCACGGCGGTGTCGAATGGGAATACTGGGTGGGCGCCATATATCCTTGGTATTAGTCATGGACGCCGACCCGCGAACGACATCGGAGCAGGCCCCCCTGCCGCAACCCTCGAAATCATGGATCGAGGCGGTTGCCGGACTGGTGCGCGCATCCGGGACGGAGTCCTTTCCGGCCGCGCTCCGAACCTGCCTCGAACAGGTCTGTCCCTTCGACTCCATGGTGGTTTCGACCTATACCGACAATGCCGCACCGGTCGCGCTTTATCACGACCTGGACGAGATGTCGGCGGCGGTCACCGTGCAATTCTACGCCACCGGGCCCTATCTCCTCGACCCGTTCTATCTCGCGTGCCGCAACAATGTGGAGCCCGGCGCCTATCGCCTGCTCGACCTCGCGCCGAAGGATTTCCTCCGCTCGAACTACTACGCCACCTTCTTTCGCAAGATCCGGATCCACGACGAGATGGCGATCCTGCTGCGAGAGCGCGAGAATGCCTGGATCGCGATTTCGCTTGCGCGGTCCCGTCGCCAACGGCGTTTCGACGAGGCGGACCGGGACCGTCTGAACCGCATCCTGCCGATTGTCGAGGCGGGCGCGATGCGGACATGGCACGCGGATCGGCAGGCGGTGCCCGCGACCGACACCGCGCCACAGGACCGGCTCCGGGGCTTCGCGCGCGACCTGCTTAGCCGCCGTGAAGCAGAGATCGTGCAGATGATCCTTCAGGGGCACTCGACCCCGTCCATCGCCACCGAACTCGGTATTGCCGAGGGCACCGTCAAGGTTCACCGCCACCATGCCTATTCCAAGCTCGGCATCCGGTCCCAGTCCGAGTTGTTCGCACTCATGACACGATACCTGATCGAAACCGGCCTCTGATAGAGTGCCTCCTCTGAACTCGTCCGCCGCAACGTTCGAGAAACGGAGGATTTCGCCCTTCTAGAGACCAAGGTCGCGGATGTCGTAAGGGGAGGCGCAAATCGTTGACGCGTCTCCAAGACCTGGCGGCAGGATGGTGGCGGGAATCGCTTGACCCTGCCCTGTCTCTCCCATATGAGGGCCCATCCGCCGAGCCCCGGAGTCTTCCGGGGCTTTGGTTTTGTTCGCAAGAACGGATCACCGGGGACCTCGCAAAAGGGCCCTATACCCAGGCCGCAAGGCCCATACATAGCGGGGCGCAAAGTCCCGCAAAGCTAACGGAAGACAGAAAGCATGGCACTCAAGTCGTACAAGCCGACGACGCCGGGCCAGCGCGGGCTGGTGCTGATCGACCGTTCGGAGCTGTGGAAAGGACGCCCCGTCAAATCCCTCACCGAGGGCCTGACGAAGAAGGGTGGCCGCAACAACACCGGACGCATCACTGCACGACGTCGCGGCGGCGGGGCGAAACGCCTCTACCGGATCGTCGATTTCAAGCGCACCAAGTTCGACGTGGCGGCGACCGTCGAGCGGATCGAATACGATCCGAACCGGACCGCCTTCATTGCGCTGATCAAGTATGAAGATGGCGAGCAGGCCTATATCCTTGCCCCGCAGCGTCTGGCGGTCGGCGACCATGTCGTGGCCGGCGCCAAGGTGGACGTGAAGCCGGGCAACGCGATGCCGTTCTCGGGCATGCCGATCGGCACGATCATCCACAATATCGAGATGAAGCCCGGCAAGGGCGGCCAGATCGCGCGCGCTGCGGGCACCTACGCCCAGTTCGTCGGCCGTGACGGCGGCTACGCGCAGATCCGGCTCAGCTCGGGCGAGCTTCGCCTCGTGCGCCAGGAATGCATAGCCACCATCGGTGCCGTGTCGAACCCGGACAATTCCAACCAGAACCTCGGCAAGGCCGGCCGCGTGCGCCACATGGGCAAGCGTCCGTCGGTTCGTGGTGTCGTCATGAACCCGATCGACCACCCGCATGGTGGTGGCGAAGGCCGGACCTCGGGTGGCCGTCACCCGGTCACCCCCTGGGGCAAGCCGACCAAGGGCGCGCGCACCCGCAACACCAACAAGGCGTCGCAGAAGCTCATCGTGCGCTCGCGTCACGCCAAGAAGAAGGGCCGCTAACACATGTCGCGTTCCGTTTGGAAAGGCCCCTTCGTCGACAGTTACGTGTTGAAGAAGGCGGAGAAATCCCGGGAATCCGGCCGCAACGAGGTCATCAAGATCTGGTCGCGCCGCTCCACCATCCTGCCGCAGTTCGTCGGCCTCACCTTCGGTGTCTATAACGGCCAGAAGCACATTCCGGTGTCCGTTTCCGAAGACATGATCGGCCAGAAATTCGGCGAATACGCGCCGACCCGGACCTATTACGGTCACGCGGCGGACAAGAAAGCCAAGAGGAAGTAATCCACCATGGGCAAGGACAAGAATCCCCGCCGCGTGGCGGAGAACGAGGCGATGGCCAAGGTGCGCATGCTCCGGACCTCGCCGCAGAAGCTGAACCTCGTTGCGGCGATGATCCGCGGCAAGAAGGTCGAGCGGGCCCTGACGGACCTGACCTTCTCGCACAAGCGGATCGCCGAGGACGTGAAGAAATGCCTTCAGTCCGCAATCGCCAATGCCGAGAACAACCACAACCTGGATGTTGACGAGCTGATCGTCGCGGAAGCCTGGGTCGGCAAGAACCTAACCATGAAGCGCGGCCGTCCACGGGCGCGGGGCCGCTATGGCCGGATCATGAAGCCGTTCGCTGAACTGACCATCAAGGTCCGCCAGGTCGAGGAGCAAGCCTAATGGGTCATAAAGTCAATCCGATCGGCATGCGCCTGCAGGTGAACCGCACCTGGGACAGCCGCTGGTATGCCGACACCAAGGATTACGGCAACCTGCTTCTCGAGGACATCGCGATCCGCGAGTTCATCGAGAAGGAAGCCAAGCAGGCCGGTATCAGCCGCATCATCATCGAGCGTCCGCACAAGAAGTGCCGCGTGACGATCCACACCGCCCGCCCCGGTGTCATCATCGGCAAGAAGGGCGCGGATATCGAGGTGCTTCGCAAGAAGCTTGCCAAGATGACCGACAGCGAAGTGCATCTCAACATCGTCGAGGTCCGCAAGCCGGAGTTGGACGCGGCGCTGGTCGCCGAGAGCATCGCACAGCAGCTGGAGCGTCGGGTGTCGTTCCGCCGCGCGATGAAGCGCGCGGTCCAGAACTCGATGCGCATGGGCGCGCTTGGCATCCGGGTCAACGTCGCGGGTCGTCTCGGCGGCGCCGAGATCGCCCGGACCGAATGGTACCGCGAAGGCCGCGTGCCGCTGCACACGCTGCGCGCCGATATCGATTATGCCCAGAAAGACAGCCTCACGGCCTACGGCATCATCGGCATTAAGGTCTGGATCTTCAAGGGAGAGATCATGGAGCACGATCCCAGTGCCCGTGACCGCAAGACCCAGGAGCTCCAGGAAGGTCCCGCGCCGCGTGGTGCCGGTGGCGGCGGTCGCCGCGACCGTGACCGGTAAGGAGAAGAGAAGATGCTGCAACCGAAGCGCACGAAATTCCGCAAGCTCCACAAGGGCCGGATTCACGGCGAAGCCAAGGGTGGCTCGGATCTCAACTTCGGCCATTTCGGCCTGAAGGCAACCCAGCCCGAGCGCATCACCGCGCGCCAGATCGAGGCCGCCCGCCGCGCCCTGACACGGCACATGAAGCGTCAGGGCCGCGTCTGGATCCGGATCTTCCCGGATACGCCGGTGACCTCCAAGCCCACCGAAGTCCGGATGGGTAAGGGTAAGGGCTCGGTCGACTTCTGGGCCGCGAAGGTCAAGCCCGGCCGCGTGATGTTCGAGATCGACGGCGTCAGCGAAACAATCGCCAAGGAGGCCCTGCGCCTCGCGGCGATGAAGCTGCCGATCAAGACCCGGATCGTGGTCCGCGAGGACTGGTAAGCTCCGCGCACCGGTCCGACACGAGAATTTGACCCTCGCCGGAAACGGCGGGGGCTTTTCTTTTTCCGAAAGTTGCGCGCAATGGGCGCCATGACGGACAAGGACATCACATTCACCCGTTTGAGCGGGATAGAGCTCGACGAGATCGCGGCACATATGTCCGATCCGGTCATGGCCGTGCACATGCCGCTTCTTACCGGCACCTGGGACCGCAATGCGGCGCGTCATTTCGTGGAGTCGAAGGAGGCCTGCTGGGCTCGGGATGGCCTTGGGCACTGGGCGTTTCTCCGGGATGGCCTCTATGTGGGCTGGGGCGGATTCCAGAAGGAAGGCGAGGAATGGGATTTCGGCCTCGTCCTGAAGCGGGAGAATTTCGGCCTCGGTTCGCGGATTGCGCGCAAGGCGCTGGACTTTGCCGTTGCCGATCCGCGCATACCCTATGTCACGTTCCTTTTGCCGCCGACGCGGACCAGGCTCGGCGCGCTCGCCCGTCTCGGAGCACGGCCGGAGGGCATGGTCGAGCTCGAAGGAGCGCAGTTCCAGAAGTTCCGTCTGGAGACATCGTAGCGGTTCCAGGCAGTCGCGCTCGTCCGCGGGCTGCGCTATGAGATGTCCATGTCCACAATCGAATCCCTCTTCGTCACCCGCCTGTATCGCGCCGAGCTCAAGGAGTTCGGAAAGCCAATCGACCCGAAGGAGCTGGAAACCTCCTGCCTCGTCATCGCCGAGGATGACGAGGCAGGCCAGACCTGGTGCGAGGAGAACAGCTATCCCGGCTACACCTCCTATGCCTCGCTTACCGACCTGCCCTGGCGCTTCCCGGTCTTCGCTGACCTGAAGGAGGTTCTGGACAAGCATGTGGCCGCCTTCGTCGAGGACCTGGAATTCGATCTCGACGGGCGGGAGCTGAAGCTAGAGGATCTCTGGATCAACATCCTGCCCGAGGGCGGCACGCATGGCTCGCATCTGCACCCGCACTCGGTGATCTCGGGGACGACCTATGTGTCCATGCCCGAGGGCGCGTCGGCGCTGAAGCTGGAGGACCCGCGCTCCGCCCGGATGATGGCAGCGCCGCCTCGGCGGAAGGATGCGCGACGGGAGTTGCAGACCTTCATTCATGTAAAGCCGACCGTCGGCGAGGTGCTGCTTTGGGAGAGCTGGCTGCGCCACGAAGTGCCGCTCAACATGGCCGGGGACGAGCGGATCAGCGTCAGCTTCAACTACAACTGGGCGTGACCTTGCCGAGCCTCCGGGCGCGCGCTATCCCTCTGCGCCAGTGACGGGGAGGTGGTGACATGGCGGCGCGTCAGGATTTCGAGATCGGCGGGTTTCACATCCGGCCGGGCGCGCGGCGGACGGTGGAGTTGCCGGTCAGCATGCTGAGCGACCACACGCCTGTCACCATGTCGATCCATGTTGTTCATGGGCGGCGGGAGGGCGCGACGCTCTTCGTCAGCGCCGCGGTGCATGGTGACGAGGTGATCGGCGTGGAGATCGCCCGGCGCCTGTTGCGGAGCCCGCAACTCGACCGGATCAACGGCACCCTCATCGTGATCCCGATCGTCAATTCGTTCGGCTTCTACAGCCGCTCGCGCTATCTGCCGGACCGGCGCGACCTCAACCGCTCATTCCCGGGCAGCGAAACGGGTTCGCTCGCGAGCAGGATGGCCAACCTGTTCATGACCGAGGTCGTGTCGCGCTGCGATCTTGGGATCGACCTGCATTCGGCGGCGATCCATCGCACCAACATGCCGCAGATCCGGGTTTCGCCCGGTCGCCCGGAAACACTGCGCTACGCCAACGCCTTCGGCGCCCCCCTGGTGATGCGCTCGAAGATCCGCGCCGGCTCGCTCCGCGGCGAGGCGCAGCGCGCGGGTGTCGACATTCTGCTCTACGAGGCCGGGGAGGGGCTGCGCTTCGACGAGTTTTCCGCCCGCGCCGGGGTGGCGGGGATCCTGAGGGTCATGCACGAGCTCGGCATGATCCCCGAAGACGGTGTGCCATTGGCGGAGGCGAAGCCGGTCGTCGCGCACAATTCCTTCTGGGAGCGCGCGGCGGCGGGCGGTCTTCTTCGGACCTTCAAGAGTGCTGGCGAATGGGTCGAAGCGGACGAACTGCTGGGCATCATCTCCGACCCGTTCGGTGAGACTGAGGTGGAGGCCCGCGCCGCAACGCCGGGGCTGATCATCGGACGGACCAACCTTCCGGTGATCAACGAAGGCGATGCGCTCTTCCACATTGCCACGGTCACCGCGTACGAGGCGGAGAGCCGGGTCGAAAGCCTCAGCGCGCAACTCGAAGAGGCGGAACTCTTCGACGAGGACGAGATCATCTGAGGGCAACCCCGCGCCGTGGGGCGCGGGGCAGCTTGTCGTCCGACGGGTGTCAGTCGCCGACGTGGTCGACGCGGCTCCAGGCCGTCCGGTCGATGTCAAGATCGGGGAAGGCGTCGGGGTCGAAGACCGGGCGTTCGATGCCTGCTGCGAGCTGCTGGCGGAAGTCCTTGAGCAGCCGCAGAACCGCCGGCAGCAGCATCATGATCACCACGAGGTTCACGAGCGCCAGGACGCCCATCAGCGGATCGGAGAAGAAGAACACCGCCGTCGCGCCGGGTGCGGTGGCGCCGAGGAAGACAACGCCGATGATGACCACGCGAAGGATGGTCAGCGCCATCGGGTTCTTGGTGATGATCGTGAGGGCGTTCTCACCGAGGTAGTAGTTGTAGATGATCGAGCTGAAGGCGAAGAGCATGATCATGAAGGCCAGAAGGTATTGCGACCAGCTGCCAAGATGCGAGGCCAGCGATTGCTGGGTGAGCACGATGCCGTCGATACCCTCGGCGCCCGGAACGTAGACATCACCCAGAAGGATGATGAAGGCGGTGCAGGAGCAGATGAATATCGTGTCGATGAAGACCGAGAAGCTCTGGGTGATGCCCTGGCTGATCGGGTGGCGGACATCCGCGGTCGCGGCCACGTTCGGTGCCGAGCCGAGCCCCGCCTCGTTGGAGAAGAGGCCGCGCCGGAGACCCTGCGCGATCGCCGCGCCCATGCCGCCGCCGACTGCCTGTTCGATGCCGAAGGCATTGGTGAAGATCGTCCAGAGCACGCCGGGCAGGTGCACGATGTTGAGCAGGATGACGACCAGCGCCATCGCGATGTAGGTCACGGCCATGATCGGAACCACGACATCCGCGGCCTTGGCGATGCGGTGGATGCCGCCGAAGACGATGATGCCCGAGACGACGGCCAGAGCGGCGCCGGTGATGAAGCGGCTGAGACCGAAACTCTCCTGGACCGCGCCGGCGACGGTGTTGCCCTGGAAGGCATTGAAACCAAGGCCGAAAGCGGCGATCAGGCAGACCGAATAGATCACCGCGAGCCAGTTAAATTCCTCTCCGAGCCCGTGCAGGATGGCGCGGGCCGGGCCGCCGCGGAACATGCCATCCGGCTGGCGGCGCTTGTAGAGCTGCGCGAGCGAGCATTCGACGAGGCTCGTGGCCATGCCGACCAGCGCGATCGCCCACATCCAGAAGACGGCGCCGGGGCCGCCAAGCGTGATCGCGACGGCGACGCCGGCGATGTTGCCGCCGCCAACCCGGCCGCCGACCGAGATCAGAAGCGCTTCGCGGGCGGAAATCGCATTGGGGTCGCCCGACTGGTTTTTCGACGAAAGCACCCGGAACATCCGCTTGAAGAACCGGAACTGAACGAAATGGGTCAGTGCGGTGATGAAGATGCCGAAAATGACGAGGAGGGGGATGAGCGACCACCCCCAGGTCAGGTCTCCGATGAGACCGAAGAAGCTTTCGAGAAGGCCCACGTCTGATACTCCCTGCTTATCACATTTCGTTGAGCATAACTTGCTTTCCACGATCCGCCTACGGTTTGCGTGTGCCCCGGGTCGTCGAAGCCGAAAACGGCGCGAAAACAGGCGCTTCGGCCCGTATTGTCGAAAAGGGCCGGACTTTGTGCCCGGCTTTCGGTCAGAATGCACGAAACCGGGTACGGCTTAGACCCATGTCCCGACCGACAGGACCGGAGTTTCGACCGGTTCCGCCTCGCGACACACGTCGCAACCGCCCGGAATCCCGGATTGCACGCGATTTCGGTCAATCCGTCCCCCGGTTTCGACCGAAAGACAGACCGAAGACGCGCACCCGGCCTCGCCGACGCCCGCCCGGTTAACCGCTCCGAAACCTTGGCGGGGTCAGATGTGCCCATGCCCGAGATGCTGCCCAACCCGACCGTCAAGACCCACATGATCCCGCTCAGCGATTTCCGCACGCAGATCGCCCGGTGGACCGCGCGGGTCGCCCATGTCCCCGAACGCATCCTGCTGACCAAACACGGCCGCCCTTTCGCCGCCGTGGTCTCGATGCGCGACCTGGAGATGATCGAACGGTTCGACGGCCGCTCGGTCGAGCAGATGCGCCGCGAGTTCGAGGACATCGCCCGCCGCTTCGCCGCCGCACAGGAGGCGGGACGGCAGAGCCCGCGGGCGGTGCTCTATCCCGGTTCCGGGGAAGGCGGGTATCGGGGTGGGTTTGAGGAGGGGTGAGGCGTGAATGACCGCTCAATGGGAAGAGTGGACGGAAGCTGTGCTAGGCCGAAGACTCCACCCGCAATGGCTGCCTTACGAAATCCAGTCACGCCCTCTTCATCCGCCGGCCCGGGCGACCAGCCCGGGCCACGCCCGACCTCCCCCCAGGGAGGGCGTTTTGCAACCTTGCCAGAAGAACCGGCGTGGCAGTTGGTTGCACCATGAAGTGCCTCGCCCCGTCCGCGCGAGCGCCCTCCCGAGGTCGGGCGTGGCCCGGTCTGATCGCCCTGCTGTCGCGAGATGGTTCGATGCCCGCGGCGCTTGTGGTCTGCGGTTTCTCCCAAAGCCCCGAACAAGGAATGTGCGGTGATTGACATCGCCAAGGCGTCCTCCCGGGGGGAGAAGGGTCGGGCGCGGCCCGGGTTGGTCGCCCGGACCAAAGTTGGTGGGTTCGAGGACGGGTGAGGGGTGGGGCGGGTTGCCGGCTTGGAGGACATCTGAGCGTTCCTGTCAGATGCCAAACCGAGCGCAGGCCGGAGGTTGATAAGCGCCCGGAAGCAGACTGCAGGCGCAAGAGTTTGAGCGACCGCGCGAGTATGGTATGAATTGAGGACACGGCGATCAGGTATTGCTTCACTGCACGGGCATCTTGGAAGCGGTATCGATCGCGCGACTGAATGCGACGAGCCGAAAGGGGGCGTCCATGCAATTTGTCAAGCTACTGTTGACCGCCATTCCTGCTCTACTTTGTGCGACTATCTCATACGCGGAGGGAAGCGGTGATCATAGCCATGACGAGCCAACGGCCACCCATACGCTGGACGTCATGCGTGAGATGCATGCGGGCCACGATCATGAACATGATTTCGAAGCGATGGACGATGTGTCGGAAGAAGACATGCGTCGGACGATGGACTTTCTGATGGACATCGGCCTCGTCGTGCCGACGATGGACAGTCATCGCGGTGCGGAGGCCTTCATGAAAAAGGGCTGCATTGTTTGCCACTCCGTGAATGGAGTGGGCGGCGCGGTTGGACCATCGTTTGACGCTGCAGACATGGCGCAACCTATGAACGCGTTTGAATTCGCAGCCCGCATGTGGCGCGGCGCACCGGCTATGGCCCAGATGCAGGAAGACCTGCTAGGCGAGATGATTGCGTTGAATGGCCAGGAATTGGCTGACATCGTCGCCTTCGTCCACGATGCGGATGTGCAGTCCGAGATCTCGAAAGACGATATCCCGGGGGAGCTCAGGGACCTGGTGCCCTAACTCCAAGGTCGCGCTACGGTAGGCTGACGGAAAATGGTTCCAGTCGCGGATGCAGGAATGCAAAGCGCGCCCTCTCCGCTTGTCGGTCCGGGCGACCAGCCCGGGGCACGCCCTTCGTCGGCGTATGCGGCTCCACTGCGGCCACGGTCCCTCCTCAGTCCCCCGGGAGGGCGTTTTGCGACCTTGCCAGAAGAATCGCCGTGGCAGTTGGTTGCACCATCAAGTGCCTCGTCCCGCAGGCGCGCGCGCCCTCCCGAGGCCAGGTGTGGCTGCGTCCGGTCGCCTATCCTCCCGTCATCGAGGATGCCGGGCAGATCTCGACCTCCCGGAATTTCAGATGCGCGTCGAGCGTGGCTATTCGCGCGCCGTCGGGTCCCATCCCTTTCGCCGTAGCAGGTTGTGCGCGCCGGTCGACGTCGTCCGTCCTCCCCAGAGGTCGGCCTGCGCGGCCAGTTCCTCGTAGAGAAAGGCCATCAGCGACCGCACGCGCGCGGTGTTCCGCAGCTCGGGATGGGTGATCACCCAAAGGTCCATGTCGATGCTTTCGATCGGATCCGAGACACGGACGAGGCGAGGATCGGGGTCGCCCACGTAGCAGGGCAGGCAGGTCAGTCCGAGACCTTCGGCGGCGGCGTTCTGAACGGCGCGCGAGGCCCGGCACTGGAAGACGGCGCGATCCTCTCCATCTTCGCGGGTCTTCCAGATCGTGGGGATCAGCCAGTTCACCGTCCCCTCGATCATGCAGAACGGGTGGTCGGCCAGTGGTTGCTCCGGCGCGTTCCCGATGTAGTCCGGGCTGGCATAGAGCGCGAAACGGAATGGACAGATCTTGCGGCCGAAGGCGGTGTCCGGCGGTTTCCGCGTCGCGCGGATGGCGATCTCCGCTTCGCGCCGGTTGAGATCGACGGCGCCATGGCCGGGGCTCACGTCGATCCTGATCTCGGGATGCCTGCGGATGAAGCCCGCCATCAGCCCGGGCGCGTGGTCCTCGGCAAATGCCTCGGGGCAGGTGACCCGGACCCGGCCGCCGAGTTTCTCGTCCAGCCCCAGAACCTCGATCCCCAGGGCGTGCACCTCGCCCTCGATACGCTCCGCACAGGCGATCGCGGAGCGCCCCGCATCGGTCGGAACGTAGCCGCTGTCGAAGGCATCGAAGAAGCGCACGCCGACCTTCTCCTCGATCGCCTTGATCCTTCGAAACACCGTGCTGTGGGTCTTGCCCAGGGAACGCGCGGCCCCCGACAGGCTGCCGGACCGGCCAATCGCCAGAATGACGGCAAGGTCGTTCCACTCGAGGACCCGGTGGGTGGTCTGCAACTCGGTCGTCCTGGGCATCCTGGCCCCCTGTCCGTTTTTGCAAGCTGACCTTACGAACTTGGCGGATTCCGGGGCAAAAGAAAACAGGGCATGCTGGTTTCACGGAGGCGATGCCAGCCGCGGCATCCCGGGAACAGGAGAAACACAATGTTCGTTCAATTC
Organism: Tropicimonas sp. IMCC6043; assembly: GCF_004146235.1. Classification (GTDB taxonomy): domain Bacteria; phylum Pseudomonadota; class Alphaproteobacteria; order Rhodobacterales; family Rhodobacteraceae; genus Tropicimonas. Next base: position 59,221 of record NZ_SELO01000010.1, on the reverse strand, counting down.
GTTCAGTTCGAAACGTCGCTTTCCGAGGATGAGGTGATGGCCGTCGCCGAAGCGCGCGCGCCGCAGTTCCGCGCAATCGATGGCCTGGTCCAGAAGTTCTACCTGAAGCTCAACAAGCCCAATCACTACGGCGGCTTCTATGTCTGGAAGTCACGCGAGGCGATGCTGGCCTTTCGGGAGACCGAACTGGCGAAGACGATCCCCGCCGCCTACAAGGTCGTCGCGGCGCCGGACATCGATATCCACGAGTTTCTCTTTGCCCTGCGGGAGGAAGGCGTTTTCGCCCCGGACGCCGAACCGGCTTGACCAGCGCGGGGCCGAAGTCGGAAAAGGGCCGCGCCTTCCGGTCTCGGGGTCATCCGAACGCACCAAGCCCCTTCATGGCATCCTGCCGCTCCGGCCGGCGATTGCCGGCTGGATGGTCATCCCGAAGCGAAGGAGCGGCGCCGGGTCGCGCCGCTCCTTCCTTTGACGATCAGGCGATCGGCATGACCTCATCCGGGCGGAACGCAGGTGGCGCCCCGCCGCGGATGGGCCGGCCTATTGCCGCGCCTTGTTGATGAACTCTTCGACAACGTTCGACATGTCGAAGGACGAGCCGCCCTGGACCGGCGGGTAGTCGGCGAGGGATTGCAGGTGCTCGCCCATCAGCACGCTCATGGGTTGGAACAGCCATGAGATCTTTTGGGTCAGGTGCCCGTAGCTGTCGATGCTGTCGTAGCTCTCGTACGGGTCCGAGCGAATGTTGAAGATGAGTGGCATCGTGCGGGCAACCACGTTGGCGTAGTAATCCTCCTTGGTGGAGAAGTGGAACTTCCACGGACCCATCCGCACGGCGGTGAGCTGGCTTTCATAGTAGTGGAAGATGTGGTTGCGCGCCGATTGCTCTGCCTCGCCCAGCCAGTAGGGCAGGTTGTTCACGCCGTCGATATACTGGTCCATCTCTTCCCGCACGCGTGCCACCGGATCTTCGATCCCGGCTGCCACGGCAAGCGTCGTGAACATGTCCTGATGCGCCTGAATGCCGTTTTTCGTCACGCCCTCGGGCAAGACGCCAGGCCAGCGGATCACGGAAGGCACGCGGATGCCGCCTTCATAGGTCGTCATCTTCTCGCCGCGGAACGGTGTCGTGCCGCCATGCGGCCAGGATGCATGTTCGGGGCCGTTGTCGGTGGAGTACCAGACAATGGTGTTGTCGCTCAGCCCGCGCTCTTCCAGCCAGTCCAAGACATGACCGATATCCATGTCATGCTCGATCATGCCTGAACCGTAGTAGTCCTCCTCGTGGGTGAACTCCTCCGCGAGATAGCGGCTTTCGTCGCGCAGCCGCGTGTAGAGGTGCATCCGACTGGTGTTCAGCCAGACGAAAAAGGGATCCCCGGCGTCCTGCGAGGCGGCCATGAAATCGAGTGCGCGCGGGATCATCTCCTCGGTGTCGAAGGTCTTCATCCGCTCCTGCGTCAGCGGGCCGGTGTCCTCAATCGTCTGGTAGCCGACGACGCCGAAGCGTTCGCTTTCGGTCTCGTCGAACTCTTCCGTGGCAAAGCTGTGCAGCACGCCGCGCGTGCCGAAGCGCTCTTCATAGGCTTCGAGAGACCCGGAGAAGGCTTCGCCAAAGCGCTGGTAGTCGCGCTGCTCGGCTTCTTCCTGCGTGTTGAGGTGATAGAGGTTGCCGAAGAACTCGTCGAAGCCGTGATTGGTCGGAAGATGTTCGTTCCGGTCGCCGAGGTGGTTCTTGCCGAACTGTCCGGTGCGATAGCCCTCTGCCTTCAGAAGCTCGGCCAGCGTGGGCGAATCCGGCTGAAGTCCGAGCGGCGAGCCAGGCTGGCCAACCGTCGTCATGCCAGAGCGGATCGGATACTGCCCGGTGATGAAGGCAGCGCGACCGGCGGTGCAACTCGGTTGGGCATAGTGATCGGTGAAGAGGATGCCCTCCTGGGCGATCCGATCGATATTGGGTGTCGAGTAGCCCATCACCGCATGATTGTAGGCGGACAGGTTGGACCACCCGATATCGTCGCCCCAGATGACTAGGATGTTCGGACGCTCGTTTTCCTGCGCCGAAGCAAAACCTACCAACGCGCACACAGCGACTGCGGTGACAGTCGTTAATCTTAACATTGTAGCCTCCCTGCTAAACAGATGCCAAAGTCTAGTTTGGATGCGTCACATGTCGAGTCTTGGGGCGGCAGAAGGGAGATGCGTCCCGGATCGATCTTGCGGACGAACGAAGTGCCGGTCCGCCCGCCCCACGCCGGACGTCGCGGATGTTGGGCAGATCGCGACGGATCTGGTAGCATTGCCCGGTCAGTCCGGCGAAAAGGGGGCGCGCGATGCTTTGGGACGACCACACGCGGCAGAAGCCGACTGTCCTCGTCACGATCGTGGGCTGTGTCGGGCTCCTGTTCTTTCTCATCTATGCGCTGTCTTCCGAAGCGGGCCGGGCCCGGATCGATCGTTTCCTGGAGGAGACCATGGCGGCGAATATCGAGGTCGTCCAACACAAGCAGAGCGGCGAATACTTTGCCAAGCTGTCCGGCGGGCGGCTCGTCAAGCTATCGGGTCGGGAAGAGGCCGACGCCATTGCCGAGCATGGCTATTCGGCCTGTGAAAGCTGCCGCTGAGGAGTAACGTGGCGGCCCCAATTGCGGGGGCGGTGGTCGCGGGCGAAGGATAATCGGGCGCACCTTCACCACCTGCCGGCCAGGGCGATCAGCCCGGGCCACGCCCGACCTCCCCCCAGGGAGGGCGTTTTGCGACCTTGCCGGAAGAACCAGCGTTGCAGCGGGTTGCACCATAAAGTGCATCGCTGCGTCGTTTCGGACGCCCTCCCGAGGTCGAACGTGACCCGGTCTGATCGCCCTCTCGGTGTGCATGGCGCAGCCAGCGCGCTTCCACGGGCCTTTTTTCCTTGCCCTCCCCGAGACTCACCCTTATAGAGCGGCATCTCACGGGTTCCCGGCGACGGGATTCGTGCGTTTTGACGTCTAATCATCCGCCAGGTCCCGAGTGACCCTGACCATCAGGGGCTCACTGGCGTTTTGAGAAAGGAAATGGCGATGAACGCCAGCGAACTTCGCGATCAGACTCCGGACCAGCTCCGCGAGAAACTGACCGACCTGAAGAAGGAAGCCTTCAACCTGCGATTCCAGCAGGCCACGGGCGCCATGGAAAACACCGCGCGCGTGCGCCAGATCCGCCGTGATGTGGCCCGCGTGAAGACCGTTCTGAACGAAAAGGCGGCCTCTGCCGCGTCGGAGGCTTAACCAATGCCCAAGCGTATCCTCAGAGGCACCGTCACCTCGGACAAGAACGAGCAGACCGTCACCGTGCTGGTGGAGCGGCGCTACAAGCACCCGCTTCTGGCCAAGACCGTCCGGTCCTCGAAGAAATACCGGGCGCATGACCCGAAGAACGAATTCAAGGCCGGCGACAGCGTCCGCATCCAGGAATGTGCGCCGATCTCGAAAACCAAGCGCTGGGAGGTGATTTCGGCCTCCTGAGGCCGCCGTCACAATCCGGTTTGATCGAAACCCTGGGGGGAACAACCAGAACATCCCCCAAAGGTCGGGAGAAACCTCATGATCCAGATGCAGACCAATCTGGATGTCGCTGACAATTCCGGCGCACGCCGGGTGCAGTGCATCAAGGTCCTCGGCGGCTCGAAGCGGAAATACGCATCCGTGGGCGACATCATCGTGGTGTCGGTCAAGGAAGCAATCCCGCGCGGCCGTGTGAAGAAGGGTGACGTGCGCAAGGCCGTCGTCGTCCGGACCGCCAAGGAAGTCCGTCGCGAAGACGGCACCGCCATCCGCTTCGACCGCAACGCGGCCGTGATCCTGGGAAACAACGGCGAGCCGATCGGCACCCGTATCTTCGGCCCGGTGGTTCGCGAGCTGCGCGCCAAGAACTTCATGAAGATCATCTCGCTCGCCCCGGAGGTGCTGTGATGGCTGCCAAACTCCGCAAAGGTGACAAGGTCGTCGTCCTTGCCGGCAAGGACAAGGGCAAGACCGGCGAGATCGAGCGCGTCGACCCGAAGGCCGGCAAGGCCGTCGTCGGCGGCATCAACATCGCCATCCGCCACACCAAGCAGACGCAGAATTCGCAAGGTGGCCGCATCGCCCGGGCGATGCCGGTTGACCTGTCGAACCTCGCCATCGTCGACGCCAACGGCAAGGCGACCCGTGTCGGCTTCCGCGAGGAAGACGGCAAGAAGGTCCGCTTCGCGAAGACCACGGGGGACGTGATCTGATGCTCGATACCGCCACTTACACCCCGCGCCTCAAGGCCGAGTACAAGAACAAGATCCGCGCCGCTCTGAAGGAGGAATTCTCCTACAAGAACGAGATGCAGATCCCGAAGCTCGAGAAGATCGTGCTCAATATCGGTGCGGGCACCGAGGCCGTGAAGGACTCCAAGAAGGCCAAGACGGCCGCCGACGACCTCACCGCCATCGCCGGCCAGCAGGCCGTGGTGACCAAGGCCAAGAAGTCGATCGCGACCTTCCGCGTCCGTGAAGGCATGCCGCTCGGCGCCAAGGTGACGCTCCGCGGTGACCGGATGTACGAGTTCCTCGACCGGCTGATCACCATCGCCCTGCCGCGCGTCCGCGACTTCCGCGGCGTTTCCGGCAAGAGCTTCGACGGCCGCGGCAACTATGCTCTCGGCCTCAAGGAGCACATCGTCTTCCCCGAGATCGACTTCGACAAGGTCGACGAGACCTGGGGCATGGACATCGTTATCTGCACCTCCGCTCCCACGGATGCGGAAGCCAAGGCGCTGTTGAAGCATTTCAACATGCCGTTCAACAGCTGAGGGGACCCGAAAACCTATGGCTAAGAAAAGCATGATCGAGCGCGAGAAGAAGCGCGAGGCGCTGGTGAAGCAATATGCTGCCAAGCGTGCCGCGCTGAAAGAAATCGCGAATAACGAGGATCTTCCGATGGAAGAGCGCTTCAAGGCTCGCCTGAAGCTGGCCAAGCTGCCGCGCAATTCCTCGGCCACCCGCCTGCACAACCGTTGCCAGGTCTCGGGCCGTCCGAAGGCTTACTATCGTAAGCTGAAGATGAGCCGGATCGCGCTCCGGGACCTTGCCTCCGAAGGCAAGATCCCCGGCATGGTCAAGTCGAGCTGGTAAGGAGGAGATGACATGAACGATCCTCTTGGTGATATGCTGACCCGCATCCGCAACGCCCAGTTGCGCGGCAAGTCCACCGTCCGCACGCCGGCCTCCAAGCTTCGCGCCTGGGTGCTCGACGTTCTGGCCGACGAGGGCTACATCCGCGGCTACGAAAGCGTGGCCGATGCCGAGCACCCCGAAATCGAGATCAGCCTCAAGTATTTCGACGGCACCCCGGTCATTCGCGAACTCAAGCGCGTTTCCAAGCCCGGCCGCCGCGTCTACATGAGCGTCAACGACATCCCCTCGGTCCGCCAGGGCCTGGGTGTCTCCATCGTCTCCACGTCCAAGGGCGTGATGTCGGATGCAGCGGCTCGCTCCAACAATGTTGGTGGCGAAGTTCTCTGCACCGTATTCTAGGGAGGTCTGACTATGTCTCGTATTGGTAAGCAACCGGTCGAGCTGCCGTCGGGCGTCTCCGCGTCCCTCTCCGGCCAGACCATCGAGGTGAAGGGGCCGAAAGGCACCCTGAGCTTCACCGCCACCGACGATGTGACCATCACCATCGACGGCAATACCATTGCGGTCGAGCCGCGCGGCAAGTCCAAGCGTGCGCGCCAGCAGTGGGGCATGTCCCGCACGATGGTCGCGAACCTCGTGACCGGCGTGACCACGGGCTTCAAGAAGGAGCTGGAGATCCAGGGCGTCGGCTACCGCGCCCAGATGGCCGGCAACGCTCTGAAGCTGAACCTCGGCCTCTCCCATGACGTCGAGTTCCCGATCCCGGACGGCATCACGGTGACCTGCCCCAAGCAGACCGAGATCGTCGTCGAGGGCATCGACCCGCAGCAGGTCGGCCAGGTGGCCTCCAACATCCGCGAATGGCGCGCGCCGGAGCCCTACAAGGGCAAGGGCATCCGTTACAAGGGTGAGTTCATCTTCCGCAAGGAAGGCAAGAAGAAGTAAGGACGAGAGAGATGGCAAACAGCAAACGGACCCTGTTCCTGAAGCGCCGCCTGCGCGTCCGGAACAAACTTCGCAGATCGAACCCGGGCAAGCTGCGCCTCAGCGTGCACCGCTCGGGCAAGAACATCAGCGCCCAGGTGATCGACGACGTGAAGGGCGCGACGCTCGCCGCGGCCTCCAGCCTCGAGAAGGATCTGGGCGTGGTCGGCAAGAACAACGTGGAAGCCGCCGCCAAGGTGGGCACCGCGCTGGCCGAGCGCGCCAAGAAGGCCGGCATCGAGGAATGCTACTTCGACCGTGGCGGCTTCCTGTTCCACGGCAAGGTGAAGGCGCTCGCCGACGCCGCCCGTGAAGGCGGCCTGAAGTTCTGAGAGTGTGGGCGGCCTCCGGGCCGCCCCGATGATCCGGGAACCCGCCGGGCTCACCGGGATCGAGTATGGCACGGGCGCCGCACGCCCATGAAAGAGGAATTGCCGCATGGCAGAACGTGACAACCGCCGGGGCAACCGCCGCGACCGCGACGAAACCCCGGAATTCGCCGATCGCCTCGTCGCGATCAACCGCGTCAGCAAGACCGTCAAGGGCGGCAAGCGCTTCGGCTTCGCCGCGCTCGTGGTCGTTGGCGACCAGAAGGGCCGTGTCGGCTTCGGCAAGGGCAAGGCCAAGGAGGTCCCCGAGGCGATCCGCAAGGCCACCGAGCAGGCCAAGCGCCAGATCGTCCGCGTGCCGCTGCGCGAGGGCCGGACGCTGCACCACGACGTCGAGGGCCGCCACGGCGCGGGCCGCGTCGTCATGCGCACTGCCCCGCAGGGCACCGGGATCATCGCCGGCGGCCCGATGCGCGCCGTGTTCGAGATGCTGGGCGTTCATGACGTCGTTGCCAAGTCGGTCGGCTCGCAGAACCCCTACAACATGATCCGCGCCACGCTCGACGGGCTTCAGAAGGAATCCTCCCCCCGGATGGTCGCGCAGCGCCGCGGCAAGAAGGTTGCGGACATCCTGCCGAAGCGGGACGAGAGCCCCGCCGAGAGCGTGCAGACGGTCGAAGAGGCCGCCCCGGCCGCAGCTGACGCGTAAGGAGACGGAAACATGGCCAAGACCATCGTCGTCAAGCAGATCGGCTCGCCGATCCGTCGCCCCGAGATCCAGCGCAAGACGCTGATCGGCCTCGGGCTCAACAAGATGCACAAGACCCGCGAGCTTGAGGACACGCCCTCGGTCCGCGGCATGATCAACAAGATCCCGCATCTGGTGGAGATCGTCGAAGAGCGCGGCTGAGCGCAGCGACCTCTTCGTGGAAATCAGAACGCCCCGGACCGATGGTCCGGGGCGTTTCTTTTGGGCGACGCAATTCGTGTGGGTCGAGCCTGCCTAAGAAACCGCCATTCGCTCTGGCGCTGCCCTTTCTTGATTTCAAAGGGCTGTGCGGGAAGAGTGTTCGCACGCCAACGAGAGAGGGGCCACTCCATGCGTGAATTCTGTATTGGTCTATGGTTGCTTGTGGCAACCAGTGTACCTGCGGCGGCGCAGGACGCGGTGTATCTGATCCGGCATTGCGAGAAAGAATTGTCGGAGGACGATCCTGCGTTGACACCGGAGGGGCGGCAACGCGCAGCGAATTGGGCCGAGATGCTCCAGCATGTTGGCCTCGATGCCGTCATCACGTCGAATGCCCTTCGGACCCGGGAAACGGGAGGAATAATCGCGGACGCTCTCGGTCTTGACGTCACCGCATTGCCCGGAGGTGACACTGCCGGTTTGCTGGACGTTCTCGAATTCGATCACGAAGAAGACAGTGTGCTGATCGTCGCGCATGCCGAGACCATCCCGGGAATTCTGGAGAGCCTTGGGGTGATGGAAGACGTCACCATCGATCAGAGCGAATTCGACAACCTGTTTGCCGTTCTGGGACCCTCGTCGGATGCCCCTGCCTACGTCCGTTTGCTGATGCCATAGCGTCATGGCCGATGCCTGCAATCGGCTCGGAGCGATCGCTCGACGCAGAATTCACCGGCGGCACATCCGGGCAGTTCAGTGTCGACCGATTTCGTGCTCCTCTAGCGAGGCGCGGCATCTGCCTGAACGTCCGGTGCGCGCAGGTTCCGAACGAGACGCTACAAGAGAGCGTGATCAGTCGCGTTGGTTTGTGCACTCGAAGCCGGGCGTGACGCTGACGTAGCTGACATCGAGCAATGCCAGAGAACCAGCCTGGATCAGAGTTCCGTCAGGCAGCATCGTGAAGGTCATCAGACTCAAGCCGTTCTCGCCGTATTGCTCCCGCCTGTGACACGCAGTTGAGCCGCCTTGCTGCCCGTTGCATGTCAGCGACCATGACCGCTCTATCCCGTGGTCATTCCAGGTGTAGTCACCGTGGTCACCGGCAACAGTGTAACTGTGGTTTGGGTCATCGGGACGTTCGCAGCGCATCACCGAAGCCGGTGCGTTGGTGCCGACCTGCGTCAGCAACACGGCCGCGATGATCCTTGGCGTCAGTCCCAGCATTCTGACAGTGTGCCCTGATGCCATAGCGCCTCGCAACCTGCACGAGGGAGGCCCACTCTTCGGCGCACGCCCAGCCGAGACTTCCTTTGTGCATCGACCTCTGCGCGATCCGCGGCTAGCGTGACCTTTGCAGGACAGAGGGGAGCCAGATGATCAACATGCCGATGCGCGCGGTCGCGGATGCCTTTCACGAGGCCTGGCGCCTGCGCTGGCCGTTCCTGGTCTCGCGGCTGGTGGTCGGGCTCGTGGTACTGGCGCTGCTGGCGCCGGTCATCTCGCTCGCGCTGCGCGCGGCGCTCGCGCTGTCCGGCAAGCCGGCCCTGTCGGATCTCGATATCGCGCTCTTCCTGCTGTCTCCTGTGGGGTTCGTCGCGGCGCTCCTCGTGGCGAGCCTCGTGCTGGTCGCGCAGGTGCTCAACATTGCCTTCATGATGGCGATCGCGCTGCATGCGCGGCGCAGCGGCGAACGGCGGTTCGAGGAGGGCGCGGCGCAAGTGCTGCCGCGGTTCGGGCGGCTTCTCGGCTTCGCCTGGCGGCTGCTGCTGCGCGTGTTCGGCATCGTCCTGCCCTTCCTGATCTTCGGGCTGCTGGTGGCGGCGCATTGGCTCGGGGATTACGACATCAACTACTACCTGTCCCAGCACCCGCCGGAGTTCCTGCGCACGGTGGCGATCGTCGGCATCGCCCTTGCCGTCATGGCCGTGGTGCTGATCCGGGCGCTGCTCGGCTGGGCGGTCGCGCTGCCGATGGTGCTTTTTGCCGGGGTGCACCCGTCCGAGAGTTTCGCTGCCAGCGCCCGGGCGATGCAGGGGCGCCGGCTCGACCTGTTGCTGGCGTTGCTTGGCTGGGCGGCGGTCTCGGTGCTTGCCATGTCCGTGGTTCTCGGCGTGGCCAGCGTCGCGGCGACCCTGATGGCGGAGAGCCTCTGGGCGGATCTCAGCAGGCTCGCCGCGGGCCTGGCGATCCTGCTCGGGCTCTGGTGGCTGGCGAACATGCTGGTCACCGCGACGACCAGCGGCGCGCTGGCCAATCTCCTGATGGAGCGCGCGGACTGGCCGGGCGTCGGCGGCGTCATGGACGTGACCCCGCGGAGCCGTCACCTCCTGAGGAACGGCCTGATCCTGTCGATCGCGGGGGCGGCGGTGCTGGCCCTGCTCGGCGGCGCGGATCTCCTGTCCCGCAGGATGCCGGACAAGGTGGAGGTGATCGCGCATCGCGGCGCGGCGGGGATCCGGCCGGAAAACACCATGGCGGCCTTCGCGCAGGCGATCGAAGACAAGGCGGACTGGGTCGAGCTCGATGTGCAGGAGAGCGCCGAGGGCGAGATCATCGTCGTGCATGACAGCGACTTCATGAAGCTCGCGGGCGTCGACCTGAAGGCCTGGGACGCGACGGCCGACAGGCTGGCCGAGATCGATATCGGCAGCTGGTTCGGGCCCGACTATGCCGGCGAGCGCACGCCGCTCCTGCGCGACGTGCTCGAGATGGCGAAGGGCACCGGCTCGGGCGTATTGATCGAGCTGAAATATTACGGCCATGACGAGGCGCTCGAGGAACGCGTCGCCGCGCTGGTCGAGGAAACCGGGATGGTCGACCAGGTCTCGTTGATGAGCCTGAAATACGAGGGGGTGCAGAAGATGAAGGCGCTGCGCCCGGACTGGACCGTGGGGCTGTTGGCGGCGACCTCGGTCGGGCGGCTCTGGGAACTGGAGGCAGATTTCCTCGCGGTGAATGCCGGCATGGCGAGCGCCACGCTGGTGCGCCGCAGCCGGGACGCGGGCAAGCCGCTCTATGTCTGGACGGTGGACGACCCGCTGGCGATGTCGCGCATGCTGAGCCTCGGCGTCGACGGGCTGATCACCGACGAGCCTGCGCTGGCGCGGGAGGTGATCGCGGAACGTGCGGAGCTGAGCATGCCCGAGCGGCTGATCCTCGCCCTCGGGAGCACCTTCGGGCTCGCGACGAGCGACAAGGTCTATCGCGATGACTCGCCCTGACCTGTGCCTTCCGGTTCTGCTGCTGCTGGCGGCTGCGCCGGCCACGGCGGAGGGCTGGGCCGACCAGCTTTCGCGCAGGGTGGAGCTGCCGGCGCACGGGCGGCTGGCCGAGATCCGGGCCGCACCGGGCACGGCGCTGGCGCCCTTCACGACCGATGGATGCAGCGGCGGCATGTCGAGCCTCTGGAGCTTCACCGCCGAGCGCTACCCGGGATTTGCCGAGGCGCATGGCGGCGTTCCGCCCTGGGAGGACTGCTGTGTCACCCATGACCGCGCCTATCACGCGGCCGGCCCGGACCCCGCCCCCGAGGCCAGCTACGACGCCCGCCTCGACGCGGACCGGGCGCTGCGCGCCTGCGTGCGCGCCACGACGGATGCGCGGGATGCGATCCTGGCGGCGGAGTATGGCCTGAGCCAGGAACAGATCCGCGGGATCTACTCCGCGATCGCGGAGGCGATGTTCCAGGCCGTCCGGCTCGGCGGCGGCCCCTGCACCGGCCTGCCCTGGCGGTGGGGATACGGCTTCCCGCAATGCTGGGAGCTGGTCGGCGACTAGGCCCGAGGGGGGCGCGGCCTCGGTTTCCGGTGGTAATCCTGTCGATGCTTTCAGGCAGTCTTGTTTCTGAAGAAAGAAACAGCTATATTGATTTCAGAAGAAGGAAGTTGCTATGGCGAGATCAGAGACGCTCCCGAGCCGAAGGGAAGTCGTGCTGACCAAGGCGGTCTGCAACGCGGCCGGGCGGCTCGGGCTCAGCCAGGCCGAGATGGCCGCCCTGCTCGGGGTCAGCGCGCCGACCGCGTCGCGGATGTTCCGTGGCGAGTATTTCCTGCACGAGGCGCGCAAGGAGTTCGAGTTCGGAACGCTGCTGCTGCGCCTCTTCCGCTCGCTCGACGCGATCACCGGCGGTGACAGCCGGGTGAACGCGGAGTGGATGCGAAACGCCAACTCGGCGCTCGGCGGCATTCCCGCGGAGCTGATCCGGACGACGATGGGGCTGGTGGATGTCGTCACCTACCTGGACAGCCGACGCGCTCCGCTCTGAGGCGGTGCCCTATTCCGGCACCGCGTGGCGGATGGTCGAGGCGCAGCACGTGGTTTCGACCATGAAGCTCGTCGACACGCTGGAGGAGCAGGAACTGCTCGAAGGGCTGATCGACGCCTCCAAGCCGCCGGTCCCGGAGGACTGCGCGCATCTCGACTACCTGCTCTACACGCCCTTTCGGTACCGGTTGCATGGTGCAGCAGGCTCGCGCTTCCGCCGCGCCGGGGCCGGGCCGGGGCTGCTCTATGCGGCCGAGCATGTCGAGACGGCGGCAGCCGAGATGGCGCATTACCGGATGCTCTTCTTCCGCGAATCCCCGGATACCCGCCCGCCGAGCGGCGCGGCGCAATACACCGCCTTCAGCATGGCAGTCACGACGCCGGTGGCGACCGACCTGACGGCGCCACCGCTCGACGCCGACCGCGCGGCCTGGACGGACCCGGTGGAATACGCGCCCTGCCAGGCGTTGGCCGAGACCGCGCGGACGGCCGGGATCGAGGTCCTCCTCTCGCACTCGGTGCGCGACGCAGAGGGGCGGCGGAACGTCACCGTCCTGGCCTGCGCCGCCTTTGCCAGCCCCGCGCCGCTCGAGCGCCAGTCCTGGTGGCTCCATGCCGACGCGCGCTCGGCGCGCGCGATCTGCGAGTTCCCGCGCCGGCAGCTCGAATTCTCTGCCTGAAACGGCTATTCGCCCCGAGAATGCTTGAACCGTGGCGCGGCAGGGTGTAGACGCGCCCGGTGGTCCTCCGGGGCCCGACTCAACCAACAAGAAATGCCGTGTTCGGCCGCTCCCGTCGCTGGGGGCCGCATCCGGCAAGGAGAAGCGACATGAAACTGCATGACCTCAGCCCCGCTGCGGGCTCCACCCCGTCCAAGAAACGCATCGCGCGCGGCCCCGGCTCCGGCAAGGGCAAGACCGCCGGTCGCGGTATCAAGGGTCAGAAATCCCGCTCGGGCGTGGCGATCAACGGCTATGAAGGCGGCCAGATGCCGCTCTACATGCGGCTGCCGAAGCGCGGCTTCAACAAGCCGAACCGCAAGTCCTGGGCGGTGGTGAACCTCGGCATCCTGCAGAAATTCATCGATGCCGGAAAGATCGACGCCAGCGCGCCGATCACCGAGGATGTCCTCGTGACCTCGGGCCTCGTGCGCCGCAAGCTGGACGGCGTCCGGGTGCTGGCCAAGGGCGACTTCTCGGCCAAGGTCGAGCTCCAGGTGTCCGGCGCGTCCAAGCCGGCCGTCGAGGCCGTCGAGAAGGCCGGCGGCTCGCTCACCGTCACGACAGCGGCAGCGGCCGAATAAGAGGTTGTGGGGGCCGGTCATGGCCCTTACTTATCCCTCACGTTTTCCAGCGCCGCCGACCGGAAGACGGTCCGGCGGCGCAGCCACATAGAGAGACCGCGAATGGCATCTGCAGCAGAGCAAATGGCGGCGAACATGAGCTGGGGTGCGCTTGGCAAAGCGACCGAGCTCCGTCAGCGCATCTTCTTCACCATCGGGCTCCTGATCGTCTACCGCCTCGGCACCTATATCCCGGTCCCCGGCATCGACGGTCAGGCGCTTCGTGACTTCATGGAGCAGGCATCGGCCGGTCTGGGCGGCATCCTGACCATGTTCACCGGCGGCGCGCTCGGCCGGATGGGGATCTTCGCCCTCGGCATCATGCCCTATATCTCGGCCTCGATCATCATCCAGCTTCTGGCCTCGATGGTGCCGCAGCTCGAGCAGCTCAAGAAAGAGGGCGAACAGGGCCGCAAGAAGATCAACCAGTATACGCGCTACGGCACGGTCTTCCTCGCGACCTTCCAGGCCTATGGCCTTGCTGTCAGCCTCGAGGCCGGCGGTCTGGCGCATGATCCCGGCTGGTTCTTCCGCGCGGCCGTGCTGATCACGCTGGTCGGCGGCACGATGTTCCTGATGTGGCTGGGCGAGCAGATCACCGCCCGCGGCATCGGCAACGGCATCTCGCTCATCATCTTCGTCGGCATCGTCGCCGAGATCCCCGCTGCTCTGGCGCGGTTCCTCGCCTCGGGCCGGTCGGGGGCGATCTCGCCGGTGCTCATCATCGGCATCCTGCTGCTGATGATCGGTCTGGTGACCTTCGTGGTCTTCATGGAGCGGGCGCTGCGCAAGATCCATATCCAGTATCCGCGCCGCCAGGTCGGCATGAAGGTCTATGACGGCGGTTCCTCGCACCTGCCGGTCAAGGTCAACCCGGCGGGCGTCATCCCGGCGATCTTCGCCTCCTCGCTGCTGCTGCTGCCGACGACGATCGCGACCTTCTCGGGTGGCAATACCGGCGCGGTGATGTCGACGATCCTCGCCTATTTCGGCCCCGGACAGCCGCTCTACCTGCTGTTCTTCGCCTCGATGATCATCTTCTTCACCTATTTCTACACGCTCAACGTGTCCTTCAAGGTGGATGACGTCGCCGACAACCTGAAGAACCAGAACGGCTTCGTGCCGGGTATCCGGCCGGGCAAGAAGACGTCGGAATACCTCGAATACGTGGTCAACCGAGTGCTGGTTCTGGGCTCTGCCTATCTCGCGATGGTGGCGCTGCTGCCGGAGATCATCCGCAACCAGCTCTCGATCCCGTTCTATTTCGGCGGCACCTCGGTGCTGATCGTGGTCTCGGTGACGATGGACACGATCCAGCAGGTCCAGTCGCACCTGCTCGCGCATCAATACGAGGGCCTGATCGAGAAATCGAACCTGCGCGGCAAGAAGCGCCAGCGCAAGGCGCCGTCGCGCCGCTAGATCGTCGCGCACACGACATACCGACCAGACGGGCGTCCTTCACGGGCGCCCGTTGTCGTTTTCCGGGCCGCCGGCCCCGCCCTGCCTGCCATTGCCAGACTCCCGGCCGGCCGCTACCGTCATCGGATACTGCGGCGTTTCCGAAACCGAGATATCCAGCGCGAGGATTCCCATGCGACCTGTTCTTCCCGGCCTCCTGTTCCTTGCCGCGGCCCTGCCTGCCGCGGCCGAAACGCTCTCCCTGCCGCAGAGCCTCATCGCGCTCAACAGCGCCGAGGGCGGGCAGATGCTGCTCTCCTCGGAGGCCAATGCGGATTATTTCGACCTTTCCATCCATTTCACCAACCAGGTCCACCCGGCCTTCTGCGGTCCGGCGACGATCGCCATGGTGCTGAATGCGCTGGAGCTGCCGCGGCCGGCCTCCGACATGACGCTGGGGCTGGGGATGTTCGACCAGGAGAACGTTTTTACCGACGCGACCGAGGCGGTGAAGCCGCGCGCCCGGATCGAGCGCGCCGGCCTGACGCTCGACGAGCTTGCCGGCATGTTCGGCGCGCATGAGGTCGCCGCCGAGGTGCATCATGCCGAGGACAGTTCGCTCGACGCCTTCCGGAAGGCCGCGATCGCGAGCCTGGAGGACGACCAGAGCTTCGTTCTGGTCAACTATCTGCGGGCCGGGATCGGCCAGGAACGGGGCGGGCACATATCGCCGCTCGGCGCCTATGACGCCGAGACCGACCGATTCCTGATTCTCGATGTCACGCGCTACAAGTATCCGCCGATCTGGGTCGAGGCGGCAGCGCTGTTCGATGCGATGAACACGCCGGATTCGGACAACGACAACCGGTCGCGCGGCTACCTGCTCGTGTCGCGCTGAGGCGCCCGGTCAGGCGGGGTGCTTTTGGCCCGTGGCCGCGGTTCGGACGGTGGCGCAGCGGGGCGTCACGGCGTAGAGGCCGTAGCGGTTCCGGTCCTGGATCACTTCCGACAGGCCCAGCAGGTCCAGCTCGACACTTTCCCCGGCGGCGACTTCACGGCTGAGAAAGCGCGCGTTCAACTCCCAATCGGCGAAATGGGTCACGCCCTGGGCCGCGATGTAGCCGCACATGCGGTTCGTTCGGGCCGCGGCGGCGGCGGGACCGTTGACGACGCCGTCGAGATTGACCACGCGGATCGTTTCGGGGGCGAAATAGGTGAGCGCGCCGCTCTGCTTCGCACCGAGCACCGTGCCGGCGGGCAGCCGGGGCAGAAGGTCCCTCGCCACGGCGGCATAGGCCATGGGCGGCGCGAAAGCGCGGGCGGAGGTGATGACCGGGCGCGCGGCGTGCAGGGCAAGCGCGGTGAAGTTCAGGCTGCAGAGGACGAGCGTCAGCATCGCCCACAGCCGGCGCGCCGGGCGCCGCGGCAGGCGCTCGAAGATCAGCGCGGCGGCGATGATCGGGACGAGCGTGTAGATCGGCGAGAAGTAGCGGTCGAAGAACCAGAAGGCGCGCAGCCAGAGCGCGTAGGCGGCCAGCAGCAGCAGGCAGGAGAGCGCAAGGGCCGTTACGGCCGTCATGCGGCGCTCGACGATCGCAATGGCGAGCGGCAGGGCGAGGATCGCGGCGACGGTGAGGGCGAAGGGAAGCGACGGCTCGAAGAGGCCGCTCGGGAAGATCGCGCCGAGGGCCAGCAGCCCCATCAATGCGGTCTGGATCGGGGTGAAGACATGCAGTGACGCGATGTGCCGCACGGCGCTGCCGCTTTCCGGGATCGGCGTGCCGCCGACCGCGAGACAGAACGCGACCCAGGGCGCCATCACGGCTGCCGCGGCGAGGCCGACCGGGAGCAGCGGACGCCAGCCGTGCCGCATCACACCGAACGCGGCGATCGGGATCAGGGCGAGGGCGCTGTCCACCCGGGCGAGGATGGCGAGCCCGCTCAGGACACCGATGGCGAGAAACCGGCCGAGGCCCGCTCCGGGCGGTGTCCGGAGGACGAGCAGGGCCACCGCGAGCAGGGTCGCCGCGGCGAGCGAGGTCTCAAGACCGTTCAGATGCGAGACAACGAAGACCGGGCCAGTCGCGATCAGCAGGCCGACGCCGGTGGCGGCCAGCCGCGACTGTGTCAGCACCAGCGCCAGCCAGGCGGCCAGCACGTTGGCGAGGACGCCGAACAGGGCGGTGATCGCGGCCAGCGCGACGGCGGCCATCTCGGGGTTGTCCATCAGCAGGAAGACCGGGACGAGAAAGGCCACGATCAGGGGCTGGAAGCCCGTGGTCAGCGTCACGCCGTCGATCGACGGACCCGCGCCCGCGGCGATGTTCCGGGCGATGGTCAGCAGGTAGTAGGTGTCGTCGGGAAAGAACAGACGGTCGAGCCGGTCGGGGCCGCCGGACAGGAAAGTGAGGCGGATCGTGATCGCGATCAGCCCGACGGCAAGCAGGACCGGCCAGGCCGGCGCGGCGGGGTTCCTGGGCAGGGGGGCTGTCGCGGTCATCGTCTCCTCATGTCGTGCAGCACCGTCGCCTCTTCCGATAGGACGCCTGTGGGGCGTCAATCGGGTGGCGGCGTGACAGCACCGAGGCAGAGGAGATGCGGCGCCGGTGTTCCGGCGGCCGCGGGGAGGGTCAGGCGGGCCGGCCGAGGATCCTGAGCCGGCTCACGCCGCCATCGGGGAAGATGTTGAAGCGCACATGGGTAACCGGACCGATATCGTGCAGTTCGGCGCGGAACTCGTGGATCGCGTCGGCGCCGAGCGACACTTCGGGGAGCACCGTCTTCCAGAACATCGAGTCGGTCACCAGCGCCTGGGTCAGTCCGTCACCGAAATTCTGCATGTCGGCGGCCAGGAGCGAGCAGCGATCGGGGAAGTTGCCCTTGAAATGCGCGGTGTCGACGCGAACGCCCTCGATCAGCCCGCGCGCGCCGAGCGCGATCACCATCCAGTCATGACCGGGCTCGCGACGGCGGCGAGTCTCCCAGCCGTCGCCCATGTTGGCACCGCGCCCCGGCGCGAGCAGGCGCGTGTAGTCGCCGTAATGCGCGTCCGACATCGCAAGGATGCGGCCGCCGTTGAGCGAGGCGGCGAGGTCAATCGCCTCGCCATCCGGCCTGGCGTCGAGCTCCGGCACGCCGAAGACACGCAGCCGCGCCACGCCGCCGTCGGGATAGATGTGGAGCCGCAGATGGGTCCAGCTCTCGTAGCTTTCGCAGCGGAAGTAATGCTGGGCGCTTGGCCCCAGCGGGCGGTGCGGCAGGATCTCGGCCCAGCGGGTTTCTTCGGTGATCTCGGTGGTGCTCGCCGCCTCAATTCGGCAGGCGGGCGCATAATTGCCGGTGAAATGCCGCGTGTCGACGTCGAAGCCGAGGATCCGCCCCGGGGCGGCGAGCTTGATCACCGCGTGGTCGTGGCCGCCGCCGCGCCGCCGCCGGGTCTCCCAGCCATCCATCCACTTGCCGTGGTCGTCGAACCTGTCGGGGTAGAAGACGGGCTCGGCGTCGGCGAGCATCCGCTCCAGCGGCGCGAAGAACTCGTCGCTGGCAGAGACGGCCCGCGCGCCGAGACCGGCGGAGGCGAGATTGATGCCGGTGCGGGCGAAGAGCGGGATGTCGGGATTGAGGGACTCGATCGTGGGCATGGTGCAACTATCTGCAAAGGGCGGCAAATCCACCGGTCCGGCGCGGCTGGCGGGCGGTCGGTTCGGAGATCTGCCGGGTTTCTGTCCGGGCCGGACACGGGCTTGCCCATTTCCTAGTCGATGCCTGCCGCGTCAGGCAAGCCCGCGTCGGCCTCTGCCTTTGCATTTGATTTCGAAAGAGCATTGCGGGAACGTCTGTCAGAGCCAACGGGAGACAGCGCGATGGACATGACGATTTTCTGGGCCTGGGCGGAATTCGCGGCGCGCTGGACGCATGTCATCACCGCGATCGCCTGGATCGGGTCCTCCTTCTATTTCATCGCTCTCGATCTCGGCCTGCGCAAGGCGCCGGACCTGGCGCCGGGCGTCTCTGGCGAGGAATGGCAGGTGCATGGCGGCGGCTTCTACCATGTCCAGAAGTATCTCGTGGCGCCGGACCGGCTGCCCGAGCATCTCGTCTGGTTCAAGTGGGAGAGCTATTCGACCTGGCTCAGCGGCGTCGTCATGCTGGTGCTGGTCTATTACATGGGGGCGGATCTCTTCCTGGTCGATCCGGCCGTTCTCGACATCCCGATCTGGCTCGCCATCGTCATTTCCTTCGCCTCGCTGTCGCTCGGCTGGCTGGCCTATGACGCGCTCTGCAAGTCGCGCTTCGGCGACGACAACACCAAGCTGATGGTGTTTCTCTACCTGGTGTTGGTGGTGCTGGCCTGGGGCTACACGCATGTCTTCTCCGGGCGCGCGGCTATGCTGCATCTGGGCGCGATCACCGCGACGGTGATGTCGGCGAACGTGTTCTTCGTCATCATCCCGAACCAGAAGATCGTCGTGGAGGATCTGAAGGCGGGGCGGGTGCCGGACGCGAAATATGGCAAGATCGCCAAGCAGCGCTCGACGCATAACAACTACCTGACCCTGCCGGTCCTGTTCCTGATGCTGTCGAACCACTACCCGCTGGCCTTCGCCAGCGAGTGGAACTGGGTGATCGCGAGCCTCGTCTTCCTGATGGGGGTGACGATCCGGCACTACTTCAACACGCTGCACGCCTCGCCCTGGCCGAAGAAGGGGCCGCTCTGGACCTGGGGGGCGACGGCGCTGCTGTTCATCGCCATCGTCGCGCTGTCAATGGCGCCGCTTTATGGCGAGGACGAGGGCTGGGACGAGGCGGTGCTGACGCCGCATCAGCAACGCTATGCCGACGCGGCGGGCTTCGAGGAGGCCTATGACGTGGTGATGACCAATTGCTCGATGTGCCACGCGCCGCAGCCCTCCTGGGAGGGGCTGGGCGTGCCGCCGAAGGGCGTCAAGCTGGTGACGATGAGCGATGTCGCCCGGCATGCGCGGGAGATCTACCTGCAGGCCGGCGTGACACACGCGATGCCGCCGGGCGTGGCGAATTACATGGAAGCCGAGGATCGTGCGACGCTGCGGCGCTGGTATCGCGGGGCGCTGGACGGGTAGGCGACGACCTCAGGAGAGACGCGCGGAGCCGCGCCATCGAAGGGCCGCGGCGCGGCGATCCGACGATGGGTCGGAGCGATTTATAGTGGGGATCCCGAACAAGCCCGAAGCGTTGCGCTGATCTCACCGTATCGCCGGGCCGTGGGTGCGGCCCGGCGATGGCGCGGCGGCCTTGCGGCCTTGCTCCGCGCCATGGTGCCGTGCTCGAACGGCAAACACTGTCAGATCTGATCGACCGACACGGCCCGATCAGACCCCATATGGCACCCAGATCGTCTTGACCTCGGTGGCGGCGGCGAGCGCCTCGCGGCTGGCGGGCGTGTCGCCGATCCCGGTGCACCATGTGCGCTTCAGGTTGCCCGCCGCGGCGCGCTCGATGGTGGCGTCGAGATCGCCGGTCGAGAGGTTCCAGACCGCGTCGACATTGAGATGCGTGGCGAGATCGGCCGCGAGCGCGTCCTGCGCGCCGGTGACGATATTGACCACGCCGGCCGGAACGTCGGAGGTCTCCAGCACCTGGTAGAAATCCGTGGCCGCGAGCGGGAATGCCTCGGAGGGAACCAGCACGACGCGGTTGCCCATGGCGACGGCCGGCGCCATCGCGGCGACGAGGCCGAGGAGCGGCCGGTCCGGCGGGCAGATCGCGCCGATGATGCCGACCGGCTCGTTGACCGCCACCGCGAGGCCCCGGAGCGGCACCGGCTTGACCGCGCCGTCATGCTTGTCGGCCCAGGCAGCATGGGTGAAGAGCAGGTCGATGGCAGCCTCGACCTCGCCGGCGCCGCCCGACCCGCCGGTCATCGCGTCGATCCGCGCGGCGAACTCGGCCGCCCGCGCCGAAAGGTTCTCGGCGATGTAAAAGAGGATCTGCGCCCTCAGATGCCCGGTCGTCCGCGACCAGCCGGCCGCCTTGTGCGCCGCCTCCACGGCGTTGCGGATGTCCTTGCGGTTGCCCGAGCCGACATGGCCGAGCAGCACGCCGGCGGGGGACCAGACCGCGCGGGAATAGCCCGAATCGGGCCGGGCCTGCTTGCCGCCGACATACATCTTCGCGGTGCGGTCGAGCGGGTCGTCGGGCGCCGGGGCCTCGGGCGCGGCGAAGGGGGCGAGGGGTCTGGCGCGGGCGGGCGCCTCCGCCGATCTGGTATAGGCGAGAAGCCCTTCCCAGCCGCCCTCGCGGCCGAAGCCGCTCTCGCGCACCCCGCCGAAACCGGCGGCGGCATCGAAGAGGTTCGTGGCGTTGACCCAGACGACGCCGGCGGCGAGCTTCGGGGCCACGTCGAGCGCGAGGTTGATATTCTCCGACCAGAGCGTTGCGGCGAGCCCGTAGCGCGTGTCGTTGGCGATCTGCACCGCTTCGGCGGGCGTGCGGAAGGTTGTGGAGACGAGGACCGGGCCGAAGATCTCCTCCTGCATCAGCCGGTCGGCGGGCGCGAGGCCGGTGATCAGCGTCGGCGGGTAGAAACACCCCTCGGGCAGGGCGACGTCCGGCTGGTAGATCTCGCCCGCGCCGGCGCCTTCGTCGACAAAACGCTTGACAGTGGCGAGCTGCACCGGGTCCACGAGCGCGCCGACGTCGATGCACTTGTCGAGCGGGTCGCCGAGGCGAAGCGCATCCATCCGGGCCCTGAGCTTGTCGTGGAACCGGTCCGCGATGCCCTCCTGCACCAGCAGGCGGGAGCCGGCGCAGCAGACTTGCCCCTGGTTGAACCAGATCGCGTCCACCAGCCCCTCGACGGCGGAATCGAGATCGGCATCCTCGAAGACGATATAGGGCGACTTGCCGCCGAGCTCGAGCGTGAGCGCCTTGCCGGAGCCGGCGGTCGCCTTGCGGATGGCGCGGCCGACGGCGGTGGAGCCGGTAAAGGCGATCTTGTCGACCGGCGCCGCGACGAGCCTCTCGCCCGCCGCGCCGTCGCCGGTAACGATGTTGACCACGCCCGCGGGCACCCCCGCCTCCTGGCAGATCTGGCCGAAGAGCAGCGCCGTCAGCGGCGTGTATTCGGCGGGCTTCAGGACCACGCTGTTGCCCATGGCGATCGCCGGGGCGATCTTCCAGGCCAGCATCAAGAGCGGGAAGTTCCAGGGGATAATCTGGCCGCAGACGCCCAAGGGCGCGCGGTCCGGCAGCTCCTCCTCCATGAGCTGCGCCATGCCGGCGTGGTAATAGAAATGCCGCGCGGCGAGAGGGATGTCGATGTCCCGGCTCTCGCGGATCGGCTTGCCGTTGTCGAGCGTCTCGAGCACGGCGAAGAGGCGGGAATGCTTCTGGAGCAGGCGGGCCAGCGCGTAGAGGACACGCGCCCGCCGGTGGCCGCCGAGCGCCGCCCAGCCCGGCTGGGCCGCCCGCGCGGCGGCGACCGCGGCATCGATATCCGCCTGGCTCGCCTGGCTCACCCGCGCCAGGAGCGCGCCATTGGCCGGGTTGCGGCTCTCGAAGCCCTCGCCGGGCGCGGTGAAGGTGCCGGCGATAAAATGACCGAAGGCGCGCGCCCGTCCGTCCAGCCAGGACTGGACCTCGGCGCCGCTCTCGGGGGCAGGTCCGTATTCCATGGATTCGAGGATATCTCTGATGGTCATTGGATAGGGCTCGCAGGTCTGGGAAAGATCTTCGGGAGATCGGTCATGGCGCTAACAGGATGATGAGGTCGATCGTGACGACGAACAGGGGAAAGCCAAAGGCGACCAGCCGGACGTCGAAGTCTCGGGCAAGGTCATCGGCCACCACGGGCATGGTTTGGCGCGCAAGCGCATAGCAGGCATTAATCCGCCGCTGAAGGTCGAGAAGCGCCAGCCAGATTGGAGCGGCCATAAGGGTGTAGAGAATTGCCCAAACGAGGCGCGGTGAGCTGAATGCGGGCATGGCTCGAAGGTCTTCGGATGCCACGACCCAGCCGCCGACGGCAACACTTGCGAGGACGAAGAACTGCACGAGTTTGGTGGCCACATCGGCGTGTTTCAAGGCGAGCTCGACCGTGTCCTTCCATGAAGCCACGGATGGCGCAGGCGGCCCCGTGGTGTGCTTATCGTCACCTAAGGGTTTCATGCCAGCGGGTGGCGGTAGGACGCCGAATAGGCGCCGGTGACATGGTGTTCGAGCTGGCGCTCGATATCGCCCAGCAGCGAGGAGGCGCCGAAGCGGAAAAGGTCGGGCTCGAGCCAGCGGCGGCCGAGTTCCTCCTTGAGCAGCATCAGGTAGGTGAGCGCATCCTTGGCGGTCGAGATGCCGCCGGCGGGCTTGTAGCCGATCTTGATGCCGGTCCTTGCCTCGAACTCGCGGATCGCCCGCATCATCACGAGCGACACCGGCAGGGTGGCGTTGACGCTCTCCTTGCCAGTCGAGGTCTTGATGAAATCGGCGCCGCCCATCATGCAGACCAGCGAGGCGCGGGCAACGTTGCGGAGTGACCCGAGCTCGCCGGTGGCCAGGATCGCCTTCACATGCGCGGCGCCACAGGCGGCACGGAACTCGCGCATCTCGTCATAGAGCGCCTGCCAGTTGCCGGTGAGCACATGGCGGCGGGAGATCACGATGTCGATCTCGGCCGCGCCCGCCTGTACCGACTGGCCGATCTCGGCGAGCCGCAGCGCGAAGGGCGAGAGGCCGGCCGGAAAGCCGGTGGAAACGGCGGCGACGGGCACGCCGGAGCCCTTGAGCGCTTCGACCGCGGTCGGCACCATCTCGTGATAGACACAGACCGCTCCGGTGGTCAGCCGGTCCAGCCCGAGTGCTGCCAGCAGGTCGGCGCGGACCGGCTGGCGCGCCTTGGCGCAGAGCCGGCGGACACGGCCGGGCGTGTCGTCGCCCGACAGTGTCGTCAGGTCGATGAGCGAGATCGCCTTCACCAGCCAGGCGGCCTGATACGCCTTCTTGACCGAGCGGCGGCCGGGCAGCGTGGCGGTGCGGCGCTCGATGGCAGAGGTATTGGCCTGGGCGCGCATCACCCAGTCCATGTCGAGCTCCATTCCTGGGTTGCGCGCCTCGCCGCGAATCTGCGGCAGATGCGCCTCCTTGCGGGCCAGCGCGGTGCCGGACTCGCTTTTCGTGGGCATGGGGACAGGTCCTCCCTTGGGCGTGTCGGGGTCAAGGTCGCATGGCCCGGCGGGGCGGGCAATAGCCAGCCGGCTCAGTCTTCGGGCAGAAGGCGGGCGAGCGTGGCGGCGGCATAGGGATCCGGTTCGGAGACATAGCGCGGCTCGAGCCGGTCGTAGCTCTTCCAGTTGGTGGTGATGGCCCGGCAATGCCAGTAGCCGAAGTCGCGGCTGCGGATCGACGAGAGCGGCGGGAACGATTCGGGGCGGTGGACGTCCCAGCCGAGGCGTTTGCGCCAGCCATCGGGGCGGATGCAGTATTTCGTCGGGCAGCGGCTGGTGCCGACTTCCGGATGCAGGTGATCGGCATGGCGGTAGGGTTCCCGCCGCTCCGGCCCCGGGTTCACCCATTCCCCGTCGAAAGCGACGATGCCGAGCGGGCTCTTCACGGCGGCGTCGAAGATCGAGCCGCGCCGGCTCCAGACCAGTTCGTCGATATCGGCGTTGAGCACTGCGCGGGCGCGCGAGAGGAAACGCATGCGCGCGAGGTTCAGCATCGCCGGTTGCAGGAACTTGGCGCCTCCGCCGCCGGTCCGGGAGCGCACCGGGCCGTAGGGTTGCGGCACCTTGAGCACGACGGCGCGCTTGAGCCCGGTGGCCGAGAGCGTCTCCAGGATGGCCTCGGGCGGATAGGCATCGGAGGCATTGTCCATCACCAGCATCGCCTCGAGCCCGTGCTCGGCGATGTGGAACCGCGCCCAGTCCGCGATCCAGTCGAGCCGGTTGTTGCGCGAGATATGCAGCGAGGCGTTGAGCCCCGCAAAGATCCCCGAGTCATCCGGGCTGAGGCCGCTCGAGGCGGTCCAGTCGCCGTCGCGGACGGTGAGCCGCTGCGCGCCGGCCGGCCGCTCCAGCGAGACGATGTCGTGCCGGCGGAAGC
This sequence comes from Tropicimonas sp. IMCC6043, assembly GCF_004146235.1. Classification (GTDB taxonomy): domain Bacteria; phylum Pseudomonadota; class Alphaproteobacteria; order Rhodobacterales; family Rhodobacteraceae; genus Tropicimonas. Next base: position 34,778 of record NZ_SELO01000010.1, on the reverse strand, counting down.
GGCGGATGCGGCAGATCCGGGCGCTGGCCCCGTCGATCTCCAGCGCGCCGGGCGACAGCAGCCGGCGCAGGTTCATCAGTTTCGGGCAGACGAGGCGGATCCGGTGGCCGTGGTCCACGGCGTCATACCAGAGCGTCGTGCGGTCATAGGCCTCCGCGAAACCCGGACCCTGCGCCGCCGGCGGCACGATGGAGTCGCGTTCCAGACCGCTGCCCGCGACGGAGAGCGACTGCATCGACGCAACGGAGAAATCGGCGTGATCCATGAAGCGGGTCTTAATCCGCGGCGCTGCCGTTTCCAACCGAAACAGCGCCTGTCCGGGGTCAGGTTTGGGGCGTTACGTCGCGCCCGTTCAGGGGCGCCGCCGGTCCACCGGGCTCCGGATCACTCGGCGGCCTGTGCCGGCTCCTCCCCGCCCGACAGGGCCATCCAGGCGTCGTATTGCGACAGGAAGACGCGGCCGTTCATCTCGTCGAGGAAGTGGCTGCGCTTTAGCCTGTCCATCACCGGCCCCTTCACTTCGGAGAGGTGCAGCTTGATGCCGAGATCCTTGAGCCGGAGCAGGATGGATTCGAGCGATTCGAGCGCCGAGAGATCGACCTCATTCACCGCGGGGAAGTTCAGCACGACATGCTTGAGCCGGGTGTCCTTCACGACGCGGTCATAGATGTAATCCTCGAGGAAGCGCGCATTGGCGAAATAGAGGCTCTCGTCGACGCGCAGCGTCACCACGGCGGGGTCAGTCATCACCCGGTGGCGGCAGATATTGCGGAAATGCTGCGTGCCGGGCACGAGGCCGATCTCGGCTACATGCGGGCGCGAGGTCTTGTAGAGATGCAGGAAGATCGACAGCACCACGCCTGCGGAGACACCGGCCTCCACGCCCATGCCGAGGGTCAGCAGGATCGTCGCCGAAACGGCGAAGAAATCCGCCCGAGAGAAAGTCCAGGCGCGTTTCAGGATCGAGAAATCGACGAGCGAGAGCACGGCGACGATGATCGTCGCGGCGAGCGTCGCCTTGGGCAGGAAGAAGAGCAGCGGCGTCAGCACGAGCGCCGCGAGCAGGATGCCGAGGGCAGTGAAGGCGCCGGCGGCGGGAGTCTCGGCGCCGGCATCGAAATTCACCACCGAGCGGGAGAAACCGCCGGTCACCGGGTAGCCACCGGAGATCGCGGCGGCGATGTTGGAGGTGCCGAGGCCGATCAGCTCCTGGTCCGGGTCGATCCGCTGGCGCCGCTTGGCGGCGAGCGTCTGGGCAACCGAAACCGATTCGACGAAGCCGATGATCGAGATGAGGATCGCCGAGCCGATCAGCGTCGACCACATGCCGAGATCGAAACTGGGCGCGGTGAGCGGCGGCAGCCCGCCGGGGATCTCGCCGACAATGGCGACGCCGCGCTGATCGAGCCCGAGGATCCAGACGAAGAGCGTGGTCACGACAACCGCCGCCACCGGGCCGGCCTTTGCGGCGATATCGGCCATGCGGGCCGAGACGCCCCGGGCGCGCAGCAGCGGCTTCAGCCCCTTGCGGACCCAGAACAGGAAGCCGGTGGCGGCGACGCCGATGGCGAGCGTCCAGAGATTGGTCTGGCCGAGATGGGCCAGCAGGCTCTCCAGCGTCTCGAGGAGGTTATGACCGGAGGCCGGGATCCCGAGGATGTGCTTGAGCTGGCTGGCGGCGATCAGGATGCCCGAGGCGGTGATGAAGCCGGCGATCACCGGGTGGGAGAGAAAATTCGCCACGAAGCCGAGGCGAAAGAGCCCCATCGCGGTGAGGAAGAGCCCCGAGAGGAAGGCCAGTGTGACCGCGGCGAGCGCGATGGCGCCCGGGTCGCTGAGGCCGAGATTGCCGACCGCGGCGGCGGTCATCAGCGAGACCACGGCGACCGGGCCGACGGCCAGCGCGCGGGACGTGCCGAAGACGGCATAGGCGACGAGCGGCAGGATCGAGGCGTAGAGCCCCATCTCCGCCGGCAGCCCCGCAAGCAGCGCATAGGCGAGCGATTGCGGGATCAGCATGATCGTGACGATCACAGCGGCGAGCGCGTCGCTCTCAAATGTTTGGCGGTCATACTGGCTGCCCCAGTCGAGAATGGGCAGGTAGCGGCGGAGAAACGCGGGCATCTTCAGAACCTTGAGGGGTGGGAGAGGCCGGCGCGTGCGGAGCCGCGCCGGCCGTTCGTGTCAGACCGTGGCACCGTCGCCGGTGACCTTCTCGGGCTTGGCCATCCATTCGCGGCCCTTGAGCATGGCGCGCCAATAGACCGGTGGCAGCAGCATCTCCTTGAGGATCCAGGCGGCGCGGGTAGGCTTCTTGCCGTTGATCAGCCAGGTCGGCAGGATCGGCATGATGGTGCCGCCATAGCCGAACTCGGCCAGCACGATCTTGCCCTTCTCGACGGTGAGCGGGCAGGAGCCGTAGCCGGTATAGGCGCCCTGGGGCGAGCCGCCGAGGATGTCGGCGGTGACGTTGGCGGCCACCACCGGCGCCTGCATCCGCGCCGCGGCGGCGGTCTTGGCATTGGGCGCGTTCATCACGTCGCCGAGCGACCAGATGTTCTCGTAGGTCTTGTGCTGGAGCGTGATCTGGTCGACGTCGACCCAGCCCGCTGCGTCCGCGAGCGGCGAGACGCGGATGAAATCGGGCGCAGTCTGGGGTGGGCAGACATGCATCATGTCGAACTCGACCTCGACCGTGGTGGGCTCCGTGTCCGGCGCCTTCACCTCGAACGTGGCCTTTTTCGCGGGGCCGTCGACGGCGACGAGGTTGTGGAAGAAATCGAGATGTGCGCCGTATTTCTCGACATATTCCATAAGGGCCGGCACGTAGTCCTTCACCCCGAAGAGCACGCCGCCGGCATTCATGAAATGGATGTCGATATCCTTCAGGCGTTCTTGGCGGTGCCAGTGGTCGGCCGAGAGATACATCGCCTTTTGCGGCGCGCCGGCGCATTTGATCGGCATCGGCGGCTGGGTGAAGAGCGCGCGGCCCTCCTTCATCTCCTGCACGAGCTGCCATGTGTAGGGCGCGAGGTCGTAGCGGTAGTTCGAGGTCACGCCGTTCTTGCCGAGCGTGTCGACAAGCCCCTCAACCGCGTGCCAGTCGAGCTTGAGGCCCGGGCAGACGATCAGCCGGTCGTATTTCACCACCCGGCAGCCGTCGAGGATCACCGCGTCGTTCTTGGGCTCGAAGGCGGCGACGGCGGCCTTGATCCAGTGGACGCCCTTGGGGATCAGGCTCGCCATGGTGCGCGCGGTGGTGGCCGGGTCAAAGATGCCGGCGCCGACCATGGTCCAGCCCGGCTGGTAGTAGTGGATGTCGGCCGGGTCGATCAGGGCGATGTTGAGGTCACGCATCCGTGCCTTCAGCGAGGCCGCAACCGAGATGCCGCCGGCGCCGCCGCCGACGATCACCACGTCGAATTTCGCGTCACCGGTATCGGTGGGCGTCTTGCCGCCATTGACGATGCGGCGGACCACGCCGCCCATGTCATAGCCCGCGGCCTTGGCGGTGGCGAGGATCCTGGTGGTTTCCATGTCCTTCGCGTGGGAAAGCGACCAGAGCGTCGTCGAGCGCATCCCGGAACGGCAATAGGCAAGCACCGGACCGGGCAACTCGGTCAGCGCCTGCCCGAATTCCACGGCCTGTTCGTCCTGCACCATTCCGGAGGTGACCGGCAGGTAGCGGCATTCCAGCCCGAGCCCCTGTGCCGTCATCTCGATTTCCTCGAAGGTCGGCTGGTCGTTGCCCTCGCCGTCGGGACGGTTGCAGATGATCGCGCGGAACCCGGCCTCCTTGATCTTCGGGAGGTCCTCCGCCGTGATCTGCCCCGCGACGGAGATGCTGTCTGTCAGTTTCTTGATGTCCATTCAGTGTCCTCCACTTGGCGGATGACCGGGATGCCGCGTTCGGGCGCCCCGGCTGGGGGTCTCTCCGTCCGGGTCGGGCTCGGCCTCAGAGGCCGTTGACCGGCACTTTCAGCATCGGGTTGCCCTGGTCGTCCTTCGGCACCTCGCCGGCGCGCATGTTGACCTGCAGCGAGGGGATGATCAGGTTCGGCATCTTGAGCGTGGCGTCGCGCTCGGTGCGGAACTTGATGAAGTCTTCGCGGCTCTTGCCCTCGCCGACATGGATGTTGTGCTTTCTCTCGTCACCGACCGTGGTTTCCCACTCGATGTCGCGGCCGTTGGGGCCGTAATCGTGGCACATGAAGAGGCGCATCTCGTCGGGCAGGGACAGCACCTTCATGATCGAATCATAGAGCACGCCCGCATCGCCGCCGGGGAAGTCGGCCCGGGCCGAACCGCCATCGGGCATGAAGAGCGTGTCGCCGACAAAAGCGGCGTCGCCCACGACATGGGTCATGCAGGCCGGCGTGTGGCCCGGCGTGTGGATCGCGAAGGCGGTCATGCCGCCGATCTGGTAGCTGTCGCCATCCTTGAACAGCGCGTCGAACTGCGAGCCGTCGCGCTGGAACTCGGTGCCCTCGTTGAAAACCTTGCCGAAGGTGTCCTGCACGACGGTGATGTTCTCGCCGATGCCGATCTTGCCGCCGAGCTTCGCCTGGATATAAGGCGCGGCCGAGAGGTGGTCGGCATGGACATGGGTCTCGATCAGCCATTCGAGCGTGAGGCCGTTCTCCTGCACATAGGCGATCAGTTCGTCGGCATGCTCATAGGTGATGCGGCCGGCGGCGTAGTCGATATCCATCACCGAGTCGATGATGGCGCAGGAGCTCGAGCCCGGATCCTTGACGATATAGGAGATCGTGTGGGTCTGGGGATCGAAGAAGCCCTTGACGTCGGGCTTCAGGGACAGGTCGACGGGATAGGTCATCGGGTCCTCCTTTGAATTCAGTCTTTGTAGCTCTCGCCGGGGGCCTCGGGAAGCGGCCCGCGCGGCGCGTGCGAGATCGGGCCGTGGGCGACCGGCTTGTGATGGTCCGGGCCCCAGGGCGTCTGGAAGCGCCTGGCGGCGTGGGTGTTGATGTAGCGGGCGACGCCCATGCCGGCGACGAGCGCGAGAGCGAAGATCAGCACCTCGCTCCGGCCGGTGCCGATGGCAGGCAGCGCGCCTCCGGGGCAGAAGCCGGAGAGGCCCCAGCCAACTCCGAAGATCGCGGAGCCGCCGAGCAGCTTGACGTCGATCTTCTGGTTCTGCGGCAGGTGGAAGACGTGGTCGAAGCTCGGCCCCGGCCGCTTCAGCACGAAGCGGTAGCCGAAGAAGGCGACGACGACGGCGCTGGCCATGACGAAGGCAAGAGAGGGATCCCAGGTGCCTGCGAAATCGAAGAAGTTCAGCACCTTCTCCGGGTTCGCCATGCCCGAGATCGAAATCCCCAGCCCGAAGATCAGGCCGATCAGGTAAACCGAAACAAGCCGCATCGCCTAGCCCCCCACCACGTGGCGCACGACATAGACGGTGATCGCCGTCGTCGCCATGAAGGTCAGCACTGCCGCCAGCGAGCGCGGCGACAGCCGGGCCAGTCCGCAGACGCCGTGACCGGACGTGCAGCCCGAGCCATAGGAGACGCCGATACCGACAAGGAAGCCGCCGACAACCAGCGACAGCGTCGACACCGGAACGGTGATCTCCGGCCAGCTTCCCGTCAGGGTCAGATAGGCCGCCGGACCGGAGATCATGCCGGCGAGCAGGAACCAGCGCCATGCGCGGTCGTCCTCGGCGAAGAAGGCGGCGGAGAGGATTCCCGTCGCGCCCATGATGCGGCCGATCGAGGCCATCAGGAGCGTTGTCGCAAGCCCGATCAACCCGCCGCCAAGAAGCGCCGGCAGGGGCGTAAAATCAACGATAGTCATGTATTAGGCGTCGTCCGCTTTGTTGGTCTTGATGCCGAGGATCGAGTAGGGCGGGCAGTAGCCGAGAGCCGAGGTGGCCAGCAACACAAGGCCGACCACGGCGGCAATCACGGTCCAGAGCGTGCTCCAGCCGCCGGTGAAGGCGAGAACGAGCAAGATGATACCCACTATGGCACGCACGATCCGATCGATGGATCCCATGTTCTTGGTCATTTCACTTTCCCTTTCAAAGGCCGGTCCGGCGGACCGGCAGGTAACATGAGCCTGACCCGATTCACGGGCAGATGGAAAGCGATCTAAACCCGCCGGTTCACAAATTCAAGTTGCCGAATGTGAACTTTCTGTGCGGCGCCCTGCGGCCGTCGCGGCCCGCCGGGGCGAAAACACGGGAATGTCGCAGCCAAATCGCCGCCGAGGCCCTTGACCTTCCCTCCGGCAACGGCGGAATACTTGAGGGCCGCGCGGCAAGGCCATTCCGGTCCCCAGGATCGTCAGAATCCCGGCCCGGCCACGCGGCAGGATCAAAAGGGCGGCGCGAGACCGCGCGGGATCCACGAAGGCCCGCCACTTGAGAAGCGGGCCGGGCCGCGCGCATGGTCGAGCCCGCCAAACCGGCACAGTTTGGAGGATCTGCCATGCGTTGTTTCACCGTCCTAGGCCCCGCGAGCGCGGGCAAGACGACACTCGTCGAGGCTCTGGGCAGCCTCGATTCCAAACCTGTCCGGTCCGAGCTCTCCGAGTTCTTCGCGGTGAGCGAGTTCACCTATCTGGACGAGCCTTGGGCGGCCTTCGACATCGCCGGCGGCGCCGAATATCTCGGCTATGCGGGCGAGGCGCTGGCCGCCAGTGACGCCGTGATCCTCTGCGTGCCGCCCGAGCCGGAGGCGGCCGTGCTCTGCGCGCCCTACCTGCGCCTGATCGAGGAGAGCGGGACGCCCTGCATCCTCTTCATCAACCGGATGGACACCACCGAGAACCGTGTGCGCGACATCGTGTCGAGCCTCCAGGCCTATGCCAACCACACGATCATCCTCCGCCAGGTGCCGATCCGCGAAAACGGCGAGGTCGTTGGCACGGTGGACCTGATCTCCGAACGCGCCTGGGAGTTCCAGGAGGGCCAGCCGTCGCAACTGATCGAGATCCCCGCGGACGTGCTGGACCGCGAACAGGAAGCCCGCGCCGAACTGCTCGAGCACCTCTCGGATTTCGACGATCACCTGCTCGAGGAGCTGATCGAGGACAAGGCGCCGCCGCGTGACGAGGTCTACGAAGTCGCCTCCGCGGTGCTGCGCGACAATGACGACATTCCCGCCTTCCTCGGCTCCGCAAGCGCCCATAACGGGATCACCCGGCTGATGAAGTCGCTGCGCCACGAAGCGCCCTCGGTAGAGAAGACGATCGAGCGGATCGGGACCGACGCGATCGCCGCGGGTGTCTTCGCCAGCTATCGCAAGCACATGGGCAAGGCCGTCGTGCTGCGGGCGCTGGCGTCGCCGGTGACCGCCGGCGCACAGCTCGGCGGGGCGAACGTGGGCAACCTGAGCGGCATCGAGGCCAAGCACCCGGTCGACCGGATCGAACCCGGCTTCATCGGCATGGCGGTGAAGTCCGACCACCTGAATGCCGGCCAGTATTTCTCAGCCGCCGGCAGCGATCCGATGCCGGACTGGGCGCGCGGCCATCCGCCGAGCTATGCCTCGCTGGTCACGCCGGTGCACGAGAAGGACGACGCGCGTCTTTCCTCAGCGCTGGCCAGGGTCGCGGAGATCGATCCGGGCCTGACCTACGAGCAGGACGAGGCGTCGGGCCACGCGATGCTGCGGCTTCAGGGCCCGATGCATCTGCGCCGCATACAGGCGCTCCTGGAGAGTGATTTCGGTGTCGAGGCCGAAACCGAGGAGGTCTCCGCGCGCTACCGCGAGACAATCTCGAAATCCGTCGAGCACCAGCACCGCCACCGCAAGCAGTCGGGCGGTGCGGGACAGTTCGCCGATGTGGTGATGAAGATCGGACCACAGGCCCGCGGCGAGGGTTTCTCCTTCGACGAGGTGGTGAAGGGCGGCGCGGTGCCGCGCAACTACATCCCCTCGGTGGAGGCCGGCGCCAAGGATGCGATCGTCCAGGGCCCGCTCGGCTTCCCGGTCATCGACATCGCGGTGACCCTGCTCGACGGCAAGTCGCATTCGGTCGACAGTTCCGATTTCGCCTTCCGCGCCGCCGGCAAGGCCTGTGTCCGGGAGGCGTTGAACGACGCCTCGCCGGTGCTCCTCCAGCCGATCGACAAGGTGGACATCCATGTGCCGTCGGTCTTCTCGGGCGCCATCGTCACGCTGGTCTCCTCGCTCAAGGGGCAGGTTCTGGGCTTCGATCCGAACCCGGACGCCAAGGGCTGGGACATCTTCCACGCCCTGCTGCCCGACAGCTCGCTTGGCGAGCTCTCCCGCGCGCTTGGCGGCGCAGCGCAGGGCACGGCCTGGTATGAGGCGGTCTTCGACCACTACGAGGAGTTGCATGGCAAGGAGGCCACGCGGATCAGTGAGGAGGCCAAGGAGGCCGCGGCCGGCTGAGGCCCCGACGAAACGGACAGACGCGTCGAGGTAGCAACGCCCCGGCGCGCCAAGGTCGGGCGCCGCGCGGCGTCCGCCTTATCATTCAACAGCATGAGGTTCCCTATGCCCGACGTCCCAAACCTGACGATGAATGACGGCCACCAGATCCCGCAGCTCGGCTTCGGCATCTGGCAGGTGCCGCCGGAGATCGCCGCGGAGGCGGTGGCAAGCGCGATCCGGACCGGCTACCGGTTGATCGACGGCGCCTATCTCTACATGAACGAGGCCGGGCTCGGCGAGGGGCTGCGCGCCTCCGGCGTGCCGCGCACGGACATCTTTGTTACCACCAAGGTCTGGAACAATGATCAGGGCCGCGCCCGGGCGCGGGCGTCGGTGGAGCGGAGCCTCAAGACGATCGGCGTCGACCAGCTCGACCTCGTGCTGATCCATTGGCCGGTGCCGAGCCGGGATCTCTATGTCGAGACCTGGGAGGCTTTTGTCGAGATGCGCGAAGAGGGGCTGATGCGCTCCATCGGCGTGTCGAATTTCAACGTCTCGCATCTCAAACGGCTGATCTCGGAGACCGGCGTCGTTCCGGCGGTCAATCAGATCGAACTCAACCCTGAGTTGCAGCAGCCGGAACTGCGTGCCTTCAATTCCGAGAACGGGATCATCTCCCAGGCCTGGACGCCGCTCGGCAACGCCCGCTCCTTCGAAAAGGAACCGATCACCGCCGCGGCGGCCCGCACCGGTAAGAGCCCGGCACAGGTGATCCTGCGCTGGCATGTCCAACTCGGACATGCGGTGATCCCGCGCTCGGTGCGACCGGAGCGGCAGGCGGAAAACCTCGATGTCTTTGATTTCGAGCTGACCGCGGATGAGATGGAGGCCATCGGCACGCTGGATGTCGGCCTGCGGACCGGGCCGGATCCCTCGGTCTTCAAGTTCCTGGAATAACGGAATGCTTCCGTCCCGGCGGCTGCGCGCCGCCGGGACGGAAAACGGTCACTCGGCCGCTGCCGTCTCGACGGACTCGGGGTCTTGCAGGAGAACCACCTCGTCGTCTTCGAGGTCGTCCTCATCGAGGTCGTCTTCCTCGAGACCGGCGTCTTCGACCTCGTCCTCTGCCGGCGAGGCGGAGTCGGTCTCCAGTGTGTCGCGATACTCCAGCGCGCTGCGATAGTCGTCGATAAGGCCGTCGGACTCGTCAACGCCAAGGCGGTCGGCCACCCAGGCCGCCATCTCGTCGGTCATGTCGTCCGCGGTGACCCCACGGGCGCCGGTGGTATTGAGCGAATCGGCCATCGCCTGACGCATCGCTTCCTCGGAACTCGCCGCCTCGGTCTCGATCACCTTGGCATCGGCCGCCTCGTAGGTGGCCAGGTCGGTCGCAAGCGCGTCCGCGAGGGCCTGGGCTTCGGCAAGGTCGGCGGATTTTTCATCCCAGGCCTGCTTGTCTTGCTGCCAGGTCGAGTAGGCCGAGTTGTATGCGGCCAAGGCGTCCTGGTAGTCCTGCGGGTCATTGTAACCCGCTTCGACGGGCGCCGTCGGCTCTTCCGGCACGGCGCCGGCGTGCAGTTCCGTCATCTTGGTCAAATCGGCCTGCGCCTCCTCGAATGACGTGGCCGTGATGCCGAGCGCTTCGGCCGCGTCACCGAATGCCGCTCCAGAGGCCGTCATGTCCGCGACCGCCGCTTCCAGCGCCTCCCGGGCCTCCTCGTTGGCGATGCTCGCCTCGATGAAATCGCGGAACGGATCCATCTTCGGGTCGCTGCTGTTCATCAGGCCGTTGATGTTCCGGTTGAGCGAGTGCAGGGATTTGAGCTGCGCGTCGACCGAGCCTGCGCCGACAGCAGCGCCGGCCAGTTTGGCCACTTTCTCCGCCTTCGCCGGCTTGACGCCCTGCGACTTGGTTGCGGTTTTCCGGACGGTGTTCTTGGCCTTGGTCGTCTTCTTCGCCTTCGGGTCGAAGGCGTTCCGGATCCCCTTGAAAAGTCCGCCGGACTTTCCGGGCTTCGACGCTTTCTCGGAGCCTTTCGAGGCGGATTTCGAGGCGTTGCCGTTCGAGCCCGACATTCCGCCACTCTTGCCGCCCCGGTCGCTCTTGCTTGAGGAGCCCTTGTCGCGGCCATTGTCGCTCTTCTCGGAACCCTTGCCACTATTGCCGTTCTTGGCGTAGGCGGCGCCGAAATCTCCAATATCTACAAAGCTTTGTCCGGAAAGAGCGGGGGGGAGACACAGCACCACTAAAGCAACAGTCAAATTTCTCAGGATCTGCATCGTTTTTCTCCGAAGATACGCGTCATCATCGGCCATCTTACTCACTTAAGACAGGCATTTCGAAGGCGATGGCGTCTTGCTTTTGCCACGAAAAGGCGGAGTTCCGCCGCAACGACAGACACCTGCGCGGAAATCCACGCACGGACCGGAGGCCGGTTCGGACGCAATGCGGTCCGACAGGCCAGCAGGGTCAGACCAGCCGGCTGTTCTCCACCGCGGCGCGGATGAAATCGCGGAAGAGCGGGTGCGGCTCGAAGGGCTTCGATTTCAGCTCCGGGTGGAACTGAACGCCGATAAACCAGGGATGGTCCGGCACCTCGACGATCTCCGGCAGCCGCCCGTCCGGCGACATTCCGGAGAATTTCAGCCCGGACTCCTCGAGACGGTCCTTGTAGCGGGTATCGACCTCGTAGCGGTGGCGGTGCCGCTCGTCGATATGCGTGCAGCCATAGATCTGGGCGACCCGGCTGCCCTCTTCCAGCACGGCGTCATAGGCGCCGAGTCGCATCGTGCCGCCCTTGTCGTCCTCGACCGAGCGTTCGACCTTGGCGTTGCCCTGCACCCATTCCTTGAGGTGGTAGACGACCGGGGTGAAGCGCTTCTTGCCGGCCTCGTGGTCGAATTCCTCCGAACCCGCGTCGTGCATGTCCGTGAGGTGCCGCGCCGCCTCGATGACCGCCATCTGCATGCCGAGGCAGATGCCGAGATAGGGCACGTTGCGGGTGCGGGCGAATTCCGCGGCCTTGATCTTCCCCTCGGTGCCGCGCTCGCCGAAGCCGCCGGGGACGATGATCGCGTGATAGGGTTCGAGATGCGGCACGCAGTCCTCGCGCTCGAAGAACTCCGCGTCGATCCATTCCGCCCGGACCTTGACCCGGTTGGCCATGCCGCCATGGGTCAGCGCCTCGGCGATGGATTTGTAGGCGTCCTCGAGCTGGGTGTATTTGCCGACGATGGCGACGCGGACCTCGCCGTCGGAATTGTGGATCCGGTCCGAGACATCTTCCCAGCGGTCGAGATTGGGCTTCGGCGCGGGGCTGATCTGGAAAGCGTCGAGCACCGCCTGGTCGAGGCCCTCGCGGTGATAGGCGAGCGGGGCGTCGTAGATCGACGCCAGATCCTGCGCCGCGATCACCGCGTCGGGACGGACGTTGCAGAACAGCGCCAGCTTGTCGCGCTCCTTTTGCGGGATCGGCATTTCGGAGCGGCAGACCAGCAGGTCCGGCGCCAGCCCGATCGAGCGCAGCTCCTTGACCGAGTGCTGGGTCGGTTTGGTCTTGAGCTCGCCCGAGGCCTTGATGAAGGGCAGCAGCGTCAGGTGCATGAAGATGCACTGACCGCGGCCCTTGTCCTGCGCGAATTGCCGGATCGCCTCGAAGAAGGGCAGACCCTCGATGTCGCCCACCGTGCCGCCGATCTCGCAGAGCATGAAATCGACCTCGTCCTCGCCGATGGCGATGAAGTCCTTGATCTCGTTGGTAACGTGCGGAATGACCTGGATGGTCTTGCCGAGATAGTCGCCGCGGCGTTCCTTCTCCAGCACGTTGGAATAGATCCGCCCCGACGAGACCGAGTCGGTCTTTCGTGCCGCCACGCCGGTGAAGCGTTCGTAATGGCCGAGGTCGAGATCGGTCTCGGCGCCGTCATCGGTCACGAAGACCTCGCCGTGTTCGAAGGGGCTCATGGTGCCCGGATCGACGTTCAGATAGGGGTCGAGCTTGCGCAGCCGGACGCTGAAACCGCGCGCTTGCAGCAGCGCGCCGAGAGCCGCCGAGGCAAGCCCTTTGCCGAGAGACGACACGACGCCGCCCGTAATGAAGATGAACCGTGCCATGTCTGGCCGACCCCCGTGATCTGAGGCGAAACCGGCTCGCGGCGACGCCCGTGTTAGCAGCTGTCAGGCGCTCGAAAAAACGCACCATCACGGGACTCAGAGTCTAGAGGATTCGCCGCGACGGAGCAACAGCACCTCTAGATGATGTTGTCGATTTGCGGGCTTGGCCAAAAGCTTGTGGCCGATCGGCCGCAGGTCATTCCGCGGCCGGCGGCACGAGGGGCGTGTCGGCGTTCTGCGGAACGAGCGGCGTGTTGCCAGCCGGCGCAGGCGGCAGAAGGTCCTGGCCGTCCGTCGCGGGGCTCACCGGCGCCGTTGCGGGGGCCGGTTCGGGCGCATCCGTGACCCGGTCGACCACCGAGGCGCCCTCGGTATTCGCTGCCGCAAGGATCGTCAGCGTGATCGAAGTGATGATGAAGCCGATCGCGAAGGCCCAGGTAAGCTTGCCGAGCGCCGTGGCCGCCGCCCGGCCGGACATGACGCCGCCGCCTCCGCCGCCCATGCCCAAGCCCCCGCCTTCGGAGCGCTGCAGCAGCACGATGCCGATCAGGCTGAGCGCCAGGATCAGGTGGACGATGAGTATGACGTTTTGCATGCAGGGGGCCTCGATATCGGATGGGCGGTATCTAATCGCAAGCCGGGATGCCCGCAACCCCCGTCCGGCCCGGTGCGCCGACGCACCGGCCCCGCGGCGGCCATGCGTCAGAAAGGTGGTTTCCGCAGCCACGCGTGACCGCTATACAGCCGCGGGTTTCCCAGCCAGCCGAGGAGATGGAAATGGCCAATGTTGTCGTGGTCGGCGCCCAGTGGGGCGACGAGGGAAAAGGCAAGATCGTTGACTGGCTGTCGGAACGCGCCGACGTGATCGCGCGGTTCCAGGGCGGCCACAATGCGGGCCACACGCTGGTGATCGACGGCGAGGTCTTCAAGCTGTCGCTGCTGCCCTCCGGCATCGTCCGAAAGGGCAAGATCTCGGTGATCGGCAACGGCGTCGTGCTGGACCCCTGGGCGCTGGTGGCCGAGATCGAGAAGCTCGCCGGCCAGGGCGTGGAGATCACGCCCGAGAACCTGATGATCGCCGAGAACACGCCGCTGATCCTGCCGCTGCATGGCGAGCTCGACCGCGGCCGTGAGGCGCAGAATTCGGTTGCCAAGATCGGCACCACCGGCCGCGGCATTGGTCCGGCCTATGAGGACAAGGTCGGCCGCCGGGTGATCCGCGTGGCCGATCTCGCCGACGAGGCGACGTTGCAGACACGCGTCGGTCGGCTGCTCGTCCACCACGACGCGCTGCGCAAGGGCCTCGGCCTGCCGCCGGTCGATGTGGAGGCGCTGCTGACAAGCCTGCGCGAGGTCGCGCCAAAGGTGCTTCCCTTCGCCCGCCCGGTCTGGCGGGAGATGAACATCGCCCGGAAGGCCGGCAAGCGGATCCTCTTCGAAGGTGCGCAGGGCTCGCTTCTCGATGTTGATTTCGGCACCTATCCCTTCGTGACCTCCTCGACCACGATCTCGGGCGCGGCCGCGTCCGGCACCGGCATGGGGCCGGGCTCGATCGATTTCGTGCTCGGCATCGTCAAGGCCTACACGACCCGCGTAGGCGAAGGGCCCTTCGCCTGCGAACTCTTCGACGAGGTCGGCGAGCACCTGGCACGGGTCGGCCACGAGAAGGGCACCGTGACCGGGCGGTCGCGGCGCTGCGGATGGTTCGACGCGGTGCTGGTGCGCCAGACCTGCGCGCTTTCCGGCGTCAACGGCATCGCGCTCACCAAGATGGACGTGCTCGACGGGCTCGAGGAGCTGAAGATCTGCATCGGCTACGAGCTCGACGGCGAACGGCTCGACTACCTGCCGACGGCAGCGGACCAGCAGGCGCGGGTGACACCGATCTACGAGACCATCGAGGGTTGGACCGAGAGCACCGCTGGCGCGCGGAGCTGGGCCGACCTTCCGGGCGCGGCGGTTAAATATGTCCGCCGGATCGAGGAACTCATCGAATGCCCGGTCGCGCTGCTGTCGACCTCTCCCGAGCGGGAGGACACGATCCTCGTCACCGACCCCTTCGCGGACTGACATGGCGCTGAGCTACAAGGCCCGGCGACGCTGGTCGCTCGTCATCCTTCTCGTCGGGATGCCCGTCTATGTCGTGGTGGCGGTCACCCTTCTGAACCTGCTCGGGCGGCCGCCTGTGCTGGTGGAACTCGCGGTCTACGTGATCCTCGGCATCCTCTGGGCGCTGCCGTTCCGCTTTCTCTTCCGCGGCATCGGCCAGGCAGATCCGGATGGGGAAGCGGGGACCGATGCGGCGACGCGACAGGCGGACCGACGCGATCGCGACGATGCGCCGCCTCCCGGAGGCGTCTGACTCGACATCCGGCCAATGTGAAAGGGCGAGGGACTTCCCGGTCCCCCGCCCACACTCACTACTACCGGTGCAGCAGCGCTTGCGTCAGAGCACGACGCTGCGCTTGTCGACCGTATAACGAGAGCTTTGCGAAAGTGTGAACTGGCCCCGGTCGAGCTTCTGGATCTTGCCCTGGCGGAGAAGCTGACCGAAGGTCCGCAGGCTGTCCTCACGGCGCAGCGCTTCCTGGCCCTCGACCTGGCGGACCACGTCCATGATCTCGGGATGCGAGAAATGCGGCCGGCCCTGCACATAGGATGTGTAGGCGGCGGCGCATTCCAGCAGCTGCTCCAGGCTTTCGGCTCCCATGCGCTCGGAGAACTCGTCGAAGGTCGTGCTCTCGGCATAGATCCCGGCGGCCTCGAGGTCATTCGTGACCATCTCGCGCGGTTGCTCCAGCGACGTGTCGTCGGAATCGACCGCGGTCATGCGTCCGGCGGTCACCCGGCGGGGACGAACCGGGAGCGTGCTCGCGGGGGCTTGCGGGGGCTCGGGCGCGTCGTCGTCGACCCGCTGCTCGGACACCAGCATGAGCGGCGCGACATTGGGCCGGTCGGCGCGTGACATCGGACGGGACTCGCGCATGCGGCTGTCCTGCAGGACCGGTCGGCGCGGGCGCACTGGTGCATTCGGGTCTTTCGGCTCCGGCGCGGCGGGCGGCTCGAAGGCAAGCGGCTCGACGGCAGGCGAGTCGGTCCCGGTTTCGAGCTCCTCGTCATCGTCATCGATCGGTAGCGACGGCTGCCCCACGGCCATCCGCAGGTCGATGCGATAGGGGTCGGCCTCCGCGTCGCCATCGCGTTTCGGGCGGCCCTCGGCCTTTGTCGCCGCGACGGCAGCCTTGAGGTGCTCGATCGCGGAGCGGCGGCGGCGGAGTTCGGGCCCGGCGAGCTTCGAGTCCGCCTCCTCCATCAGGCGCGAGATATTCGGGTCTTCATCCTGGTCGGACCCGAGTGCGCGCGCCCGGCGTTCGGCGGCTGCCTCGCTGCGGAGCTCTTCCTGGGTCTGCTGGGCGACGCGGGCAACCGCGTCGGTCAGCGCGTCGTCGTGGTCCGGCTCCTGCCCGGCCGTCGACCCGGTGTCTTCCGTTTTGGCGACCTCATGGGCATTCCACGCCGCGTCGGCCGCGTGCTCCGCCTGGAACGGGTCGCCCTCTTCGTCGTCGTCGTCGATGGTCCGGGCAGCGAACGTGCCCATCTCGTCCTTCGCCGTGGCGGCGGGTTCGGGTTCCGGCCGGAGATCTTCGTCTTCGCTCTCGAAGTCGCTTTCGCTCACCGGTTCCGAGAAGGTGCTGTGCGACGCAAAGGAAATCGTCGGGCGAACCTCCTCCGGCGCTGGTTTCTGTTCCTGCTCCCTGTGGGAAGCGGCCGACAGAGTCTCGAACGGATCCTGCAGGGTCTTTGGCGCAGGCGACACGCCGGCGTCGGGGGCCTCCTCGGCCAGTTCCCGCTCGACGGATTCGAGTTCGCGCAGCAGGTCGGCCTCGGCTTCTGCGGGCAGGCTGCTGTCCGCCGGTTCTGCCGGAGGATTCTCCATCGGCTCGGAAAGAACGCGTTCGTCCAAGGTCGACGACGTGGGACGCGCGGTCTCGCTCTCGCTGGCGCGTGCCGCGAGGTTCGGCAAATGGTCCGGCGCCGCCGCAACTTCGTGGTCGAGCGTGGTGTCGTCGGTGTCGTGGCGTCCGCCGTTCAGGGACAGCGCGGCCCGCAGCGACGCCATGAGCGACTGCTTGCGCACGCGAATGACGCGTCCACGCGGGGCGGTGTCTTCGGGCTCGGAGTCGCTCTCGTCCAGGGTCGTCTCCGCCTCGGAAGCCGTCTCGTCCGCCTGCGGTCCCGCCGCTTCGGACCGCGTGATTTCGGCCTCTTCCGAACCCTGCGTGTCTTCGGGGAGAGCCTCTGTCAGCACGAAGGGCTGCATGTCCTGCGGCAGTTCGGCGGCCGGCACGGCCTGCGCTACCTCGGGGGTGGCCTCGGACAGCTCCTCCGTCAGGTCGGCCGCTTCGAACGGCTCGGTGTCCTCGGGCTCCTGCGCCAGCATCTCTGCCGGGGCGTCCTCTTCCATGAGACGCTCATAGGCGCTTTCGGGCAGGTCGTCCGCGATTTCGGTCACCTGGAACGACTCGGCGTCGATATCCAACGGCGTTTCCATATAGGCCGCCGCCTGCTCGTCCTGTGCCGGCTCGTCGGTGGAGTCGGACAACTCGTCCGACAGTTCAGCCGCTTCGAAGGGCGCAGTGTCGGTGAGTTCCGGCGTCGGAATGTCGGAAGCGACCTGCTCTTCCCAAGTCGGTTCGATGCTGGCCTCGGCGAGATCGTCCGACAGCCCGGTCGTCTCCAGGGGGGGCGCTTCGTCGGTGACGTCCGGCGTCTCAATGGAAGCAGCCGTCTGTTCTTCCCAGGACGACTCGGGGCCGGCTTCGGTAATGTCGTCCGACAGGCCGGTTGTCTCGGTATCGGTGACGTCCAGTGTCGGCGTAAGGGCAGTCGTCTGCTCTTCCCAGCTCGGTTCTGTGCTGGCTTCGGAGAGATCGTCCGACAACTCGGCACTCTCGAAGAACTCTGTGACAGTGTCTTCCGGCGTCTCCATCGAGGCGTCCGTGAGGTCTTCCCGCGCAGATTCGATAGCAGCCTCGGACAGCTCGTCCGACCGTTCGGCCGCTTCGAACGGCGCGCTGTCGGTGACGTCCGGCGTCGGCATGAAGGCAGCCGTCGGCTCGTTCCAGGTCCATTCAGTGCGGGCTTCAGGCATGTCACCCGACATGTCCGCGGTCTCGTAGGTCGCGGCGTCGGTGACTTCCGGCGCTTCCGTGGAGATGGCCGCCTGCTCGTCCTGAGCCGTCTCGGAACTCTCCTCGGTATGATCTTCCGGCAGGTCTGTGCTTTCGAAGAGCGCAGTATCGGTGATTTCCGACATCGGCATGAAAGCATCCGTCTGCTCTTCCTGAGCCGTTTCGATGCTTTCCGCCGACAGGTCGGCAGTCTCGAAGGGCGCAATGGCGGTGTCTTCAGGCGGCGGCGTGAAGGCGGCCATCTGGTCTTCCCACGTCGGTTCGATGCTGGCCTCAGCCATGTCGTCCGACAGGTCAGCCGTCTCGAAAGGCGCGGTATCGGTGACGTCCGGCGTCTCCGTGGAGGCAGCCGTCTGCTCGCCCCAGGTCGGCTCAATGCTCGCTTCGGGCAGGTCGTCCGACTGTTCGGCAGTCTCGAAGGGCTCAGTTTCAGTGGCGTCCATCGCATCCGTGGAGGTGGCCGTCTCTTCGTCCTGAGCCGTCTCGTAGCTGCCCTCCGACAGGTCCTCCGATGGCTCTGCAGCCTCGAAGGGTGCGGCGGCGGCGATTTCCGGCGTCGGAATGAAGGCAACCGACTGATCTTCTGGCGGTATTTCGTCGGCGGTCTCGAGACCTTCGTCCGAAAGTCCGGGCGTCTCGAGGGGGGCGGCGTCGGTAACGTCCGGTGTCGGCGTGAAGGCAGCCGCCTGTCCTTCCCAGGTCGATTCGGTGCTTGCTTCGGACATGTCGTTCGGCAGTTCGGCCGCTGCGAACGGCGCGGTGTCTTCCGACGCATCCATGGAGGCGTCCGTCAACTCCTCCTGTGCTGTCTCGATGCCAGCGTCGGACATGTCGTCCGACAGTTCGGCCGTTTCGGAAAGAGTGGTGTCGGCGACTTCGGGCGTCGGCATCTCTGCTGCGACGTGCTCGTCCCACGTCGGCTCGATGCTGGCCTCGGACAGGTCTTCCGAAGGTTCGGCGGCCTCGAAGGACTCAGGCTCGGTGACGTCCGGCGCATCCATGTAGGCAGCGTCCTGCGCCGGCTCGTCGGCGGTCTCAGTGAGGTCGTCCGACAGCTCAGCCTCTTCGAAGGGCGCGACGTCGGAAACGTCCGGCGTCGGCATGAAGGCAGCCGTCCGGTCTTCCTGGGCCGACTCATCGCTGTCCTCGGACAGGGTTTCCGGCGTTTCGGCCGTCTCGACGGGCGCGGTGTCCGGCTCCTCCATCGGGAGAGTTTCGGCCGCGTCGTCCTGCGAGACGGTATCCTGTGCGGCATCCGTTGCTTCGGCAGCTTCCTCGGTCGGCATGTCCATGTCCGGGGCGGGCGCTTCTGCCTCTTCCCAGGCCGCGACGGGCTGGGGCACGAGCGTCGGTTCCGCGGCAGCCTCGGGCACCTGGTCGTCATCCGTCGTTTCGTCGGGCGTGACCTGGGATTGCGCCTTGCGGAGCCGCTCCTTTTCCTTCTCCTCGAGCGACTTCGAGACAACCGCACGGATCCGCGCGAGCTTGGCGGCGATGCTTTCGCTCGGCGCCTCGTCAGCACGGGTCGCGACGATGTCTTCGGCCGCAGCCTCAGGGACCGGCATCTCTGCTTCTGCCGGGGCCGCTTCCACTTCGCCGGGCTGGTCGGTCTGTGTTTCCTCGAGGTCCGGAGCCGCGGCCGCCATCTCGGGCGCGACGCGGTCGCCGGCTTTCAGGGTGATTCCCCGTTCGCTGACCCGCGCCTCGACGCGGCGCTGGATTTCCTTCTCCACGATCCGCTGGAGCATTTCGGCATCTGGCGTCGGCGGTTCGGCTCCGAAGTAGCGATCTTCGGCTGCGAGGTTGCGAAAATACTCCGCGATGGCCTTCATCGTGCCGAAGGAATCGTCGAAACCTTCCAGGGTGCACGAAAAGGTGCCATAGGACACGGTCAGAATCTTGTTGGAGCCTACCATCGCTTTGCTCGCTTTCTTCCTCTACCAGCCTCCCCGGTCTACCACGTATTGGTTCCGGAATGGGAACGACTACAGGAAATCAAGAGGATCATTTCCGGGCGAGAATATGGCCTTCGCGGGGAATTCGAGGCAAATCACGCATGGATGACCATATTTTCCGGGATTCTCGTGGGATTACCCTGCTTGGCGGGGGAGATGCCGCGACGGAGGACCTGAACGAGGCACTCGCACTCGCGCCCTGCCTCGTTGCGGTGGATGGCGGGGCCGAGACGGCGCTGGCCGCGGGCGTCACGCCGCGCGCGGTTATCGGGGACATGGATTCGCTTCCCGAAGGCGCGCGCACGGCGATCCCGGCGGATCGCCTGCACGAGATCCCGGAGCAGGACAGCACCGATTTCGACAAGGCGTTGCGCTCGGTCGCGGCACCACTGGTCCTTGGTGTCGGATTCCTCGGCCGGAGGATCGACCACCAGCTTGCCAATCTCAATGTGCTGGTGCGGCGGGCGGAGCGGCGTTGCATCCTGATCGGGACACATGACGTCGTCTTTGCCGCGCCGGCGCAGATCCGGCTCGACCTCGATCCGGGCAGCCGGGTGTCGCTGTTTCCGATGGCGCCGATTTCCGGGCGCTCACAGGGGCTGCACTGGCCGATCGAGGGGCTGGACATGGCGCCCGGCGCGGGGATCGGCACCTCGAACCGGGTGGAGGAAGCGCCGGCAGGGCCGGTCGCGCTCGAGTTTCCGGCGCCCGGCATGCTCGTTATTCTGCCGAGGGCGGCCCTTGCGGCAGCGGTTGCCGGGCTTGCGCGCGCAGAACCGTTCGTTCCCGCAGGATGACATAGAGCCCCGCGCCCATCACGATGGCGATGCCCGCGAGTGCCAGCCCGTCAGGGAACTGGGCGAAGATCAGCCAGCCGAAGAGCGCGGCGAAGGGGATCTCGAGATACTGCATCGGCGCCACGGTCGAGGCCGGAGCGAAGCGGAGCGACCACGTCATCAACATGTGCGAGGCGCTGCCGAGGAGGCCAAGCAGGCCAAGCAGCACTGTCTCGCGCAGGTCCGGGGTGACCGGGTCGAGCTCGGGCCAGCCGCGACCGTCAGCCAGAACGATCACCGGGAAGAGCATCAGCGTGCCGAGAATGCCGGTGGCCGCCTGCAGCGGAATCGGGTCGATCGCGCGGCTGATCCGGCGGGTGACCAGCATGTAGAGGGCGAAGTCGAGCGCCACGACAAGCGGCAGCGCCGCGACCCAGCCGACCTCCGCGAAGGAGGGCTTCATGACGAGGAGTGTGCCGCAAAAACCCACGATGCAGGCCGCGAGCCGCCGCCAACCGACCTCCTCGTCGAGGAAGACGCGCCCCAGGAGCAGCAGCAGGAAGGGCATGACATAGGCGATCGCGATTGCGTCCGCCAGCGGGAGGTAACGGAGGGACAACACCATGGTGCCGATGCCGCCGATGACCAATAGCGTGCGGAGGACCACCCAGCCCAGCAGGTGACCGCGGATCCGCAGCGTCTGGCCACTGCGGCGCAGGATGGGCCAGACGATCAGCGCCTGAACCGCAAATCGGACGAGGATCACCTGGCCGAGCGGAACTGCGTGGCCGATCAGCTTTGCCATGGCGTCGCCGAGCGGCGCCAGGATGCAGAAGCCCAGCATGAAGGCGATACCGAGGAGAGGCTTGTCGCGGTCCATCGCGGCGACGCTATGGGCGACGCGGCAAAATGGAAAGCAGTTTCAGCAGTTCGGCAAGTTGACCGCCAAGCCGCCGAGGGATGTTTCCTTGTATTTGTCAGACATGTCGCGGCCGGTCTGCCGCATCGCCTCGATACAGGCGTCGAGCGGCACGAGGTGGCGCCCGTCGCCGCGTAGGGAGAGCGAGGCTGCGCTCACCGCCTTGATCGCGCCGAGCCCGTTGCGCTCGATACAGGGCACCTGCACCAGGCCCTTCACCGGGTCGCAGGTCATGCCGAGATGGTGCTCGAGGGCAATCTCGGCGGCATTCTCGACCTGCTCGGGCGTTGCGCCCATCACCGCGGCAAGCCCCGCCGCAGCCATCGCCGATGCGCTGCCGACCTCGGCCTGGCATCCGGCTTCTGCGCCCGAAATCGAGGCATTGGCCTTGACCAGCCCGCCGATCGCCGCGGCGGTCAGGAAGAATTCCGGCAGGCGCGCGGCGGTGGCGCCCGGCACATGGTTCAGCCAGTAACGGATCACCGCCGGCACCACGCCCGCGGCGCCGTTGGTGGGCGCGGTGACCACCTGCCCGCCGGCGGCGTTCTCCTCGTTGACGGCCATTGCATAGGTGCTGATCCAGTCGTTCACCGAATGCGGCGGGGCGAGGTTCAGCCCGCGCTCGGCCTCGAGCCCGGCAAGGAGCACGGGCGCGCGGCGGCGGACCTCCAGCCCGCCGGGCAGGATGCCCGGGGTCGATAGCCCGCGGTCGATGCAGTCCGACATCACCTGCCAGAGCCGCAAGATGCCCTGGTCGAGCCCGCCGGCCCCATGATGGGCGATCTCGTTCGCGCGTTTCATCGCGGCGATGCTCTTGCCGGAGCGTTCGGCCATTTCCAGCATCTGCGCGGCGTTGCGGAACGGGAAGGGTACCTCGACCGCGTCCGCCGGCGCGACATCGCGGCCAAGCTCCTCCTCGGTGACCACGAACCCGCCGCCGATGGAATAGTATGTCTCTTGCAGCAGCACGTCGCCCTGCGCATCTGTCGCCATGAGCCTGAGCCCGTTGGCGTGGCCGGGCAGCGACGGGCCATAGTCGAAGATGAGGTCCGTCTCGGGATCGAAGGCCAGCGGGTCGAGGCCCTCAGGCGCGACCTGCCGGCGCTCCCGGATCCGGGCCAGCGCCTCCTCGGCTTTCGCGGCGTCGTATTCCGCGGCAGAGAAGCCCGCGAGGCCGAGGATCACCGCGCGGTCGGTCGCATGACCCACGCCTGTAAAGGCCAGCGAGCCGTGCAGCGAAGCGCGCAGGCCGCGGGCGTGGAAGGGCGAGGCGCGGAGTTGGTCGAGAAAACGGCCCGCCGCCACCATCGGCCCCATCGTGTGCGAAGAGGATGGTCCGATACCAACCTTGAAGATGTCGAAGACGCTGAGAAACATGTGGGTCCCTTGCTGCACCACCGAGATAGCGCGGCGCGGCCGCGCATCACAGCGCCGATTGCGACCCTTTCCTGTCGAAAGCCGGTTTTTCGCGGACACGGCGTCGAGCACGGCTCATTTTCCGCCCATCGCGGAGATTCAGGGCAAGGAGCGTGACATTGGCCGCACTGGCGGCGAGTTCCACCGCCTGAACGAGCGCGAAAGTGGCGTCGAACTGCGCCGCCGCCGACCAGCGCGCCAGCAGGATGGCAGCGGGGACGAGGATCAGCAGCCCGTTCAGTGCAGCGATCGCCATGCGCCGCCGCTTGGCCGTGACCAACCCGCCGGAACGGCCTCGGGCGAGGCGGTTGCCGGTGATCCCGGCGGTTGCGAGCGCGGGAATGAGCAGGGCGAAACCCCACAGGATCGCTGACTTGACGGTGGCGACGGCCGCGGCGGATCGGAAGAGCTCCGTCAGAACCGTGGAAGTCCAGAACGTGGCGATGGTCGCGAGGGCGAGGCCGCCGCTGACGAGGTGAAGGCGAAGGGTCGGGATCATTATGCACTCCATTGCTTAGCATGCTAACTAAAATAGATTTGCATTGCATGCTATGCAATGTGCAAGGTCCAACAATGACCGCACCATTCGCGCAGGACTCCGCGGGATTTCTCGCCAATCACATGGCCCGGCTCTTTGCCCGGGCCCTGCAGACGGAACTGAAGCCGCTCGGGCTCGCACCGGCGCAGTTCATGGTTCTGGTCGAACTCTGGGAGACGGATGGCCAGACCCAGGCGGCGCTGAGCCAGCGGCTCGCGGTCGAACAGGCAACCATGGCCAACACGTTGTCGCGGATGGAGCGCGACGGGTTGGTCGCGCGCAGGGCGCATGCCGAGGACGCCCGTGCGCGGCTGGTCTGGACCACCGATCGGGCACAGACGCTGCGCGCCCCGGCACTGGATGCGGCGCGGCGGATCAACCGGGAGGCGCTGGCGGGGCTCGCGCCGGAGGCACAGGCGGGGTTCCTGGCCGAGATGAGACAGGTCATCGCCGCGCTGACGCGGCGCAGCTGAGCGCGGCGAAAGCCCCTCGCGGCACCCGGGCCCATGCCCTATAAGGCGTCAAACATTCCGGAGTCCGCTGCCATGTCCCAAGATCTCTCGCCCATCGACCGCGCCAAGTTCGTCGCCGCCCGCCGCTCCTGCGATTTCGTGGAGAGTGGCATGCGTGTCGGCCTCGGCACCGGGTCGACAGCGGCCTGGATGGTGCGCGGGCTCGGCGAGCGGGTGCAGAACGAGGGGCTCGACATCGTCGGCGTGCCAACCTCGGCGCGGACGGCGGACCTGGCGCGCTCGCTCGGTATCCGCGTCGCCACGCTCGACGACGTGAAGTGGCTCGACATCACCATCGACGGCGCCGACGAGTTCGACGCGAACCTGAACCTCATCAAGGGAGGCGGTGGCGCCTCGCTGCAGGAGAAGATCGTCGCCACGGCGTCGGACCGGATGGTAGTGATCGCCGATGTCGCCAAGGAGGTGAAGACGCTCGGGGCCTTTCCGCTGCCGCTCGAAACCGTGCCCTTCGGCTGGCAGACCACCAAGGCGCTGGTCGAAGAGACACTGGTCAACATGGACGTGCTCGGCCGCGAGGCCACGCTTCGGATGAATGACGATGCGCCCTACGTCACCGACGAGGGCAATTACATCCTCGACCTGCACCTGCACCGGATCGGCAACCCGCGCCAGCTCAGCCTCGTGCTGAACCAGATCCCGGGCATCGTCGAGAACGGGCTCTTCATCGACATCTGCGACGTGGTGGTGATCGGCCATGGCGATGGCACGGTTGAGGTGCGCGACATCAATGCGGGGTCGGTCTCGGCCAGCCAGATCGACATTCTCGAGAGCGACAACATCTTCGCCGACGACACCTGAGGCGCGTTGCCAAGCCGCACCGAGGTCCCGGGACGAGACACATGCCGATGCCCCGAATCGCGCGAGGGAGACCGGATATCCCTTCCGGCCGTTACCGCATCGTCGTGAGGGCGGGTTCCCCGCGATCTCCGGGCTGGCCCTGCCCGGCAAGGCGCGGTAGGACGTCTCAGCGGCAATCGAGAGCAGGCTCATGGACTTCGACTTCGACCTCTTCGTGATCGGCGGCGGCTCGGGCGGCGTGCGCGCGGCGCGGGTGGCGGCGGGCGAGACCGGTGCGAGGGTCGGCCTCGGCGAGGAGAGCCGGATGGGGGGCACCTGCGTCATCCGGGGCTGCGTGCCGAAGAAGCTCATGGTGTTCGCCTCCGAATATGCCGAGGGCATGCACGAGGCGATCGATTACGGCTGGGACGTGACGATCGGCGGCTTCGACTGGACGCGGTTCCGCACCAAGCTCGAGGGCGAGCTCGACCGGCTGGAGGGCGTCTACAACAAGTTGCTCCTGGGCTCGGGCGTGGAGGTCTTCCCCCAACGGGCGACGCTGGTCGACGCGCATACCGTGCGCCTCGCCGACGGCATCGAGAAAACCGCCAAGCATATCCTCATCGCCACCGGTGGATGGCCATTGATGCCCGGTCTGGAAAACGAGGAGCTTGGGATCACCTCAAACGAGGTCTTCCACCTTGAGGCACTTCCTGAGCGCCTGCTGGTCGTCGGCGGCGGCTATATCGCCTGCGAAATGGCCTGTATCTTCAACGGGCTGGGGACAAAGGTCACGCAGTTCTATCGCGGCGCGCAGATCCTGCGCGGCTTCGACGGAGAGGCGCGCGGCCATATCGCCGAGCATATGGAACGCCACGGCATCGCGATCCATTGCGGCACCAATATCCTGCGGATGCACAAGGGCGCGAAGGGTATCGAGGTGACGGCGACCACCGGCGAGACCCATGTCTATGACCAGGTTCTGTTCGCCACCGGCCGGACGCCAAACAGCCGCGGGCTGGGGCTCGAGGAACTGGGTGTCGAGATCGGCCGGCGCGGCGAGATCGTGGTGGACGAGTACAGCCAGACCGCGGTGCCCTCGATCTACGCCATTGGCGACGTGACGAACCGGGTGCAACTGACGCCGGTTGCGATCCGCGAGGGCATGGCCTTCGTCGAGACGGTGTTCAAGGGCAACCCGACGCCGGTCGACCACGAGCTGATCCCGTCGGCCGTCTTCACCCAGCCGGAATACGGCGCCGTCGGGCTATCGGAGGAGGAGGCACGGGAAAAAGGGCCGATCGAGGTCTATTCCACCGCCTTCCGGCCCATGCACAAGAGCTTCATCGCGCGCGAGGACCGGGTGCTGATGAAGCTGATCGTCTGCGCGGAGACCCGCAAGGTGCTCGGCGTCCATATCGTGGCCGACCACGCGGGCGAGATGATCCAACTCGCCGGAGTCGCGGTCAAGATGGGCGCCACCAAGGAAGATTTCGACCGAACCGTTGCCGTTCACCCGACCATGTCGGAGGAACTGGTGACCCTGAAGACGCCGGTGCGCCGGGCCTGACCGGGCGTTTCGGACGGTTGAAATACCGCCCGGGACAACCATTTGGCAGAGAAGCCTAGCGGCAGAGACGAAAGGGAAGAGAGTTTCATGGCAGGACATAGTGGCGGACCCTGGGGCGGCGGCTCCGGCGGTGGTGGCCAGAACGGCGGCGGCAATCGCGGCAATGGCGGCGACGGACGCCGCCCGGGCGACGATCCGCAGATCCCCGATATCGACAAGATCGTGAAGAAGGGCCAGGAGCAGCTCCGGGTGCTGATGGGCGGGCGCGGCGGCCCGCGCGACCCGCAGAGCGGCGGCGGTGAAGGCGGCGGAGGCCCGAGTTTCTCGCGCGGCACGATCCTGCTCGGCGGCGCGGCGCTGGTCGTGCTCTGGGGCCTAGCCTCCTTCTACACGGTCAAACCGGAAGAGCAGTCGGTCGAGTTGTTCCTGGGTGAGTTCTCCTCCATCGGTCAGCCGGGCCTGAACTTCGCTCCCTGGCCGCTGGTTACCGCCGAGGTGGTCAACGTGACCTCGGAGCGGACCGAAGATATCGGCACCGATTTCAACTCGCGCTCCGATTCGGGCCTGATGCTGACCACCGACGCCAACATCGTCGACATCGACTTCCAGGTGGTCTGGAATATCATCGATCCGGCGAAGTTCCTGTTCAACCTGCGCGACGGGCGCGACACGGTCGTCGCAGTATCGGAATCGGCTATGCGCGAGATCATCGCTGCCTCCGAACTTGCGCCGATCCTCAACCGGGACCGGGGCCTGATCGCCGAGACCGCCAAAACCTCGATCCAGGGCACGCTCGACACCTACGATTCGGGCATCAACATCGTCCGTGTGAACCTCGACAAGGCAGACCCGCCGCGCGAGGTGATCGACGCGTTCCGCGAAGTCCAGGCGGCCGAACAGGAGCGCGACCGGCTCGAACGGCAGGCCGACGCCTATGCCAACCGGGTGCTCGCCGGCGCCCGCGGTGAGGCCGCGCAGGTGCTCGAGGAGGCCGAAGGTTACCGGGCGCGCGTCGTCAACGAAGCCGAGGGTGAGGCCAGCCGCTTCTCAGCGGTACTCACGGAATACAAGAAGGCGCCGGAAGTGACCCGCAAACGCCTCTACCTCGAAACGATGGAAAACGTCCTCGGGGACGTGAACAAGGTGATCCTTGGTGAGACCGGCGGCGAGGGGTCCGGCCAGGGCGTCGTGCCCTATCTGCCGCTGAACGAACTGCGCAGGCCGACCGAGGGGGGAAACTGACATGAAGCGTCTGACCTATCTTCTGCCCATTGGCATCGTCGTGGTCGCGGCGATCATGGCCTCGATCTTCATCGTCGACGAGCGCGAGAAGGCGCTGGTCCTGCAATTCGGCCAGATCAAGCGGGTCAAGGAAGACCCCGGGATCGCCGTCAAGATCCCGCTGATCCAGGAGGTCGTCTATTACGACGACCGGATCCTCGCGCTCGACACCGACACGATCGAGGTCACGCCGTCGGATGACCGCCGTCTCGTCGTGGACGCCTTCGCGCGCTACCGGATCGACGACGTGGTCCGCTTCCGGCAGGCCGTTGGCGTCGGCGGGCTGCCTGCCGCCGAGACCCGGCTCTCCTCGATTCTCAACGCGCAGATCCGCGAGGTGCTCGGCGCCGACCAGGTGACCTCCGACACGATCCTGTCGGAAGACCGCCGGGTGCTGATGAACCGGATCCGAGACCAGGCGCAGAACGAGGCGCGTGCGCTCGGGCTCGACGTGGTCGATGTGCGGCTCAAGCAGACCAACCTGCCCGAGCAGAACCTCAACGCCACCTTCGAGCGGATGCGCGCCGAGCGCGAACGCGAGGCGGCCGACGAGATCGCCCGCGGCAACGAGGCCGCGCAGCGGGTGCGTGCCCAGGCCGACCGGACCGTGGTGGAACTGGTCTCCGAGGCGCGGAAGGAATCGGAGATCGCGCGCGGTGAAGCCGATGCCGAGCGCAACGCGATCTTCGCCGGTGCTTATGGTGCCGACCCCGAGTTCTTCGAGTTCTATCGTTCGCTCTCGGCCTACCAGGCGGCGCTCAGAGGTGAGAACTCCTCGCTGGTCATCTCGCCAGACAGCGAATTCTTCGACTATTTCACGGGTTCAAAGCGAACGGCCGAGTAGATGTCTCACCTGTTGCTGGGACTGGGACTTGTCTTCATTTTGGAGGGGCTGGTGCTTGCACTGGCCCCTTCGCGTATCGACGAGATCCTGAAGGCGATTGCCGAGATGCCGGTCGAGATCCGCCGCCTGCTCGGGCTTCTGGCGATCACATCCGGCGGTATCTTGCTGTGGCTGGCAAACTGGCTGGGCGGGTAACGGGTGAGAGGAGGTCTCGGAGAGGCGCGCCCGTCGCGCTGCCCGGTCCGAATGCTTACGGCTTGCGCGCCGGCTTGCGGACTGAGACACTTGCCCCGTGGGCCGACAGGCGCGCCGCCTTTGCCTGCGCCGCAAGCGTCACGCCCTCGTGACGCTGCGCGACGGGTGTTTGAATTGCGTCTTTCGGCGGCATGAAAAATATTTGCGCGCAATGGCTGTGCATCCAAGCGCCGCCAAGCTTCGCCCGCCCACCCCTCTGGCGGGTTCCAGGAAACAGAAGGAACATCGAGTGACTTATCAGGCTCTTCCCCTTCCGCGTCAGGCGGTCAACCCGCGGCTGATTCCGGCCTTCCTGGTCGGGCTGGCCCTGCTGCTCGCGCAGACGCTGAGCGCGCATGCCCGCGGCGCGCCCGAATCCTTCGCCGAGCTCGCCGAAAAGGTCAGCCCGGCGGTGGTGAACATTACCACCTCGACCACCGTGGCGACCGCCTCCGGCCCGCATGGCGAGGGGCCGATCGTTCCGGAGGGATCGCCCTTCGAGGATTTCTTCCGTGACTTCATGGAGCGCAACGGCCCGGACGGCGTGCCGCAGCGCCCGCGCCGCTCCTCGGCGCTCGGATCGGGCTTCGTGATCTCCGAGGACGGCTATATCGTCACCAACAACCACGTCATCGCCGAAGCCGACGAGATCAGCATCGAGTTCTTCTCGGGCGTGGAGCTGGATGCGACAGTGGTCGGGATCGACCCAAAGACCGACCTTGCGCTGCTCAAGGTCGATACAGAGGAACCGCTGCCCTTCGTGCCCTGGGGAAATTCCGATGAGGCGCGCGTCGGCGACTGGGTGATGGCCATGGGCAACCCGCTCGGCCAGGGCTTCTCGGTTTCCGCCGGCATCGTCTCGGCGCGTGGCCGCGCGCTTTCGGGCAGCTATGACGATTTCATTCAGACCGACGCCGCGATCAACCGGGGCAATTCCGGCGGACCGCTGTTCAACATGGACGGGGAGGTGATCGGCATCAACACGGCAATCCTGTCGCCCAATGGCGGTTCGATCGGCATCGGTTTCGCCATGTCCTCGCGCGTTGCGACCAATGTCATCAGCCAGCTCAAGGAGTTCGGCGAGACCCGCCGCGGCTGGCTTGGCGTGCGCATTCAGGACGTTACCGAGGACGTGGCCGACGCGATCGGGCTCGAGGAGGCGAAAGGTGCGCTGGTCACCGACGTGCCCGAGGGACCCGCGATGGAGGCCGGCGTTGTCGCGGGCGACGTGATCCTGAGCTTTGACGGCAAGGATGTCGAGGACACCCGCGGGCTGGTCCAGCAGGTCGGCGAATCCGAGATCGGCAAATCCGTCCGCATGAAAGTCTTCCGCGAGGGCAAGACGGAGACGCTGATGGTCACGCTGGGTCGCCGCGAGACCGCCGAAGAAGCCGTGCCCGCCGCCGCCACGCCGAATGCCGAGGCGCCGAGCGACGCCGAGATCCTCGGCCTGACCGTCACCCCGGTGACGCCGCAGATCGCCGAGGAGATGAATCTCGGCTCGGATGCCACCGGCCTCGTGGTCAAGGAGGTCGACGAGATGAGCGAGGCCTTCGAGAAGGGCCTGCGCGCCGGTGACGTCATTACCCAGGCAGGCCAGGTCGAGGTCACCTCGATCGACGAACTCGAGGCCCGGATCGAGGACTCGAAGGACGCCGGCCGCAAGTCGATCCTGCTGCTGATCCGCCGCGCCGGCGAACCCCGTTTCGTCGCGCTGACCCTCCAGTAAACCTCGCCCAGGTGGCGGCAGGACAGGGCGCCGGGTATCCCGGCACCCTTCGTCTATCCCGGATTTCGGCTTGTTCACCAGCCGAGGCAGGCCATTCCGCCGGGATGTCCCGGAGGATCCTCGCCTTGTGGGACCTTGCAGGCGACCGCCCGGGGACAGCCCGTCAAGTGACGACCACGTTCCCGCGCTTGTGCCCCGTTTCCATGTACCGGTGCGCTTCGATCAGATCAGCCAAGGGGTAGACCCGGTCGAGCAGCGGGGCCAGCGTTCCTGCCTCTACCATCACCAACAGGCTCTCCAGGTGGCGGCGCAGGGTCTCGGGCGGTTGCAGGCCGGCAGCGGCGAAGAGTGCCCTGCGGCGGCCGACAACCCGGCTTATCAGCATGGCGCCAAGCAGCCCGAGCGTCAGCACGGGGCAGATATAGCGCCCGTCCTCGGTGAGCCGCGCCCGAGCCACCGCATAGGAGCTGATGCCGATCGTGTCGAAGATCACATCATACTGGTTCGGGAGTGCGATAACGTCCTCGCGTGTGTAGTCGACGACCCGATCCGCCCCGAGATCCGCGACGAGACCGGCGTTTCGCGCGCTGCACGTAGCAGTAACATGAAGACCTGCGGCGGAGGCGATCTGCACGGCCGCGCTGCCGAGGCTGCCGGACCCGCCGAGGACCAGGATGCTCTGCCCCGGCCTCACCCGCGCGATCTCGTGCAGGAAATGATAGGAGGTCAGCGGACCGTCGCACATCCCGGCTGCGTCCTCGTGGGACAGCGCATCCGGCTTCTTCATCAGCACGCCGCTTTCATCGAGACAGATATGGCTGGCATTTGCGCCGAACCGGAGCCCCGCCTCGCCAAAGACGGCATCGCCGAGGGCGAACCGGGTGACCTTGTCCCCCACGGCGATCACCTCGCCCGAAAGCCCGGTTCCCAAGAGGTTCCGGCGCGGGCGGCGCAGGCCAAGGAAGGGGCGGGCAAAGAGCGGGCGCCCGGACCGCATCATCCCGTCGGCGCGCGTGATGGCCGAGGCGCGGATGCGGATCAGGATCTCGGTGGGCTCGGGCACCGGCATGGGAGGCGTCACGCGGGTCAGAACCTCGGGTGCGCCGTAGCGTTCGATGCTCCAGGCGGTGAGCGTGGTGGTCATGGCAGGCCTCCTTTCGGCTTGATCGCGCTGACTCTATCGGAGCAAGAACGATCCGAGCATTGCCAGATTCGCACCGGTATGGTTCATATTCGTTCCACATGGTGGACTGGAAATCTCTCCCGGCCTTTCTGGCAGTTGCGCGAACGGGCTCGCTGCGTGGCGCTGCGGAGCAGACCGGCGGCACCCACGCGACCGTGCGCCGGCAGATCGAAGGGCTCGAGGCGCAACTGGGCGTCATGCTGTTCCGCCGCCGCGCCGGAGGTCTGGACCTGTCGGCCGCGGGGCGCAGGCTGCTGCCGCAGGCGATCGAGGCCGAGGCGGCCCTTCGGCAAGGTTTCAACGCCGTCCGCGGGCTCGACAG
Organism: Tropicimonas sp. IMCC6043; assembly: GCF_004146235.1. Classification (GTDB taxonomy): domain Bacteria; phylum Pseudomonadota; class Alphaproteobacteria; order Rhodobacterales; family Rhodobacteraceae; genus Tropicimonas. The sequence continues at coordinate 3,029 of NZ_SELO01000010.1, read as the reverse complement.
CGAGGCGGCGGGACGTATCCGGCTCTCCGCCGACCCGATGACCGCGCACTTCCTGCTGGCGCCGGTTCTGGGCGAGTTCCTGTCGCTCTATCCCGACATCCACATCGACATGAACCTCGCCTATGCCATCGACTCGATCGAGAAGCTCGAAACCGATGTCTCGATCCGCCATGTACGCGAGGTGACCGGCGATGCCGTGGGGCGCAAGCTCTTCCCGCTGTCGCTCGGTGTCTTGGCCTCGCGCAGCTACCTCGACAGGCATCTGCACGCCGCCGGCCCGCGCGGCGAGGGGCTGACCTGGATCGGCTATGGAGAGGTGCCGGAACTGCAGGCAATGATCGCCGCCTCACCCTTTCCGCGCGCGACGGTGCGGCACGCGATTGCCGATCCGGCGATGCACCTGCACATGGCCCGGGCGGGCGCTGGAATGACCTTTCTGGCGACCTGGGTGCAAAGCGTGTTTCCCGAGTTGCAGCGCGTGCCCGGAACCGATCTCGACCAGAGCCGCTCCACCTGGGTGCTGATGCATGGCGACCTGCGCCGGGTGAAGCGGGTCCGGATCTTCGTCGATTTCCTCTACGAGAGCCTGCTCGAGCGGCGCGCGGACTTCATCGGCTGACGGAAGCTCCAGTAATGATCCGTGTATGACCGGCGGCGCGGCTCCATTCGTGAAGGGGCGACGTGCTGCCCGGTCCTGGTATCGGAACGGGAAATCTAACGGCAAGTTGCTTTCGCGTTGCCGGGGCCACCGCGTTCTTGTCCACAGCGACTGGAATCAGGTCGTCCAGGAAGAATCCCGATTTCTTGAAGTTGATTAGAAAATCCTCGCCCTCGCCGTCTATGAAAGATAGCGAACGGCGGATGTGACTAAAAAACGAGCCGCGCCCGAAATAAAAGAATTCCTGCTTGCCCTCGACCGCTGCAGGGTGACTCTCGCCCACCATCAATATCCGCACCGTTTCCGGTCGGAAGCGTTGGCGGGAGCAGGGGAATCGCGTTTGGCTTTGACGGGGTGAGCCGCAGCCCTTGCAGCGGTGGTCGGGATGGATTCTGGATGGAGGATTCATCCTCCGGAGCCCGTTGTCAGCATGGACATCTTCCTCACCGCCTTCGATGACATCCCCGATCCCCGCGCCGACAATGCGCGCCATGACCTCGGCGAGCTTCTCGTCATCGCGCTCGTGGCGGTTCTCTGTGGGGCGACATCCTGCGCCGGGATGGCCATGTTCGGCCGGGCGAAGGAGTGCCTTTTCAGGGACTTCCTGAAGCTGAAGCATGCGATCCCGTCGCATGACACCTTCTCCACGGTGTTCCGGATGATCGATCCCAAAGCCCTCGATGCGGCATTCGGGCAGGTGTTGGCCGAGGTCGCGGCGCTGCTGCGCGAGGGGGACGTGATCGCCATCGACGGCAAGGCATTGCGCGGCGCACGGGGCAAGGGCGAGAGCGCGCGGACGCGGATGATGGTGTCGGCCTATGCCGCGCGGCTACGCCTGACGCTGGCCAGCCGGGCAGCCGACAACGGCGCGGAGCTGGACGCCGCGCTCGAGGTCCTCGGGCTTCTCGCGCTCAAGGGCAAGGTCGTGACGGCCGACGCGCTTCATTGCAATCGCCGGACGGTTGCGGCGATCAACGCGCGGGGCGGCGACTGGTGCCTGGCGCTGAGGGCGAACCAGGACTCGTTGCTGTCCGATGCCCGGGCTTGCTTTGGCGCGGTGAAGGAGACCCATCCGGTTGCCCGGCAGGAGGAGGCCGGTCACGGCCGGCAGGAGACTCGGACGGCCATGGTCGTATCTGCCAAGGGTCTGGCAGAACATCATGAATTCCCTTGGCTCAAGGGGTTCGGGCGGATCGAAGCGAGCCGTGAGGCCGACGGCAGAACCACCTCCGAGACGCGCTTCTTCGCCCTGTCCTGGCTGCCAACGCCGGCGGTCTTCATGGCCAGGGTCCGCGCTCACTGGGCCATCGAGAATGCGCTGCACTGGCAACTCGATGTCTCGTTTCGCGAGGACGCGGCGCGCAACCGCAAGGATAACGGCCCAGCCAACATCGCCGTCCTGCGTCGCCGGGCGCTGGACGTCGCCCGCAGCGACACGTCGAAGGCCTCGCTCTCCATGAAGCTCCAGCGCGCAGGCTGGGACGACGCCTTCCTACGCAGCATTCTCAATGGGCTGGCAGCCGCCTGAGCCAAACGCGATTGCCCTGTTGGCGGGAGGTCTCGATGTCCATCGTCTCGATCTCCTTCTTGGTGCCTTAGGGCTTCAGCTCCATTTCCTCAAGAAATCGCGTATTGGAATTAGCATTCGCGCCAAGTGCGAGAAGTAGTGGATTTCGGTTCAGGTTTGAGGCAAGCCACCGCAGGGTCACGCATATAGGTCGAATTGCTGCTCGCGCCAGAGCTCTGGGATGGGGTTTCCGCCTTTAATGGCATAGCCCAGCCCTCCGTCGCTCAAGCCGCGGTTCATCGCCCACTCCCCGACATTGTACCAGATGTGAGGCCCTGGACAGTTGCTACGCCGATTGCCAGGCACGGTCTGCCGATGGGCGAAGACATGGGTGATCCCCACGGCATTCTGGAGATAATTTACCAAGCACCGTCCTGAGTGGATCTGAGCCCAGGTAGGCATGTCATGGCTAGAATTTCCCTTCCACCAACGCCCGCTATCCATTGGAAAGTTACCGACAAACTCGACACCGACCGTGTAAGAGTTGAAGCCTCCCGAGCAGGGACGATTCTCAGTTTCGTCGAACTTGGTAACTGTCGTTCCATTCGGAAGGATGACAAAATGTGCATTGATCTTATCGTAAGCACCCGTGTCATTGCCGCGGTTGAACGACGTTTGGTGGAGCACGAGCCCCGTCACATCGGTGATTTGTCGCAGTCTGCCCACAACGGTGTTTACCCCGTTGTTGATGCGGTCGTGCCAGCTGAACAGGTAGATGGAACGCTGCGCGTGTGAAGTCATGTCTGCCCCTTCAATGTCAAAACAAGATTCATTCAGTGAGGCAATGTAGCAGGTCCCGAGCCA
>NZ_SELO01000108.1 GCF_004146235.1 Tropicimonas sp. IMCC6043 | reverse complement strand
CATCGACCCTCGGCTTGCCACGAGATTTCGGAAAGTGCGGTCGCAGGCGCTCCATCTGCGCCTCCGTCAACCAGTAGTAGTTGCTCATGATGCCCCCAGCGTTCGGGAACGTGAATCACGACGATCCGGAAGAAACAAGCAAGTTTATGGGTCCTGACCCTAATGACCTGAGGGAAGTTGGAGGAATCGGGACAGGGAACTAGACTGCCCCCAAAAACGATAATTCAGGGGCGGGATGCATGGCCGAAAAATCGGACTGGCGAGCAATTCTTTCAGCATTTTTGGTTGGTGTTGCAGGAGCTGTTCAGGTCGGGCGCGTCGCGCCTGTGACCACTTTTCTTCAGCAAGACCTTCAACTCGACCTCTTCACGCTCGGTTGGTTGGTGTCGCTCATTACACTGGCATCGGCAGTCTTCGGACTGATTGCGGGCTATTGGGTGGTCCGGATCGGTCTGCGCGCATCGATAGTGACCGGCGCGCTCTTCATGGGCGTCTGCGCACTCGTTTCAGCGGTTGCGACATCCGTCCCGATCCTGGTCGGCGCACGCGTCTTGGAAGGGCTGGGATACCTTTTGGTGGTCGTTGCTGCCCCCACCCTGATCGCACATGAGGCCACGCAAAAGGATGCTTCTTTTGCGCTCGCGATGTGGGGAACCTTCTTTACGCTCGGACTGAGTATCGCGGCCTTTGCCGGTGGCATGATCTCGGAGATCATCGGTTGGCGAGGGTGGTTCCTTGCAAGCGCGGGGCTTGTCGTGCTCGCGGCCTTGGCAGCTTTGGTGTCCACTCCCGGCGACGAAAGGCACGCCGACGCTCGCTCGGACATCTGGGCCACCGTATACGCCATGCCCAAAGCATCCTGGCTTCTCGGCGCAGCATTTCTTGGCCTGACCCTGCTCAGTCTTTCAATCCTCAGCCTGTTGCCAACGTTCCTCGTGCAGGAATATGGCCTGACCCCCGGTTCCGCCGGAGGTGTCACTGGGGCTGTGGCCCTTACCAGCATCGCCGGAAGTCTCTCCTACGGGGCGCTCGCGAACCGGCTTTCCGAAACCGGTATCGCATCCGTGGCATCCCTCTTCTTGATCGCCTCGGCCTTTCCCACATTCGCAAATGCAGCAACGGCGGGCCAGATCGTCCCCTTTGCGGCAGTTTCAATCTTCATGTCGGGCATTCTTGTCGCCCAAACCTTTTCCGCCGTTCCAAGAGTCGCAAGGACTCCTCGCCTCATAGGGCCGAGCAATGGCCTGGTCGCGCAATTCGGGAGCGTTGGCGCGTTGACAGGCCCGCCATTGGTTGGAGCACTGATCTCAACCGCAAACTGGAACGCCGTGCCGTTCGTCGTCGCGGGGTTCACCCTGTCCTTCGTCGTGCTGTTTGGTCTTGCTTTGTCATCCCATAAAGCCTCTCTGTCGGAGGAATTCACATGAAACAATCGATGCTTCCTGCTCGGGCGGATGCCAGGTCGCCGGCAGGGGCAGACATTCGGTTCATCATGGATGGACCGACCGGAAACATGATTCATAGCACGGTGCCGCCCGGCCAGATCAATCGTGCGACCATCCATGCGACGGTGAGCGAGTTCTGGTACGTTCTGGAAGGCGAAGGTGAGATCTGGCGACGGGACTCTATCGAAGAGCGGATCACCGTCTTGTCGCCGAGTGTCTCGATAGACATTCCGGTCGGGACAGCCTTCCAGTACCGGAATACCGGTTCAGTCCCCTTGCGCTTTATCTGTGTTTCGATGCCCCCATGGCCCGGCGATTTTGAGGCCAGCCACATCGAGGGCGCGTGGGAACCGACCGTGTAGGTCGACTCTCACAACGATTGCCGTGCTTGCTTTCAACTCGCCGGATGGTGGCTTTTCCCGCATCCTGGTTTCTGACTTCATCGCACCAAAGGAAGTTGGCAGAGGCACGTCGGCTGCGGTGACGTCTCCACGCGCACAAACCAGATGCACAGCTAACGTGCTGCTGCACCCCAATTTGTTCCCCGAGGTTCGCCGCGGTCCTTTTGGGGACCGCGGCGTTGTTTCAGTTGGGGAAGGCGTCGCGCATGGCGGCGAGGATGACGTGGGTGGAGGCGGCGCCGGGGTCGACATGGCCGACCGAGCGGGCGCCGAGCTTCTTCGACCGC
>NZ_SELO01000107.1 GCF_004146235.1 Tropicimonas sp. IMCC6043 | reverse complement strand
GCGCTCGTGCAGCAGATCCTCGACATTCCTGAGCGACAAAGGGAAGCGCACGTAGAGCATCACCGCCAGGCGGATGATCTCAGGGCTGGTCTTGAAGTATTTGAACGGGTCGCGTTTCGTCATCCGGCGACGCTACTCAGCCCCCTGCCCCATCTCAAGCCACGTTCTTCTGACACCGCCGGCCAGACTCTTCCCCTTCTTCTTGCCGCTGGGGTTTCCGGACTGCCCCTTCTGCCACTGCGTGTGCTTCGGAGTCTTGCCGTAGCCGACGTCGTAGTCGCCCTTCTTCTCGTATTTCTTCGACATCAGAAGTCCTCCGCGTTGCCGGCCGAAGCAGCCGGCGTGCCGCCCCGCTCGTCACCGGTTGAGATTTCATCGAAGCTCTGACCGGTGTCTGCGAGCACCGCCGGACTGCCGGTCATCTCCTGCCAACGCCGGATGGCGACATCGACGTAGCGGGGGTCGATTTCCACGCCGACGCACCGGCGCCGCGTCCGCTCCGCGGCGAGCAGCGTCGTTCCCGACCCGAGAAACGGATCGAGGACGAGGTCGTCGGGAGCCGTCACGTCCAGCAAAGCATCCATGACCATGCGGATCGGCTTCACCGTCGGATGGACGTTGAAGTCGTCGTCGGCATCCTTCCGCCCGCCGGTCGCACCAGCGTAGTGCCAGACATTCGATCGGTTCCGTCCGTACTTGCCGAGCTGGACGTTGTTGCGGTGGCTCGCCCCTGCCCGCCTGGCGACGAAGACGAACTCATGCTGGCTGCGGTAAAGGCTCCCCATACCCGGGGCACTCTTCACCCAAACGCAGGTGTTGAGCAGTTCCAGCCCAATCGCTTCAAGCGTTTCGGTTATCTCCGAGCCATGGCGCCAGTCCATGCAGGCAAAAAGCACGCCGCCCGGCTTGAGCCGCGAGGCGGCATTTCCCAGGGTCTCGATCAGGAATTTGACAAACTCGGTTCTGGTCATGTCGCCGGACGCTTCCGCGAACTCGGCAAATCCGGCCGACGCATCGCGCACATGGCCGTTGATCTTCACGTTGTAGGGCGGATCGGTGAAGACCGCGTCGGCGGCCTGCCCGTCGAGGATTGGAGACAGCGCAGCTCCGTCCCGCGCCGAAACGCAGAGGATCCAATGATCACCGAGGATCCAGAGATCGCCCGCCCGGCTGACTGCTGGAGCATCGGGCACCACAGACCCGGTCAGATCATCCGCCGGATCGGGTTCGTTCGCTTCCGATGTACCGAACTGGATCGCCTCGATCTCCTGCAGGTCGAAACCCGGGATCTCAATGTCGCCACTGATCTCGATGAGCTCGTTGATCTCCAGCCGGAGCGTCTCGGCATCCCAAGAACCAGTCTCCTGCAGCTTGTTCAGGGAGAGTGTGAGGCGGCGGATGTCGAAATCCGAGAGATCATCAACAGGGATGCACGGAACCTTTTCCGCAGCCAGGGAGCGGGCGGCGGCGAGCCGGCTGTGCCCGTCGATGACTTCGTATCGCTCACCGCCGGGTTTGGTCCGGACAAGGATCGGAATGCGGAAGCCGAAGTCCTTGATGGATTGCGCAACCTCAGCGGTCTGTTTCTTCAGGGCCCGCCGGACCCGGCGTGGCGCCTCATCGATGAGGTTCACAGGCACCCAGACAAGAGAGAATTCGCGGAAGAGATCGTTTCGAATGGGCTCTGGAATGAGCGGCTCCGCCGTATTTTGCGAGATGCCGTCAGTGCGGATCTCGTCGTTTTCTCCGCTGCACTCTGCGGGCGATGAGCTCTCGGTCCCTAGTTGATACTTGATGGTAACGGGCATGTTCGACCCTCCTTTCTGTTCTCGCAGTCAAGAAAGAGGGGTAGGTGTTCGCTATGTTCTGCCCCATTTTCCAAATTGCGAATCGCGCTTGTTCCGGGGGCATCCATTTGGAGCACTGGGATCTCCAAAACACGACGGACGGGTGAATGCAAGTTATTAAGTAGCTGATATAGTTGACAATTGCCCCGAAGGGGAACAACTTTGCCGACCGTGTGATTGGACTGGACTTGTCTCGCGAACAGAGCGTCACTGTGTCCACGCCCGGTTCGCATTCCGGGCTCTCCCCGGTGACGGGGGCGCGTCCTGCCTCCCCGCGCAACCAGGGAGATACGCATGCCCAATGCACCT
>NZ_SELO01000106.1 GCF_004146235.1 Tropicimonas sp. IMCC6043 | reverse complement strand
TGTCAACGGCGGTGCGATTTCCTGCCAGAGGGCAGCACAAAATCCGGCCAGTTCCAGCGTGATCGGCGCCCCGGCAGACGCGCTCCCTATGTAGCTGGCGGTTGCCGGGGCGCCTTGGTCCGCGAGGACCAAACGACATCCCTGCTCAGGATTTCTGCTTGATCTGGCGGGACCGGCTTTGAGCGAGCCGATAGCTGTCACCGTTCATCTCCAGGATGCTGACATGGTGGGTCAGCCGGTCCAGCAGGGCACCCGTAAGGCGCTCCGATCCGAAGGTTTCCGTCCATTCGTCGAAGGGCAGGTTCGAGGTGATGAGGATGGAGCCACGCTCGTATCGCTGGGAGATCAGTTCGAACAGCAGCTCGGCGCCGGTCTTGCTGAGAGGAACGAAGCCCAGTTCGTCGATGATCAGCAGCCTCTGCTTTACCAGTTGCTTCTGGAGGCGCAGGAGCTGACGGTCGTCGCGTGCTTCCATCAACTCGTGCACGATGGCGGCGGCGGTGGTGAACCGGACCGCCAGCCCTTTCTGGCAGGCGGCCAGGCCGAGACCGAGCGCCACGTGGGTCTTGCCGGTGCCGCTGGGCCCCAGGGCGATGACGTTCTCGCAGCGGTCGATCCATTCGCAGCGGGCGAGTTCCAGAACCTGCATCTTGTTGAGCGACGGGATCGCGGCGAAGTCGAAGCTGTCGAGGCTCTTGGTGGCCGGGAACCGTGCCGCCTTGATCCGGCGCTCGATCATACGCCGCTCGCGGTCGATGAGTTCCTGTTCGACAAGGCGGGCGAGGAACTGGACGTGATCGCGCCCTCCGGCGGCGCAGATGCGGGCCTGCTTGTCGTATTCCCGCAGGATGGTGGGCAGCTTCAGCTTCTTGAGCTGGTGGTTCAACAGGATCTGCGGCGCCTCGGTCATGTCGGGGCACCGGCGGTCAGGCACAGGTATGCGGCTGGTGATGTCGTCGCCACCTTCGCCCTTGGCAGGTAAGGATAGACATCGAGGTCGAGCCTCGGAGGTCGACGTTCGACCCGGCACAGCACCAGGTGCTTCACCGCGTCGAAGCTGATGGCGCCCATCTGAAGGGCGGTCCGGACTGCAGCATGGACCTCCTCCATCTCGAAGCTTTCGAGCAGCCGGAGGACCTGCACATACTCGCGTCGCCCGGCCTTGAGCAGGCGAACTTCCATCAGCCGTTGCAGGGTGGCGAACGCCTTTGGCAGCTCCCATCTTGCCAGCGGTGCAGCCTGCTCGAAGGCATTTATCTTCTTCTCGATCAACGGCAGGTAGTGGATCGGGTCGAAGACCATGTCCTCGCGGTCGTAGCTGCGCTGGTGCCGCGCGATGACCTCGCCGCCACATCCGATCACGACCCGGTCGACATAGGCGCGGATCCAGACATCACGGTGACCATAGGCGACGGGCACGGAGTAGTCGTTGGTCTTGTAGCGCACCAAGGCGAGCGAGCTGACGCACCCCGATGCCTGGTCACAGGCTTCGAAGGGCGTGCCTGGCAAGGGCGCCATCGCTTCCAGATCGCGCTGGAGACGTTCGCCAATCGTCTCGGTGTGTCCGCGCAACCTATCCGTCTGCCGCTTCCGGCACTGCTCTTCGAGCCAGTCGTTGAAGGCATCCCAGGTCGGGAAGTCCGGGATAGGCACCATGAAGTTACGCCGGGAATAGCCGACCAGGCCTTCAACCGCCCCCTTGTCATTCCCCTTGCCTGGTCGGCCATAACGATCCCGGATCACGTAGTGGGACAGCATCTCGCTGAAGAGCCGCGCCCGCCTGCGCGTCCCATCCGGCTCGATCTTCGCCACCAGGCACCGGTCGTTGTCGTAGAGGATCGACAGGGGCACGGTGCCAAAGAACGCGAAGGCGTGGACATGCCCGTCCATCCAGGCCTCGGCCGTCGCCGCCGGATAGGCCCGGACGTAGCAGGCATCGCTGTGCGGCAGATCCATGGCGAAGAAATGCGCTTTCCGTTCGACGCCACCGATCACCACCACCGCCTCGCCGAAGTCGGCCTGGGCGTGACCGGGCGCATGCTCGAGCGGCACGAACATCTCACGGTGACGACGACCGTGTTCCCGCACGTAGTCCTTGATGATGGTGTAGCCGCCCGTGAACCCATGCTCGTCACGGAGCCGTTCGAAGATCCGTTTGGCCGTGTGGCGCTGCTTGCGCGGCCGGTCCCGATCCTCGGACAGCCACTGAT
>NZ_SELO01000105.1 GCF_004146235.1 Tropicimonas sp. IMCC6043 | reverse complement strand
CTTTGCACGCTTGAAAGATTGGCGGCGCATCGCGACCCGCTACGACAGATGCGGAGACCTGTTCCTGTCGGCCATCTGCATCGCAGCCATCGTCATCTTCTGGCTGCCTAAATGAGTCCTGACCCTAAGGCCTGTTAATAATTCGTTAACTTTTTGATGGATTTTTGGGCGATTTTTGGTTAACGTAAGGTTAATGGAGCGGTGCATGTGCCCTTTCCAACCGACTGCCGGTAGGTGTTTCGGGGAAAGCGCCAAAGCGAAATTCAGCAGGCATGAAGAGCGCACGCTATCTCGTGCAATCCGGACTGTGGTGGGGACCGGACGTATTGTGGCATGAGTTGAGTCTGTAACAGTTCTGAGTGTCAAAGAACGTCCATTGCTGAAACAAGCTTTAGCGCCATCTCCTTTGGAAATGGCCGCGGAATCTTTTTTGCCGCCTGCTCTGTAGCAGCCGACAACTCAAGCCGCGAAATGGGCGATACTTTGAAAGTATCTCCTTATATGGCCTGATTATTCCCTCACGTGATCCTCCGGTGCCTGCGGGTGGCGCAACAACAGTAAAACCAGCTGACGCCACGCTGGCTCGGCAGGGATCCGAAGGGAATAGACCATGGCAATTTCGTTCACACTGAACAACGCTGTAAACAACGATCAGAGCTCCGGTCTCCAGGTTGGCGGCGACGTTGGGCAGACACCCGACACCGATGTCACGGTTGCATCGCTGAACGGTGGCACAACGGAAGCATTCTATGACAGGCTGGTCGCACTTTCCCTTCTCCCGGACGCTTTCGAAAGCGCGGATGACCCGTATTCGGCCGAGGATGTCGGCGCGGCAAGCCAGTTCAACTCGGTGACGGTGGATCCTGACGGAGAGATTAACGCTCTCGGTTTTTCCGGTGTGGGCGGCGCTGCGCTTCCGGTCTACGACCCCTCAGACCCCTCTTTCGATCCAGCAACCTTCGATGAAACAACCGGTGGGGCGACCGGTCTGACGACCACCGATGGCGAGGCGGTTTATCTGTTCCGCGACGTGGATTCCGGCCTTGGCAATCAGATGGTCTATGGGGTCGATTCCAGCGGCGATGTCGTCTTCGTCGTGTTCATGTACCAGAACCTCCAGCCTGATGGCACGATCGAGGTCGACTTCCACATGGTGAGCTTCGAGGGGCTCTATAACGACGATGGCGGCACAGCCGGGACCGACCCTGACCACGAACTCGATCTCGGCGACTTCCTCACGCTTTCGGCTTCGGAAACCATCGTTTTCGATTTCGAGGGGATCCCGGCCGGCAAGAACACCTTCTTCCAGATCGACGGCGGCGCCGTGAGCCTTCTGGTCACCGCGTCGACCGACGTGGGCAACGACGGCGCGGAGATCGTTCTCAACACCTCGGAAGGCAACACCAGCACCGGCAGCCCGACAACCATCGGCTATGACAACAACTGGATCGAGGTGGGCGAAACGGTCGTCTACACCTTCATTACTGCGCCGCAGTCTCCCTATGTCGTGCCGACCCTCGACCAGAACCAGGCCGACGACGAGATCAACATCCTCAACGGCGGCGTCGTCTCGATCGATGGTGGTTCAGTATTCGTCGGAACCGTGGGCGGGAAGGGCGCCAAAAAGGCCTCGCTCACGCTTTCGGCCTATGACACCAACCTGGAGAATGACGGCGCTTTGTTCTTCGAGAGCTTCGCCGACGATACTCTCGTGAACATCACGTCCGTTCGCGTTCTGAACGCGAGCGGGACGGAACTCTTCTCCGGCAGCGTCGACGGGACCTTCGGGACAGACGGAGTCGTCACCTTCAACTCCGTCGACATCGGCGGCGGGGTTTTTGTCCAGACTGTCAGCATCGAGAACGTCCGCGAAAGCTATGTCGTTGAATACACGGCAGATCCGCATGAGCGCCTCTGGATCACGGGTGACGCCGGGCAATGGCGTCTCGCCGGCGGCAGCGTCGACAAGGACGACTCGGATTATGCGAGTGTCGGGTCCAATGTCGTGTTCGACGATGCCGCTCCGTCCTTCGGCGAACAATCGGCCGCGCCGAGCCTGACGGTGGACGAGTCCGACTTCACGACGGATGATTCCGCCGACTTCTCGACTGTGTTCGATCCGCAGTTTGGAACGGATGGCTTCAAGGATGCCGACGACAATGACGTCGAGGACGACGACGCGGTGACCTATGCGCTGAACGTGGTCGGCGGGCCCGACGTCGATTCCGGGCTGGTCGACACGCTGACCAACGAGAGCGTGGTGCTCAACCTGGTCGGCGGCGTCGTGATCGGCTCCTCGGCGACCG
>NZ_SELO01000104.1 GCF_004146235.1 Tropicimonas sp. IMCC6043 | reverse complement strand
CCCGGATGCGAGACGAGCTGCTCAACGGCGAGATCTTCCATTCACTGAGAGAGGCGCAGATCATCGTCGAAGGCTGGAGAAAGCACTACAACACCAAGCGACCCCACAGTGCTCTGGGCTACAGGCCACCAGCGCCGGAGACCATCATCAAGATGCAACCGAGGCCCGTGATGCACGAACAATCAAACCGGACCAGTCGGATCAGGCTCCCCACTCGCGCCTCCTGAAGGCCGCTCCGGTCGGCAACTGAGCTTACCTGCTCCTGCCACACCTTCTCGCATCCAGCGGCCTCTAGGGCGGCTCTCTGAGTCTCTATCGACGCCTTCTGTTCGAGGGTCGACGTGCGTGCGTATAGAAGACCCCTTTGGGCAGGAAGACTATCGAAGCCAAAGGAACTTCAAAAATGCTGGAAGGGGGTACCCCAATCAGAGAGGAGACTTCAAAAAATGACGTTAGGCTTGTTCTTATTGATTGTTTTTTTCTGGCCTTCTGATCGACTTGTCCCAAGCCAACATGACTTCTTTAGATAACATGACTTCTGTAGATGCTGCTGCCGGTGGTGCGAGCGTCAGAAGGACGACCGCTGCGCTTGCTTGAACGGCGAGTTTGCCGACCTATTGGACCTTCGCTGCGAGTGCACCTGTCCCCCCGTTGAACCGTCATCCGGCAGAACCGCCAGGAACTTGACGTTCGGATCGCACCACGACAATCCATCGGGGACTTTGCAGCCCGGCAACGTTTTGCGAGATTTTGGTTTGTGAGAACCGCAAACAGACTTGAAGTCCGGGGCTGGGTTCACACCAGATCCGGCTTGTCCGGGCGATGGCCGAGCACCCAGCCATAGACCTGCTCGACCTGACCAGCCTTGGCCTCCCATGTAAACGAAGTGAGCACACGGTTCCTTGCCGCGGCAGCCTTCGCCGGCAACGCGGCTGGATCGGCGACGATGGATGAAAGGGTCTCCCTATAGCGCTGGACGATCTCGGACCTAGAGCCCATGGCAACTTTGTAGCCTGTTTCATCGCTTACCAGTTCGCTGGGCCCGGCGTAGTCACAAATAACAGGTACCACACCGAGCGCCATGGCCTCGAGCACGACGCCGCCACCAAATTCCCGCACCGACGGGAATGTGAGAATATTGGCCCGGGCTGCCACTTCCTGCAACTGGCCGTGCTTGAGCCAGCCGTGGAAGATCACGCCATCCTCGACTCCCTCTCGGGCGGCAATTGCCTTCAGATCCACGAGCATTGGCCCATCGCCGATCATGTCGAGAACTAACCTGCCCTCTCGCACAAGCGGGGCGGCCGCCTCGAGAAGCATGTCGGGTCCCTTGTAGGGTACCATACGACCGATGAAGCAGCCCCTGAGCGGGCCGCCAAGATCCTGCGGGGCCTTTAGGTTGAATCGGGACGGGTCGATCGCGTTTTCAGGCAAGTAGACACATTTCTCGCGATAGACCTCAGGGATCTCGCTCGCGGTGTGATGTGAGCCGGTTAGGATCGCCGAGGTCGCTCTCAACATCGAATGCCGGCCAGGGAGCGCCTTGTAGGCTCCCCGCACGTAGGACAAATACTCCTTTTCCCTCCGGCGCTCTGAATCGAAACCTCTGGGCCACGGTACGCCGCCGTTGAGTGGCCCGAGCACGAAGGGCACGCCGGCAGCAGCGCATTTCGCCGCCAGGCTGCTGTTGGTTGTCGGGCTGAGGGGCGTAATGCGATGGACGACGTCGAACTTACCCGCGCGGATGTCAGCGGCAAAACGCTGCCACACAAGGTGTTCGAAGTAAGGATAGGTGAGCGCATTAATCGCGGTCGTCATAGTCCACCCCTTGCCCTTCCCCATCCGAAGGACATTTGCGACCTTCCACATCGGGCGCGCAACCGCCTCGCTGTCGATCGCGGTGAAGTCCCTTCCTTCGGTCCAGCCTGCGCGAAGGATGGCCTCACGGTTCCGGACCTGGGTGACGAGATGCCCTTCGATCCTCTCGCTGAGCGCCTTGGCAAGCGACCAGCCGACGAGGGGCACGCTAACCCATTCGGGGTTCGCCGCTTCGGCGACGAGGAGAACACGCGGAGGATCTGGTTCAGTCATGGTCGACCACACTTTCAATGCAACTGTGACTCGAGGGCGTGATATGGCGAAAGGAAACTAGAGGCCGATGGCGCTGCGCAGTGTCATGGGTGCAGCCTTGTTGATGGCGACAAAGTCGTGAGCATCAGTATCGATATGGTAGGGGCGCAGGGTCACCGAGAACCAGGCTTTGGGCAGTGACCTGAGACCCGGCTTCCCTCCAGCCTTTGGGAGAATCCGTCGGTTGATTTCTGGCCTCATGCGGCCTTGGTTTCCAGTCTCGATTTCATTGCGAATTCCCGCGGCGTGAGATTGCCGAG
>NZ_SELO01000103.1 GCF_004146235.1 Tropicimonas sp. IMCC6043 | reverse complement strand
TAGCGCCGCATCACCGGCTCCAGAACCGCTTTCCAGCCGTCGGCGCTGTGGACGTTGCCGGGCCGCAAGGCGCAGCGCTCCAGCATGCCGAACTGGTTGAACACGAAGAGCGGGTGGTAGCAGGCGCTGCCGAAATGGCCGTTCCAGGCGGTGCCCTCCTGCGCACCGTGCGTCGGGCTGACCGAGCTGTCCATGTCTAGCACGATGTAATTTAGCCCCGTCCGGTCGAGGAAACGGTCGACCCACTGGCCGCCCAGATCGGCGACCGCCGCGCGGTTGCTGTCCGTCGCCAGACCCTCGGTCTCGATCCGGCTCACCTGCGACGTGGACGCTGCCTGACCATCGACGGCACGGTGGCCGACCACCTGTCGCATTACCGGGTCGTGGGCCAGCCGCTCGGCATCGTTGACATCCTCATATCCTGCGAGGCGACCATAGACGGCTTGCCGGAACAACCCGGCCAAGTGATGAATGCGGTTCACGCCGGTGCGGTGCTCGGTCAACGCGGAGGCGGCCAGCTCGGAAAGCCCAAGGGCATCGTCCAGCTCCCGCACGATCAGCAGACCGCCGTCCGAACTGAGCTGCGAACCACGAAACTCCAGCCGCACCCGACGGTCGAAATCGAGCCTCAGATCGTCCCGAGGCCCCGCACCCGATGGGTGAGCCATGAGATCTCCCCCTGACACTGCCCAACTCACTGAAAAAATAACAGAAATACACCGATCAGCCGAGCGGAAACCTCAGATCGCTTGGGAAATCCGGAATTAAGGCGGAAAACAGGAGTAATCCCCTCATGGCAACCCTCCCAAGTTGAATTCCGCCTCTTTACCATAACTCAGTGTAGCCGTCGTTGACGTGTGTCACTGACGAGGCAGGGGTATATCGGCGGCACCAGCCAACCGGACATTTCTCGAAACAGCCCCAACAGCGGCTCTGCGCAGTTCGCTAAGCTTCAGGCGCGCTCGCTGGGTCGGTTAGTGGATCCAGCGCTTGAACTGGCAACTTTGCCGACCTTGCTCACATCTGATCGTTTGGATCGGGCGTCCGGTTCGCGTCCCGGTTTTGACCTTTCGGGTCGGTGTCACCTCGCACCCTTGGAGATGAAGACCGGAACGACGAGAATACCTCGCGATCTGAGCCGGATTCAGTCGAGAAACGGGTCGGGATTGCGGTATTTGAACCGGCTTACCTCCTCTCCGAACGTCCGCTCGATCACGTGGGTATGCACATCCTCTCCGCCGCACCGCTTCAGGACCTCACTGGCTCGGCTCTCTTCCGTGTCGTCCCTGACGGCTACCCAAAACAGGATCCCGCCCGCACGAAGATGAGCCTCCAATTCGTCGGCATGTGCCTTTCCAACAGTCTGCGCAAGAACGGCCCCGAGCCCCCCGCCAACGGCCCCGCCGGCGGCCGCACCCAGCAGCACTGCCCCAAGGGCACCACCGCTCGCCACCACCAACACTGCGCCGCCCATGGCGCCTACATACAGGGGAAGCCCGAACAAGGCGGTTTCTGCCGTCATCCGGTCGGATTTGAAGACGAAGGCGTGCTGGGGCACGCGTGGGTCATCCTCCATCACCTCGACCGGTTCAAAATGGTGGCCAAGCCTCCTTGCGATTGATTTCTGGTCCCCTATCACGTTCAGGCGGCTTTGCGGAAAGCCCGCCAGAACAAGTTTGTCTGCTGCTGCCTCGAGCTTCTCAGCGTCGTGAAAGACCGCAACGACCTCGCGCACGGTATTATAGCTAGTGGCTGCAGAATCCGGCATTCGTCCCCCTCCGTCTCTATTGCCTTGCGACTGGCCTCCAAACCTCTCGGCACCTCTTCCTTCCTGGAGAGGCGCAAGAACTCTTTCGACGGATCATTTATCATCTTTTAATCCAAGGGGCGTTGACCCTCATCAAGGAAGGACATGAGGTTCGGAGGAGATATCCGTTTGCGCCAACAACGCAGGCGCCCCGACCGATCCAAATGACTTCTTCTGCTGCGGCACCTGACGTCCGCTTGGCCCGATGACAAAACCTTGAGACGAACCTTCCCACCGGCAGGAACGCGCAGGAAACCGACCCCAGGCCGAAATGCGGGTTTTGGAGCTTCCAGACGGCAGCTTTGCCGGGCGGATTCAGTGGGTCGACGCAACACTTCAACCTTGAAGCAGGGATAGAGTGTTATGAATGGCCTATCGTCGTCGGATCTCTTTTACGAAGGCGCCGGCGTCGGCCTCCGCGTCCCAGAATTGCGGCTGCGCCTTGGGGATGGCTGTCGACGTCAATCTGCCTTCAATCCCTGGCCCCACTGGATTCGAGACTCCGGCGGAATGCGGCTCTGGTCGAAGCCCAGACTCGGTCCGCCCTTGGCTCGCTTCAGCTCCTCCAAATCTTCTCGCAAACGCTCCAGTTCAAGATACCCCAGCATGCCTCCCAGACGCTCAAGGAGCGCCACGTAGGCCTTCGCTTCGGACATGCTGACCTCTCACCCCGGGCAACGGCCAGAATGGCCTCTCTGGCGGCTTCCACGGCCTCTCTAGGGGTTTCGAGATCCGAGGGGATGTCGATCCGTACGAAGTTGTCCGTCGTCAGAGTATTTCGGAGATCGCGAGGTTTCTCGTAGCGAGAGTTCCGGTTCGGTTTCCGTTTGAGATTATGCGGCAGCGTTCTGATGCTGCAAGCGGCGTTTCCGGATGGTCTGTTTCT
>NZ_SELO01000102.1 GCF_004146235.1 Tropicimonas sp. IMCC6043 | reverse complement strand
GGTCGCCTCCGGCGGCGACATGCTGACTGCGCTTACCATCAAGATCGAAGAAACTCGGCTCGACCATTGCGTCTGCGGCCTGCGGTCGATGGGCATCTGGCTGCCAATGGCGTCCGACAAGGGCCCCCGTCCGGGGCATCGGCTGTTCACCCAAGGCGTTTCCGTTCGAAAAACGTGGTCATGGCGTGGTGCAGGCGGCACCATGGCCCTCAACGAAGCCCAACTTGAGAAAGACCGGCTAAAGCGAGCTATCCTGACCTGCTGGAACATAGGCGCATTAGAACCCGAGTGCACTCGCCTCGAAAACGGAATTATTGTACAGATATGTACCTGCACTGTGGTCGTTTTGGAGGCAGCTAACGCTTCTTTCCTTGACTCATCACGGCGACGTGATGACGATGACATTGTGGAGTGCAAGGGTATCCCAACAAGGATGAGTCAGTTTTTTCGGCAGTGGACTCATCTAGCTCGTTGCCACAAATGTCCGGTGTCGAGCCCAAATTATTTTTGTGGGTCTCGATGCGGCGCTCGGAGAGTCGCTTCACACTACGCCTGCTAAGTGTTCCGCTAGAAGTGTGTGTTGTTTTCGTCAGCGACATTATGAGAAAGGCCGGATCATTTAGGAGTTCACTTGTCGAGTTTCTGAAAGGGGGGAACGATGATAACAGACCATTTTGCCAAGTTTTCTGCTGTTGCGATGGTTGCTGTCGCGTCGATTGCAACAACGATAGACCAATGCGACGCGCTGCCGCTCTATACCTTCGTCTCGCCGGACGGGGCATTGCCCGCCACTGCGGGAACTGGCTTGAACGGAGAGATCTGGACCGGAGTGGATGTGGATACGCTGGCCGATGCCCGCTCTTACATTCTTAGTAGCCCTGCCGACGCGACATTTATAGCCACTTCGGTGGACTATCCCAACGGAACAACCGGTTCGACGAGCACGTCCTCAACGTTCTCCGATGCACTTGGCGTCGACGCAGCTTCTTTGTCCAACCCGACGGTCGCGGCGACGGCCGTTCTCAACTCAATTATGCGGTTTACCGGGTATCTCCGTGTGGATGCGCCTGGAAGCCTTTTTCTTGGGATAGGTTCGGACGATGGATCGGAGCTAATTATCCAAGGCACACAGGTCATCAACAACGACGGCATTCATGCATTTCCGGGAGCGTCAGCTGGTCCCGTTGAGGTTGGTTTTTTGTCCGCCGGACTGTTCGAGATCGAGTTGCTTTTCTTCGAGTCTCAACAAGTGGCAATGGGGATTGAATTCTTCTATGACAGCCCATCGTCAGGCACACCGGTTCCAACGTCCCACTTGTATTCCAGCCTGGTAACTCCGCCCGTGCCGCTCCCCGCGGGCTTGCCGCTGCTTCTCGGTGCCCTTGGCATCCTCGGTTTAGCGCGCAGACGCCAAGCCTGATGCAACAACGAACGGTACCACAGCGCCCCGCAACGCCGGGGCGCTTTTGCGTTTCTGGATGCTGGATAGATATCGCTTGATGGTGACCTTCCCCCGCAATCAGGGCTAATAGGTGCTTAATGACCCTTTTCGCTGGCACAGCGAGCGCATTCGACAGAGAAAACCTGGAGCAATTGAGGAGTACAGGAAACTGTGCAAGGTGCGATTTAGCGCGATCAGATCTAAGGGAGTTAGATCTGGGTGGCGCTGACCTGTGGGATGCCAACCTGACAGACGCAAATCTCAATGGCGTCAATTTGTCGGGAGCGACCCTCGTCGGAGCAGACCTTTCCGGCGCCAAGTTGATAGGCGCAGATCTGTCGTCTGCTATGGCGACCGGTGCAAGCCTTATTGGTTCGAACTTGACAGGAGCGAACCTTGAGCGAGCTGATCTTGGTAGTGTCGACATGTACGATGCGGACCTGACCGATGCCAATCTCTATCAAGCAGATCTACCGAGGATCGCCAGGCGAGATACCGCCATTTATTGCCGAACGAAGATGCCCAATGGCGACGTGGATAACTCCGGGTGCAGCCAGTGAAGTTTACTAACTGCGCTTAGCTGGCATCGAGCCCATTTCGGTCAATGTCGGTTTGCTGTCCCTGCGCACCGTTCAAATTGACCGTTGGCATGGAGCCCTGCACTTGCGCATTCGGTCCAGGTTGTCAGGCGAGACTATTGCAGAGCACGATGGCGTAATTTCGAGAAAGGTTCCGAAGATCATCGCGACCATTTTGCTGTCGCTGCTGGGTTCAAACTCAGGAGCTTCGATCATAGTGTGCTCACGTCCTGATGACTTCGCGCCGCGTCCGCTTCGTCTTCATCGCCCGCGTCATGCTCGGGAAGGCGGGCTGTTTTGACATCGGCGGTGCTCCTCTTGTGGATCCGCCAACCCTATCAGATCATGCCCACGGGCGAAGGTTTTTCAGACTTTCCTGCAATTCAAGTCGCCGGGCTTCCTTTCCTCCGTCCGGTCCTCGCGGCCCGCCTGCAGCCCGGCCATCAGCTCATATTACCTTGCGTCACTCAAACTGTGCTACCCTCTCCCCGTGGGACTGCGGACGACAAACGATCCGCATGGTGCGGGCGCAGATCCGGGTCCCCGTTTTCAGGGAGGACACAGATGCCACGATTTATCATCACCGGGAACTATACTGAGGCCGCCGCCAAGGGGATGCTGGCCCATCCGAGCGACCGCGGTGCAGCCACCGGCGCGCTGATCGAGGCTGCCGGCGGCACGATGGAGGCCTTCTACGCCACCACCGGCCCGACCGACTTCATCAT
>NZ_SELO01000101.1 GCF_004146235.1 Tropicimonas sp. IMCC6043 | reverse complement strand
CGATCGCTGTATTGCTGCTCGGATGGCGTGCGTGGTCGTGGCGCTGCCGTGACGTACCTGTCCCATAGGGCTTCCTTCCATTCCAGCGAATGGATCGCACCATCAAACCGTGGGATCAAACACCTAGCCAGGAGCACCTTCCGAGAGCAGGCTCAGGCCGCCACGATCTCACGCCAGTCGGCCATGGCCCTCGCGCCGAGGGTCTGTAACGTGCGGCGGGAACTCAGATGACGTTGGACATTGACGTGATTGGCGATAGCGGCGTGGGAGGACAGGCAGCGCTGCGCCGATCCGGGCGACTTGAATCGAATTTGTTGCCACTCCCGGCGCCGGGTCGGCTGATGCGAAACCTTTGCTCGATTGTTGGATCGCCCGCCGGTCACGTGCCGCTCAGCAGGACCCAAATTGCGTATGGCGGCGCTGAAAAACCAAAGGCGATCCGTCGCGATTGCATCAGGGACGTAAGCCAGCCGCTTCACGAGTTTCCGCAGAAATTTCAGTGCTGCTTTCCGACCCCGCTTCGATCGAACCCGTATGTCAAGCACTTCGCCTCGTCGTCAGCGGTGCGCCAGAGATAGACGATCTTGCCGCCGATCTTGAGGAAGACTTCATCCAGATGCCTACCAACGATCGGTGGGCCGTGCCCGGCGACGGCGGAGCTAATGAGTCTAGATGCGCCCGAACTTCAGCGCCCATCACAACCCAGAACTGGACAAGCAAAGTCACGGTCACGGGGATCGGTGCCGCGTTTCGGTCGGTCGGACAGTTATCCCGACTTCAAAGAAATGATTTTTCAAGCAATATGAAAGATATGAGCGACATCTGAGCGCCTCGCAGAAGGCGCCTTCGCGCCAAAGAACGTTCTATCCCGGTCGCGTCCCCTCCCCTGACGGCGTGCGATCGCGGCGGTCCCTGTCAAGTGACCAACCAGGTCGCCGGGATCACCGATCATTGGCTCGCGGACTGCCCGCGGAACGATGTGGATCGGTCTCGACCTTGTCAGCCCGTTCCCGCATTGTCTCACCCTATCTGAAACACGAGGAGGACAGGATGAAACTCGGCTTCATAGGCACGGGCGCGATCACCGAGGCCATTGTCACCGGACTTCTGCGTGCGCAGGCGGATGTGACGGAGATTCTCGTATCGGAGCGCAGCAGCGTCATCTCGGCGCGGCTTGCCGACGCGAGCGATCGGGTGCGCATCTGTTCCGACAATCAGGACATTGTCGAAGGGAGCGAACTCGTGGTCCTCGCCATCCGGCCACAAGACGCCCACGCCGCTCTATCACCTCTCCGATTTTCCGAGGGACAGCATGTATGCAGCCTGATCGCCACCGTCGAAGCCGAAACTCTCGCGGACTGGATTGGCACACCGCTCGACATCTTCCGGGCGATCCCGCTGCCGTCCGTCGCGGCGCTTAGTGGTGTCACCGCGCTCTTTCCGTATGACCCGGTGGGCGAGAAAGTCTTCGGGCCTCTTGGGACCGTCATCGGGGCGAAGACGCTCGACGAATTCGACGCCTATGCCACCGCCAGTTCGCTGATGGGTACCTATTTCGGTATCCTTGAGTTGGCAGCCGAATGGCTTCGGGAAAACGGCGCCGAACGCGACGCGGCACAGAACTACCTGAATGCTGTCTTCCTGGGGCTTACCAAGACAGGCAGCGAGGCCGACGGTACGCCGTTCGAAACCCTGCGCGAGGAACACTCGACGCCGGGTGGACTGAATGAGCAGATGTTCGCGACCTTCATCTCATCAGGCGGCGCCGCCGCTCTCACAACGGCGTTGGACGCTGTCGCCGACCGCGTGCGGAAGGCGCGACAATGCCGATCATAACCCGGACGCCAAGTTAGCGCCTGCGAGGACGGTCCGGCGACCAACCAGAGCGGAGCTGTCACGGCAACTCGCGGTGGCCGAGAAAAGGTGGTGTCAGACCAATTCGAACCGGTCTCCGAATGGAGAGTGATCCTGCCCCTTATGCCGTGCCCAGTTGACGCCACTCGGTGAGAGCGGCGGAGCGGTTTGCCTTGAAATCTGCTCTGGAGGAGAGGCTGCGCTCCGAATTGAAATGATTGTGGACCGAGGCGTGGACGGATGCGAAACTCTGTAAACTTCGCATCCGCCGGAAGCGTTGCATCGCCTGCTCTCGTCGTCGAAACGGCAGATGCGAATTCTCCGCCCTGTTGTTCAGCCAGCGCCACCTTTGTCTTGAACTCATGCGCGTGCTGCTTCTGTTTCGAAAGTCTGATCTCCTTCTTGTCGAAGATCAGCGGACTGCAAATCGTAGCCTGCACCGGTGTCCGAATGTCGGGGAGCAGCACTGGGTCGGCGCCTCCCCAGCGCCGCCGCAAGCCAAGTTCGCCTGACATCACACCCTGACATGACCCTGCAACGGTCAACCGAAGACACGGCCAAGCGCGCCGTCGATGGAACGCGTAATCCGGTCGATATCGTCCGCCGTGGCGATCAATGCCGGCGAGAGGCAGAGCGTGTTGTTGAACCCCGGAAGGGAGCGGTTGGTTGCCCCGATAAGGACGCCCTGCGCCGCGCAATCGGCTACCACTGCCTGAACCTGCTTCTCCGACGCCGGCTCTTTCGTCGTGCGGTCCACGACAAGTTCGGCGCCGCAGAAAAACCCCTTGCCGCGCACATCACCGATACAGGCGTGTTTTTCCATCAGGCCGTCCAGGTTCGCCATCAGCCGAGTGCCCATCGCTGTCGTGTTGGCGAGCAAGTCTTCCTCCTCGATGATGCGCATATTCTCCAGCGCAGCGGCGGGGCCGGCAGTACAGCCGCCGAAGGTGGAGATGTCGCGGAAATGATCTAAGGGGTCCGCGGCGTCCTCCTTGAACATCTCGAAGACTTCCTCTGTCGTCACCAGGCAGGCAATCGCGGCGTGTCCGTCGTCAGAGTATTTCGGAGATCGCGAGGTTTCTCGTAGCGAGAGTTCCGGTTCGGTTTCCGTTTGAGATTATGCGGCAGCGTTCTGATGCTGCAAGCGGCGTTTCCGGATGGTCTGTTT
>NZ_SELO01000100.1 GCF_004146235.1 Tropicimonas sp. IMCC6043 | reverse complement strand
GATCGCTGTATTGCTGCTCGGATGGCGTGCGTGGTCGTGGCGCTGCCGTGACGTACCTGTCCCATAGGGCTTCCTTCCATTCCAGCGAATGGATCGCACCATCAAACCGTGGGATCAAACACCTAACTCACCCGTTCAGATTTCCCGAGCCACCTCTCTCTTGCTGAATAGTCGCGGCAGTTCAGTTTCTCCGAGTCCGCTGTTCATACGTCTCGCAGCGATATTGATCCCGGGAATTGGCTTTGTGGGGGAGCAAGTTGCGGTTTCGGTCTTGCCCAAGGATTTTATCGCTGGTCATAGCGCGAAGCGCCTTGCATCGGGTTTCGACAGGGATTGTGCTAAGATCAATAGGAAGTGACGGCCACCGGGCCGATCTTCGCTGGCCGCCGCGTCGGAAACCTGACCGGGGTAGTTCAAAATGACTGACAATGCGATGTGGGAGGGCGACAGCTATGACCTCCTGATGGGGCGCTGGAGCCGTTTACTGGCCCCGTCGTTCGTTGATTTCGCAAGTGTAACGGATGGCGATCACGTCCTCGAGGTTGGTTGCGGGACCGGTTCCCTGACGCGAGCCGTGCTGGACGCCGGCCCGGAAGTTCTGGTCACGGGAATTGATGGCTCTGCAGACTACATTGAGATCAATCGTACGACCACCGGGGACAACCGGGCGACCCTGGAACAAGGCGACGCGCAGGCGCTCTCCTACCAGGACAACAGTTTCAACGGGGCGGTCTCGCTCCTGGTAATGAACTTCGTCCCAGACCCGGCGGGTGCGGTGACCGAAATGAAGCGCGTGACGCGAACCGGCGGCTATGTCGCGGCGGCGGTGTGGGATTATGGCGATGGCATGCTGATGCTCAGGCACCTGTGGGACGAAGCTGCTGCGATGGACGCCGATGCCGAAGCAAGGCACGAACGGAACATGCCGTTATGTCGCGACGGTGAGTTGGCAGCGCTATGGCGTGAATGCGGTTTGCGAAACGTGACCGATACAGGTCTGACGATCCAAATGAATTTCAGCTCGTTCGACGATTACTGGAAGCCATTCCTAAACGGTCCCGGGCCATCGGGCGCCTATGTCAGCGGCCTTGACGCGGCGGCGCAGGCGCGCCTCCGCAATCGGCTATACAGGAAATTGGCAGGCGGAAGCGAAGAGACCCCGTTCAGCCTGAGTGCGAGAGCCTGGGCCGTCCGCGGCAGGGTCGATGACTGATTACCGGGCTACCGGATCGGCGCTCAGCCTCACGACACTGGGGTTCAGTGCCTTTGATCGATGCCCCGTTCAGCGACACTCCCACACCACGATGTGCGCGGGCGCCGGAAACTCGACCTTGCCGTTCGCGCCAGCAAATTGGTCCAACCGGTCCTCTGCCGCCTTGATGAGCGCCACGAAGCCGGCATCGTCGATGAACTCTGCCAAAGTCCAGCCTCGTACGTCCATGCGGACCCACTCGTGGATTGAATCGAACCGCGCGGTGCCGGAAACAGTGGAAAGCGCAGCGTCTGCCATGCCACCCTCGCCAAGCAAGCCCCGGAGGCGTTCCGTATCGCCCAGAATGAACGGCGCACGCAGGGCATCCGCGGCGTCAAATCCGAACATCTCGTCGATCAGCGCAATCATGCCGGCATATCCGGGTGTGTTGGCCTCGTGATCCCAGACAGACAAGGCGATGCGGCCCCCTGGGCGAAGTACTCGCCGCATTTGCCGGAGCGCTTGCGCCTTGTCTTCGAAGAACATCAACCCGAACTGACAGAGCACGGTGTCGAACCCGCCATCGGCAAAGGGAAGCTCTTCAGCAACGCCCTCAACCCATTCGATCCCAGGCGCCCGATTCCTTGCCACCGCCAACATGTCAGAGTTTCGGTCGAGGCCGACGATGGGGTCTTCGCGGCCAATCCGGCTGGCGGCCACGCGCGTCGTGGCGCCCGTTCCACAGGCCACGTCGAGCACCGCTTGACCCGGTTTGATGATGACGGCGTCGCACAATGGTTCGGCCCAGGCGCCAAACAGCGCCGGCACGAAAAATTCGTCATAGATTTCGGCGGCAGATTTCGAAACCTGCCCGGTATTCGCTGCCTTGGTGGTCATCGTGCCTCCTGCGCTTCCAGAGTCTCCTGACCAACGGTGACATGGTGCCGGTGGGACGGTATAGTTTAAAATCTGTAGTAAGGAGAAAGGCACGGCAGGTGAAATCCTACGGTCAGTTCTGCCCTGTCGCCAAAGCTGCGGAGCTGTTCTGCGAACGTTGGAACGCGCTGATCGTGCGTGATCTCGCGACCGGCCCGCGCCGGTTTAGTGAGTTGAAACGCGGTGTACCGCTGATGTCGCCGTCGCTTCTGTCTTCACGGCTGAAGTGGCTCGTCGAAGAGGGGATCGTGGAGCACGTCGACAGTGGCGACATCCGGTCCGGTTACACACTTACGGAATCCGGGCGCGAGTTTATCCCCCTGGTCGAAGCGCTTGGCACATGGGGGCAGCGCTGGACGCGGCGCGAGCTGAAGGAACACGAAATCGACCTGGGGCTACTCGTCTGGAGCCTTGAAAGCTCCACCGATCCAAATGCATTTGGCGCGCGACCCTGCCTGATTCGTCTGGAGTTGACCGACCAAACAGACACGAAACGTTTCTGGTGGTTCCTGAACCACAAGGGTCGGTGCGAATTGTGCGTCGAAGATCCGGGCGGCGATGTGAACCTGTATTTGTCGTGCACGCTTCCTGATGCAATCTATATTGTGCGGGGCGACATCACGCCATCTGCGGCCATCGAGTCGGAGAGGCTCGAAGTCATTGGCGACGAATGGGCTCGCAGCGCATTCAGCAGATGGCTCAACCTCGGTCCGCTGACGAAGGTCGCGTCCCTTCGAGACGGCAAATAAGACTCCTCAAGCAAAGGCTCCCAGCGACCTTGCAGCGGCGCAGATCAATGCCCGGCTCGGAGGTCGCCTGAATGGCGGTTTCCAACGCCGCGGTCTGGCTGGCTGGCGCGGGCAGAGGAATTTGAGTCACCACCCGCCATGCAAGCTACTGCAATGGCTAAATCGCGGAGATTAAACAGACCATCGTACGCAGCGATCTCTCAATCGTTGGGAACCGTCTGCGCTGTCGCCGACGTGCCAAGGCCAACGAGGCAAGCGATCAGAATGAAGAGACAAATGGCAAATCATTCTTTCATGCATCCTCCAGCAATGACGCTGGCTTGATCTCTGTACGACCCGACATGCGACGGGGTTGCTGCGGCGGATCCCGTTGCGCCCGGCAGTCATAGGTGGCTCGGGTTGTCTGAACAGTTTGGAGCTGTGTTCTAAGTGGATCTTCCGCTCAGTTATGCCGCGACCGGAATTGGCCGGGACGGGGTGAGATATGCCTGATCGGGCGTTTTCCCGTCCA
>NZ_SELO01000099.1 GCF_004146235.1 Tropicimonas sp. IMCC6043 | reverse complement strand
AACGAAGCCCACGATTTCATGGAAACCAACGCCCGACTGGACAGCCTGCGCAGGGGAGGAGAACCAGTCTAGCGCCGGAGGCGGGCACATGCGGCTCCGGAAATGCTGGCCAAGACCTAAACCTAGTGTTCTGCACCTGACACATAGTTCCCGATAGAAGCAGGGTATCTAGAACAGGCAAAGCGTCCCCGACTGAAACTGTCAGATGACTGCGTCGAGCCCTGAACAGACACCACAAGCAATACATTTCCCGCGAGGTCTTTCCTTTGGGCTAATGCGCCCTACACCGACAACTTCAGACGAGCGCCATAATCCGGCTTACACCGCCGGTTGCACCGACGACCGTTGGGCCGCCGACGACGATAGTCGCCCCACTCTGAGGCAGCTTCGACAGGTTCGCCAGACCTTCAACAATCCAGCCGCCGGCAGGCAGCCAGATGCGATGGGCCATGTGTTCGGTTGAACAACCATGGTCGAGCGATGTGGTGTCGACACCCAGACCAAGCACCTGGCGATCATCGACCAGCATCTCGGCAGTCTCGGGATGAAAACCCGGAAAATGCATGACGCCATCTTCGTCCCGATCACAGTATTTCGGTCCCGGAGCATGCCGATCCCACCCGCTGTCCATTGCTACACAGCAACCTCTAGGAAGCGGACCGTGCAGCGCCTCCCAGTTTTTGATGTCATCCGGTGTCAGTTCGGTGTCCGCGTCCTCGTCAGCTCTTGATTTTATGTCGATGATAGCAAGCGGAATTACCAGATCCTTGACAGGTATTTGCTCCACCGCGATCCCATCGCTGTCGATATGGATCGGCGCATCAATGTGCGTTCCCATATGTTCGTTAATGCGCCACCGGTTCAGGTTCCAGCGATCCTTGGCGAACTTCAGAACCGGCTCGATTTCCAGTTCTGATCTGCCGAACGGCGTTGGAAAATCGGGCACCAGCGGATGGGTCAGATCGACAACCCTGGAAAAACTGACGATCTGATCCGGAACTTCGGATTCACTACGACGAGCAGCGGCACCGGTGGGTCGGTCGGCGGGGGCCATGTGGGCTGCGACCTTTGCAATGACTTCTGGTGAACACATATCGATCTCCCTTCGTCACGTGGCAAGATTTCGGACTGTCGTTTGAGGAAGTGTATACTGCGGTGGCGCTTTCTCCGAGTCGCCAGTCCACGAGGGAACTCGACTATGCTGCCTCCATCCCCGATCATTGACCGATGCAAGACAGATGTTCTTTCCCCTTTTGCCTTCCTCGCCGGGACCAAGCTGGATTTATTCACGGAACTCGCAGACGACCCCAAGTCGGCCAAAGAGTTGGCAGCGGCCATTTCAGTCGATCCGAATTGGCTGCAACCGCTGCTGTTTGCATTGGTGGCCTCCGGGCTTTTGATCGAGTACGAGGGGATATTTCGTAACTCCGACGAGGCCGATCACTACCTGGTGCGAGGCCGCCCCCATTTTATCGGCGACGTGGGCAAATTGTTCGAGGATTTGTGGCGCGGCGCTTTTCTGGCAGCGGAGTCGGTAAAGGCCGGCAAACCGCTGGCGGCGCATAATTACGCTGACATGTCCGACGAGGCCGTAAGCAGGTTTTTCCTTGGTCAGCATCCCGACGCGCTTCTGGCAGGTTGGAAACTCGCAGACGCCGTAGATTTCACGGGATTGCGCAATCTCGTCGATGTCGGCGGCGGCAGCGGCGGTCTGGCGCTGGCGCTTTGCGAGCGATATCCAAAACTTCGAGCGAAGATCATGGAACTGCCCGCGGTGACGCGCGTTGCGAACCGGTTCATCGCGGAAAGTCCGGTCAACGAGCGAGTGGTGGCCGTCGCCGCCGACCTCCTGGAGAAACCTCTGACGGGAAACTTTGACGTCGCGGTCATCCGGTCACTGCTTCAGGTGCTCGGTCCTTCCGAATGTCAACAATTGCTGATCAACGTACGACCGGCCCTTTCTCCGGGCGCGACTCTGTACATCATTGGCCAAATCTTAGACGATGATCGGAAACATCCTGAGAACGTCGCTTTGTTCAATTTGATATTCCTAAGCTTTTACGAAAATGGCCGGGCGCATACCGAGACCCAGCAACGAAATTGGCTTCAAGCCGATGGTTTCATCGACATCAGGCGCGAGGTCACCTCCAATGGTCTCAACATGATGACCGCGCGGGTGCCAACCTGAAGCAGCTAGCGGAGTCTCAGGATTCGAAAATGCTGAAACGACACCCGAATTGGTTAGCAGCAACGGCGGCTTCGTCCGCAGAGCCGCCCTCCGACCTGCCTCGGTGTGAGGCAAAGCGCACGGTGCGTCGGCTGGGTATCAAATGTCAGGTGCCGAACACTAGTAAGAGTGAATTCGTGCTTTTTTCCGCACCACCGGACCGTTGCCCGAAACCGACCAACAGCTGCAAAGCGCAGTGAGCGACCGCGCTGGCGTGTCCGGTCCAAGAGCCAACGCTTCGTGCCACCGAACGGGGAGTTTGCCGACCTTGCCGCCATTAGCTGCAGTGCGACAAAACATGACGCGCTCACTCAACATTTCTTCCCAAAGTGAAGAAGCAGACTTCCGCGGCCGAACGTGTGAGCGACCGAGTCGCGGACCAAGCAGCCGCTCTCTTGTTCGGCTGTCCGATTGATGCCTAAGCCACCCACGGATACACTCGCGTTGTAGTACTTGGGATAGTCACGTGGCCCAAAAGAGCCCTGCCAGAAAAGCAGCCGCAAGCCAGTGGATCAGATTGGTTCTGGTGTACCTTCTGATCCCTTTCCTTCTGTTGGTGTGTGGCGGCGACCCGAGCTGGTCGCAAGCTTGGCTCTACGCCGGTTTGATCCTCGGCTTTGGACTTGGCGGTCGCATTTTGGCAGAGGTACGACATCCCGGACTGACTGCTAATCGACAGAGCCACGAAAATCTCAAGGATGCCAAAGCGTGGGACAAGATCCTCGCTCCGCTCATGGCGGTTAGTATCAGCTATCCGTTGGTCATTGTCGCCGGGTTGGACCATCGCTATGGATGGTCTCCAGACTTTCCGCCTTGGCTGAGTGTCATTGGCTTAATCCTAATCGCGCTTGGATACGCTTTCGCTTCCTGGGCGGTGGCAGAGAACCGCTTTTTCTACAGCGTGGTTGTTGTTCGGTCGGATCGAGGACATGTGGTGTGTGACAGTGGTCCGTACCAGTTTGTCCGACATCCGGGCTATTCCGGAAATATGATTGCGCCGTTCGGCCTTGTGCTTGGCCTGGGTTCGCTATGGACATTGCTGCCAGTGGCGGCTGCCTTTGGAATCACAGTCTTGAGAACGGCGCTGGAAGACCAAACTTTGCAGGACGAGTTACCGGGCTATCGAGACTATGCCCGTCGCGTCCGCTATCGCCTCATTCCGGGTGTTTATTGAATGTGACGTTAGACGCAATTTGATTTTGGCGGCCGTTCGCCGTGGCGCCACTGAGCGACCGCTCCGCGGACAAACCTGACTTTCGAAGAGATGATTGATAAAAATTACTGAGCCTTCAACGTAGGGGAGGGGAGCTATGGCCGATTTTGGGTGACGCGACTTGATCAGGCGGCGCGGTCCTGGTTGGCATTGGTTTGGGCGATGCCGTCGGTGAATTTGACGCCTTCGATGAGGCGGGGCAACTGGTTTGTGCCGTTG